>CAYPHA010000040.1:32625-38886 GCA_964410215.1 uncultured Calditrichota bacterium | reverse complement strand
CCTACCATAAATCACCAACGTATATTCCGGGGCGTATGGCCATACGCCCCTACCATAAATCACCAACGTATATTCCGGGGTGTATTTCCATACGCCCCTGCCATAAATCACCAACGTATATTCCGGGGCGTATTTCCATACGCCCCTACCACAAATCACCAACGTTTATTCCATAGGTATAACGAAAAATCTGCACACATACCGAAATATTTTCATATTATATACATCATAATTCCTGTTATTTACAACAATATATCCTGTGGAATGATCTTTGTGTTTCATAACGCATATAACGATATGGGGAGCACTCGGCAAATATAAACCGGGTTTCGGGGATATGAACTGGGATCTGACACTCAAATCCGGCGTTTTTATACTGGGTGAAGCATCCTCCGGGATTACGAACTAAGCTTTTCCTGCTTAAGGAATGTATGAACGACTTTTTTCAACAGTAATTTTTGCCGGAGTATCCTGGAAAACAGGTAGAAAATCCAGGTCACAATTAATGCAGATAGAAATAGTTCAAGCGTCATGATTTCCTCCGGTATGTTAAACGTTCATACGATTCGTTTATATCCATTATCGGTCGATTGAGGTCCGGGATTAGTTTATGCCGGCGCATTGACGGAATTATGATCAATGGAATTTTGGCCAGACTCTGAAATGACAATGCTGACAGATGCCATGGGATATGGACGGCAGCGCTTCATTGTGGAACGGTTTTAATGTGTCCAGGGCGGTTTCGATTTCAACCCAGCTATCATCGTCAATACGGACCTTTTTACACCAACTGCACATGGTGATGACCATACCACCGTGTTTAAAATAGTTACTCAGGATATGAATAAACCGACGTGGTTCTTCCCGTATCAGGTTCGATTTAAGCCGCAGGTGCTTATTGTCCATGGGCTCAACTTCCAGTCGCATGTAACGCCTCGTGCCAGGTGAATCACATCGGAATGGCAGTTCAATCGCTATGCCTGCATGACGTACTTTATGAAAAACCGACTGATAGATTGATATCGTCGTGTCATCAGTGATATAATCCCAGATAGATGTACCGATTATGTTGTCAGGGATTAAAGATGCACCACTGTTTTCGATGGCGAAATCAGTCCAGTTTGGATCCACATGCTCAATGACATCATCACCACTGATGAAATATTCGTATGTTTTAGAGATATGTTCTGTATTCATTTTGAATGCTCCCGGTTACTTCTATGTTAAATTATCGGGAGCTGTAGCAGGAATGATTAGTAAATTCGGAAAAAATGTTATTCCTTAACAAACCTTATTTAAAGGCTAATTCGAACACGAACGTTGGTGTAAATCCGGGCATGTAGATGTTTTCCGCGCTTAAATGGCCGTCTTTCATGCTGAAATGCCGGTACCAGATTGTGTTCTGATTAAATACATTATACAGTGAGAGGCCGAATCGGGTGTCGAATACGGCTGCTGCGTAATTGTAAAATATGCTGAAATCCAGCCTCTGGTTGTCAGGAAGACGCTCCGAATAGCGTTTTACGGGAGCTGTCAGGAAATACATGTCACCCCGTTGTGTTTCCATGGTATACGTATCGGGTTTCGTGTAAGCCGTACCGGAAATATGGCTCCACACGGCCGAGAATGTAAAGTACCGGTAACGGTAATTCCCGACAATATTCAGACTATGCGGTACATCGGAACCGGCCGGATAGTCAAACGAATTATTACTGAAAATGCGTTCGGATTGATTGTAACTGTAACTGATCCAGCCACTGAGTCGCCCGCGCTTTTTTCCGAGCAGCAGATCGACACCCTTCGAAATACCGTCACGCTGCACCAGGCTGGTTTGTATGTTCGGAACACCATTCACCGCTTCAATGGTATTCAGCTGTTCAACCAGGCCTGTCATGTTTTTTTGATAGAATTCCAGATCGAAAAGATACTGCTGGTTTTCCCATTTCAGGCCCAGAACATTATGCGTGGCCGAGGCCGGTTTCAAAACAAAATTGTAATCTGCAATCATCCAGGTCATACGTCCGTCAAAATTGGAGAATTCATTGCCGAAATTGAGTATGTATTGATTATACCTTCCCCAGGAAGCTTTCAACGTCCATTGCCTGTATATATTGAATTCGGCACCAAGACGGGGGTTCCAGTAAAAACGACCGGCCCGGTCATAATGGGTGCTTCTAAGACCGGCTGCCAGGGAAACACGGGAATGAGCCTGCCACCTGTCCTGCAGATACAATGAAATTGTTTCACCACGGGCACCATGGGTCAGCACATTATCATGTTCTGCGATTGCTTCATTGAAGGCGGTTTCAAAACGGGTGAAATGGATACCGGCATGAAGGTCGTGATTCCAGAGTAGTTTCCATTGATTATCCATTTTAATATTTAATTCCTCGACAGCATTATCGATGTCAGTATTCGCATAGCCCGAGACATAATGGTATGTTGAATCGGCAGGCAGGGCATCATTGATTTCATACCGTGACGTTGATATCATGAAATCGGAATATAACTCACCACTCCAGGAACGGTGCCAGCGCATACTGTAACCGGTATTTCCCCAGTCCATGCGGTTTTCGACGGACCCGGGGCCGCCTGAAAACTCTTCGGTGATTTCATCATGGCTGAGATAGCCGCTGAATGTGATCACATCCTTTGTCCCGGGAACCAAAGTCAGTTTTGCGTAGGTGTCATAAAACATGATTCGCGGATTGGTTGGAGAAATGCCTTCGTTATAGAATTGCTGAATCTGCGGATAATCTTCCCTGAATGGGGGCGTGTCCTTCAATTTTTCATAAAAAGTGATGGCACTTTCGGTCAACAGAGACCGTCTGCCTGCTAAAAGAAGGGATCCTTTTCCGGATAAGGGTAGTTCCAACAGTCCGTTAAATTCGAGTTCCGATAGGCCGGTTTTCATGTGTACTTCCGAAACACTACCCGATTTGCCGGTCATCTCGACAAAACCGGCTGTACGCCCGCCATACTTTGCCTCAAAGCCACTTTTGTGCACGCGGATATCCTTGATCATATCCGGGTTTACGACACTTAGCAGACCAAAGGCATGGTCCAGATGATACAGGGGCATACCATCCAATGTGACTAAATTTTCCGCTGCGGAACTGCCCCGGATGTTGAGCCCGCTGGTACCGTTTCCGGTCTGGTTTACTCCGGGCAGCAGTTGAAGCGAACGCATCATGTCGCGGGACCAGGTTTGAGGAAGTTGCGAAAAATACCCGGGGGACAGGGAAATACCACCGCCACCGGCGTGCTCGCTGATATCCAGCACATCCCCGTCAAAAGCCTCCACGACAACGGCTTCCGTTTGCAATGTGTATTCTTCCATTTCAATTTTCAGGTGCGGGGAAAGGTTCTTCCTGTTTAATGTCCGAATAGTCGACTTGTATCCTACATACTCCGCTTTCAGGGTGGCTTCTTCGGCCGGAATGCCATGCAACGCGAATTGCCCGTACTGGTTACTGCTGGTTCCGATACGCGAACCGGGAATATGAATGTTTACATAGGGCAGGGCTTCCCCGGAACGGGAATCGACGATGTAGCCGGATACATCAAGTGTCTTAAATGTACTCTGACTATACAGGACAAACTGATTTTTTTTGGTCCGCTTGAACGCAATAGGCAAATCACCGAGAATATCCAGGAGTGCTTCTTCAATGACGACATTTTCCAGGTCACAGGAAATCATGTGATCAGAAAGAATGGCATCCGCGTACAGAATATCCTTTTTAGATAGCTGACTGATTTTTTCAATCGCCGTTCTGACGGGTGTGTTTTTCATTTTAATCGTGATCTTACCATCTTCTTCTGCATGGGCCTTATCAGAGCTTATAACAAAGAAGGCTATGACGAGAAGAAAAAAGCCGAGCTGGTTTGAAGTTTTCATGATTACCATCCTGTTGAATTACCTTGATATGACGTACATGTTCCCCTCTTTTGTCAAAGATAAATTGAGGGCAAGGCAGAATGCTTCCAGTGTTGAATCAACCGAAACGTCTTCAAATGAACCGGACATGGTTACGTGTTCGGGAACATTATTGTTAATCATAATGGATACATCGTGGCGGCGTTCCATCTCGGCGACCGCTTCCTCCAACGGTGTTTTATGGAAAACAAAACGGTTGTCCAGCCAGCCGATGAGATAATCGGCTTTCTTTTCGCGGGTAAGCAAAGCTTCCCGCTGTGGGTTGACGATACCCATCTGATCCTCTTGCAGTATGACGTGCCTGGTATATTCACGGGATACGGCAGAAAGCATCACTTTCCCTTCCTCGACGATGACTTCCGTCCGGTCATATCTCGCGAAAACATCAAATCGTGTACCGAGTACCCTGATGCGGGCGTTTTGCGTCTCTACAATAAATGGCCTTTCCGCCGATGAGATGTCGAAAAAGGCCTGTCCCTCCAGCTTAACCAGCCGGACGGAGTCGGTAAAGACATCCGGATATGCGAGCTGAGAGCCCGAATTAATGGTCACGGTGGAATGATCGGCAAGTTGAATTTCCGAACGTTCACCATTCGCAGTCATGACCCGGTTCCAGTCATCCTGATTTAGAACAGTGAGGTATACTATAAATATAATCAGGGTCGCCGCTATGGCCATGGAAAATTTAACTATTCTACCCGATTTGACGGATCCGGAATCGTGAAGCGGGATGACCTTGGAAGAATTGTCATGCTCCAATAACCGTTTTTCCAGACCAGACCATGCCTCTTCAACATCCGGAATATGTTCCGGCTCAGGAATACTGACGGCTCCCAGGAGACGCTGAATCTGCTCGTAATAACTTTTATGCTCCTCATCCGCTTCGATCCATGCTGAAAGTTTTTTGTGTTCAGCTTCTGATAATTCTGCGGAAAAGGAACGTTGTATTAAGATATGTATTTCGTCATCTATATAAAACATGATTATCGTACCTTAAATAACCGAATATTCTAATTATAATAACGAACGTATCGAAAAAAACCCTACCAAAAATATATAAAATTGTAAATCATCATTATTATAGTGATCAGATGCTTTAGCTGTTGACGTAACGTGTCCAGTGCTTTCGACATCCGCTTTTCGACCGCCTTGACGGAAATATTCAGAATTTCGGCAATTTCGGCATATTTCAAGCCTTCGTACCGGTTCATCTGGAAAACCTCCCGCTGACCTTCAGGCAGCGCTTCGATCGCCTTTTCAATGATGCGGACATTTTCCTGCGCGTCATGATTGTCTTCGTGTGTATCATTAAAAGGAAGGACGTTAAGTGCCTCCTCACGCACGGTTTGTTTTCTGGCATGATCAATAGCCAGGTTGTGAATAATTCTGTAAAGATAAGATTTAACAGGTTTGTCGGATTGCAGTTCACTGCGTCTGGTCCATACTCGGGTGAACGTTTCCTGGACCAGATCGAGTGCCAGTTCACTATCTCTTACATGTCGCCAGGCAAACCGGTACAGTGGCTCGTAATAAGCAACGTACAATTCCTTGAAGGCACTCTTGTCGGAATTTTTAATCGCTTCCAGGTTTTCTTTTGTATGCATGCTTTTTTTATTCTGCCATGAAATCAAATGAATAACAATTATATAGTGAAAGTCGATTCAATACTACTAAAATTCCGCAAAAAAATAAAAAAGAGAGTAGGGTATTTTTGAGCTGGTCCGTTATTACAGATAAAGCGATTTGAGCGATATTAAATTTTTAATCATTTATTCATTAATTAGGAGGTTTTTTATGGGACGTTTTAAGTTTCTATTCATGATGCTTATGTCAGGCTTGTTTTTAGCAGGCCAGGCTAAAGCTGACGCAAGGTTGCAGGTTATTCACAATGCAGCTGATCCGGCCGCCAAAATGGTCGACGTTTATCTGGGAGAAACACTCTTGCTGAACGATTTTGAATTTCGTACAGCAACGAACTATATTGATGCTCCCGCAGGTTCTCCAATAACAATCGGTATTGCTCCTTCGACAAGTATGTCGGTAAACGATACCATTACCAGTTTCACCCTCACCCTTGAGGATCAGGAAACGTATGTTGCCATCGCTAATGGCGTGCTTGATCCCAATAATTTTGCAGCCAATCCGGATGAAATCGAAATCGGTTTTACCCTGTTTGCCAAATCGGGCATGCGCGAAGCGGCTGCCGAGGGTGGCGTTGACTTCGTCGTCGTACATGGTGCCACCGATGCGCCGGCAGTCGATGTGATTGCCCGCGGTGTGGGTAATCTTGTGGATAACGCACCCTATGGTGCCATCACCGATTA
>CAYPHA010000040.1:0-32525 GCA_964410215.1 uncultured Calditrichota bacterium | reverse complement strand
ATATCTACCTGAACGGCCAGATGCTTCTGGAAGACTTCGCATTCCGTGCCGCAACATCCTATATAGACGTACCGGCTCAGCTCGGATTGAATATCGGTGTGGCTGCGGCCGGCAGCGAAAGCTATGGTGATATCCTGACGTCCTTCGATGTCAACTTTGCCGAAGGTGGTACGTATGTCGCTATCGCCAATGGTGTCCTCGATCCGGGAAGTTTCGAGGAAAATCCTAATGGTGAAGACATTGCTTTTACTCTTTTCGCCAAAGATATGATGCGTGAGACCGGTACCGGTGACAATGTTGACTTTGTTGTACTTCATGGTGCAACCGATGCCCCGGCTGTCGATGTGATTGCCCGCGGAGTCGGTACGCTGGTTGATAACGCCGCTTATGGCGACATCACTGAATATCTCTCTGTTGGGGCAGCCAGTTATACGCTGGACATTACACCGGCAGAAGATAACAGTACGATCGTGGCTTCGTATGAAGCGGATCTCTCCGGTCTTGGTGGTGGATCTGCCGTTGTATTCGCCTCCGGTTTTCTGACACCTGACAATGATCAGAACGGACCCATGTTCGGTCTGTATGCCGCTTTAGCGGACGGACAGGTCGTTGCATTTGAAAATGTAACATCGATTGAATCTGCTGCTTTTGACATTCCCACGAAGTTCGAGCTGCAGCAGAATTTCCCGAATCCTTTCAACCCGAGCACAAAGATTTCCTTTGCCTTACCGGCTTCCGGTCTGGTAAAACTGTCGGTCTACAATGTGCTGGGTGAAGAAGTAGCCACCCTGGTCAACCGGGAATTAACGGCAGGGGTTTATGAATATACATTTGACGCGCGCAATCTGGGATCCGGCATTTATTTTTACAAGATTCAGTCCGGTTCCTTTACCGATGTCCGCAGAATGACACTCATCAAATAAGTCATAGGCCACTGCGACAAAAGCCGGATGGAAACCCATCCGGCTTTTTTTTTGCATGAAAACCACGGTTAGGTACCGCGCATTATTTTCAGCAGGTACGAATTATTTTCGTGATTTTCTAGAACGATATACGGTTAAACGTACACATAATAACACTAAAGTCAAACTGGCATTCCAATTGCATTTGTCATTATGGGTATGACCCTAATTTTAATATGGTATGGCCCGAAAGTGATTGCATTTTGTGATGAATTGGATATATTTGAAAAGAGGTCTGTTATGAAAGCAGCATCGTTAATCGTTTCTTTGTTTTTATGCTGTATCCTTCTTTTTCCGCTTCACAGCCAGAGCACGTTTTCCGCCGATGATTATGCCGTCTACCTGCAGCAGAACAAGGATCTTTCCTTCCAGGATCTGCAAACCGGATTTCCCCTGGAAAATGAATACTATAAAGGATTCGATCAGGAGGTGGTACCCTCCGCTTATGACTATTTTGAGAAAATAAATGCAGCGTATCAGGTGACCGACGCGGAAATGGCGTTGCTTAAGCGCAATCGATTCATGATAACGGAACGGTTGAATTATGATTGCTTCGGAAATGCGTTTCATGATATTTATGTGAAAGACCTGCCGGTTTTTGTATCGTCGGATGCCGTACTGCACGCGTTGCATGCCTCCTATGACCAGATTCTGATCGATCTGGAAAATGCTATTCTCAAACCGAACCTGATCACCTTCCTGGACAGCCTTTATGTAACCTTTCCGGTGATGGTTGATAAATATGGAGATGAACCCGCCTTGCGGAAAGCCCTTGAAGATCTCGACCTGTATATAACGATCGCCGGGTCATTGATCCGAGACCGGCTTCTGGAACCGCAGTATACCACCAGTGAGCAGGTTGAACAGATGTGGAATGCCATTCAAAGCGAACAACTGGTGAGCCTGCCGCTTTTTTCCGAACGCCCGAGAAAGCTCGATTTCAGCCAGTTTACGGTGAGGGGGCACTACAATAACGAACAGCTAAAAGATTATTTCAGGGCAATGATGTGGCTGGGGCGGATGGATTTTCTACTGACGCCGCCTCCGGAGAATCCGTGGGAAACGCCCTGGACCCGGGAAGAAATACGACGCATGAACCTGGGAGCCTTTCTGCTGAATGAACTGACGGTGCTGACGCAAACGCAGGATATCATCGGGCAGAATGATCACATCATCACCTTCATGGTGGGGGAAAGTGATAATATCACACCTAGTGAACTGGCTGCCGTTATTGAAGAACAGAATCTGACCCGGGCGTACGAGCTGTTGGATGATCCCACTTATGATGCCTATCTGGAAGCCCTGAAAGCATCGAACGGCGCGGAACAGAAGATCCTTTCACAGTTCATGATGATGGATCCCTTTGCCGAAGAACCCGGCGAACTGCCTGTTTCATTCCGGCTTATGGGCCAGCGCTTTATCCTCGATTCGTATATCTTTTTCAATGTGGTGTTTGACCGCATTGTTTACCAGGGACAGAAAATCTGGCGTCCCATGCCCGATCCTCTGGATGCCCTGTTCGTCCTGGGCAACGACGATGCCTTACCGCTGCTGAAGGAAGAGCTTGAAGCGTATCATTATGCGTCGCAACTGGCTTCTTTACGTTATCTGGTGGACGCCTATGATCCCGGGTTCTGGCAGTCCTCATTGTACAATGTCTGGCTGGATGCCATCCGGACACTCAATCCGCCGGATAATCCGGACCAAATGCCACTGTTTATGCAAACGGCGGCCTGGCATCAGCAAACGATCAATACCCAGCTGGCCTCCTGGTCGCAATTGCGTCATGATAACCTGCTCTATGCCAAACAGTCGTATACCGGGGCAACCGGATGCCTGTATCCGCACTCATACATCGAGCCGGTGCCGGAACTGTATGCCCGGATCGCTGCCTTTGCGGAGGAGGCGGATCATTACTTTTCGCAGTTCAGTATCGCTATGTATGAGATGGATATGATAAAAGATTATTTCCCGAGGTTGAAAAATACGATGAATCGCCTGGAGTCGCTGGCCCGGAAGGAGTTGGAAGGGCAGGAATTCAGTGAAGATGAACAGGCCTGGCTTAAGGAAATGCTGTTTCTGGGTGGTGCCAGTGGTGAGCCCCCTTTTACGGGCTGGTATTCTCATTTGTATTACCATCCGGAAGATGCCGCCTTCAGTAATTACATCATTGCCGATGTGCATACCCAACCGACGGAATTGGATGGTACGGTGGTAGGGAAGGTCCTCCATGTTGCCACCGCTGAAATCCATCTGGGTATTTTTCTTACCGAAAAATCATCATCGGCTGGAAAACCCATTGCCTATGTCGGTCCGGTTATGTCCTACTATGAACAGGTCACCCGCGATTTCAAGCGCCTGACGGACGAGGTCTGGACGGAAACGGTTGAAAACGGCGATGTTCCTGATCGTCCGGACTGGGTTCATATTTATCTGGCAGACCGGGAAGGAATGAAATATCCCGCGGGCAGGGAATTGCCTTCGACCGTTTATACAGGGCAAAGGGATAACGTGGAACCGGTACTTCAGTCATTCCGGCTGTTCCAGAATTATCCCAACCCGTTCAATCCGGAAACGACCATAAAATACACAGTTGCGTCACCGGAACATGTTGTACTGGATATATATAACGTACTCGGTGAGAAAATCCGCACGCTGGTCAATGAGCGGCAGCCAACAGGTACACATTCTGTCCGTTTTAATGCCGACGGACTTCCCAGTGGTGTCTATTTCGGCCGCGTACAGGCGGGATCCTACCATAATACAATTAAGCTGATGGTTGTAGAGTAACACGATCGGGTAATTATTAATAGAAGTATAAAATACCCACAGGCTGCACTCTGTTTCAGTAAAGAAAAAACTGCATACTACCATTTAAATCCTTAAATTATTCAAAAAAAATATCTCAAAATGATTCATGAATCCTGTCAGGAGGCATAGGTATGGCACAAAGCAATGAACCATCAATGAGTAATACGAAAAAAGAAATTCTGGATGCCTATAAACAAATTCAACTCCAATTGAAAGAAAAGGAAGCTTCGGAATTGAATCCCCAGAAACAGCTTAAGGAGAAAAAAGAAACCGAAGTAGTAAACGTTGCCGATGCGTTATCAGCCGAAGGTGCTATGAAAGAAATCAATAACCTGAAGCTGGAAGTCAATAAAATTTTAACGCAGCTTTCTGAAAAACTGGAAGATTCAACGGGCCAGTATGAAAAAATAAAAACAGCTATTGACGTGAAAAAGGCCGATCTAAAGGACGTTTATGAAATCGAAAAAGAAGCCCACTCCCTGGCAGCATTGATCGAAGCGCAGAATCAGCGGAGAGTTTCGTTTCAGAAGGAAATGGAAGAAGATAAACAGCGACTTAAAGAGGAAATAGAACAGGTTCGCAGGCAATGGGAATCGGAAAAAAAACAATATATGGATGCCAGAAAAGAACAAGAGGAAACCGAGAAAAAAACGAGGGAGCGGGAAGCGGAAGAATATACCTATGAAATAGAGCGTAAGAAAAAACTCGATACTGATGCTTCTAAGGACAGGATGAACCAACTGGAAAAAGAGCTGGCAGCCATGCGTGAAGAGGTTGAAAAAGAGTTGATGTTGAAAAGAGAGGATCTTCAAAACAGGGAAACGCAGGTAAGTGATCGGGAAAAGATCATGAATCAGTTGCAACTGAAAATTGATACCTTCCCTGATGAAATGGACAAAGCGGTGCAGAAAGCGGTAAAGGAAACAACCGATAAATTAACGACAGATTTTACCGCGCAGATCACCCTGATTAAAAAGGAATCGGAGGGGGAGAAAAACGTTCTGGAAAGCAGAATTGAATCGTTGGAAAAAACCATTTCTGACCAGAGATCCCGTATTGAGAAACTCACAAAACAACTCGACGATTCGTATATAAAGGTTCAGGACATCGCGGTTAAAGCTATAGAGGGCACGAAAGATAATAAAGTAATCCATCAGCTTGAAAAATTAATCAAAGAAAGTTCGCGAACCCCAATGAAGGAATCGTAAAAAGACGAGAAACTGAATATCACGGCAATGGTATTAATGTGGAAAAAGTAACATACGGAATATGTACTTCTCTGATTAGACAATTTTATTTAGAAGTAATACAGGTATTTAACTTTTGCTACACCTGCCCGGTCCGTTACGCGAAAGCGCCGCTGATCATCACGGTTCTGTATATCATTGAAAGCAAGGTAACACCAGCTTTTCGGTGAAAAATTATAGGCGACCAGAAAACCGACGACACACTGTTCCAGTTGGTCGGTCGAGCGTTTGAACACGTTATCAACATACAGCCTGACCTTCAGGTCATTGACAGGTGTATAAGAAAAGTAAGGTCGGGTGTTAAGGGTCATATCCTCGATATTATTATCCGGATCTCCCTCTACATAAACATTCGCCTGCGCGCCGATTTCAAGTTCATCCAACACCTGCCATTCGATTTCACCCCATGTTGAGGAAAAACCGGCCAGATATGCGCGGGAAAAGTTGTAGGTATGGCTGAAGCGACTGCCGAAACCGGCATTCCAAAGGGGTGATGTATGAAACCAGGAAGAAAAGCTGATATTATAATTCGTATATTCAATTCCCTCATCCTTTGACCGGCTGCCGTCGATATTGATTTCGAATCCCCAGTTGTTCCGGAACTGCATATTGTATCCGGCCAGCCAGCCCCGGTCCGTGAAGTGGTCGGCATGCTCATAGTAAACAATCGGGCCCGTGTAGATCAGGATTTCACGAACTGTGCCGTTATCAAAATACCAGCGCGGGCCGCTGAGACCCACCAGTTCTTTCGTCCCGATCCATGGGACAAAACCGACCTGGTTGTTATCGAATTGGCTGTCGATCCAGTTGGAACGCAGATAGGTCAGCCAGCGCGACCGGATCATGCTGAATCCGGCCGAGCCGGCGAAACCCGATTTCGATTTCTCGAAGGACCCGGCCAGCTGATAGGCGAGTTGCCAGCCGGAGGTACGGAAAGCGCCGTCGATATCAACCACACCGTATGTATTATCCGCTGTATGTTTTCCCACATATAAAAGGCCGACTGACGAATTGCCCAGAATTTGTTTTTTGATCCTGCCTGATGTGAAAAGGGCTTCCGGTTCCGTTTTCTCTTCATCATCCTCCATATAATCCGTTTCAGCGGTTCTGGCTACGAATCCGCCATATTCCCAGTCATCGAGCCGTCCAAAAGCGCGGGATCCCAGAACTAACGGTACTTCACGGCCATCCGGAAGTTTTTTACCGATTCGTCGTGAATAAAACATTTCCAGCGGACTGAAAAAGCCGCTGGAACGCAGTTTCCCGGAAGGCATGAAGACTTCCTTTCCTTCCGTAAAAAAAGGACGCCGTTCGCTGAAATAGGATTCGTAGCGGGAGATGTTGAAATCATAGGGATCGGCTTCAATTTGTGCAAAATCGGGATTGGCCGTCAGTGAAAAGGTTAGTTTGGGAGAGGGATTATAAAAGACATCAAAACCGGCATTGGGATCCAATTCGTAATCGCCATCCTGCTGATAGGTTGCTCTGGTCAGGGCGACGGGATAGAGCTCCAGGTTTAATCCCTGAACAGCAGGCCGAAAATCATGAAACTGAAGTGCCCCGAATCTTGAGATACGCTGTCCTTCGTTTTCTTCAAAGGGGCACCAGTAGATATCCTCGGTTTTTCCGGAAATCCAACGGTCGAAATCAAGCCCCCAGGCCGTCAGGGTCTCGTCATATTGAATCGATTTGTAAGGTATTTTCATTTCGATAATATAGCCCCATCGGTATATTTTTGATTCGGCAAACCAGATACCATCCCAGCTGTAATCCCTGTTGCGGGCATCATCCAGCATCCGGCTGTCGGAGCGCACTCCCGAAGCGGAGACCCCGAACTTATAAGCACTGCGGTTATCATCATAAGTGTCAAGCATAAGGGAGACGATATCACCGGTCATATCATCCAGACTGCCTTTTGACTGCTGTATGTTTTCATATTCATCATAACAGACCATGAGGCAGTAAAGTGCATCATTCGTTGTCAGCAATTTGGCAACCGTTTTTTCCGACGCTTCCTTTCCGTAATACGGCCGGGCCTGAAACGTGAGTAATACCGAATCGGCTTGGCTCCACAGGGGTTCGGCGATCCCGTCCAATTTGGGTTCTTTGTCTGTTTTTTTTAATAAAAGAATCTGCTCAGAATGTGAAGCGTAAAGAAATGAGGTAAGACAGGTAAGGACGATAACCGCATAAAGCTTCATATTCTATCCGATAGATAAGGTCTGTGGATGTATAGCTATTCGAAAGAAATGTGAATTTGTTTCAAAATACCTCAATTTTATAGGCGTTATCAAAAACAATGATGTGTATTACAATATTTTTTCATAGACCATGAAATGCCGGCCCGGGCTGTAAAAGTTAATAACCGCCTCATTACTGTTAAAATGCGTTGTTTTTCCGCAGGATGCGCTGATATTTCGATAACCGTGGCGGGCAAATAACCGTTCCGAAGGAAGGTTCTCCGGATCGATGGTCAATTCGATTCTTTCTCCATTATTACTTCTCACATCATTTTCCACATATTCCAGCAAGCGGCCGGCGATCCCGTTTCCCTGCATCTCCGGATTTACCCCGATCTGCCACAGGAAATAGGTGTCCGGCATCCTGTTTGCATTGAATCCCATGACCCATCCGGCCAGTTTTTCTCCCATCCGGGCCACATAACAACTGTTACCACTATAACGGGTCATGATACGAAAGAGGTGGGCTCTGCTGATGGTATCACTCTCCAATAGAAGGGCGATGTCTGCTTGTGCGCTTTTAGCATACTTCGTAATATGCTCTACATCGGTAAGCTTTCCAATGGTATGATCCTGTACAAGTGGTATAATTCCCGGATTTCGTGTATCCATGTAAGCAAGCAAACGGTAGTCGCCATAGGTTCGCAGGTTTTCGAGAGTCATTTGTTCCTTACCCCAGCTTCCGACGACAAGGATGGTTGAGAAATCTGACGGTTGCATGATACCTCCTTTGAGGTAGGAAAAAAGTTTTAGAAAAGTTGCAGCTTTATTCAACAATATACGTATTCAAAACCGGGATGTAAAAAAAACCCGTGATATGCATACCTTATTCACCTTATAATGCGAAAGGCGTTTCCTGCCGGAAGGCGAAAGCTTCTTTTTATGAATCCGGCTGGCTAGTGTGTCTATCTTTAAGGGAATTGCCTATGAATGATTCGGGGAGAAATGGCATCAACCGCTCTCAAGAACGTATGTACGATTACGATTATTTATAGAACTATATTTTTCCGGAAAGCAAAGAAATGGTTCCGGAAAAGCACACAACATCTGTTTACGACGGTTAACCGGATAATTCGCAGGGCAGGACATGGTATCAGAAATAAAAGTCGGTTCGATGGGTCAACATGCTGAAAGATGTAGGACCTCCATTGAATTTGTCTGCAGCGAAATCAAGGGCTTGAATGATACATGTGAATCAGAATTCCTGGATTTGGGTCATACACTCAGTTCTTTGCATGATCAATTGGAGGCGATAAAAAGTGACAATAATTCAATCCTGACACTGGTTACAGGTGAGAAGCTCCATGATGCCACGGATGCCTTACATGAAATGGTAGATCAGGTAAAAAACTACACGATGGAATCGGAAACGGAATGGCAATCGAACCTCGGGTATCTGAAAGAACTGAGCGAGTCTATCCTGACAATTATAAAACCACTGGAACAGTTCGGGAAAACGGTAATAACGCTCAAACTGATCGGGAGTTACTCGCGTATTGAAAATGCCGGGATCCACAATCATTCCGATTTTAATGACCTTTCCGAACGGGTACGACAGCTTGCGGAGACGATTGATTCGAAAGTTGAATCCATACGAGTAGATTTGATGGATCTGAAAAGCCGGATTGATGAGGCAGTGAAAAAAATTCTCATTGTCCTTAAGACACATCACATGCGGGCTGACAGGGTTCTTCAACATATGCAGCAATTATTTCTTGCACTGGAGGGAAAACAGAAAAACTTTGTCGAAGGAAGTCAGGTGTTCATACGTTCTTCGGAAGAAGTAAGGAACGATATCAGTGCAATCGTTAGTTCCCTGCAATTTCAAGATATTATCCGCCAGAAGCTGGAACATGTTTATCAGACACTTGAGGAACTGGAATGGGGTGATTCCAATTACGCCGGTGACGATGAGACGACCTTAACCCTTTTCCGAAAAAATGGCGGTATTATCGGCCTTCAGGTTTTACAGATCAAAAAAGCCAGAGAAGAAATGCTGACGGCCATGAAGTCTTTCAGGGCCAGTATCGGGGATGTGCGTAAAAATGCAGAAAAAATGTGCACTACAATCAGGCATTTATGTTATAATTCCGGCGATGAGCAATCGACTATTCTGGATAATGTCAAAGATAAAATCGATGAAATTTTTGAAATGGTTGAAATGAACCGTAAGCTTAACAATGAAGTCGATACGATACTTAATTTGATTAGTAATCATATTAAAAATATGCTCGTCTATGCTAAAGATGTGGTTCAAATTGGTCTTGAGATCAAATTAATTGCTTTAAACGGTAAAGTGCAGGCCACCCAGCTGGGTGTGCAGGGACGTACGTTGAGTGTGCTCGCCGATCATACACAGCAGGTATCCGAACAGTCCAATAAACAAATTGAATCTATTAAGACAGGGCTTAAGAAATTGTCCACCCTTACGAATCACTTCCAGAATCGTGATTCCTGTCAAACCGGCCACCTGGACGAAAAAATGTCGCCGGAAACGATTAAAAAAGGTCTGCAGGATATTCTTCATAACGTAAGCACAATCCAGAACGCAATGATGGAAAAGCTGGATAGTTCCATGAAAACGGGTATGCAGATTACCGGGCAAATAGACCTTCGGTCTGCTTCAATAAAAATTGACCGCTCTTACGATTCTGTTCTTAATACCACAAGAAATCATCTGAGCCGGATCTTTGCAGATACCGTTTCATTGACAGGGACATGCGAAGAGGCATCAGATGAGACAGTTCAAAATCTCACCAAACGTTACACAATGGAAAGTCAGAGAGAAGTACATGCCGATTTTATTGTTAAAAACAAACCGGCACTGCAGGAGGACAACCTGGCCCAATCCTCTGAGACAGTGACTTCCGATGCCGGTCTTGGAGATAATGTCGAGCTGTTTTAGTCCCCACACCTTTGCCCGTACCCGTACAAATCCATAATCAACAAATTGTTAGAAATACCTGTTATGCACAGGGCTTGCCTGCTTTAAGGAATTTACCCAAACCTATTTAGGGAAGTAATAATTTGCGCTCGGCTAAGGTCACACTTTCACTCGTCGAATAGGGAAATATAAGCTTTAGATCATTTACAGACTCAAAACGGATTTTATTAACGAAGAGGGATGCATTTTGTTGTGGAATACGGTCAGTAAAAAGACGACAGAAATGGAAGAAGACGTTCGCCGGCTTCAGAGCGAAAATCAGGTATTACAGGGCGGGCTGTATTGCTCACAGTATTAATAATTTGCAAAGAGGAATTTTCTAAATGGCCTTTACTTATTTTTTCAGAGATCTGCATACAATTAATCTTATTGTAAAAAATTTACTTCCGAAAATACAGGGAAAGCGTGAGGTAAAGATCTGGGATGCCGGCTGTGCCCATGGCCCGGAGCCCTTTACATTAGCGATTTTGCTGGCAGAAAATATGGGAAAATTTGCTTTTAAAAATCTGAAAATTGACGCCACCGACATTGATAAAAGCAGTCTGTTTAAAGAGAATATTGAAAATGGGGCTTATCCCTATGACCAGCTGAAAAGAATTCCAAAAGATTTATTTGATAAATATTTTAGCAAGAACGGCCAGGCCAATCAGTATGTCATTGATTATCAGATCAGAAACAGGGTAAAATATACCCGGCATGATTTGCTGACCCTGCAGCCGGTGAGCAGTGGTTATTCTCTCGTGATGTGTAAAAACGTGCTTTTACACCTGAAATCTGAGGAACGAACCAATGTCATCAAAATGTTTCATGATACCCTGTGCCCGGGAGGGCTTTTTGCAACGGAACAGACACAGGAACTCCCCAAATCCGTGGCGCATCTGTTTTGCAGAATTTCTGACGAAGGCCAAATATTTCAGAAAGTTTAGTTTTGAAAATTATTAATTTAACAAAAAATAATTCGACCTACACTTCCAACGCTTATTATCTGCGCGGTGAGTGGAACACACTCTCTGATATTAATACGATTATTGACACCGGCCGGGACAGCGTTTTCTTTGATGAAATTGAAAAAATCTATACCGGCGTGGGGAAAACCAGGATTGAGAGCGTTTTAATCACTCACAACCATTATGACCATACCGGTAATTTAAAAGAAATCATAAAACGCTGGCGGCCAAAAGTTTTTGCCATGTCAAAATCCATAGATGGCGTAACGCATGTAATTAAAAGTGAAGATGTAATTAAAGTTGGGGATACCGAAGCAATCGCTGTCTTTTGTCCCGGTCATAGTTCGGATTCTGTTTGTTACTATATTCCAACTGAAAAAGCTTTGTTTTCCGGAGATACGAATTTAATAAATCTAAGTGATGCTGATTTTCAGCCGGAATTTTTAAAATGTCTGGAAAAAATTAACTGTTTTGATATTCAGGTTATCTATCCCGGCCACGGAGACCCCATTACAATTGATTGCAACAGGCGAATCAGGGACAGCCTGATAAAAATCAGAAAACATAATTCAATCAGTTTGATGTCTAATAGAGACAATCGGCCTATAAATAATTATTCCTGGTATAATTTGAAAGCAATTAAAGAAACAGTAAAAACAGCCTGTAATAATTTTTATCAGATTTTTACCAATGTTATTGGATGCATCGTAATTGATTCTAATAGATCGCTAAAAGGAATAGCAAATGAAAATAAAAATTGTATTAGTTAGTATGATGTTAATAGTCAATTCCTTAATAGCCGGTGATTTGGGAATCGGAACGGACCTCTGCAGCAGATATGTATGGCGGGGCACGGATGTTGGTAATACGCCGGCTATTCAACCCTGGATTTCATTTTCGCATGGCCCGGTTGAACTGGGCGCCTGGAGTTCCTGGTCTGTAACCGGCGTGCCCGGCGGAAATGAAAATGATTTATATGTAAGTTTTTCTTTTTCAAATTTCAGTTTAGTGCTGACCGATTATTTTTTCCCCGCCTATACGGGGGATGATATGATCGATGATTTTGGTGAAACCGGCGCTCATATCGTTGAAGTAAGCGGAAATCTGGAAGTTGACAGGTTCAGTTTTCTGGCCGGTGTAAATGTGATGGGCAATGATACTGAGAATTCAGCATATTTTGAAGCGGGATACAATTTTTATAACACAGAAGAAATCAACGCGACTATAGTTGCCGGTATGGGGAACAATATTTATACAGTTAACGGTGATTTGAATGCCGTCAATATTGGGATCAATGTCAGTAAAGAGAGATATTCAGTCGCATATATTTTAAACCCGGACCAGAAAACGTCATTTCTTGTTTTAAGTATAATGCTAATAAAATAAAAGAGTGTGTATAATAATGTTACATTGCGCTAATAACCAGGATATTAAACTTTGCCGGGACTGCTGCAATCAAAGCCAATATTGCTGGTTTAATATTGAAAAAGAGAATACCCGGGTGGGGAAAATACGATCAAGCATAGAAAAGGATAGAATGACAATATTTTCTATAACAGTATTTCCCGAATATGAAAGACAGGGAATTGCAAAAGAAACGATCAGAATATTAAAAAATAAGTATTCCGAAATAATTGCCGACAGGGTAAGGCCTAAAGCAAAACAATTTTGGAAAAAAATGAATTTTAACGAAAGTCAGGGAGGAAATTATATATGGACAGGCGAAAAATATGACACCAACGATAGTCACAGCATTATTTCTAAATGAGTATAAAGTTTAACAAAGGAGATGGACATGAAATTTAAGAACATGACAATTAAAACCAAGTTGATCGGCAGCTTGGTTCTGGCGGCTTTGATCCCTATGATCATTCTGGCAGTCATCAGTATTAACCGGTCCGGTGAAGCGCTGGAACAGAGCGCTTTTGACCAACTCTCTGCTATCAGGGCCATTAAGCATACTCAAATTTCTTCCCTTTTCGAGGAGAGAAAGGGAGATGTCGAAGTATATGCCGCCAATTCAGCCGTTCAGATGGCTATGGACCGCTTTAACAGTGCCTATACACAATACGGCATAAACAGCGACACCTGGAAAAAATGGGACAATCTGCACGGCCCGAAGTTAGAGATATATACAAATATCTACGGCTATTACGACCTTTTCTTCATTAATACGGAAGGGGAAGTTGTCTACACTGTGGCCAAAGAAGGCGATCTGGGACAAAATGTCAGGACCGGACAACTGGCCAACTCACCCCTGGGCAAAGCCTTTAAAGAAGGGTTGAAAAAAACGTCACTGATTGATTTTGCATGGTATGATGTATCGAATGAACCGGCTTCTTTTGTGTCTACACCAATTATAGATGCAAATGGCAGTGTTAACGGCGTATTGGTATATCAAATCGGCCTGACAGCGATCAATAAAATGATGCAGCAGAGAGAAGGGATGGGTGAAACCGGTGAAACCTACCTGGTGGGTTCTGATAAAAAAATGCGTTCTGATTCTTACCTCGATCCCAATGGCCATTCTGTGAAAGCTTCTTTTGAAGGAACAATTCAAAATAATGGCGTTGACACCAAGGCCGTCAGAGAAGCCCTGGCCGGGAAAACCGGAACTGAAATTATTAAAGACTATAATGGAAATGATGTATTGTCTTCCTACCAGCTCCTGGATTTGGGAGATTTTAAATGGGTAATTGTCGCGGAAATTGATGAAGCGGAAGTAAAAACCCCCGTCAATCAACTAAGAAATTCAATTTTTATATTGGCTGTTATCATTGGTTTGATCTTTGTTGCTATGGCTATTTTCCTGGCAACCGGTATTCAAAAGAGTATTGTTCAGGTTATTGAACAAATTAAAGGACTGGTTGAGGATGTGGTTAACGGACGCCTGGATTCCCGTGCCGACCCGCTGGCAGTTGTGATTGATTTTCAGGATTTATTGAAAGGTCTGAATGAATTGATCAATGCTTTTGTGGCGCCGATCAATGTCACCGCTGAGTATGTTGACCGTATAAGTAAAGGTGATATACCGGAAAAAATCACCGATGAATATAAAGGTGATTTCAATGAGATCAAGAACAATCTTAATATGTGTATTGATGCAGTAAACGGACTTGTGGCTGAGGCCAAAATATTAACTGAAGCGGCTGTGGAAGGAAAGTTAGATGTTCGCGGCGACGCGGAAAAATTTAACGGTGACTACAAAGGCATTGTCCAGGGTGTTAATGATACCCTTGACGCTGTGATCGGGCCGCTGAACGTCTCCGCTGAATATATTGACCGTATCAGCAAAGGTGATATACCGGAAAAAATCACCGACGAATACAAGGGAGACTTCAACGAAATCAAGAATAACCTTAACACCAATATCGATTTGAATGCCGACTACCAGGGACAGATTAAGGGCATTAACGAGTCACAGGCCGTGATTGAGTTCAACCCCGATGGCACTATTATCCGTGCCAATGACAACTTCCTGAGTGTTCTTGCATACACCCTTGACGAGATTAAGGGAAAACACCACTCCATGTTCGTTGACCAGGAATACATGAATTCGAATGAATACAAAAAGTTCTGGGAGGACCTGTCTAACGGTATCGCCCAGGTCGGTGAGTTCAAGCGATTTGGCAAAGGCGGAAAGGAAGTCTGGATACAGGCGTCTTATACGCCGGTGAAAGACCGGAACGGCAGGGTGTTCAAGGTCGTCAAATACGCAATGGATATATCCATGCAGAAAGAAACCATATTCCTTATCAACGATCTTATTGAAGCCGCGCAACTGGGTCAGCTTGACAAACGTGCAGAGCTTGGCAATGCCAGCGGTGATTACCTCAAACTGCGCCAGGGCATCAATGATATGCTCGATGCCATAATCGGCCCTCTCAATGTTGCCGCTGAGTACATTGACCGCATCTCCAAGGGTGATATCCCGGAGGAAATTACAGATGAGTATAAGGGTGATTTTAACGAGATAAAAAATAATATCAACCTGTGTATCGATGCGGTAAAAAATCTGCTTGCAGGAACTGAGCTTCTGGTAGATAATGCCATCAAGGGGCGTCTTGACGTGAGGGGCGATGAAAATAAATTCAGTGGTGACTGGCAGAAAATTGTCTCCGGTATGAACAAGACCATTGAGACCCTGGTTGGACATATTGATAATATCCCGGCGCCGGCGATGATCATAGATCGTGAATATAATGTCCAGTTTTTAAGTAAGGTCGGTGCACAGGTTGTAGGCATTTCTCAGGAGCAATGTGTAGACAAAAAATGTTATGACCTTTTCAAAACATCGGATTGCCAGACGGCGAATTGTGCACTGAGTATGTGCATGAAGAGTGCGCAGGCGGAGACCCGTGAAACAGATGCCCATCCTAATGGTCAGGATCTTGAGATTTCCTATACGGGTGTACCAATCTGTAACAGGGAAGGAAACATTATCGGAGCACTGGAAGTCGTAACCGATCAGACGGCTGTTAAGCTGGCGGCACAATTAGCCCAGAAACAAGCCGATTATCAGATCCTCGAAGTGGAAAAACTGGTATCAAACCTTGATAAACTGGCCGTTGGGGACTTTAATGTCAATCTTGATATCGCGACGACGGATGAAGATACCCGTGAAGTGGGTGATAATTTCCGTAAAATTAATAACGCACTGGGCATTACTGTAGACGGTATGTCGAATGTCGCATCGATCGCCGAAAAAATTGCCGATGGTGATCTGACCGTTAATATAGTCGAACGGTCGGCCGAGGACAAGCTGATGATTTCGATGCAGAAAATGGTTGACGGATTAAAGGATGTGGTAAGCGGCATATTGAGCGCTTCCGATCAGGTGACTTCCGGAAGTCAGGCGCTGAGTTCAACCGCACAGCAAATGTCTCAGGGTGCTACCGAACAGGCCTCGGCCGCAGAAGAAGCTTCTTCCTCTATGGAAGAAATGGCCTCCAATATTCAACAGAATGCCGATAATGCCAGTCAGACGGATAAAATTGCCGTTAAAGCGGCAGAAGATGCTGCTGAGAGCGGAAAAGCCGTTAATCAGGCTGTGGACGCCATGAACAGCATCGCTGAAAAAATTTCAATTATAAATGAAATTGCAAGACAAACGAATATGCTGGCACTAAATGCCGCCATCGAGGCAGCGCGCGCCGGGGAAGCAGGAAAAGGGTTTGCCGTAGTTGCGGCAGAGGTCCGGAAACTGGCAGAACGCAGCGGGACGGCAGCCAGTGAAATCAGTCAATTAACAGCCAATAATGTTGCTGTTGCTGAAAAAGCCGGTGAAATGCTGGCAAAACTGGTTCCGGATATTCAAAAAACGGCTGAACTGGTTCAGGAAATCAACGCTTCAAGCGCCGAGCAGAGTAAAGGCAGTGAACAGGTTAATGATGCCATTCAGCAACTTGATAAAGTCACCCAGCAAAACGCCTCTTCCGCTGAAGAAATGTCAGCCACCGCCGAAGAGCTCTCAAGTCAGGCCGAGCAACTGCAGAGTACGATAGAGTTCTTTAAAATTGAAACACGTTCGCGTAGTGATGTGAAAAAAACCTTTTCACCGGTCAAACCGACGGACAATGGTAATGGGGATACAAAAGAACCATCAAGCGGGCAGAAGAAACGTAAAACCGAAAACAGTACCGGTATCGAACTGGTAATGGAAGGCAACGGCGCTGAGCCTGACGAACAGGATGAGGACTTTGTGCGTTATTAAAATGGGCTTTTTTTTCCAGCAGCTTGCATGCTGAATAGTATGATGTATATCAATATTGGAGAAAACATATGTCAGTAGAAAAAATAACAAGCCGGGCACAATACCTTACATTTGGTCTGGATGATGAACTGTATGCACTGGATATTATCCAGGTACAATCTGTACTCGACTTCGATAAAGTTACCAAAGTACCAAGAACACCCCCATATATGCGGGGTGTTATAAACCTCAGGGGAAGCGTCCTGCCGATTGTCGACCTTAAGTTGAAGTTTGGTATGGAAGAGACAAAAAAGACAATCGATTCCTGTATAATCATCGTTGAGGTTGACATAGAGGGTGCGACAATAATTCTTGGATGCCTGGCCGACTCGGTCAAGGAAGTGATCGAAATGAACCCGGAAGATATTGAGCCTGCACCAAAAATCGGTAACAGCCTTGATACGGATTTCATTAAGGGAATGGGTAAAAATGATGATAATTTTATTATTATTCTTGATCTGAACAAGGTTTTCTCATTATCTGAACTTTCCCAGTTCAAACAGAGCAGTCATACGGATTTTTTACCGCGGGAAGATGAAGATTGCCTGGAAAAAGAAACAGGGGAAAAGATGCCGGCAATGGCCTGAAGGTAGGGGATTCCCCTACCGGAGCATAGGGAGGTGCTCCAAATATCGGGGCAGGCTTGATTTTTATGCGAAAGAACATTCAAGATGCTATATTACTGCAATGGAGGAGTAATGAGTTCACAGGGAGATCATCCTCTATCCATTTATGGGGGATTGTATGGCAAAAGTGCTAATCGTTGATGATGAAAGAAGCATTCGTATAACTCTCCAGGAATTTCTAAAAGACATCGGTCATACCGTATATACATCAGAGAATGCGATAAGTGCCATTGAGCTGCTGAAAAAAGAATCGGTTGATGTCCTGATTACCGATGTCATACTTCCGGAAGTATCGGGAGTCGAGTTGCTGAAAACGGTAAAAGAAATTGATCCGGATATCCCTGTTATCATGATGACAGGACAGCCCACGCTCGATGCAGCCGTGCAATCCATTCGTCAATCCGCGTTTGACTTTTTAAGAAAACCTGTTACTCAGGATGCCATTGTCAAAGCCGTTCTTTCTGCTTCCAATATGAAACGCCTTGCCGATGAACGAAAAAAAATCGAAGAAGAACGGGAACGGTATAAGTGTCAGTTGGAATCGATGGTCAGGGAACGCACGGGTGAACTCCGGGCGGTAAACACCAAGCTAAAAGCACAAATTAAACGTATGGAAGAGCAGCGATATGCTCTGAAGCGTAGTGAGGAAAAATTTCACAAACTTCTTCAAACCGCGACGGACGCAATTATTTGTTTCGATCAGAACGGCAAAATCGTGATGTGGAATAATGCTTCCGAAAAGCTATTCGGCTATACAAAATTTAAGGCATTGGGAATGCCCCTGCAGCGAATCCTTTCCATGAAAGAGTATGGCGATGATTTTACCTCTTTCCTTAACGCGACCTTTTATTTCGAGGACAAGAATTCCGCTGGAAAACAGCAAAATGGTATTGGAATCAGTCAGTCCGGTGAAAATATACCGGTAGAACTTTCGGTCTCCGGTATACAAGAGGGCCATATTTGGCTGTATACGACCATTATCCGTGATATTCGCCTTCGTATAAAAGCAGAAAATGAAATTCATAAGTTTAAATCCATTGCCGATAATGCCCTGTTTGGCTCGGCTATATCAGATTTTGAAGGCAATCTCACTTATATCAATTCGTTTTTTGCAAAGCAACATGGTTATACACCCGAAGAGCTACTACATAAGAATCTGAGTATTTTACACACAGAAAAACAAATGGCTGTGGTGCGGAAAACGATTGAAGAATTAAAGGAAAACGGCTCGTTCGAAGGGCGGGAAATCTGGCATGTGCATAAGAACGGTGACGAGTTTCCCATGCTCATGAGTGGTGTTTTAATACAGTCGGCCAATGGGGGTCCCAATCACCTGGCGGTTACCGCTATGACACTGACTAAATACAAGGAACTGGAAAAAAGCCTGCTCCAATCACAGAAGCTGGAGTCCATTGGAAAACTTGCCGGTGGGGTTGCCCATGATTTCAATAATCTGCTGACGGTCATGAACGGATATGCCGAATTAGGCCTGATGAAACTTAAGGAAGGCCATCCTGCGTATAGTGATGTTCTTTCAATACAGGAAACAACAAAACGGGCGGAACATCTGACCCGTCAGTTGCTCGCTTTCAGCAGAAAACAGGTGATACAGCCTGAAATAGTTGACCTGAATGACATCATAAACGGGGTGGATAAAATGCTGCGGCGCCTGATCGGGGAAGATATCCATTTAAAAACCTCCTTGAGCACGGAACCTCTCTTTATCAAGGCTGATCCGGGACAAATCGAACAGATTCTCATGAATCTCGTTGTTAACGCCCGTGATGCTGTTGACGATAATAAAAACGGTAAAGAAATTTTGATTCTAACAGGGGCGGAAGAAGCCTCTGCCTTCGTAAATACAGATCATGGCGGTATTGTTGAGGGGCATTATGTCTTTTTTCGCGTCTCCGACAATGGAATCGGTATGAATGAAGAGACCAGGGCCAGGATTTTTGATCCCTTTTATACAACCAAGGCGGAAGGTGAGGGCACCGGCCTTGGATTGGCAACGGTTTACGGAATAGTTCAGCAAAACAAGGCTTTTATCAATGTAAAGTCGGAAGTCGGTAAGGGCAGTACGTTTACGATACTATGGTCGAAGGAGGAAAGCGAACCGGTTAAGAAAATAGTCGTTCCGAAAGCAGAATATAAACGCGCGGAGGGTACGCTTCTGGTTGTTGAAGATGATGATGCTGTCAGAAATCTGATCTGCAATGCCCTGAAAAAATTTGGTTATAATGTGCATGAAGCAAAAGACGGACAACAGGCCCTGGAAATGATGCAGGATAATCATTTCCGGAAACAGATTAATTTATTGATTACGGATTTGGTCATGCCCAAACTCGGTGGTATTGAATTTACACAGAAGATCCGCAAATATAATCCGGACTTGAAGATCATTTTCACTTCCGGATATGCTCGCAAGGAATCTCTCAACCGGGTTGAACGGAACGACAGTATCATTTTTCTCCAGAAACCTTTCTCCGTTAGTGCGCTTGCCAATAAAATAGAAAAGATATTCAGTTAAACGGGAGTGCCATGTGTGCGAAATATTTTAATTGTTGATGATGAAAAAAGCATCCGTTTGACGCTTAGTGAATTTCTTAAGGAAGAGGGGTATACGGTTTATGCTGCGGGTGATGAAAAAGCAGCCTATGATATTCTGGATGCGAAAAAAATCGATGTGATGATTATGGATATCGTTCTACCTGACATGGATGGCATCGCGTTCTTTGAGAAAATCACCACTGAATTTCCTTCGATTGTTGGTATCACTATCACGGGGCAGCCGACTATTGAAAATGCTGCCAGAGCGGTGCGGGCAGGCGTATTTGACTATTTGTGCAAGCCGGTGGACCGGATCACCATACTCCAGGCTGCCCGGAAAGCTTTTCTTGTAAAAGAACTGGCAGAAGAACGGCGAAAGCTGGAAATCAAGAACGAGCGGTATCGTAAACAGCTTGAAAATATCATTGATGAACAAACCGAGGAAATCCGCAAACTGTATCATGCTGTTGAACAAAGCCCTGCCTCCGTTATCATTACGGATACGAATGGCGATATCGAGTATGTCAACCCCAGTTTCACTGAAATAACCGGTTATCATTTCGATGAAGTGCTCGGAGAAAATCCGCGTATCCTGAAATCCGGACAGCATACAAACGATTTTTATAAAATGCTGTGGGAACGGTTGACAGCAAAGAAAACGTGGCAGGGCGAATTTCTCAACCGGAGAAAGGATGGGAAACGCTATTGGGAATTTGCTGTTATTTCACCCGTATTGAATAAAAATGACGAAATTGTTAATTATATTGCCATTAAAAATGATATTTCCTATGAAAAGGAGATGGAAAAGAAGGTGTTGAACGTCCGCGAAATGGAACAGCGCCGTATCGGCCAGGATCTTCATGACGGGATCGGCCAGGAATTAACCGGGCTGGCTTTTATGACGAAAACGTTGGCTAACAGACTCGAGAAGCAGGATCTGCCTGAAAAAGAGGATGCGCGCAGGCTATTGCATCAACTGAATACTGCTATCGGCCATGTCCGCTCCATTTCCTACAACCTGTATCCCTCCAGACTCGAAAATGCCGGACTGGAAGAAGCACTCCGGGATCTGATTGATAACTTCAGAGAGTATTATGAAGTTACCTGTATTTTAGATATCAGGGGCAGTCTATCTAATATTGAATATGAAAAGAATATACATATCTATCGTATCATTCAGGAAGCGGTTAATAATGCGATCCGGCATGGAAAGGCCGGCAGGATCGAGGTTTCTATCACAAGGCTGCATGATGAATTACACTTATCTGTAAAAGATGATGGCGTCGGCATATCGTCACTTTCCAATGCCAGGAAAGGCCTGGGCATTTATGGTATGGCCAGTCGTGCGAGCTTCCTTAATGCGACCTTTGATATAAGGAGTTCACCAAATGCAGGAACTGATGTGAGTTGCCTGATGAAACTCGAAGAGGAAAATACATAATGTCTGATACGATAAAAACGCGGATCATGATTGTTGATGACCATCCTGTGGTAAGAGAGGGCCTGCTCCGGCTGCTGAATGAGGAGCCGGGGCTGGAAATATGCTGTACCGCCGATAATGCAAATGAAACAATTGATCAGCTCGAACGGGACAAACCGGATCTTATCATTGTAGATATCTCTCTGAAAGGGATCGACGGTATTGAATTAACCAAAAGCATATTATCCCGGGAACCCGGAATATTGGTGCTGGTCCTTTCGATGCATGATGAAAAGATATATGCCGAACGGGCCCTTAAAGCCGGTGCCAGAGGATATGTTATGAAACAGGAGGGAACGGATAAACTAATTGAAGCTGTCGAGAAGATCAAACAAGGGGGAATCTACCTCAGTGAACGGATGAATACCATCCTCCTCGAGAAAGTTGTGTCCGGAAATCAGACGGTTATAGCAGACCCGATTAACCGGCTGACCGACCGTGAACTTAATGTCTTCGAGCTGATCGGGCGCGGTCTGAAGAATAAACAGATTGCCGATAAATTGTACTTGAGTGTGAAGACCGTAGAATCCCACCGTGAAAATATCAAATCGAAACTGAATATTGATAGTTCAATGGAATTAATTAAACTGGCATCCATGTGGATCAGCGAAAACGGCGTACAAAGCGAGTAAATAAAATGACGGACGATTTTCGTGAATTCGTCCTCGAATCTATTCCGGTTGCTGTGTTTTCAACAAAGTCAGATGGAACGATTGCGTATGTCAGCAAAAACGTGTATCTGATATTTGGCTACTCATCGCAGGAACTGGAAAAACGGGGGCACATACGCACAGGAACTTGGCATGGCGAATGACAGAATTAATGATAGCCTCGAGTTCTCCCACCTTGTTCTTGACTCTGTGCCGGAAAGTATTGCGGTTTTAAATCCGGAAGGCATCATAATATGGGTTAATGCTGAATGGCGACGATTTGCTGATGAAAATAATTTACCGAAATCAAAAAATTTCTACCTCAACCAATCATATTTTGATCTGAATTATCGTGCAAACCTGACCGATTCTATCGAAAAAATTCAAGCGATCAACAAAGACATACGGGAGGTGATAGAAGCTAAACGTGACATTTTTAGAATGGAATATTCCTGTCACAGCCCGGACAAAAAACGCTGGTTCAATATGCTGGTGGTTCCCCTGTTATCATTTAATCAGACAGGTCAGAAAGATAGTAAAAGGACCGTCCTGGTTACGCATATTAATGTAACGGATTTGAACATTACCAGGAATCAGCTCCAGAAATCAAATGCGGAGCTGGAGTTAAAACAGCAAATTGCAGAGGTTCTGCTGTTGGACGGTGAGGAAGACGTCTATGCCGATCTGCTCGACATTATTCTGAATGATAGCGGAAGCAGCGAAGGCTATTTCGGATACATTGATGAAAAAGGGGACCTGATATGTCCTTCCATGACGCATCATGTCTGGGATAAATGCGAAATACCGGATAAGGATATTCGTTTCCCGCGTGGCATCTGGGGAGGACTCTGGGGACGATCCCTGATCGAAAAGCGTTCATTCATTCGCAACAGTGGACTGCATGCACCCGAAGGGCATATAAAACTGCAAAGGGCAATGGTTGTACCTATTATCTGCCGTGAGAAGCTGATCGGGCAGATTGCTGTTGGTAACAAACCGGCGGATTATACAGCAGAAGATTTAATGAATCTGGAAACAGTTGCCGCTTTTGTTGCACCCATTCTCGAAATACGCTTGAAGAAATACCGGGAGGAATGCAGGAGAAAGCAACTTGAGAAAGAATTGCAGGATAGTGAACAACAGAAGGAGCTGATTCTTAATGCTTCCAGGGAATTTATTGCATACTACGATACCAGCCTTCGAATAATCTGGACAAATAAAGCAGCAGCCGATTCAGTGGGAAAAGTGATGGATGAAATGGTCGGTTTTCACTGTTATGAATTATGGCACGGCAGAAATATACCATGCGAAAACTGCCCTGTATTACGTGCCCTTAAAAGCGGTGTACCGGAGGAAGGTGAACAACAGACACCGGACGGACGCCATTATATGCTTCGTGCGTATCCTGTATTTGATGAAAAAAACGACCTTGTCGGGCTAGCGGAATTTGGTGAGGATATTACAGATCAGGTTCAGTATCAGCAAGCGATCAAAGAAAGTGAAGAACGCTTTGAGCTGGCTATGCAGGCAACAACGGATGGGGTTTTCGACTGGGACCTGCGAACGAATAACGTCTATTATTCACCTTCCTGGAAAAGGATGCTTGGGTATGAAGATCACGAAGTTAAAAGCGCGTTTTCCGAATGGGAACGCCTGACGAGACCGGAAGATGTCGAACGGACCTTACAGTTAATCGACGACCATCTGAAGGGAAAAACCGAGCGGATGGAAACGGAAATAAAAATGAAACATAAAGATGGCCACTTTGTGGATATCCTGGCGCGGGCCAGTGCCGTCCAGGATTCAACGGGAAAAGCATACCGGTTTGTAGGCACACATGTCGATATCAGCAGATTGAAACAGGCACAAGAGGCGCTGCGCGAAAGTGAGCGAAATTACCGTATGCTGGCGGATTATACACATGACTGGGAATACTGGTTAGATCCGGATGGTAGCTATAAATACGTCTCGCCTTCCTGTAAGAAGATTTCCGGCTATAGAGCGGATGATTTTTATAATAATCCGGAACTGTTTTTTGAAATCATTCTTTCGAAATTCCGTTCAAAAGTCAGGAGTCATTTTGAAAAAAAGGAGATTGAAAAAGGGACCGTTCATCATTTCAATTTTCCGATCCGGCATAAAAATGGTGAAATACGCTGGCTGGAGCACACCTGTGTCTCTGTATTCGATGAATATGGCGACCTGCAGGGCAGGAGAGGTAACAACCGTGATATAACCGCACGGAAACAGGCCGAGGAAGAAAGGGAAAAACTCAGATCACAGTTATACCAACAGCAAAAACTGGAGTCGATTGGTCTGCTGGCCAGTGGGGTTGCACACGAAATCAATAATCCTTTAAACGGAATTATCAATTACGCACAGCTTATTGAAAGCCGTATAGAAAATAAATCATTAAGCGAATTTGCCAAAGGTATTATGTATGAAGGCGAGCGTGTAGCGAAAATCGTCCGGAACCTGCTCTCTTTCGCCCGGGAAGATACGGAACCTAAAAGTCTGACATCCATTAAAGATGTGATTACGGATGCCCTGAACCTGTTCGGGGCCGTCTTCAGTAAAGAGAATATTAAAATTATTGTTGATATTCAGAGTGGAAATCCCATGATCTACTGCCGGAAGTTCCAGCTTGAACAGGTATTCATCAATATGTTGACCAATGCTCGTTATGCCTTGAATAATAAATACGCGAACCTGAGCGAAAAAAAACAAATAGCGATAATTGCTGAAAAGAAACGTAAATATTTATATATAACCGTCGAAGATAATGGCAGCGGCGTTGCACAAAAGCATCAAAGCAAGATATTTGATCCTTTTTTTACTACAAAGCCCAGAGGCAAAGGCACCGGTCTCGGCTTATCAGTCAGCTATGGAATTATTAAGGAGCACAGCGGGGAATTGACAGTTGAATCGGTGGAAGGGCAATATACACGATTTATGATAAAATTGCCGATGACCAATAGTGAGAACAGTTAAAACAGCGGGTATTCATGATGACAGACGACAAAAACGGTTTTTTTGCCGAATCAGACTATGACTCTGAACTGAATCATTTGAATATCCTGGATTTTCCGGTTATCGGTATCGGTGCGTCTGCAGGCGGACTCGAAGCGCTTCAGGAATTTTTCAGTGATATGCCGCCGGACCCGGGTGCGGCATTTGTCGTTGTACAACACCTCTCGCCGGATTATAAAAGTCTCATGGATGAACTGCTGGCCCGCTTTACTAAAATGGTCATACACCGGGTGGAAGATGGTATGTCCATAGAAGAAAATCATATTTATCTCATTCCACCACGTAAAAATATGACCATCTTCCATGGCAAATTGCTCCTCACCGACCAAAAAAAGGATAAATCACTTAACCTTCCTATCGATATATTTTTACGTTCTCTGGCCAGGGATCAGGAAAAAAATGCCATTGGTATTATCCTTTCCGGTACCGGAAGTGACGGTACACTCGGTATTCGGGCAATCAAGGAGTATGGCGGTATGGCCATGGTGCAGGATGACCGCTCCGCAAAATTTGATGGTATGCCGCGCAGTTCTATATCCACTGGGATGGTTGATTTTATACTTCCTCCTGCCAAACTGGCCGATGAACTGGTTAATTATATCAGACACCCGTTTATAAAAAAAACGGATAATATTGAAAACCTCATTAATCAGGATGAACACCTGCTTTCCAAAGTGATTGCCCTGCTGAGAGACGTAAAAGGCGTTGATTTTTCCGATTATAAAGATAATACAATTATACGACGGCTGGAAAAACGCATAAGCATCAATCGATTCGAAAATCTGCAGGATTATGTTCATTTCCTTACGAATAACAACCGTGAGATTAGCACACTATTCAATGAATTACTGATCGGGGTGACACGTTTTTTCCGGGATTCGGAAGCCTATAAAAAACTGGAGACGGAAGTCATACCCCAACTGCTCAGGCAGACTGCTAAAAATGAAGAGATCCGGGTATGGGTCACGGCATGCTCCACAGGAGAAGAGGCTTATTCCATTGCTATTCTATTCCTCGAATCAATGTCTCAGCGCAACCTGATGCGTGAAGTGAAGATCTTTGCAACTGATGTGGATACGAATGCCCTTGAATATGCCGGTACCGGATTATATCCGGAAAGTATCGCATCCGATGTCTCTTCTAAACGCTTAAATCATTATTTTGTACGGCGGGACGGAGGATATCAGATAAACGATACGGTACGGGGAATGATTATTTTTGCAAAGCATGATATCATGCGTGATCCCCCCTTTTCCAAAATAGATTTAATATCATGCCGGAATTTGTTGATTTATCTTAATATACCCGCCCAGCAACGCGTTTTGTCATTATTCTATTTGTCATTGAATGAAAATGCTTTTTTATTCCTGGGAACCAGTGAATCGGTCGGCACCCTGACGGACGGATTTGATACCCTGGACAGCAAGGCAAAAATATACCAGAGGCGCCAGGGATTCAGTCCGCCTTATCTGGACAGCTTTGGAAAAACACGCATACAGCGGAACCATGCTGATCTGTCGGGAGCTTCAACGTTACTAAAGGCGCGGAAACCTAAAGTTTTGATGTTTGACGCCATGTTTGATGAGATAGTAGGCGCTTTTGTCCCCCCGTCGGTCATTATCGATCAAAATTATGATGTACTGCATACGATCCATCAGGTGAATAAATTCATCACACTGCCGGTAGGTCAGGTTAGTTTTAATCTGTTGAAAATGTTGCCGAAGCAACTGGGTGTCATGGTCAGCAGTCTCCTGAGACGTGTTGAAAAAAGCCGGAATCCCATTGAGTTGACAGATATTACCTTACCGGAGTTGCCGGAAACCACCATAACGGTTTCCGGGAGAAAGTTTACAGACAGCCGAAGTGGGGAGGTTTATTTTCTGATTTCCTTCCTGGAATCGGACCGCAAAGAAAAAAATAAAAAGAAGCAGAAAATCGATCATCTCCCGGGTAATGATCACTACCTGGAACGTATTGAAGAACTGGAAAAAGAACTGCAGTTTAAAGGTGAAAGCCTGCAGGCGACAGTGGAGGAGCTGGAAACATCCAATGAAGAACTGCAGTCTTCAAATGAAGAGCTGATTGCGTCCAATGAAGAGCTTCAAAGCACGAATGAAGAATTGCAATCGGTCAACGAGGAACTGTATACGGTTAACTCGGAATATGTCAAAAAAATTGAGGAATTGACTGAACTTAATGCGGATATGGATAACTTGATGAAGAATACCCATATCGGAACCATTTTTCTCGATAATAGTCTCAATATCCGCAAGACCAATGATGTGGCTTCCGAACTGACCAATATAAGGGCTTCTGATATCGGCCGTCCTATCCATCACTTTTCCTTTGAGAACCTTTACAAAGGTTTTCTGACTGATATATATAAGGTGGTTGAAGATCTAAAACCGCGTGACCGGGAAGTCCGGGATTCGAATAATGAATGGTATCTGGTTCGTATCATTCCCTATCGTACCGCTGAAAATGCCGTGGAAGGCATTATTGTGACCTTCGTGAATATCACGAATCTGAAAGAAAGCCTTAAGCAGATAGACGAACTTTCCAGCCAGATGGAAATGGCCATGGAAATTGATGAGATTTCGTGGTGGAACTGGAATTGTAAGACCAACAAGGTTGTTGCCGGTAAAAGTAAGTACAGCCTGCTCGGATTTAAACCGGATGAAATCGGACCTGATCTGAAAGACTGGACATCACGTATACATCCGGATGATCAAGAAAAGGCTATGCAGGCTATGCGTGATCATCTGTCAGGTAAGAACACGGTCTATGAGGTTGAATACAGAATGCAAACCAAAGACGGTTCATACCTGTGGTTCCGGGATAAAGGGGCTGTCAGCAGTCGGGATGATGATGGCAATCCCCTTATGATATGCGGTGTCGTGATGAATATAAGCAGACAGGTTGAAGAAAAACTGAATTTCAAGAAGTTAAATTTGATGTTTAAAACGATGAAGCAGGGCGTCGTCTACCAGGATGCGCAGGGACGAATTGTCGATGCTAATCCGGCGGCTGAACGGATGCTCGGACTCTCACTCGGCCAGATGAAAGGGATTGAATCGATAGATCCGCGCTGGAAATCTATTCACGAAGACGGTAGTGATTTTCCAGGCGATACCCATCCGTCCATGGTTGCATTGGGTACGGGTAAAGAAGTTCATGATGTCATTATGGGGGTTTATAATCCGAAAAATGAAAAATACACCTGGATCAATATTACAGCAATACCTTTATTTAATAAGGGGGAAAGCAGCCCCTTCCAGGTTTATACTATATTTGATGATGTAACACAACGCATGAAGCAATCCCAGGGGGGACAGGGATGAACCGTTCACTTCGTAAAAAAGCAGAAAGGATTTTGAAACAGCGGGGTATCGCTGATAAAAATCTGTATACAAAAAGTCTCGAAAGCCTGGTTGAGGAACTGAGTATTTACCAGATCGAGCTGGAGCAGCAGAATCAGGAGTTGCAGGCGTCGCAGCAGGATCTGATCCACGCTAAAAATCGTTTCGCCGATCTCTTCAATACTGCACCTGTCGGATACTTTATATTAAGTGATAATAATAAAATTGTCGATATTAACGCCACGGCCTGTAAAATGCTGAATCTGGACGTCAATGATGTGAAAAATACGATGTTCCAGAAGCTAATCCATCCGGATTACCAGGATATTTTTTATTTTCATGTGAAAAAAGTGCGGGAAATTAAGGGACCGGTGATGGATGATCTGAAAATGAAATTAACCGATGGAAAACCCTTTTTCGTGCGCCTGCTCAGTAATCTGGATAGCTATTATTCAGCTAGTCAACAATACATCCGTATGACGCTAATGGATATTGACCATGAAAAACAATTGGAGCTGAAGCTTCTGGAGGAGAGAGAAAAACTGAGGGAGAGCGAACAGCGCTGGCAATTTGCGGTGGATGGCAGCCACCTTGGTCTCTGGGATTGGAATATGCTCAACGATGAAGTGTTTTTCTCACCACAGTGGAAAAAAATTCTGGGTCATACCAATGGAGAACTGAAGGGGAAACTGGACTGCTGGAAAAAAAGGATTCATCCTGACGATGCTGAACGTGTGGAACGTGAAATTCGAAAACATCTTAACGGAAAGACAGAGATATACTGCAGTGAACATCGTGTTCTTTGTAAAGATGGCCATTATAAATGGGTGATGGATCGTGGCAAAGTAATATCTAAAACGGCCGATAACAAACCGCTGCGAATGATAGGTACGCAAATGGATATTTCGGAGCGGAAAGAAACGGAAAAAGCGATTATCAATAACCAGCGTTTAAGCGCCATGGGTGAACTGGCTTTCGGTGTCGCACATGATTATAATAATGCCATGCAGAGTATTCTTGGAGCAGTGGAACTGGTTCTGATGAAAGAGTTACCCGTTGATTCCCGCAGGTATCTGGAATCAATCAAGGAATCTGCCCAGGCCGCTTCAATGAGGGTAAGACACTTACAGCGTTTCGCCCGCAAGCGCAGTAAATCCGGAACGCAGAGAACCTGTAATGTCAACAGGCTCTTGTCTGAAACGATTATGCAGACGAAAAGCTTATGGGCCGATCAATCACATAAAAAAGGCATTTCGATCAACATTAAAACTGATTTTGAAGATGGATTGTACATTTCCGCTAATAAAACAGAAATACGAAGTGTGTTTTATAATATTGTTAAAAACAGTGTGGAAGCAATGCCCAATGGAGGAACTATTCGTTTTAGAACATATGTGGATGGAGACCGGGTCTGTATCAGCATAACAGATACAGGAATGGGAATGGATGAACAAACAGAAAGCCGGATTTTTCAACCCTTCTTTACAACGAAAGGTTTTGAACAGGGTAAAGGGGTCGGTATGAGCAATGCCTATTCTATTATCAATGAACACCAGGGACGCATCTTTGTGGATCATACAAGCCCCGGAGAAGGTACGACCCTGAATGTTATACTCCCGCGGGCACAAAGATCGGTCGATTCTAATAATAAGCCTGAATCGGTTGCAAATGGATCAGCGCAGGTTTTATGGGTCGATGATGAGGAATTCATCAGATCCTTTGGAAGTGAAATGCTTGCTTCGCTGAACCATCATGCCGATACGGCGACAAGCGGCACTGAAGCACTGGAAATACTTGAAAAAAACAGGTATGACTTATTGATTACGGACCTCGGAATGCCCGGTATGAATGGCTGGCAATTGGCTGAACAGGTCAAGGACAAGTACCCGGATATGATCATCGTTTTTATAACGGGGTGGGGAGAAGAAGTTACAACGGAACAAAGGGAACAGTATGGCGTGTGGAGGATTCTGTCCAAACCCGTCAGCCTGGAGCAACTGAAAAAACTGGTTGGAGAAGTCCTTTATCTTAAGAAAAATAATCCGGTATTAAGATCCGCATAAAAAAACCCGGCTTAAGCCGGGTTTTTTGTTAAACGGAACATTAGGCGGCTTTGCGCCGTATTGGTTTCGACTCCTTTTGCGATCTGCTCATCCGTAAACCGTAAAACCAGGTGCCGGCCAGAATGCCACCGATGGTAATCAGTGCACCAAGTTTGCCTTCACCAAGCATGACGAGGGCTGTGCCGGGACACGCACCGGCCAGTCCCCAGCCCATTCCGAACAGAAGAGAACCGGGTATCAGGCTTTTCTTGTAAGGCTTGCCTTTAAGGGAAAGCGGTTTGTGATCGATCAGCGATTTTGCTCTGAAGCGTTTAAAAACCTGAACACCGATCATACCCAGTGTCGCCGCGACGGCAATAACCCAGAGCAGCTGCAGATCGCGGAACAGGAACAGGCCTGCGTAAAAATCGTATGTAGTCGCTCCGGCACGACTGAGAATAAATCCGAACAGGGCACCCAGCCCCAGAAACAGTATTTTATGTGATACATTATTCATAACTTTTGCCCCCCTGTTAACCCAGGAAATAAAACAGTGATTGAACCATTAAAATGCCGCCTGCAAAGAATCCGGCTGAAGCAAGGATGCTGGGTGGATTTAGCAGTGACATGCCCGCAATGGAATGACCGCTTGTACAGCCCCCGGCCAGACGGGAACCGAAACCGATCATAATGCCGCCTCCGAACAACACCAGTCCCTTCATCCACAGGGCATCCGGCATAACGGATTCATATAAGGCTCCCAGATGGAAGCTCATGGATATTGCGCCGGGAGACGTCAGCGCGGCGATCAACCCGCCGAGAGGCAGGCCGATCAGGAACCAGAGACGCCAGTTGTTCGGCTGCGCGAAATCACCTTTTTTGAAAAAGGATGCCTTCGAGAAATAGCTGCAAAGGTTTCCGAAACCGGTGGAAACACCAAGCAGTTTCCCTGATATCAGTAACTGGGCAAGGGCATAAAAACCAACGGCAATACCCCCGATCCAGCCGCTCCATACAATGACTTCTGTCATTTTATAATCCTCCAAATAGTTTCCAGTTTACTATGCTGCACGATGCAGGTCAGACGGTTTCCGTATGGGATATTCTGAGAGTGCCCATGCCTGAATCCCACCGGCAAGGTTCATTACGTTTTTGAAACCTTGTGACCGGAGCAGGGTGGCAGCGACAAAAGACCGCCCACCGCTGCGGCAAATAAGCAGAATGTCCTGATCATTGTTTTTTATCCTTCCCATCGAATCCTGCAATTCTCCTAAAGGAATATTTTCAGAACCGGGTATATGTCCATCACGATACTCGTTTTCATTTCGCACATCGATGACCTGAAGCGTACCCTTTTTCACATCTTCAATAACCTGTTCCGGTTTTATGAGGCGAAGAGAGGATGATTCGGATTCCGCATAATCAATGACATCCGGTGTGAAAAATCCTTCAATCTGGTTAAAACCGACATACCGCAGATCATATACCGCTTCATCCATGTGGGCTTCATCGATAATCAGGTAGATCGGCTTGTCGTAAGGCGTCACCCAGCCGGCATACGTATTAAAACTTTTTGTAAAGGGAATGCCTGTGGTTCCGACGATATGCTTCTCTACGTAACTTTCCTGGCTGCGGGTGTCGATAATCCAGGCTTTTTTATCGATCAGGTTGGACATCTCATCATTACTCATTTTATGCACTTCAGGCAACGAGTCAATAAGGATGGGTCCTTCTTTGTTGATTCGTTTCATTTCCGCAAAGTATTTCGGCGGGGCAGGTTGACCGTCAAGAAGGGTTTCGATGAATTTTTCTTCATTATCGATGGAAAAAGCCCAGTTAAACATTTTTTCGTATCCAAGCGTGGAAGAAGGTACCGCACCCAGGG
>CAYPHA010000039.1:0-41606 GCA_964410215.1 uncultured Calditrichota bacterium | reverse complement strand
TTGAATGCAATTTAGAATTTGCCGATATGCTTGGATATAGCTGCGAAGAGATCAGGAATAAACATGTGCTGAGTATTACACATCCCGAAGACCGGTCCTATGAGCAGCGGCTCTTTGATTTACCTATTGAGGAACGGATAAGCAGCCATCGTTTGATAAAAAGATACATAACGAAGAATAACTTGGAAAAGTGGGTCGACTTATCAATCTTCCCATTTCAAAAAGATGACATGCATGAGAGTACGATCTTTGCAGGTATGACAGTGGATATTACCGACCGCGTCCGCTTTCAGGAGGCCCTGAAGGAAAATCAAAGAAGACTATCCAACCTGATGTCGAATCTGCCTGGTATGGCCTATCGGTGCGAAAATGAAAAAGAGTGGACAATGAAATTCTTAAGCCAGGGTTGTAACGCGTTAACCGGGTATAAATCGGATGAAATTATCAATAACAAAAAAGTCAGTTATAATGAATTAATCCATCCGGATGACCGGGAACGCATCTGGAATGAGGTACAGGAAGCGCTCAAGACACACAGACATTTTTTCCTGCAATACCGTATAAACACAAAAGACGGTTTGGAAAAATTCGTATGGGAAGGCGGTTGTGGTGTTTATGTTGGCAACGAAACGGTAGGAGCCCTGGAAGGCTTTATCATGGATATTTCAGCACGTGTTCATGCTGAAATGGAACGCGACAGTCAGGAAGCGGCACTGCGCGAGAGTGAACGGAACTTCCGCCTTCTGGCCGATTATACAAACGATTGGGAATACTGGATGAATACAGATGGGAGTTATAAATACCTTTCACCGTCCTGTCTGCAAATAACGGGATATAATACATCTGAATTTTATAAAAACCCGGATCTGTTTTTTGATATTATTGACCAGCAATACCGGGAAAAGATCAGAAGACATTTTAATGATATGGAAATGGATCCGGATACATTACACGTTTACGAGTTTCCGATTCGTCACCACAATGGCAATGAACGCTGGCTGGAGCATCACTGCCTGCCTATATTTGATGAATCCGGTAATTTCCTTGGCAAACGCGGCAATAACCGTGATATTACCGACCGAAAACGGGCACAGATGGAAGTACAAAAACGAGAACGTGAATTGAACAGTATCTTCCGGGCCGCTCCCGTTGGTATAGGAGTGGTTGTTGATCGTGTCTTTACCGGTGTTAATGAAGCCGTAACGAATATGCTTGGCTATAGCAGGGAAGAATTACTTGGCAGGAACTCACGCTTTATCTATCCAACTAAACGTGAGTACGATATGGTTGGAAAAGTTAAATATGAAAAAATCAGGCAACACGGTATTGGCAATATTGAAACCCGCTTAAAACGTAAAGACGGACAAATCATTCATGTAATTATGAGTTCAGTCCCCCTCGACAATAATGACTGGTCAAAAGGGGTTACTTTTACCATTATGGATATAACCGAACGCAAACAAGCGGAAGAGGAACGTGAGGAATTTCGCAGCCAGCTTTATCAGCAACAGAAACTGGAATCCATAGGAACCCTGGCCAGCGGTGTGGCCCATGAAATCAACAATCCCCTGACAGGTATTATCAACTATGCCCAGCTAATTCATGACCGTATCGACAAAGAATCTCTGAAAACTTTTTCATCGGGGATTATTGAGGAAGGAGAGCGGGTCGCGAAAATTGTACGTAGTTTACTATCATTCTCCCGGCAGGATATAGAACCCTTTGAAAAGATACCGGTCAAGTCCATTATCGATGATTCATTAATTTTGGTCAGCTCTGTGCTGCGCAAATCGCACATACATATTGAGAACCGAACCGATCCAAACCTGCCTGATTTGCGCTGCCGTAAACAACAGATTGAGCAGGTGTTAATTAATCTGATAACCAATTCCAAATATGCCCTCGACGAAAAATATGGTTCTGAACAGGGAGTGAAAAAAATTAGAATTGATGCATATACAAACCATGGGCAACTTATCCTCAGTATTGAAGATAACGGGCCGGGTATAAAAGACGAGCATAAAAATAAAGTCTTCGATCCTTTCTTTACCACCAAGCCGAAAGATAAAGGAACGGGACTGGGACTCTCAGTGAGTTATGGTATAGTCAAAGAACATGAGGGTGCGTTCAGCCTGGAATCCGAACATGGAAAATATACACGCTTTATTATAACACTGCCCATCGGGTGATCTCGTTTTGGATTCTTGCAGGCAACTTTTTTGTTTATACCCCGTAACATTGCAAGAAGGAGGCATCGTTTCCGGCGGAAACGGTTTGACCATTTTGAACGAATAGATGCCTCATCCACTTTGAATAACCGTATTATCTCATTCCATAAAAGGAGCTCTCATATGAAGAAGCTATTCGTTTTATTTTGTGTACTCTTTTTATTCAACTCGACTTATGCCCGGATCAGCGCAAAGCTTATGCGTTATATGGACGTATCGGATGACCAGATCACCTTTGTATACGGTGGCGATATCTGGATCGTTTCAAAAAACGGGGGTACGGCCCTTCCCGTTACTAATTCACCCGGTGAAGAGTCCTGGCCACGTTTTTCGCCTGATGGTAAATCCATCGCTTTTACAGCCAACTATAATGGCAACGCCGATGTCTATGTCATGCCCGTGACGGGCGGTGTACCGACCCGAATTACCTACCCTTCCTTTAGTGATCGTATGATTGACTGGCACCCCGACGGCGAACATCTTTTATTTGCCTCCGACCGTGAAGCAGGCCGCAGGCGTATGAAGGCATTTTATTTAGTGTCCAAAGAGGGTGGATTCCCGGAAAAACTGCCTATTCCCTATGGTGAACTGGCCAGCTATTCACCGGATGGAAATGCGCTTGCCTATATCACGAAAATCACAGAAAACTATCCGTTTAAACGTTACCGCGGGGGGCTTTCCTCTGATATTCTCATTTTTGATCTGAAAAACAACACAGCGGAAAATATTACCAAAAACAAGGCCATTGACGGCAAACCGGCCTGGGTGGGAGATAAGATATACTATCTTTCGGACCAGGATGAAAACATGCGGCTTAATATCTGGGTATATGATACCAAATCAGAAAGTACCTCCCAAATAACTAATTTTGATGATTTTGATATTTCCTTTATGTCTGCTGGTAATCAGGATATTGTTTTCGAAGCAGGCGGCGAATTGTACCTGATGGATCTTGCAACGCAGCAGTACAAGGTTATCAATGTAAACGTGGTTACTGATCTTTCGGTGGAAATGCCGCGATCGGTCAATGTCAGCGGAAATATCAGCAACATGTCGGCCGGTCCGGAGGGCAAACGAATCGTCTTTGAAGCCCGCGGAGAGTTATTCAATGTTCCGGTTCTGGAAGGGTTTATTCTTAACATGACCCGCAGCAGCGGTGCCTTCGATCAAAATCCGGCCTGGGCGCCGGACGGGAAGCATATTGCCTACTGGAGTGATCAATCCGGTGAATATGAAATCTATCTCCAGGCCAGTGATGGGAATTCCGCAGCCGAACAATTAACCACGCGCAACAAAGGCTTCGGATATGGTCTATTCTGGTCACCGAACAGTAAAAAAATTGCTTTTATTGATGAGACCAATGATATCTCCGTGCTTGACATTGAAAGTAAAAAAATAACCGTTGCCGGAAACACGCAATGGAATGTCGGACACGGGGGGCGGTATGGCTATACCATTGCCTGGTCGCCGGATTCGAAATGGATCGCATTTACGCAAGGTCTGGATAATGCGCATAATGCCATCTTTATTTATAATGTGGAAAATAAAAAAAGATATCAGGCAACCAGCGGATTTTATCAGGATATGCATCCTGTTTTTAGTACGGACGGCAAATACCTGTTTTATCTGACCAACAGGAATTTATCCGCAAATTACTCGGATATGGACGACGGCACCTGGATTTATCCCAATGCCACACAGATTGCTTCGGTCAGCCTGACAAAAGACACCCCATCACTGCTTTATCCAAAAAATGACACCGTAAAAAAGGAAGAAGAAAAAGACAAGAAAGAAGAGAAGAAAGATGATGAATCTAAACCGGAAGATGAACACATTAGCGTAGAAATAGATTTTGATGACTTCGAAACAAGACTCGTCTTATTACCACCCAAGGCCGGCAACATCGGTATGCTTCTGCCCTTTGAGGATAAACTGGTTTATCTGAGATACCCAAACACAGGATCGGCTGAACAAACAACCGCCCTCGTCCTGTATGATTTTGAAAAGCGAGAAGAAGAAACCATCATTTCAGATGTAAATCGTGCCACCATGACTGCCGATGGGAAATCGCTTCTGGTGCAAAGCAAGGGGCAATATGGAATCATTAAGCCCGAACCGAATCAGAAGATTGAAAAACCGATCCCTACAGACGGTTTGGTGATGGATTTAGTGCCGAAAGAAGAATGGCGGCAAATTTTTATGGACACCTGGCGCCGGCACCGTGATTTCTTCTACGATCCCAACATGCATCAGGTGGACTGGGACGCTATGCGTGATCGCTACGGTGCTTTGCTGAACGATGCCCGCACGCGCTGGGATGTGAGCACTCTGCAGTCCAACCTGGCTGCTGAGTTGAGTGCCGGTCATACCTATACTTACGGGGGCGATGCTGAAGAGGTAACGCCTCAGATCAGTGGTTTCCTGGGTATCGACTGGGAGCAAAGTAATAATCTTTACCGCATTAAACGAATTGTCAGGCCGGCACGCTGGGACACGGAAGTGCGCTCACCTTTCGATCAGCCGGGTGTGGATGTAAAAAAGGGTGAATACCTGTTAGCGGTCAATGGTGTCGCCTTGGATCCCCGAAAGGATCCCTATGCGGCGTTCGCGGGTCTGTCAGGGAAAACCGTTTCACTGACCATCAGCAGCAGTGGTAAAAGCGATGACAGCCGGCAAGTGGTCGTAAAATGTCTGACCCAGGGTGAAGAATCAAAATTGCGTTACCTTGAATGGATTGAGGAAAACCGTAAAATGGTAGACCGGCTTTCAGACGGACAGTTAGGTTATGTGTACATGTCCAATACGGCCGACCGCGGACAGTTGGAATTAGTAAGCATGTATTATGGCCAACTGGATAAAAAAGGTTTTATTATCGATGAGCGCTTTAACGGCGGTGGACAACTGGCCGATCGTTTTCTCGAATTATTGCAGCGTCCGGTTGTTTATAATTTACACTGGCGTCATGGAAAGGACCATACCTGGCCGATAAAAACAAATACCGGACCGGTGGGCATGCTGATTAACGGCTGGGCCGGATCCGGAGGCGATGGTCTTCCCTGGGCGTTTCAGGAGCTGGAAGCCGGTCCCATTGTCGGTGAAAGGACCCTGGGTATCCTGGTCGGTCCGGCCACCGGCCACCGTTTGATTGACGGCGGCGGTATCACCGTACCCGGTGCCCGGCTGTATGATAACGACGGACACTGGTTCTGGGAAGGTGAGGGTGTATCACCCGATATCGAAGTGTGGGATGATCCGAACATTTTAATTAAAGGCCGTGATCCGCAGGTGGAAAGGGTGGTTGGAGAAGTGTTAAAACAACTTAAAACGAACCCTCCCCAAATGACACCGGCACCGCCTCTGGAAAACCGCACGGCAAAGGGATTGAAAGCAGAAAAGTAAGGTTTAATCACGGATACCTGCATGACAAAATGCAGGTATCCGTGATCTTTAAAAGTCCTCCATTTTTAATACCCGCCGCTATTTCATTATTACCAAAATCTATTGACACATCGATAAAATCAATTGGCCTGACAGATAGCAAAATGCTATATTACAAATAAATGCAGACAAGTTATTATTTAAAACAATAGGAGGCAGCTTAATGAAAAAAGAGAGCAAATGTCCGGTAACACACGCCGCCGGTGGTGGCACATCAAACCGGGACTGGTGGCCGAATCAACTGAATCTGAAAATTCTGCACCAGCATTCTTCCCTGTCCAATCCGATGGACGAAGATTTCAACTATGCAGAAGAATTTAAAAAACTGGATCTGGAGGCTGTTAAGAAAGATCTGTATGCGCTGATGACCGACTCCCAGGACTGGTGGCCGGCTGACTACGGTCATTATGGTGGACTGTTCATCCGGATGGCATGGCACAGTGCCGGGACCTACCGCATCGGTGACGGCCGCGGCGGGGCAGGGACAGGTACGCAGCGTTTTGCACCGCTTAACAGCTGGCCTGACAATGCCAACCTCGATAAAGCACGTTTCCTGCTTCTGCCAATCAAGCAGAAATACGGACGAAAAATTTCCTGGGCTGACCTTATGATCCTTGCCGGTAATTGCGCACTCGAGTCTATGGGATTGAAAACATTTGGTTTTGCCGGCGGACGCGTTGACGTCTGGGAACCGGAAGAAGATGTCTACTGGGGTGCGGAAGCCGAATGGCTTGGCGATAAACGCTACTCCGGTGACCGGGAACTGGAGAATCCGCTTGCCGCTGTTCAGATGGGTTTGATCTACGTGAATCCGGAAGGTCCGGACGGTGAACCCGACCCGGTCGCATCCGGAAGGGACATTCGCGAGACCTTTGCCCGCATGGCGATGAATGATGAAGAGACCGTCGCACTCGTAGCCGGCGGACATACGTTCGGGAAATGCCATGGTGCGGGAGACGCGGCCCTCGTAGGTGCTGAGCCGGAAGCCGCAAGCATCGAAGAGCAGGGCCTCGGCTGGAAGAGCAGCTTCGGCAGCGGAAAAGGTGATGATACGATCACCAGCGGCCTTGAAGGCGCCTGGACGCCGAATCCGACAAAGTGGGACATGGGTTATTTCGACATGCTTTTTGGTTACGAGTGGGAACTGACAAAGAGCCCTGCCGGAGCATGGCAGTGGGCACCGAAAAATGTGGCTGAAAAAGACCTCGCTCCTGCCGCTCACGATCCCTCAAAGCGGGTTCCAACCATGATGTCCACGGCTGATATGGCCATGCGGATGGACCCTGCTTACGAAAAGATTTCAAGACGTTTTCATAAGAATCCGGAAGAGTTCGCAGACGCATTTGCCCGCGCATGGTTTAAACTGACGCACCGCGATATGGGTCCCCGATCCCGCTATCTCGGACCGGAGGTGCCTGGGGAAGAGCTCATCTGGCAGGATCCGGTTCCCGCGGTTGATCACAAATTAATTGACGAAAAAGACATTACCGGCCTTAAAAACAAGATACTCGACACGGGTCTGTCCGTTTCTCAACTGGTATCGACGGCCTGGGCCTCAGCATCCACCTTCCGTGGCTCTGATATGCGCGGCGGGGCGAACGGCGCACGCATACGTCTCGCACCGCAGAAGGACTGGGAAGTTAATCAGCCGGCCCAATTGAGCAAAATACTGCAAACCCTTGAAAAAATCCAAAAAGAGTTCAACAGTGCACAGTCCGGCGGAAAAAAGGTATCGCTCGCCGATCTGATCGTTCTTGGCGGATGTGCAGGGATCGAGAAAGCCGCAAAGAATGCGGGGCACGATGTGACCGTCCCTTTTACACCGGGACGTACAGATGCCTCGCAGGAACAGACGGATGTGGAATCATTTTCCGTACTCGAACCGGCTGCGGACGGGTTCCGTAACTACCAGAAAGCCCGATATGCTATATGCGCGGAGCACCTGCTTCTCGATAAAGCGCAATTACTGACGCTGACGGCACCGGAGATGACGGTTCTCCTTGGCGGTATGCGCGTTCTGAACACGAATTACGGCCAAACCGAACACGGTGTATTTACAAAGCGGCCGGAATCGCTGACCAATGACTTCTTCGTGAATCTGCTGGACATGAGTACGACATGGAAGGCAACCTCTGAAGACGAGGAACTGTTTGAGGGTCGGGATCGCAATACAGGTGAAATCCGGTGGACCGGCACCCGTGTCGACCTTATCTTCGGTTCAAACTCCCAGCTCCGGGCCATCGCCGAAGTCTACGGAAGTGAAGACGCGCAGGAGAAATTCCTGAAAGACTTTGTGGCGGTGTGGAACAAGGTCATGAACCTTGACCGTTTCGACATCAGTAATTGACATTTACTTCATCGGCATAACACATCAGGGCGGCGTATCGTTACTATGAGACGCCGCCTTTTTTATGCATCAGAAAGCAATGACAAGGTCTTTGATCAGCGTATTCCCGGCCAACTGATCCAGTTTTTCAAAAATGGGTTCCACCTGGTTATATTTCATTAATTCCAGCCGAAATTTGGCGATATGAGGTATTCCGCGCAGGTAACCGCTCAGGAATTTTCGCATCTCCAACACACCCCGCCGCTCACCGCGGTATTCAACGGTATATAAATAATGCATTTTCAATATCCGGATCCGTTCCTCGAGGGAAGGTAATTCCGGTTCTTCACCGGTCTGTAAAAATTGACGTGCCTGTCGGAATATCCAGGGATTCTGAATGGCTCCCCGGCCAATCATGACAGCATCGCAACCGGTCTTCCGAAACATATCAGCCACGCGCTGGTGATCGGTCGCGTCCCCGTTTCCAATGACGGGGATGCCGACAGCCTCTTTCGCCCTGGCAATCCATTCCCAATCCGCTTCCCCTTTATAACCCTGTGACCGGGTTCTGGCATGAATGGCAACGGCTTCGATCCCGACACTTTCCATCTGTTTGACGATCTCGACGATTTCGATTGAATTAGCGTCCCAGCCCAGGCGGGTTTTTGCGGTTACCGGCAATGCCACCGCCATCGAAACGGCTTCACACATTTTGATCATTTTCGGTATATCCCTTAACAAGCCGGAACCGGCACCTTTGAGCGCGACTTTTTTAACGGGACATCCAAAATTTATATCAATAAAATCGGGTTCTTTTTCTTCAGCGATGCGAGCCGCTTCCACCATTGCCTCGATCCGGTTACCATAAATCTGCAGCCCTATCGGGTGTTCTTCGGGCCGTATGGTCATCTTTTTAAACGCTTTTTCCGCTTCACGGATCAGCGCCTCCGAACTGATGAATTCGGAATAAACGACATCGGCTCCCAGTTCTTTGCATACCATACGGAAGGGATAATCGCTGACATCTTCCATCGGTGCCAGGAAAAGCCCGTTTTTAATTTTATAATTACCGTACTGAATTTCCATAAATTTTCAGGTCCTGTTGTAATCTCCCGACGGAGGCAGGCTGATTGTAGCTGTAATGGGATTCTCATCACACATGACATCAACCTGAACATCCATCGCTGCTACAGCATAATTCTTCTTAATATAAGCCAGTCCAACACTTTTTTGGCTGACCGGGTCATCGATAATACTGGTCAGCATACCGATAGGTTCCGAATCACAGCAGATTTCAAGCGGAAGAACGCCGTCCGGATGCTGGTCCATGGTCAATACCATCAGATGACGCTGCACTTTATCATACGTATCCAGACGTGCGATAACCTCCTGCCCTGTATAACACTCCTTCGTAAAACTTACGGCATTCAGCAGACGTGCTTCATGCGGATTATACCTGTCGTTTAACTCATTCCCCCAGGCTGGTGTTCCGCTTTTAATACGCATCACCTGAAAAGCGTCATCACCCATAAACAAACCGCCATACCGTTCCAATTCTTCGTCAAGCCATACGGCAACACCCTGACTTGCTTCAAAAGGCACACAGAAATTATAGGCCGGCACCATGTAATTACTGTTCAATAAAGCGGAGAATTGCAAATTATCATGGTTAATCCATATCTGTTCATCTTTTTCAACCACCCGTTGCCCCGAGAGAGATCTCAGAAACCGGAGACTTTCGGGACCCATGACCGTGAGCCATAAATAATGGTCACTTACATCCTCCAGACGGACATCTTCCAGAAAAATAAAACGATTAATCCAGTCCATAAGTTGTCCGGCTTCGGTGTTCCGGCAAACCAGAATCAAATGATCGTCATAGCGCAAAACCCGGGCAAAATCAATTATACGCCCTTTTGGTGACACAAAAACCGTATCACAAACCGATCCGATGATCAGTTGTTTCATATCATTTGTAGAAATCCTGTTAATCAGATCAAGGGCATCGGGACCATGGAGTTTAATTTTCCCAAAATAACTATGATCAATCACGGCTATTTTATTATAAGCAACGAGCAGTTCATCCGCGCTATTACCATAGTGCCGGGGAATTTTTTTTTGATATTTTTCTACAAATTCAGCACCGCGTTCTTCGTGAAAATTATGTAACGGCAATGTATTCATTATTACTTCTCCGGTTTATGTACCTGGCAGACTGGAAACCACGGGACCGGATCAAACCTTCATTGCGGGATCATATGATTCCAGATTAGTACAGATCATCTGTAAAAATTGAGCGCCTGTCGCACCGTCAATTATCCGATGGTCAAACGTGAGTGAAAGATACATCACAGGCCTGATGGCGATGGCATCTTCAATTACGACAGGCTGTTTTTTGAGAGCACCAATACCAAGAATGGCAACCTGAGGCTGATTAATAATCGGAAAGCCGACGGTCGTGCCATAAATCCCGAAATTTGAAATAGAAAAGGTGCCATTTTGAACTTCTTCCGGTTTCAGCTTTTTCCGTCGCGCCCGGCCGGCGACATCATGTATGGCATGGGCGAGTCCTCTCAGGCTTTTCGATGCCGCGTCGAAAATATTCGGTACGATCAGCCCATAATCGACGGCGACGGCAATACCAAGATTGATATATTTTTTAACAATGATACGATCATTTTCCACCGAAGCGTTCAGAAGGGGAAATTCTTTCAAAGCCCTGATGACGGATTCAGCAATAAATGGCAGGTAATTAAGTTTGAATCCTTCCCGTTTTTCAAAAGCCATTTTCTGCGCATCACGGATACGGACCACATTGAACATATTTACATCCTGGTAAATGCTGACATGTGCAGAGGTCTGTCTGGAAAGAACCATATGCCGGGCAATGGATTTTCGCACATGGTCCATTGGAATGATTTCAACACCTCCGCTCATCCCGGACGATGAGCTACTCGTGTCAGAACGGGATTCCGCCGGGATTCCGGTATCCCTTTTATTAAGGTATCGAAGAATATCTTTTTTAGTCAACCTTCCGTTCAGTCCGCTGCCCTTTATCGTTTCCAGTTCGGACATGTGTAAGTCGTTCTCCGAAGCAATATTCATTACAACCGGTGAATAAAAACGGGATCCTTCCCGTCGATCTGTTTTCTGATGTGAATCGCTGCTAAGCTGCTCTTCCGGGTGCGTATCAGGAATGTCCGTTTCTTCCACGGAATCTTCTGCAGACGCTGGTTCACGGTCGGTGTGAATTTCAGCAATCGGCAGACCGACGTCAATGGTGTCTCCCTCCCGGGCAAGGAACCGTGTCAGAACACCCGTAACCGGCGCCGGAATTTCGGAATCCACCTTATCCGTGCTGATTTCAAGGATCATCTCATCCTTTGTAACCGTATCCCCTTCTTTAACCAACCATTTCAGTATGGTACCTTCTGTGATGGATTCTCCCATTTTGGGCATAACCATATCGATTTTCATAAAAACCTCTATCCTAACTCAACCTGCGGATAACCCGGATCGTTATTACTCAGTAAGCAGCAAGCTTTTTTAATGCATTATAAAGCCCTTCCGTCTGGGGCAATGCCTGTTTTTCCAGAACAGGGCTGTAGGGAACAGGGGTATCGCTGCCTCCGATACGCATAACGGGAGCATCCAGGTATTCGAAACAGGTTTCAGCGATTTGTGCACCGATTTCCGCGCCGAATCCCTGAAACAGTGTATCTTCATGCGCGATCAGCACCTTGCCCGTTTTTTGAACAGATCTCCTGATCGTATCCATGTCCAGGGGAACGATGGTACGGATATCGATGATTTCGACAGAAAGGTCATCCGATGAAAGCATTCTGACTGCTTCCACTGTTTTCTGAACGAGGGCTCCCCATGTCACAACCGTTATATCTTCCCCTTCCTGCCTGACAGCGGCCTTTCCGTAAGGCAGGATATAATCATCATTAGGTTCGTTGGCCGCGGCATAGCTCTGCCGGTACAGGCCTTTATGTTCCAGAAAAAGCACGGGATCAGCACCCCTGATCGCTGCTTTCAGCAATCCTTTTGCATCTGCTGCGTTAGAGGGGTAAGCAATTTTGATACCCGGCAGGTGGGCAAAAAATCCTTCAATATTTTGTGAATGGCATAAGCCCCCATGAATGTACCCGCCGATGGGTACCCTGACGACAACAGGCGCACTCCAATGATTAGCTGAACGCCAGCGTATGGTTGACAATTCGTTTCTGATCTGCATCATGGCGGTCCAGATATAGTCGCCAAACTGAATCTCCACGACCGGGCGCAATCCCCTGATTGCCATACCGATTGCAACCCCGATAATACTGGATTCAGCGAGGGGTGCGTTAAAACAACGATCACGGCCGAATTCCGTTGACAAACCCGTCGTTGCTGTGAACACCCCGCCTTTTCCGTCTGCCACATCCTGCCCGAACACGTACATATGTTCATTCCGGCGCATTTCTTCCCTGAGCGCATGATTAATCGCATCGACCAGAACAGCCCGGTCGCCTTCAGCCGAATCTTTGAGTAACGTGTCTTCCGCATCTTCGTCTTCGGGAGCAAAAATAAAATCGTATAAAGAGGTGGTTGCCGGTTCCGCCTGTTCTTCCGCTTTATCCGCAGCATCGTTTACCAGTTGTTTGCATTCCGATTTTATCTTTTCCAGATCATCACCGGTGGCAAAGCCTGCTTCGAAGAGGGCGACTTCCATTCGCGGCAGAGGATCTTTTTGTTTATCCGCCTCCAGCTCCTCGCTGCTCCGGTATTTTTTTTGTGAATCGGAAGACGAATGAGGCAACAGGCGCACGGTATCAGCTTCAATGAGTGTCGGCCCTTCCCCTGCCCTTGCCCTTTCAACGGCCTGTCGCATCACATCGGTTGAAGCAAAAAAGTCGGTGCCGTCGACGCGAAACCGTTCCAGCCCTCTGTATCCCGCAACCATTTCATACACGGAACCACCGCCTGTCTGTTCTTTAACGTGCACCGAAATGGCATATTTATTATTCTGAATAACGAAAATAACCGGCAATTTTTCACGGGATGCCCAGTTTACGGCTTCATGAAAATCCCCCTGACTGGAGGTCCCTTCACCGGATGACACATAAACAACCTCATCCCTGCCTTCCCTGACAGCACCAAGCGCCGTGCCAACAGCCTGAAGGTACTGCGTTCCCGTCGGGCTCGACTGGGTCATGATCCGCCTGCCCTTGTGGCCATAGTGATTAGGCATTTGCCGGCCACCCGAACTGGGGTCACTATCCTTTGCCAGAAAATTGAGAAAAATTTCTTCCGGTGTGACCCCATATTGGAGTACAAACGTAAGATCACGATAATAGGGATAGGCATAGTCATAGCCCGGCTGCATCACCGATGCTGCGGCTGTCTGAATCGCTTCGTGTCCGGAAGCACCGATATGAAAGAAACTTTTTCCCTGTTTCAACAGGATCAGCATTTTTTCATCGAGAAACCGGGAAATGACCATGGTCCGGTATATTTTCAGGAGGGATTCTTTCTTCATTTCAGAAACGGGGTTTGCTTGTTTAATTGTTACAGGCATGTTTTTGATCAACTCCCTGATCCGTATTCTAACTCTTTCTATTCTTATTATTCTGTTTTTCAGCCTGTCGGGTACGATGAATCGCACATTCCATCAGCAGGCTGTCCCTGAAATCAGAAACCGGATCAAAATCGGTTTCCATGCGCACACGGCAGGCTTCTGCACTGTCGTGACCCTGCGGACAGGGCATATCCGGGAAAAAGGGACACATGGAAATAGCCTTTTCAGACATAAAAGACACTCCTTACTACCAGCATGAACCTGTTAATGTATCGGGGTAAGGCCTAACGTTTCGCATTATAAGCTGCACCCATCCTAACTAAAAAGTGACGCAGATAATTCCGTGCCGGAACGCAGACCAGGCCGGTATCAGTTATTTTTCATAAACAGGAGAAGAGCTCTGCCCTACAAAGCTCTTCTCATTAAAAAGCGATATCAGACGGGTTTATTTATTAACCTGAAAGGTTGTGTCACCGTTTTCAAAAAAGCTCTTTATCTGGTTGGCTGCAGCAAGGCCTGCGTTGATATTCGCTTCGGCGGTCTGGGCGCCCATTTTCTTAGGGGTAAAATAAACGCGGCCGGGGTATTTTTCTTCGAGCTCCGCACGACAATCCGGAGCTATATCGGAGACATAGCCGATATCATCGCGCGTTGCAAAGATCTCGAGAAGCGTGTCTTCACAAACGACTTCTTTTCGAGCCGTATTGACCAGCACGGCGTTTGCCGGCATCCGGGATAAAAGCTCCTTGTTGATCGATTTTCTGGTTTTATCGTTTGCGGGTATATGCAGGGACATATACTGGCATGTTTCATATAGTGTTTCCACATTGTCGACCACCGAAATACCGTCTTTTTCCATCACGTTATTCGGAATATAGGGATCAAAAGCATACACCTTCATTCCAAATCCTTTTGCGATACGGGCCACATTCCTGCCGACATTTCCGTAAGCGTGCAGACCGAGTGTTTTCCCTCGCAATTCCGTGCCCGGTTTCCCGTTAAAGAGGTTCCGGGCATAGTAGATCATCATACCCAGTGCCAGCTCTGCAACCGCATTCGCATTCTGACCGGGTGTGTTCATAACAACGATCCCTTTCTCCGAAGCCGCATCCAGTTCGACATTATCATATCCGGCCCCTGCCCGGACGACGATTTTGAGATGATCGCCGGCTTCGAGGATTTCTCGGTCGACAATATCACTTCTTATGATCAGCGCATCCGTATCTTTAACAGCATTCTTCAGGTCTTGCTGACCGGCATACTTCTCAAGCAAAGCGAACGTATAGCCGGCGTCTTCCACGATCTTCTTTATACCTTCAACCGCTGCCGGAGCAAACGGTTTCACCGTAGCAATCAATACCTTTTTCATCGTAACCTACCTCGTTTTGAATAATAATATAAAGCGGATTTATTTTAGATATATTTCAGATAAAAATATCTATTATTTTTTAGAAAAACAAACTAAAATATACGGGGCGTTGTCAGAATCAAACTGGATTCAAAAGACTTTATTCGGATTACATAATATTTTATATTGCTCTGAGCCGTTTTATAATTCCAATCAATGAAATACGGGGTATGTATGCTAAATCCAGTTAAACCAGACAGTACTATTGGTGTCATCGCACCGGCCTATGCACCGGTTCCTGAGCGACTCGAGAAGGGCATCCGGTATTTGAAAAACAAAGGATTCCGTGTGGCTGAGGGCCGGAGCCTTTCGGCTAAGAAAGGGCACTTCGCCGGCGATGATCAGCTTCGCCTTGATGATCTGCACCGGATGTATGCCAATCCGGAAGTCGATGCCATTATTTGCGCACGCGGCGGCTGGGGGTGTCTGCGTTACGTCGACCGCATCGATTTTGATCTGATCTGGAACAATCCGAAGCTGCTGACCGGTTATTCCGATATTACGACCTTGCAGCTGGCTATCTTAAAAGAAACCGGCCTGCCCTCGCTGTCAGGACCAATGGTGGCGGTGGAGATGGGTCTGGGAATTCCCGCGTTCACAGAAAGGCATTTTTTCAACCAGATTTTTAATAAAAAACCGCAATATACATTCAATTTTCATGAAAACGGGGCTGATGTACTGAATAGCGGCAGGGCGGAAGGCATCCTCAAAGGCGGCTGTTTATCGCTCATCGCTTCCCAGTTGGGGACCCCCTTCCAACCCGGATTTGAAGACGCCGTATTGTTTATTGAAGATGTCGGTGAAAGCTCTTACAAGATAGATCGTTTTCTGGCCCAGTTGAAGCAATCCGGTATACTCCATTCCGTCAGGGGTGTTATTCTGGGCGAATTCCTGGATTGTGATCCCGAACCCGGCGATACGGAAAGTTCAAAAATAGATGATCTCATTCATGATTTTTTCGGTGATCTTCCCGTCCCGGTCATCTACAATTTTCCTTACGGGCACAGCCTTAAAAAAATATCCATACCACTCGGTGTCCAGGCGACGATTGATGCGGATACGGGACAGGTTACCTTTGGAAATCCATTTTATAAGGCTGGATAAGCGATAACGGCAGGCTACATACAAACAGATGGCCAAAGAGTTGCATGAAACTCTAATTGACTAAAAATTCAGTTTTTGTTATATTAAAATTTAAATAAAAATACACGATTAATGAAGAATATCACAGTTTTTGCATCGGGTCGGGGAAGTAACTTCCAGACGATTTGTGAACACAGTGCATCGGGTTACATTCCCGGAAGCGTAAACCTACTGGTTGCCAGTAAACCGGATATCGGTGCCTGCGAGATTGCTGAACGGTTTAGCGTTCCGGTTTACGTGTATGCTCCAAAAGAATTTGATTCACGTCAGGATGCGGACAGGGCTTTATTACAGGCACTTCAGGAACACGATACCGATTATATTGCTCTGGCCGGCTGGCTGAAACTGATAAGTACAGACATTGTATCTGCATTTCCTTTCCGAATGGTGAATATTCATCCGGCTCTTTTACCTTTCTTTGGCGGAAAAGGTATGTACGGCCATCATGTTCACGAAGCGGTCAGGAAAAGCGGTATGCAGGTTTCCGGTGCCACGGTGCATTTTGTGAACGAGCAGTATGATGAAGGCTATATCCTTCTGCAACGGGCTGTGGCAATCAGCACAACGGATACCCCTGATAAAATCGCTGAACGGGTACTTAAAATTGAACATGAAATTTATCCTGAGGCTTTGAAACTGTTACTTGAAGATCGTGTACATGTGGCAGATAACCGGGTAATTCTTGAACCAGCGGAGAAAAAATGACAGTTAAACGGGCATTACTGAGTGTTTATGACAAAACAGATATTGTTGAATTAGCCTCTTTTCTTCAGAAAAAAGACTTTGAAATTATTTCATCGGGCGGCACGTTCCGGGTTCTGGAAGATGCAGGGATCTCTGTAACATCCGTCAGCTCTGTAACCGGTTTTCCGGAAATCCTGAACGGTCGCGTTAAAACCCTGCATCCGAAAATTCATGCCGGTATTCTGGCCATGCGGACCGAAGATCACATTTCCCAACTGGAATCGCTTGATATCAGCCCTATCGATCTGGTAGTCGTCAATCTTTATCCTTTCGAAGCAACAATCCGGAAGGAAGGTATTACACCGGAAGAAGCGATTGAACAGATTGATATTGGTGGTCCGACACTGATAAGGGCGGCCGCAAAAAATCATGACTCCGTAACCGTACTGACTGACCCTTCCCAGTATAAGCCGTATATGGAATCGTTTGAACAGAATAAGGGTGCCATTCCGGACACCTTTCGCAGAAACTGCGCACGGGATGTATTCCGGATAATGGCGCACTACAACCAGACGATTGCCAGCTACTTCGAAACATTGGCTGCCGCGGATGAAGAAGAACAAATGCCCGACCGGTTCACGCTAAGCGGAAATCTGGAACAGATTTTACGCTATGGTGAGAATCCGCATCAGAAAGCGGGTTTTTACCGTTATGGTGGCAAGAAGCCGCTGGGCGACATGCAACAACTTCATGGCAAAGAACTCAGTTTCAATAATATCCTTGATTTACAGGCCGCGCTTTCGATTGTGCAGGAATTTGAGCAGCCCACCTGCGTGATCATCAAACATAACAATCCCTGTGGCGTGGCAACGGGTTCCAGTTTAATCGAAGCGCATAAGCAGGCGCGCAAAACGGATGAATCTTCCGCCTTCGGCGGCATTATCGCGGTCAACGGTCCCGTAACCCTCGAACTGGCCGAATCCTTCGCCGAATACTTCGTGGAATGCATTATAGCGCCGGAATTTAGTCAGGAAGCCCTGCAGCGCTTAACTCGTAAAAAAAACCTCCGATTACTGATATTCGATCCCGCTAAACTGGAGCGGGCCATCTGGGATCTTAAAACCGTTGCCGGCGGTTTCCTGGTTCAGGGCACGGACGATTCCGGCGAATCGATACGTGACGCCAGAGTGGTTACAAAACGGAAACCGACCGAGCAGGAATGGCAGGCTATGGAATTTGCATGGAAAATAACAAAACATGTAAAATCGAATGCCATTGTGTTTACGAATGATTCTCAAACACTGGGAATCGGCGCCGGTCAGATGTCCCGCGTTGATTCCACAGAAATCGCAATCATGAAGGCCGGGAAAGCCGGTTTATCGCTGCGGCAATCGACCGTTGCATCAGACGCATTTTTCCCTTTTCGGGACAGTATTGAGGCACTTGCGGAAGCCGGTGCCACGGCAGTCATCGAACCCGGTGGTTCTATCCGGGATGAAGAAGTTATTGAGGCTGCGGATGAAGCAGGTATCACCATGGTATTTACAGGTACTCGGCATTTTAAACATTGATTAGGAGCATTCTAAATGGCATTAACCCTATTTAACTTCTTCAACTCGGATATCGGTATAGATCTGGGAACGGCAAACACCTTAATCTATGTCAAAGGTAAAGGTATCGTTGTTGATGAACCCTCCATCATTGCCCTGGAAGAAAATTCAGATAAAGTCGTTGCCGTCGGCAATGAAGCCCGCCAGATGCTCGGCCGCACGCACCAGGATATCGTGACGATCCGTCCGATGAAGGATGGCGTTATAGCCGATTTTGAAGCGACAGAAATAATGATCAGAGAATTTATAAAGAAAGCCAATGTAAGCCGCATGATGGTCCGAAAGATCATTGTCTGCGTACCTTCCGGTATCACCGAAGTGGAAAAGCGTGCGGTACGGGATTCCGCAGAACGTGCCGGTGCCAAGGAAGTTGATCTGGTGGCAGAAGCCATGTCTGCAGCCATCGGGGTCGGGCTGGAGATAGACGAACCGATCGGAAACATGATTGTAGATATTGGCGGCGGAACATCGGAAATTGCTGTCATTTCGCTGAATGGTATCGTTAATCACACCTCCATCCGCATCGGTGGCGATGAGATGAATCAGGCGATCATCCAGTATTTTAAAAAGAATTACAATCTCCTCCTCGGTGAAAAATCGGCAGAAGATCTGAAATGCAATATCGGCTCTGCCGCAGCAATGGAAGAGGAGATAACGACGGAAGTTAAAGGGAGGGATCTTGTTGACGGGATCCCGAAGACCATCGAAATCAGCAGTGTCGAGATTCGGGAAGCACTGAATGATTCCATCCTGACTATCGTCGAAGCTGTAAAACTATCTTTGGAGCGTACACCACCCGAACTCGCATCCGATATATTGGACCGGGGTATTATTCTGACCGGAGGTGGGGCTCTTCTCAAAAACCTCGATGTGCGTCTCAGGGATGAAACATCAATGGCGATTCATGTGGCTGATGACCCGCTTACCTGCGTCGTGCGTGGTTGTGGTAAAATCCTTGATCAGCCGGAACGGTATGAAAAGGTCATTTTAAAACATCGCAGGACGCTTTAACCTTATAAAGAACCGAAACACGCGTGGATATTATATATAGATTTTTTTCACGTTATTATCAATCCCTCTTATTGTTATTGTATCTGACACTATCAGCACTCTTAATGGTTTCGAGCGACAGCCTGCTGGTAGAAGGTATTCGAACCAGTTCGCTCGAATCATTCGGTGTTGTTAACGACGGTATTCATGATTTAACAGCTTATTTTAACCTGAGAAGCAAAAACAGCGCTCTTCGAAAAGAAAATGCCGAGCTGGCTTTTCAGAACTCCCAGTTACAGGATGCTTTACTGGAAAACCGGCGTCTCCGCAAACTGCTCCAGTTTAAATATGAAGTGGGTTATGAACTCCTGCCGGCAAAAGTAATCGGTTCCAGCCCCCATGATTTTGTATCGGGATTGATTCTCTCTACCGGTGGTATAGAGAAAATTCATAAAAATGCAGCGGTCCTTACTTCAGACGGACTGGTTGGTAAAATAGTGAAGTTATCCGGAAACCGCGGTATTTGTCAGATATTGATGGATCCCAACAGCCGGGTCAGTGTGCGTATTCAGCGAAACAGGGAGCTGGGTATCGTAACCTGGGACGGGGGCAATATGCTGCGTCTCGACCATGTTCCCAACACCATTACGGTGCAGGAAGGGGATGTGCTTTTTACTTCAGGATTCAGCCAGATCTATCCCCCCGGTATTAAGGTGGGTATGATTACAGGATTCAGTAAAAACAATGAAGCTCTTTTTCAGGACATTACAGTAAAACCTGCCGTCAACTTCAACCGGTTGGAAGAAGTATTCGTGCTTGAGTCAAAGGAGCAGGATGCACCACGAGAATAGGTATCTCATCTTTATAATACTCATATTCGGGACTGCTGCGATCATAATTCAGAGTGTCCTGGTTCCCCTGATCGAAGTTGCCGGCTGGCGTCCCGATTTTGTTTTAATCGTTGTGCTACTTATCAGTAAGCGCTTCGGTACGGTTTCCGGCAGTTCAAGTGGTTTTCTTCTCGGTATCCTCCAGGATGCACTCACAGCCTTACCGGTAGGTATTACCGCTTTTCCCAAGTCCATCACCGGGTATGCACTCGGGAAGTTCAAAACCATGCGGCTGGAAGGGATGATGTATTATTTATGGTTTGTGATCATGATTTTTCTGCATGAACTTATATTTTACGGATTGCTGCAGTTTAAAACGGATACCTCTTTTACACAATTAATTTATACCAGGGTTTTTCCAAATACCGTTTATACATCTGTAATGCTCGTACTTGTAAACCTGTTTACACACAAGTATTTCAGGGAATAGAAAATGGTAGAATTCGATAGGCATAATATACAACATCGCTTTTCTGTGCTGGTGGTTGTGGTCTTGCTTCTTTTCACCTTTCTCATAACAGGTTTTTTTCGCCTTCAGGTCATCAACCGGGCCGTATACGTACAGAAATCGCTTGATAACAGCATCCGCCGTATACAGAGCTACCCGGTCCGCGGGCTCATTTGTGACCGTGATGAGGATATTCTGGTCGATAACCGTCCCTCGTTCTCCGTAGCCGTCATTCCCAAAGTGGTTAACAGACAAACCCTTTCCTATCTCGAAGAAGCTATAAACATACCGGTGGATGTCATCAGGGAGAAGATGCGCAAGGATTACGGCTACCGTCCTGTCATTATTACCAGGGATATTGAATACAGAAAGGTCATTCAGCTTGAGGAAGACCGGTTGTATATTCCGGGGGTTTTAACACTGGTTGAACCGAAACGGTATTATCCGGAAGGTGTTCAGTCTCCCCATATTTTTGGAAGTGTCGGGGAAGTTACGGTTGAAGATGAAGCGCGCAGTTCTTTGTATGAATCCGGCGACATTATCGGGAAAAGCGGTTTGGAGAATATTTATGACCTGGACTTGCGTGGTTCAAAAGGGGTACGTTATCTGCGCGTAGATGCTTCCGGGCGGGAGTTGGGGCATTATGATCATAACCTGGATGTACCACCTGTTCACGGCAGTGATATCTTCCTTTATATGGATTACGAAATGCAGCAGTTTGCGGAATCACTGATGGTTGATTATCGTGGAGCACTGGTTGCCATTGACGTCCGGAATGGTGGCATACTGGCCCTGGTTAGCAAACCCGACTACGATCCGAGGCTTCTCACGGGAAAAATTGATCCCGATGTCTGGAACAGTCTGCAAACGGATGAAGCGCGGCCCCTTTACAGCCGCGCCGTTCAAAGCCGGTATCCTCCCGGGTCAACATATAAAATCGTGGCTGCCGTTGCCGCCCTTCAGGAGGATATAATAACTCCTGCCTGGAAGGCAACCTGCCCGGGCTATTTCCGTCTGGGCAGAAAAATAATCCATTGCTGGAATGCTTCCGGTCATGGTACCCTTGATTTATACGGAGCAATCAAGCATTCATGTAATGTATATTTTTATCAACTGGGTCTGAAAATAGGTCTGGAGGCCTGGACTGATTACAGCAGGATGTTCGGATTTGGTTCTCAAACAGGTATTGACCTGGCGCAGGAAAGCCGTGGACTGGTTCCTTCTGTCGAATTCTTCAACAATCGATACGGTGTAAACGGATGGACGAAAGGCAACCTGGCTAATCTTGCCATCGGACAGGGTGAATTGCTGGTCACTCCCCTGCAGCTTGCACAGTTTGTGATGATCCTGGCGAATAAAGGGGTGTATCACCGTCCTCACCTGGTTGACCATATGTATAATTATTCCAACGGTGCCACTATAAAATTCCCGATAGAAACCCGTTATGTAACCGGTATATCGGACGATGTGTATGATGTCATCCGCGAAGGCATGCGCCAGGTTTGTGACGGCGGTACGGGCTGGCTGGGGAAAGTACCGGGTATTGAGATGGCCGGAAAAACAGGAACGGCCCAAAATCCCCACGGCGATACGCACGCCTGGTTTATGGCCTTTGCCCCTTATGAATTGCCGGAAGTGGCCATTTCCGTGATTGTCGAAAATGCCGGCGGTGGCGGTGCCATCGCAGCGCCGATCGCCCGGAAATTCCTGGAAAAGTATTTTTACAACCGGTTGATACCACGTTATGTTGCCGTAAAGGATACAGTTGAGGAGGAACTCAGCGATTCGACAAGTATCCCGTTTAATATTGAATCCTTTCAGCCTTTAGAAATCTTGTTTCCACGGGAAAGTGAGGATCAATGAGGGCACAAAACCTGTTATCACGGATTAACTTTTTTATCGTCCTGATCGTTGCACTTCTTTCAACAGCCGGATTACTGGCGGTTTACAGTGCAACCTATCCTGCGGATGGCGGCAGTTCAGACCTTTTCAATAAACAGTTACTGTTCATGCTGGTCGGATTCGCACTTATGCTTACCGTCAATTATATTCCAATGCGCCTTATTCAGAAAGTGGCCCTTCCCTTTTACTTTTTTACCATCTTTTTGCTGTTTCTTGTCCTTTTAATCGGTGTTCGCGGTTATGGCGCCGAACGCTGGCTGGCCATCGGTTCCATTAAGGTGCAGCCTTCCGAACTCGCAAAGCTGGCAACCGTGCTGGCTATCTCGAAATACCTGTCGGACCGCGAGTCAGATATCAATCGTTTTAAAAGTCTGGCTGTAGTGATTACCCTGATCGTCGTACCCCTGCTCCTGATTGTGCGTCAACCGGATCTCGGGACAGCATTGGTTTTCCTGGCACTGCTGATCCCTCTTCTGTTCTGGACAGGGCTGGACTGGTTTTCCCTGTTTGTTCTTGTCACTCCAATTGTAACGGCCATCCTGTCATTCAATTTTTATGCTTTCCTTATATGGATGCTGTTAATTCTTGGCTTTCTCGTGTTGAGCCAGAAAAAACTATACGTACTGATTTCCGTCTTTATTCTTCATATAGGGGTTGGTTTGATGACCCCGGTGATGTGGTCTCAACTGCGTCCCTACCAGCAGCAGCGCATTCTTACATTTGCCAACCCGGAGGCTGATCCTCAGGGTGCCGGATACCAGATCATTCAAAGTCAGGTTGCCATCGGTTCTGGAGGAATCTGGGGTAAGGGATTTCTCGAAGGTTCCCAGACCCATCTGAAATTTTTACCGGCACAGCATACGGATTTCATTTTTTCCGTAATCGGAGAGGAATATGGTTTTGCCGGGGTTCTTTTCATTTTGAGCCTTTTTCTGGCATTACTGCTTTACCTGGCCCGCCTTGCAACAATTGTAAAAGCTACCTTTGCCAGCACGACGCTCATCGGGATCGTAACAATTCTGTTCTTTCACATATTTGTAAACGTGGGTATGACGGTCGGTCTGGCTCCTGTCACCGGTTTACCGCTTCCTTTTCTCAGCTATGGCGGTTCCTTTTTATTGTCAACATTTTCAATGTTGGGTGTGGCACTAAATATGTCAAATAATCGTTTTATAGCCTGAAATCGATTGACAAGTTGCTTGACGCTTTATAAATTTAGAATAATTAGAATCTTATATACAGCAGGAGGCAGAGAATGCGTAGAATATTACTATCATTAATCGGTCTGGTTTTAAGCGCCTTTCTGATTTTTGGATGCGCAGGTACGAAAAAGGGTGATGACTATTCCGATTCATCGGCAGATCAGGATCAGGAACTGCAGGATATAGAAGCCCTGCTCGGTATAACGACAGAGGAAGAGGATGAACCGGCTCAGCGTCAGGCACCGAAAGAGGATTCTGACGAAAAACTGAAACTGCTGGATCAGGATGAAGTTCTTAATAAAGAACAGGGCGCTGGCAGCAGCAGTCTTGCCGCTGCAGCCATGGCAGATGACATGTCGAGCGAACAGAAAAAAAAGTATGAAGATCAGATCGATAAGCTTGAACGCGAGGTGCGTCAGAAAGACCTTGAAATTGCGGACCTGAAAGCACAGATTCAGTTACAACAGGAAGAATTCGGTACGCGGGGGACTACTTCTTCTGCCAGCGGCTTCAGCGGAGTGGTGAGCAGTGTCTCCACAGAGGAATATCAGGAACGCTATGATGAGGCGCGATCCGCATTTGAAAACCGCAATTATGAACTGGCTATCCAGTTATTCCAATCTCTTCTCTCAGCCAGTACCACACATTCTCTCGCGGACAATGCCCAGTTCTGGATCGGTGAAAGCCATTATGCCCTGAAACAATATGATACCGCCATTATTGATTTTGAAAAAGTATTTACTTTCCCCAAATCGAATAAAAATGCAGACGCACAATTCAAGCTGGGTGTTTGTTATTTAAGAAAAGGCGACCGCGCAAAGGCGGCCGAAGAGCTGGAAAGACTGCTCAATGATTATCCGAACAGCGAATTGGTAGAAAGGGCCAATACGATTCTTGGTAAGATCAGCGGTTAATGATCGATTCGATTGATTCGGGTGAATAGGACTGTTCATACATCTGTACGATATCCATAAGACGCCTTAAGCCATAAGGTGTCAATTTCGGTTTTGATGGATCTTTCTCTGCCGGAATAACAAGCCCCATATTAATAAACTTATAAATCAGAGCTTTGCTCACTGCTAACTTTTTAGCTGCATCATCGATCGAATAGAGATGATGGTGATTCATTTTCATACCTCAATTAGTTATTTATAAAAATCAGAAACATCCGATATTTTAATCCGGCTAAAAAGATTTTCTATATACAATCATCGTGATCTTCACATATTTTCTTCGACTGGCTCGCAAAAATATTAAGTAGAAAAATAAAAAAATTACTGAACCGTCCTGTCGTTTCTCCCGTCTAAAAAAAGAAAAGAGGCCGTAAACGGGATCGCAGACCGTTATCTTAGTCCATTTGTTTTCTTAAAAAAGCAGGAACGTCGAGATCTTGAGGCCCCTGGGGCACTTCTTCCTTTTCAGCCATGGGAAACACATTTTTTATCCGGGCTTTTGCATCCTCCTGGGGATCCACTCTCTTATTTTCCCTGCGGAAAGTGGGCTTATCCAGTTCCTTGAAATCGGTCGGAGCAAATTCATGCCGTTTTACCGGTTCGTGTTTTGATTTCTGCAGAATTTCCGACTGCCTGACCTCATTGTTGAATCCTGTCGCAATCACAGTCACACGCACTTCCTCATCCATATCTTCGTCAATTACCATACCCCAGATGACATTGGCCCCTTCACCGGAAGCCTGTTGTATAAGGGTAGCCGCTTCACCGACTTCAAACATGGTTAACGACGCGCCGCCCGTAATATTAATAAGAACACCACGTGCTCCGCTGATCTCAGCACCATCCAGAAGCGGACTGGTGATAGCCTGTTCTGCGGCAGCCACGGCGCGGTTCTCGCCACTGCCAATACCGGAACCCATCAGGGCATCACCCATGCCCAGCATAATAGTCCGTATATCGGCAAAGTCAAGATTAATGTAGCCGTGTACATTTATCAGATCGGAAATACTTCGCGTTGCTTCAATGAGTATCGAATCTACCACCTTGAAGGCCTGCATGACCGGTGTATTCTTTTCTATGATCGAAAAAATCCGGTCATTAGGAATCACCAGCATGGTATCAACCCGTTCACGCATCGTATTGAGTCCTCGGTGGGCATTCCGCAAGCGGATCGGTCCCTCAAAGGTGAAGGGCATCGTGGTAATAGCAACGGTTAACGCACCGATATCTTTCGCTACTTCCGCTACAATCGGAGCTGCCCCGGTCCCGGTACCCCCTCCCATGCCACAGGTAACAAATACCATGTCCGCGCCACTGAGGGCGTTTATGACCAGTTCCTTGTCTTCCTCAATAGCACGCATACCGATATCAGGATTAGCACCGGCACCCAGCCCCTTCGTTAGCGCCTTACCAATCTGAATTTTACTCGATGCACGATTTTCCTCCAGGTCCTGAGCATCCGTGTTAATGGCAATAAATTCAACACCTGTCAGACCGTCAGCGATCATACCGTTGATGGCGTTACCACCGGCACCGCCTACTCCAACGACCTTAATCTTTGCTGATTGTTCAGCAGTTGTGTCAAACTGAATCATCCTGTTCTCCCGTTTTACTGATTATTTAAATAGATTATCAAATACATTGCGCAGTCTCTCCAGAATCCATAAAAAACCGACACCATCATCAGAAACCACATTATCTCCATGTTTCAGTGCATAGTGGATGAGTCCGACGCCGGTCGCATATACCGGACTTTTTACCGACTCCACCAGTCCGCCGCCGGCTACGGGTATTCCCAATTTCACCGGAAGTCCCATTACCCGTTCAGCCAGTTCAACGGTACCTTCCAGAAGAGAAGCACCGCCCGTCAGCACCACACCGGCACCCAGGTAATCAAACACATCGCTCTGTTCAATTTCCCTGAGAGCCAGCTGAAACATTTCTTCCATCCTGGGTTGAATGATGGCGGAAAGGACACTCCTGGAAATTTCCCTGGGAGCCCTGCCGCCAACACCCGGTACCTGAATCAGTTCATCCTTTTCCAGAAGCGTTTGCAGCGCGAGTCCATATCGTTTTTTAATATCTTCAGCCTGCTCCATGGGCGTGCGTAAGCCCTGGGAAAGATCCGACGTGACATGCTGTCCGCCAAGCCCCAACACAGAGGTAAACCGGATACTTCCATCAAAAAATATGGCAATATCCGTTGTACCGCCCCCGATATCGATGATGCAGACACCAAGATCCCGTTCATCTCCATCCAGTACAGCAAGGCTGGAAGCATAGGGTTCCAGCACAATATCAGCAACATCATATCCGGCATCATGAATGCAGTTCACGATATTATGAGCTGATGCGGCAGCCGCAGTGACAATGTGTACCTCCGCCTCCAGACGCACACCCGCCATACCTACCGGGCTCTTGATACCATCCTGGTCATCCACGGCGTATTCCTGTGGAAGCACATGAAGAATTTCCCGGTCCATAGGTAACGCAATTGCCTTTGCAGCACCGATAACCCTGTCGACATCAGCCTGGGTGATAATATTGTCCTTGCTGCTTACGGCAATAACGCCCTTGCTGTTTATGGACCGAATATGATCCCCGGCAATCCCCGCGTAAACCTGTGTTATTTTGTGTCCGGCCATCATTTCTGCCTGTTCAATTGCCTTCTGAATCGATTCAACCGTTTTCTGTATGTTTATCACTACTCCTCTGCGAAGACCCTGAGATTCGGTCTGACCGACGCCGATTATATTGAGGCGGTTATTCTCATCCAGACGTCCGACCACAGCCGCAATTTTAGTGGTTCCGATATCAAGGCCGACAATTATTTCTCCAGATGCCATTTCGTTCCCTTTCGAAAAGGGGATATCATCCCTTATGTTCTTTTTTTATCAATTGATCCCTGAAACGCAGATCCAGGTATTCAATACTGCCCAGTGCTTCCCAGTTCAGATAGCTGGTGATATACTTTGACAGCACATATATATTTTCCTGATAGGTTTCCCTGTTCATATACACTTTTGCTCCGCCCCGAATTAAGCGCATCTGTATCTCACGCATACCGGCCATTTTAATCTCAGAAACAAGATCAATGACCGGTGACTTCATAAATTCCAGATAATTAAGAACCTCTACCGCTTTCAAAGCCTCTTCGGAAACTGTTGTTTTACCCAATTCGCCAATCGGTCCGTCAATACCGCTTATATAGGGAAGATCCCAGCGGATATTGGATGGTGGTACCGGAATCAGAACACCGCCATCATCAATCAGGTTAAGACCATTCCCATGAATAAAGGCCACCGGTTTTCGTTCATCAATCACAATTCGCAGTCGCGACGGCAGACTGCGGACGACACTGGCCGATTTAATATAAGGTGAAGGCAATAATTGATTAACCACATCCACCGGTTTCACTTTCAGTAATTCTCCCCCTTCTTCCAGGCCACACAAATTCAGTACCTGTTCCTTCGTGATAATATGGTTACCTTTAAGTTCGATATCATCGAGACGAAACGTCGTCATTGAATGCTGTAAATACCGGTCGAGCGTCTTGTAACCAAGTGCGCCAGTCGTCAATAGTACAAGCATCAGCAGGTAAAGGAAAAATGACCGGAACGACTTTTTCTTTTTTCTTCTTTTATTCATGATTTCATTTCATTTGAATAGCGTTTAACGGCCTCTTCTCCGGACTGCCAGATATCCCCGGCCCCCATGGTTATAACAAGGTCACCGGGTTTAATATGTTCCGTAATGGTTCCGGCAAGTTCAGTCAGGTCGTTTACACGTGTCACTTTGTTAAAACCACGGACTTTCATCTCCTGTTCAATCATATCGGAAGTAACTCCCGGTATGGGTTCCTCCCGTGCCGGATAAATTTCAGCCAGGATCACCTCATCGGCCAGGACCAGTTCTTCTGCAAATTCCCTGTAAAAATCACGAGTCCGTGAATAGAGGTGCGGTTGAAAAACGGCAACCAGCCTGCGGTTCCAGCCGTTCCGGGCCGCCTCAATCGTCGCCCTGACCTCTGAGGGATGATGCGCATAGTCATCAAAGAACAACACGTCATTCACCTCTCCCTTGCGTTCAAATCGTCGTTCGACACCCCTGAATTTTTCCAGTCCCTGTTTTATCCGCTCAAACGGAATATCCAGTTCCATGCATACCGTGATGGTTGCCAGCGCATTCAGCACATTGTGTTTTCCCGGAACAGCCAGTTCAATATTGCCCAGCGCCTTCTTCCGGTACATAACATCAAAGGAAGAGGAACCCTGCGTAAACTGAAGATCCGTCGCCATACAGTCAGACGATTCATCTAAACCATAGGTCATGGTTGTACGTTCTATCCGGGTTTGAATTTTTTTAAGATTTTCATCTCCGTTGTATAAGATAACCACGCCATCAAAAGAAGTCTGATTCGCAAAGCGGGTAAACGTATTCAGCAAATCATCCAGATTTTCGTAAATATCGAGATGATCCTTTTCCAGCGAGGTCAGAACACTGATTCGCGGATACAATGTTAAAAAGGACCGGTCATATTCATCCGCTTCCGTAACCAGCAGATCACTGTTTCCCAGCCTGGCATTTGTCAACGTGTTCTGCATACGTCCGCCGACGATGACTGTTGGATCCAGACCGGCATCGATCAGAACCTCTCCTGTCATGGACGTGGTGGTTGTTTTACCATGCGTGCCCGCCACGGCGATTCCCAGCTTTCGCAACATAAACTGGCCGAGTAAATCAGCCCGGCGAATCAGAGGAATCTCCCTTTTCTTTGCCGCGATCAACTCCGGATTATTACGCGGAATTGCTGAACTGTATACTACAAAATCGTTATCTCCCACATGTGATGCATCATGGCCTTCAAAGAACCGTACGCCACGCTGTGACAGATAATCCGTCAGGGCGGATCGCTGACGATCCGATCCGGTGACGGTATGCCCCATCTCAATCAGGATATCGGCCAGACCACTCATACCGACACCACCGATGCCGATAAAATGAAATCGTTTTTTTTGGTTGTAAATACTCATATTCTGTTGTCAATTCATTCGTTACAGTAATGGCCAACGGTTCTTTGTGATCAACATGTTCCTGATTTCATCCAGAATCAGGGAAACGCTATCCGCCTTCCGCATGCTTTTTACAGCCTTTTTCATAGCTTCCAGATCCACATTCCCCTGTATAAATGCCTGCCATTGTGTTTTAAGGTTATCTGCAAGTCTGTTATCATCGCGCACAACGACGGCTCCGCCTTTTTTGGAAACGGTCTGCGCATTTTTAAACTGATGATCACCGGCTGCATAAGGAAACGGTACCAGAATGGATGGTACACCATACATCATCAATTCGGACAGGGTCATCGCTCCGGCCCGGCAAACCGCAAACGCTGCAATCTGATAGGCTTCGTGCATCCGGTCGATAAATGGCCGAACCGAAACATGTACATCTTTGAGCTGATCTACAAAATCTTTGTATGTCTGATAGTGCTGTTCACCGGTCTGCCACAGTAATTGATAGTCCTCCGCTAAGCCGTCATTTGAAAGAATATCCGCAACTACCTCATTGATATGTGCCGAGCCCTGACTTCCACCAGATACGAGAACGACTTTATGGTTTTCCGACAGACCGAAAGAATGTAACAGGTCTTTGTCCGTTGCTTTCACCGGCTTGAAAAAAACAGGATTTCCGGATACGACGGCATGGTCAGATTTTATATAGGGGAGGCTTTCATCATAAGCGACAAAAACCAGATCTGCATCTGCTGACAACATCCGTGTCGTAACCCCCGGATAGCTGTTTTGTTCCTGCAAAACAACCGGAATTCCAAGCCGGACAGCCGTTCGCAAAACGGGTCCCATAACATATCCGCCTGTTCCAATGACGACATCAGGCTGAAAAGCTTTCAGGTACTGTTTACAAATCCGCATACTCTTCCAGAGTTTAAAAGGAAAACTCACATTTTGTATTGTCAGGCGCCGTTGAAAACCGGCAACCGGTATATGAATCAATTCATATCCTGCTTCCGGCACCTTGCGGTTTTCTATACCTCGTTTCGTGCCGAAAAACCGTATGAGAACATCCCAGCGTTCTTCCATGGCAGCGGCCAAATTCAGAGCCGGATATAAATGCCCCCCGGTTCCTCCTCCTGCAAAAACGACTTTGAGTGGTGATGCCATATTAATCGGACTCGATAACTGTTTTTGATAATGTTTCCCGCTGGTTACGAAACTCTTCCCAGCTCTGCGTACCGCTATGCCTTGAAATATTCAACAGAATACCGGCACTAATGCCGAGGAATACCATATGAGAACCACCATAACTAATGAAAGGCATAGGCAGACCCGTAGCGGGAGCCATATTGGATACCACAGCCGTGTTAATCAGTGCATACAGTACAATATTCGCTGTGATGCCGGCTGCAAGTAACTGACCGAAAGGATCTTTTGTTATTTTGGCAAGCCGCATACCGCGGAAGAGTATTATGATAAATAAAAAGAGCACAATGCTCGTACCGATAAATCCAAATTCTTCACCGATAATTGAAAAAATAAAATCAGTGTGTGAATCCGGAAGAAAGAAAAATTTCTGTTTGCTTTCTCCAATTCCCACACCGGTCCAACCGCCCCGACCGAGTCCGATCATCGATTGTTTTACCTGGTATGCAGCCTCCAGGGGATTGCGTATACTTGCGAGCCAGTTAATGATCCTTTGCCACTGATAGCTGTTCCTCTGCATGATGAATACTAATACGGGAATGATAGGAAGCACAACGGCTGTCAGGTGCCTGAGATGTGCTCCGGAGAGGTACAGCATCACCATCGCCACAAGGGCAATCATCAGGGATGTACTCATATCAGGCTGAAGAAGAACCGGCACGAGAACAAACGTAATAAGTATTAATTTCGGCAAAAGACCTTCTTTAAAATGTGTTATCCGGTGCCCCATACCCGAAAGTGCATAAGCCAGGTAGATGATCAGCGAAAGTCTGGCCAGTTCTGAAGGCTGAAAATTAATGAAACCGAGCGAATACCAGCGTTTTGCCCCGTTTATTTCTTTACCCAGAAAAAAGAGGCCGAACAATAAGAGAATTGAAAGCAGGAGCAATGCTATCGGACGCCCGTCCTTCTTAATAATCCGGTAATCCACTTTGGAAACAAAAATCATCAAACCGATCGTCACCAGCGCCCAGAGAACCTGTTTCCTGAAAAAATGGGTCAGGGAACCAAAAATCGTGTTCGCCATGATGGAACTGGCACCAAATACCATGACCAGTCCGAACATGATCAGTATGGTGATGCAGACAGCTAAAACAAGATCGATTTTATTTTTTTTCATGCCAGTGCCAGTACAAGTTTTTTAAATGTATCTCCCCGGTGTTCAAAATTTTCGAACATATCGAAGCTGGCACAGGCCGGAGACAGCAAGACAACGTTATCTTTCCGCGCCAGTTCTGATGCAACCTTCACCGCCATTTCCACTGAGTCCGCCTTTCGTACCGGTCGTATACTTTTCCATGCCGTTTCAATTTTTCCGCTGGCGTCCCCGATCACGATAACATGTTTAACATGTTTTGCAATAAGTTTGTTTAATTTTGTAAAGTCGCTTCCCTTATCCTTACCACCTGCAATCAGTATGACAGGGTCGGAAAAGCTCTGCAAAGCATAATAAAGCGACTCCACCGTTGTCGCTTTTGAATCGTTATAATACCGCACACCATTCAGCTCCCTTACAAATTCAAGCCGGTGTTCAATCCCCTTAAAGGTCCGTAACACTTCTTCAATGGCGGAATTTGGTACCGCGGCTTTGCGGGCTGCTAAAATGGCAGCCATTGCATTCATATAATTATGTTTTCCACGTACAATCATTTCATCCACGGGGAAATAGCGTTTTCCATCCAAGTGTATAAAACCATCCATATAATAAGCACCGCGGTCGTCCTCGATCTCGAGCCGAAAGCATTCCTTCCTGCAACTAAGGTTCATGGCCCAATCACTAAGCTGAATATCATTACCGTTGAAAATCATCAGGTCATCCTGTGTAAGGTTTTTTGTAATCCGCCATTTGGCTCGTATGTATTCTTCATAGCTCCGGTAACGGTCCAGATGATTAGGTGCAAAATTCAGCACGATAACAATTTTTGGATGAAACGTATCAATCGTTTCCAGTTGGAAGCTTGAAACTTCAATAACGGCCCAGCCTGCCGGGTGACTTTTCCCGACATACTCTGAAAAAGGCTGCCCGATATTACCGGCAACGATTGCATCCGGGTATTTTTTCTTCAGCATTTCCCCGATTAAGGTCGTCGTGGTCGTTTTTCCGTTTGAACCGGTGACGGAAATCATTTCTGACATACAGAACCAGGAAGCGATTTCAATCTCGGAAAAAAGCGGAATTTTACGCTTTCGTATTTCCTTGACGACCGGTGAATCAACCGAAATACCGGGACTGAGTACAACCATATCCGCACTATAAATTCGCTCACTGTGGCTGCCATATTCACCCGGGATACCATGGGTATCGAGCTCTTCTTTTTCAGTTTTTTTACGGCTCGCATCGGCAGAATCACTAACGAAAACGGTAGCTCCGGCCCCTTTAAGCAAAAGTGCTGCCGCAACACCACTCCGTGCTGCCCCCAGCACCGTGATTTTTTTACCTGATACCTTTTCCATCTCCGGTCTTTCCATTGTTATTGTGTCTTAAATGTGCCAAGACTCAGTAAAGCCAGAAGGATACCTATGATCCAGAACCGTACAACCACTTTTGTTTCGTGCCAACCCTGCAATTCAAAATGGTGATGAACCGGCGCCATTCTGAAAATTCTTCTGCCTTTTCCATACTTTTTTCTGGTCAGTTTGAAATGGGTCGTCTGCATAATAACCGATACAACCTCCATGATGAATACGCCTGCGATCAGAATGAGCAGAAGTTCTTTCTTTAAAAGTACGGAGGCAGTACCCAGTGCACTCCCGAGCGCCAGTGAACCCGTATCCCCCATGAAAATCTGCGCAGGATAGGCATTATACCACAAGAAACCTGTTGCCGCACCGAAAATAACAAGACAAAACACCACCAGTTCTTCCGTCCCGGGTAAATAAATAATATTCAGGTAATTACTGAAATTGACATTGCTGGTCACGTAGGCGATACCGGCCAGGGCAATAAATGCGATGGCAGACAATCCTGCGGCCAGACCATCCAGCCCATCTGTCAGATTGACCGCATTGGAAGCGCCTGTTACAACAAAAATGATCATCAGTATATAGGATGGACCCAGGTCGATTTCCATGTTTTTAAAAAACGGGATGGTCGTGTTGGAATGTATCCCTTCAAAAAACGGATGAAAATATACCACAAGCCCGATAAGTAATCCGAGAGATACCTGGCCGATTAATTTATACCTGCCGATTAACCCCTTTTTCATCTTCAGTATGGATTTCAGGAAGTCGTCGATAAAACCGATTACACCCATGGTCAGCGTTGCGAAAAAGATTAAAAGCAGATACATATTGGACAAATCCGCCCAAAGCAGGGTGCCGACAACGATCGAAAACAGCATGATAAGCCCACCCATGGTAGGTGTCCCCGCTTTCTGTCTGTGCGATTGGGGGCCATCGGAGCGGATTTCCTCCCCGATCTGATGCCGCTGAAGAGCACGGATTATTTTTGGCCCCACGATGAGAGCGATAAACAACGCCGTAATCGCTGCCAGTGCAGCCCGCACCGTGATGTAACGGAATACATTGAAACCAAAATAAAAATCCGTGAACTGATACAGGAATTGTGCTAACATAAGCTTATCACATCCTTACAGATGGGCCATCACCTTTTCCATTTGCATACCTCTCGAACCTTTCAATAAAAGCAGATCACCCGGTTTCAATGATTTTCTAAGCTGCCCGGCGATTTCCTCGTGAGATTTCCCGAGGGCAACTACGATGCTATCCGGCATATCACAGCGGGTTAATGCTTCTTTAAACAGCGTGCCGTATAAAAAAAGCAGGTCCGGTTTCATTTCTTTAATTTCATTCAGGACCTCTGCATGCATCGCGATGGCCCCTTCCCCCAGTTCATACATATCTCCCAACACCAGGGCCCGTTTACCGGTGGTCTTCATCGCTGCCAGTGTTTCGATCGCACTTTTCATGGAAGCGGGATTCGCATTATAAGTATCATTGACAATCCGGATCCCATTCCAGTCGATAACCTGCATACGCTTGTTCGTTGCTTCAAAGGCCTCCAGCGCATCCTTAATCTCGTTTTCCGAAAATTTCAGATTCAGTGCTACGGCACTCGCTGCAATCGCGTTATAAATATTATGTGTTCCGACGACCCCTAAATGAATATCCACTTTATCATTTAAACGAAATGTTCCATATCCCTGTTCATTCAGATCCTTAATACTTCCCCAGATATCCTCCTTTTGGGTGCATGAATAGCGCACAAACCGGGCATCACGTTTGTTGTATTCACGCAAAAAGGGATCATCCATATTCAGGTAAATCGTTCCGTCTGTCAGATGATCAAACAATGTCCGTTTTTCCTTGAACACACCTTCACGCGATTCAAGAAACGCGAGATGCGTATCACCGATCATCGTAATCAGGGCATGATTCGGTTCCGTCATTTCGGTCAGAACAGCAATTTCCCCGAAATGGTTGGTTCCTATTTCGATGACGGCAGCCTCATGATGTTCATTCAGATTGATCAGTGTCAAAGGTGTTCCGACCTGATTATTCAGGTTGCCTTTCGTTTTGTGTACATTGAGTCGCGTCTGGAGAATATGGGCAAGCATCTCCTTTACAGTGGTTTTCCCGTTTGATCCGGTAATGCCGATCACAGGTATGTTATACTTTTTCCGCTGCAGGTAGGCCAGTTCGTGAAGCGCTTTCAATGTATCAGGCACGACTATCAGGGGGCCCTCCACTGCTTCGTGAGCCCCGGCCTCCGACTCGGCAACAACAGAAGCCAGAGCAACCTTCTGACGGGCTTCCTTTATAAAATCATGACCATTAAAATGCTCACCCACAAGGGCCCAGAATATCTGGTCCGGTTCTATAGTCCGGGAATCGATACTGATTCCTTTCAGGTGGCTGGCTCTGAACATGGAATCATCCATATTTACAAACCGAACCCCGGTTAATTTTTTAAAATCTGCCAGTGATATACTAAGCATTGTATGAAGCCCCTTTTATGATGTCAGCTTCATTGAATTCATATCGTTTACCCTGAATAAGCTGATGTGTTTCATGTCCTTTCCCGGCGACTAACACGATATCCCCCTGTCCTGCCATACGCACGGCTTGAATAATGGCCTCCTTCCGGTCCGGAATGATTTCATATTTTTCCGTTTTTCGCATCCCGGCAACAATTTCCTTGATAATCGTATCAGGGTCCTCGCTTCGCGGATTATCACTCGTAACGATAACATGATCCCCGGCCAGTTCCGCAATTTTCCCCATGACAGGCCGCTTGGCCCTGTCACGGTCTCCTCCGCATCCAAATACAATAATCAATCTTTTCTTCGTGATATTCCGCAAGGCTTCAGCCGCTTTCTTCAGGGCATCCGGCGTATGAGCATAATCAATAACCGCATAGGCATCCGTGCCGATTTCATGTTTTTCCAACCTTCCAGGAATATGTTTCAGTTCCGAAATTCCCCGGCGTATCGTTTCCGTATCGAGATTGTAAGCCAAACCTACTGCAACTGCAGCAAGAATATTCTGGATATTAAACAGACTGATCAGATTGGACGTAACTTCAAACGTATGGCTTCGTGTCTGTATGGTTAAACGCGTTCCCCGCGATGACATACACCATTCAAGCGCACGGACATCCGCTTCTTCTGAAAAACCGAACGTCTTGAGACGTCCCCTGAATGTATCCGCCAGTTCGGCACCATAGGGATCATCAATATTAATAACGGCAGAACCGTTCTTTTTAATCAAAGTAAACAACCGTGATTTCGCCTTAAAATATTTTTCAACATTTTTATGGAAATCCAGATGATCATGACTCAAATTAGTAAAGAGTCCGATCGTAAAGGGAAAATGGTCCACCCTGTTGAGTACCAGTGCGTGTGAAGACACTTCGAGTACACAGCAATGGTGCCCGCTTTCGGCCATTTCATGAACCATTCCGGCAATATCGGTTGCCTCCGGTGTTGTGTGACTGGCCGGTATGACCTTGTCCCGGTAATAATAAGCAATCGTACCAATCAACCCGGCATTACGTCCCGATGCGTTCAGAACGGAACGCACCAGGAAAGAAGTGGTTGTTTTTCCGTTGGTCCCGGTTATGCCAATCAGATCCACCTGGTCGATATCCTGCCGATAGCGGTTATAAGCTAATGCCGCCAGCAGTTTCCGGCTGTCCTGCACGCTGATCTGGGGAATACCCAAATCCTTGTCAGTCCTTTCCACAACGGCAAGAACAGCACCCGCTTCTTCGGCATTTTTCAGGTAACGGTGGCCATCCGTACTATACCCTTTTATGGCGACAAAAAGGTCTCCGGGTTTCACAGCACGCGAATCGTATTGTATTTTACGAATCCGCATCCTGCCATAAGCCGAAGGAACGTCAATTCCCGTTCCGCTGAAAAGCTCGTCTAACATCCCTGCCATCACTATTTACATGTAAGATATATAATGGATCCGGGTGACACCTTTCTCCCGGCCCTGACCGATTGCTTTCGCACGAGACCGTCGCCCTTGACAATGACCTGTATTCTGGAAAAATCGATCAAACGCAATGCTTCGCGCAGGGAAAGGCCCGTCAGATCAGGCATGGTCTCCATCCGGATATTTTCCGAACCGGTTTTCAAGATATACAGATCATCTTTAATTTCAACATTTTTGACGAAGTTGCCGATACCGGCGATCTTATATTTTCGTCCTCTTTCTTTTAAAATGGTTTCCGCACTCTCGATTGAAATTGACTTCAATGGCGGAATATTTTTGTCTGATTCCGCAATTTTCAGATCCTCTTCAAGCGGCATATCTTCATTTTCCGGTAATCGGACGATATTGGCAATAATTTCCTTGAAGACAGGCGCTGCCACGTCACCACCATAAAAGCCATTCTTCGGTTCGTCATAGAAGACAGCACAAACAAACCGCGGTTTTTCATAAGGCGCAAACCCTATAAAAGATGAAAAATAATTACGCATATAGCGCCCTGTATTTTTGTCGATTTTCTGTGCTGTGCCCGTTTTACCACCCTCTTCCAGAAATGCCACATCCGCTTTACTCCCGGTACCTCTTTTAACCGTGTTCAGAAGAATGGTTTTCAGTACATCACTGACTTCCGGTGAAATTACCTGTCTGAGGGTTTTCGACGCATTAAGAACCGTGGTACGTCCATCAGGAGATTTTTCATAACGTACCATATAGGGTCTGGGCAACATACCGCCATTAACGACCGCTGAAAAGGCCGTAACCAGCTGTAGCGCGGTGACACCAACCTCATGGCCAATGGAAATACTGGCCTTTGACAGCCCGGACCAGCTCCCCGGCGCAGCGAGCAATCCGTTTTCTTCCCCGCTCAATCCAATCTCAGTAGACGTTCCGAATCCGAAACTGCGCAAATAGCGGAAAAATGTGTTGGGATGCAGGTCTTTCGTTAATTTAATCATTCCGATATTCGAGGATTTTTCAAGGACCTTTGCAAAACTCAACCAGGCAAATCCCCCCCTGTGGGAATCCCTGAAATTATGGTTATATATTTTGTAACGGCCGTTCTCACAGAATACAATATCGTTAATTTTTTTCGTGCGTTCCTGCAACAAAGCGGCTGCCGCAAACACTTTAAATGTTGAGCCCGGTTCGAATATATCCGTAATGACCCGGTTCTTGCGATTAAACTGCCCCTTATAACTGTTGTAGCGATTGGGATCAAACGACGGATAATTGGAAATGGCCAGTACAGCACCGGTATACGGATCCATTACCACAGCCATACCTGATTTAGCCTTGCATTTCCGCGCCCCTTCAGCCAGAGCCTGCTCAACAATCGTCTGAATATTCTTATCAATAGTCAGGTATAAACTGGAACCGGGTACCGCTTTTTTTATGGGATGATCCGCACTGTAGTAGGTTCGCCTCGGACCGTCATACATCAGGACCGCTTTGCCGTCTATACCTGTAAGAGCCTCGTCATATTGTAACTCTATACCACTCAACCCCCGGTTATCCGTGTCGGTAAATCCCAGGACCTGCCCGCCGTTCTCATTAAGGGGATAGGACCGGATAAACTCCTTTTCCTTAATCAGTCCGGCATCTTCTATTTCAAGTATCTTCCCAATCTCTGCTTCCGGCACCCGCCGTTCCAGATAAACAAAACGGCTGTCCCTGGACAACAGCCGCATATAATGTGATTCCGCTCTCTTAAATGTCCGGGAAAACAGCCGGGCAAGTGTCTTTTTGTTTTCAACCATCTTGGGATCAGCTGCCAGATCGTAATGGATCGTGTTTGTGGCCAGCTTATGACCGTTTCTGTCAAAAATTTCACCACGAATGGCCTTAAGCTTGATTTCCCGGGTCGTCTGCTGTTCTGCAATCCGCGCAAAAAGACTGTGATACAGGATTTGCAAACGGAATAAATTTACTTCCAGCCCAATCCACAGAACAGTCAACAGCAGGACAACGACATACAGTCGTCCGGTCGATAACGAATGCCTCTGTTTAACCACGCTTAATGTACCCCTGCCATTTCAATATCATCGTTATTCTTATTGCGTTCGGCAAAGCGCTTCCTGATATCCCGCAGGTGATCCTCATCACCCAGCAGTATCACTTCACGTTCCTCGGTATTGACCACCATGGCATATTCCTTCCCGGCAATTCTCATAATGCGGTCAATATTACTCAATCGGTCTACATCGGCCTGCAGCTGGATATTCTGGTTGACCAGGTTTCTCTTCATCTGGTCCAGGTGCTGCAGATCGCGCATAAGAAGATCAACCTTAAAAGACTGATACATTTTAAGCGTCACCAGCAAAACGATACCGGAAAGAATAATCAGGCTCATTAATTTTGAATTCAGACGTTTTTTTGAATGTACTGCTCGTTTCATACCTTTTCTCCCGCCCTTAATTTTGCACTCCGGGCACGGATATTATTTCGAATTTCCTCTTCTCCGGGAAGAATCACTTCCGGCCGCAGCCTGCGCATCCGCGGCTTTTTACCACATACACAATAGGGAAGATCCGACGGACACGCACACGGATTCTCCTGCTTCCTTATAAACTGTTTTACAATCCGGTCTTCAAGTGAATGATAGGTAATAACAGCAAGACGTCCTCCTCCCGTCAAACAGTCAACGCCCTCAGCGAGAGCGTTTCTGAGGACAGCTAACTCGTTATTCACTTCGATACGAAGCGCCTGAAATATCCGTGCATAGCTTTTTACCAGATATTTTCCGGCAACATTCGACGCGATCACGCGCATCAGGTCATCACTTAAACAGAACGGCTTTTTTTCTCTCTCCTTTACAACCCCCCGGGCAATCTTCCGTGAAAAGCGCTCTTCACCATAATCCTTGAACACCCGGTAAAGTTCATTTTCAGAAAACGTGTTTAAAACATCAGCCGCCGTGTTACCATCTTCCCTGTTCATCCGCATATCCAGCGTCAATCCGCTTCTATAGGCGAATCCTCTTTTGTCCTCATCGATCTGATGGGAAGAAACACCAAGATCCAGGAGAATTCCATCAACATAATCTACCTTTGCCACTTTCAGGGCATTTTTAATTTCACTGAAAAGACCTTTGTAAAACAGCACATTGCCATAGGCCGACAGACGCTTCCGCGAAAATTCAATGGCTTCCGCGTCACGATCTGCACCGATATACAACGCTTTATTTCCCAGCTCCTTCAACAGTTTTTCGGCATGGCCGCCGCCGCCGAGCGTTCCATCAAAAATCACCGCATTTTTACGAACCGTTAAAATGCGTACTACATCTTCAGCCAACACCGGTTCGTGGAACAGCTGTCCGGACACAGGACTACCCTTCATCAAAGAACATATCTGTAAAACTCATCTTCTGAGCCAGATCGCTCAAATTGAGAGCTTCTTTTTCCGTGTATGACTTGTAGACATCCGGATTCCAAATCTCAAGCTTTGTTAAAGAACCAATGATGAGTAATTCCTTCTCCAGCTTGCCCATGGTGAGTATACGCTCCGGTATCATTACACGCCCCTGGCTATCCATAGCCGCATAAAAAGCGACACCAACAAACAACCGGATAAAATCGCGCGTGTCCTTATTCAGGGGATTAAGTGTGCGTAATTTTTTGGTAAGCCGCTGCCATTCGTTCAATGGATAGGCATACAGATTGATTCCTTCGAAGCCTCTTGTAAAAACAAGTGTATTTTCCGCTTCGGGAACAATAATCTTGCGGATGCTGGAGGGTATATTCGCACGATTTTTCGAGTCAAGTCCGCACAGGTATTCACCGGCAAAATCTTGTACAGCCATAGTCAATCCAGGGATTTCTCACCATTTTTAAGGATTATAAGGATCTTTGCTCCACAATGATACTAGTTTTTCGTACGGAAATCAAGAAAATTTAGTTTTTATTTAAAAAAATTACATACCCCGGATTACCGATTTGAACTAATTTATAACATCCTGTTATTTAAGAAGTTATTTATTTATGTTACAGCCACCTGAAAAAACGCGTTTCTTTTTAACCGGTTCCCGGAATGTATGTTTGTGAAAAGAGAAAAAACGGTGTTTTTTTTTGTGATAGAAGTTCATATATTATTTATGTTGATCCAGATTTTCCGGGTTATTACGGAGAGGGATTTTTTACGATACAAT
>CAYPHA010000038.1:0-43845 GCA_964410215.1 uncultured Calditrichota bacterium | reverse complement strand
CTCACGATGATTTATCGCAAGCCTTGCACTCCCAAGGGGATTCGAACCCCTGTCGCCGCCGTGAAAGGGCGGTGTCCTAGGCCTCTAGACGATGGGAGCTTATTTCAAGATTAAAGATCAAAGATTAAAGATTAAAAAAAAGGATATAGTTCAATAATAATCGTTTTAACTATTATTCTGACAAAAGCTCCTTACTTTAATCTTTTGTCTTTAATCTTTAATCTTTTTTTAGGGTGAGTGATGGGACTTGAACCCACGACCTTCTGGGCCACAACCAGACGCTCTAACCTGCTGAGCTACACCCACCATCTCAAAATCGTACGCCCTGGAGGATTCGAACCTCCGACCCACTGCTTAGAAGGCAGTTGCTCTATCCAACTGAGCTAAGGGCGCTCCTGTCGGGGCGAGAGGATTTGAACCTCCGACCCCCTGCTCCCAAAGCAGGTGCGCTAACCGGGCTGCGCTACGCCCCGAACCCATAAGCACGTCTTCATAAACAGTCTCATAATATAGAAAAATATTTTTTTCATGTCAACTATGCGTTCCCTGCAAATTAAATTTTCTGATGAGAAAGGAACGTAATTTCCGGATTGCGCGTCCCCTGTGACTGCAGGCATTTTTTTCATCCGCCGTCAATTCAGCAAACGTCTTGCCACGTTCGGGCAGGTAAAATAGCGGATCGTAACCGAACCCTTTCTGTCCGCGCAAATGATCCAGTATGAGACCGTCTGTCGTTCCCGTAAAAAACTGCTCTTCCTCCGCATCTTTATAACATATTGTACAAACGAATCGGGCTTGTCTCTGTCCCACAGAAAGCGCTTTTATTTTTTCTATAAGCAGCAGATTGTTATCATAATAGGTTGCCGAGGGCCCCGCATACCGGGCCGAATACACACCCGGCTCATTGTCAAGTGCGGGTACCTCAAGCCCGGAGTCATCAGCAAATACGGGCTTCTGCAACGGGGTAAAATAGGCCCTGGCCTTAATACCCGCATTTTCTTCGAATGTCAATCCCGTTTCTTCCACTTCCGGCAAATCCTGTATCCCCTCAAGTCCCCTCAGACGGATTTCCGGGAGATCCAGGATCCCGGCAATTTCCTGAAATTTATGCCGGTTTGTCGTCGTTGCAAATATTACAATCATATCTTTATAATTTTTCTGTATTCATTGATTTTCGACACAACTGTCCCTGCCGTTTCTTTGCATTTTCTGCATGAGGTTGGGAGGCGTTATGAGTAAATGGGCAAAATCAATTGTATCCATGAGTATTCTTATTTTAATTGAAATTGCATACCTGTATTTTGGAACGGAACATAAAATTGAAGAAATCGAACATACGCAGCAGAAGATCAGCCACCTGATGGACCGGATTGATAACAATACACAGGGACTGGAAGCCAGGCTTATTTCTATTCAACATCGTTTTCGTCACGAGAACCCGAACACGTTTAACCCCAGGATTACCCGATCGGAACCCGGCGACACAAGCACCATTTTCCATAAAAAATGGATTGCTCTATCCGGTTATTGACGCTCACTATCAAAAAATTCACCCGAGCAGATTGCGCAGAGACTTGTTCAGCATTTCCCTCGCCCGGAAAATACGGGCTTTTACCGTTCCCAGAGGAAGGTCGAGCAACTCCGATATATCTTCATAACTCTTTTCTTCCTGATGACGCAATTTGATTACAATGCGGTACTTTTCCGGCAACTCTTCAATCGCCTTACGAATCATTTTTGTTTTTTCATCCGCGATAATTTCTCTCTCTACATCGGGATCCGGATCCGCGTATTCCTGTTGTATTTCATCATCCTTATAGCGGATGGTCTCATCCATGGAATGCGTACGCAACTTGCGCTTTCTGAAAAAATCGATACAGTTATTAGTGGCAATCTTGAACAACCAGGTGGAAAAAGCATAGTCTTCATTGAAAGAAGTTATGGAGTTGTATGCCTTGATGAACGCCTCCTGTGTCAGATCCTCCGCTTCCTGACGATTATGCACCATTCGATGCACAATCTTAAACACCACCTCCTTATACATCAGGGTCAGCTCATCATACGCTTTACCATCCCCTGTCTTCGCCTTGCGCACCAGCTCAACATCATCACGCTTATTGAACGTCATACCCTATCGATCCTTTGTAAAAAACGCCATATATTTGCGTCTTTACTATTTAAGAAAATTTAAAAAATATATCAAAAATAATTTTGTTTAAAAAAATTACAAAATCTCGTTGCAGCCATTGCTTTTTTCAAATTTAAATGTTACTATTAATAGAAACACTATGAATAAAATTAAAGAAATTTCAGGCGTTCTCGCCGCCACCGATGACCCGATGCTGATCGAAGCGTTTCTGAACAGTATCCTGACCCCTAAGGAGATCCACGATATTTCTTCGCGCTGGGAACTGGTCAAACTGCTCGACAGCGGTGTCAGCCAGAGAAAAATTGCCGAAAACCTGCACCTGAGCCTGTGCAAAATTACCAGAGGATCAAAAGAGTTAAAAAAACAGAATTCAGCGTTTAAAAAGCTGATACACAAAGCAAAGGAGAATTGAATGTCTATTAAAGTTGTTCTGAATGAAGATGAAATTCCACGACAATGGTATAACCTGGCCGCAGATTTACCAAGTCCCATGAATCCACCGCTTGGACCGGATGGCAACCCGGTCTCTCCTGAAATGCTGGCACCGGTTTTCCCTATGAATCTCATCGAGCAGGAAGTCAGCCAGGAACGCTGGATTGATATTCCCGAGGAGATTCTCGAAATCCTCTATCGCTGGCGTCCTGCGCCTTTGCACAGAGCCCGTTTTCTGGAAAAAGCCCTCGATACACCGGCCCGCATATACTATAAAAATGAAAGTGTATCACCTCCCGGAAGTCATAAACCCAATACCGCGGTCGCTCAGGCCTGGTACAACAAACAATTCGGTATTAAAAAGCTGACCACCGAAACAGGCGCCGGCCAGTGGGGAAGCGCCCTTTCTTTTGCATGCGCTATTCTCGGACTGGAATGCAAGGTATACATGGTGCGCATAAGCTTTGACCAGAAGCCGTTCAGGAAAATTATGATGCAAACCTGGGGCGCGAAATGTATTCCCAGCCCGAGCCCGGAAACCCAGGCAGGAAGGGATATACTGGCGAAGTCACCGGACACCCCGGGCAGTCTCGGAATAGCAATTAGCGAAGCCGTGGAAGAAGCTGTCTCAGACAAAAGCGGATCAACACGCTACTCACTGGGAAGCGTACTGAATCATGTGATGCTTCATCAGACAATTATCGGTCTTGAAGCTAAAAAACAACTGGAGAAGATCGGCGAGAAAAAGGTGGACGTGGTCATCGGCTGTGCCGGCGGCGGCAGTAATTTTGCCGGACTCGCATTTCCATTTGTCAATGATAAAATACATGGTGCGGAAATTGACATCATTCCGGTCGAGCCGGAATCCTGCCCGACCATGACGCGGGCCCCCTTTGTTTATGACCACGGCGATACCGCCGGCATGACGCCATTGATGCCCATGCACTCCCTTGGCCATGAATTCATTCCCCCGCCCATCCATGCAGGCGGCCTCCGCTACCACGGAATCGCGCCGCTAATCAGCCAGTCTATTGTGGAAGGCCTGATAACGCCGAGGGCAATCCACCAGCTGGAATGTTATGAAGCAGCCGTCCTGTTCGCCCGGACAGAAGGCATTATCACTGCCCCGGAAACGAGTCATGCCCTTGCAGCCACGATTCAGGAGGCGAAAAAAGCAAAAGAGGAAGGCAAAGAAAAAGTTATCATCTTCAATCTCAGCGGTCACGGTTTAATGGATCTGGCCGGATACGACCGTTACTTTGCCAATGAACTGGAAGATTATGCATTACCTGAAGAGGTGCTGGCAACGTCTTTGAAGACGATTGAGAATCTGCCAAAACCTCAGGTCACACGCACAGGTAAATGGTAAACACATACCCACCCCGCGGAATAGTTTGTTCCGCGGGGCTTTACAGGATTTTTTATCATGAAAGAGCAATACGATAACGAAGCAATTTACTGCCGTAAATTAGGTCATCATCTTCATTTTGATTACTGCAGAAAGGAAAAATCAGGGTTGCCATGCTCACGCATTTTCGACTGCTGGTTCGAGCGCATCCCGGTAAAGGACTTTATTACTCTGAACTATTCTCAGGATGAGGTATCCTATCTCGCCGCCCCGCCTGAACATAAAATGGTAAACCTCCTTACCCTTATTGAAGAGGCCAGAAAACGGTCCGATTCATTTTAGCCTACCTTTTGAAAAGAATAAGTTGTAAGTTTCCATCTCAGACCGGTTAAAACCTGAGTCATCCGGAGATGAATGAAAAGGAGGCTGTCATGAAAAAAGTGGTCACGATTGAGCAAATGAAAAATATGGACCGTCAAACCATTGAAAACCTTGGTGTGCCGGGTATTATTTTAATGGAAAATGCCGGTTATCAGTCCTATGTCATTGCCGATCAGTTTTGCCGTGATAACCATATCGAAACGATTCATGTATTTACAGGCAAGGGTAATAACGGGGGTGACGGATGCGTAATCGCCCGCCATCTTCATAAAAACAATTATAAGGTTGTCATACATCCTCTGGAAGCGATCGATGCTTTACAGGGTGATGCCGCGATTAATGCGCATATCTGTGAACAGTACCGGATCCCGACCGCACCGGTAACATCACCTTCCGACCTGCCCGTGCTAACCGGACCGGCTTTAATAATCGATGCGTTACTCGGTACCGGCATCAAAGGTGCCGTGCGCGGAATCTATAAAGATGTCATCGAATGGATGAACGCACAGCATCAACCCGTCATTTCTATCGACATATCGTCCGGACTGAATGGCGATTCAGCCACGACTGAAGGAGAGGCTGTCAATGCGGACCTCACGATCACGATGGCCTTACCGAAATGCGCCCACCTGTTTTATCCGGCAAGAGTTTTCACGGGTCAGCTGGAGGTCGTTGATATTGGTATCCCTGACTTTATTGAACATGATGAAAACGTGCGCATTAACCTGGTGGAAGAAAACGATGTCCTTCTTCCCAGTCCGCCACCCTGGCAAAACAAATATTCGGCCGGAACGTTATTTATACTTGCCGGTGGACCCGGTATGACCGGAGCGGCAACGATGGCAGCCCGGGCAGCCGGAATAACAGGAGCCGGCCTTGTTTTCCTGGGCATCCCCTCTTCCCTGAACACGATTGCCGAAACCAGTCTTACGGAGACGCTCACTGTTCCGCTCCCCGCTGACGAAAATGGCTTTCTGACCGCGGAAGCACTTCCCCGGATTCTGGAGAAAATCAACCAGGTGAACGCCTTGCTGATTGGCCCGGGTATGGGAAGGGCACCTCAAACGCAGGAAATAATAAAAGCGGCTCTGGAGCACGCTGAAAAGACAAGTAAACCGACGGTCGTCGACGCCGATGCCCTCTTCTATCTCTCCACCGATGATGCGCTATGCAACCGCCTCGGGGATCATTTTATTCTGACACCGCATTATGGTGAATTTATGCGCATTTCCGGGCATAAAAAACTGGAAATGCAAAGCGTTCCCTGGAAAGTTCTCGAAGAATTCCTCTTTTCACATGCATGCACGGTTAATCTTAAAGGAGCCCCATCCATTGCCGGCTCCAGAGAGAAAGGATTATATATTAATCCAACCGGCAATGAAGGGCTGGCTAAGGGCGGAAGCGGCGATATTCTGGCCGGCCTGATCGCCGGTTTTCTCAGTCGGGGCATATCTCCGTTACAGGCGAGTATCTCCGGCAATTATTTTCATGGTCAGGCCGCCGACCTGGCAGCGGATGAAATCGGTATCACAACCTATACACCTATGGATCTTATACCCTATCTGCAAATCGTCATCCGCTGAACGGAAACGGCCTGGATATATAAACAGGAGTCTCTCCATTAAGAGAGAGCTCCGGTCAGAGGTGATTTTCAAGATACCGGTAGTCGGGTGTCAGCTCTCCCCTGTAGACGATTACGGCCCGCTGCAGTTCCCCGGGCAGTCCGCTTTTACTCAGATCAACGTCAAAATTCGCGTTGATCAGTGCAGGGACAAACCCTTTTAACTGATTACTGAAAAAGGTGGAAGCATCATTGGGAATTTCCGCTGGTAAATTATCAACCGCCAGCAAGACGATCCCTTCTCCCTTGTGCCCGTCCTTAACCGTCTTTGACAAGGGATCACAGCGGTAGGCCGGCTTACCCGTATCCGTTGTTTTAACGTTACATTCGATGGATCCGCCCACATCACAGGTAATATCTGCGATACCGCATAATCTGGGCGGAGAATGCATAGTGTAAAGGTCTTTGAGATCAGACCAGGTAACAAACCGCGGATAGCGGGCATCCCAGTATGTCGCATTCACCAGAATGGTCAGACAGGGAAGATATGGAGCAAGCTGCGACTCATACTTTTCCGGTTCCTCATAATAGTCCTGCAGGTCGAAATCTGCGCCGTCTTTTCGACGGACCATATGCTCTTCCCTGAAAACCGTAAGGTAAACCTTATGCGGTGACGTTTCGCCTTCCTGCATAAGAGTCACCAGGTCTTCGGGTGCAATCCGCTCGACGGGAAGACAATCAAAGATATTCTGGGCACCTTTGGAAACATTTCCATACCCCAGAATTCCGATTACCAGCGGGGAAACAGCGGATGGAAGGCCTTCGGTATGTATTATTTCACCGATCTGTTTAAGCTGCTCCTTTGCATCATAAACGGAATGAAAACCGGTTGCCTGCTTCCAGTTTTTAAATGGTGTCTGAATGCCTTTATGTTCCCAGTATTCACCCATCAACCAGAGGATATCGATGGCACCGGCATCGCCGGCATATCTTCCGAAATAAACAAGCCGCCGTTTCTGTTCATCGATAATGCGCTCATAATCGATGAGCGTCGAACCGCCATCCATAATCCGTTTCAACATCGGCATATTACCCTGCTGCCCTTTAATGGTATGGGAAAAAAAGAGGTATATCTTATTATCAAGAATCTTTTCTTCCGGGATCTCTTTAATACCCAGAATAATATCTCCCTGCGACATATCCCCGCAAGTCAGTGCACCCGCTTCCGTGTATTCATCCAGTGTGAAAAACCGTTTGTCTGATTTCTCTACAAAAACGTTCGCACCCGTCTGCTTTATCAGCTCTCTCAAATCTCCCGGGACCAGCGGTGCACGGGCTTCCCATTTATTTTTATCTTCCGCCCGTATTAACAGTGTTTTCATTGATCAGCGAATCCCTTCATAGTTTCGTAACGCGGTCAACCAGTTTAATATTCATCGTTTCCAGTTCGCTCAAAACCGGTTCATAAATCTCAGGAAGGACCGGAATATGGACACCGCTCAGGCTCAACGCACCATGTGCGATCAACTTCGTCGCAATAGCGGCCGGCAGACTTACAGTCCGTGCCATCGATGAATCGCCTCCCGGGATGCCCAGATCGACCATAGTCGAAGTAATTTTCTTGTCGGGGCCATTAGGATACTGAGCAACGAACTCATGATGCTGTACGAGTAAATCCAGTTCCCCTTCCGCATAACCGAGCCGGTTCTGTAAAATATACGCAAACATATCAAAGGCTGTGCCCTTATCGAGAGGAAGGTTCGTGTCTCCAAACATCCCCAACCATTCCAGCTTCTTTATCGTGATGGAATGTTCGGGTATCTGAAGCATCCGGCTTATATCGGCAACCAGATTTTTTCCATCGCTGTTAACCAGGTCAGTCACCACCATACGGGGAGTCATTTTCGTAAGATCATAGATTTTTTCCTGATTCAGAAGACCCATTTTTTTGAAGTAGTTCCAGGATTCGCAGTGTCCGATATTACGCAGTGTTCCCCGGTACATGCTTTTCGTTTCCGGTATCCGGTAAAGATCGATATAAGGGACTGCATCCCGGTTGACATAAGCTTCAAACGTTCCTGCTCCGGGAACATCCAGCAACCAATAGTGTTCGAAAAGCGCCTCCGGTTTTACATCGATTATATTACCGTCCTTCAGATAGCGTCCGTTATTGGTGGCAGCGAGCATGACTCCGACGGGACTCCACGAAAATTTATATCCGAGGGGGTTATTGTTATTGGCAAGCGCCGGTAAACCGCCGCAATAGGAATAAAAGCTCTTAATCGTCCCACCCTCAGCTTTTACGCCGTTAATAATTTTCATTGCAGCCATGTGATCGATACCGGGATCCACACCGATTTCATTCAAAAAGAAAAGACCGCGCTTTTTAGCTTCTTCATCGAGTGCCTGCATTTCGGGCTTTACATAGGAAGTTGTAACCAGGTGCTTATTCAGTTCGACACACAGATTTGCCACTTTCATGTGATGAATCCATGGAAGAAGACTGATTACGATATCAGAATCAGAAATAAATGCTCTTAATGATGTTTCATTTTCGACATTTAATGCATGCGCAGAGCCATCCGGATGGTCGCCGACAAGGCGCTCCGCTTTACTGACTGTCCGGCTGGCAATGATAACCGATATTTCCTGCTGTTCCAGCAGATAACGAACGAGGGGGCGTGCGACGAGACCGGCACCGAGGACAAGAACCTTTTTCATAAAGAACTCCTTTTGATAATCGATTGGTCCACTGTTTGATATTTCATTTATTTACAAACGGCTTTTCATGCTGATACTAGACTTTGAATATAAGCTAAAAAATCTTAATAATTCAACCACAAATTCCACTTTTCACTTAGAATAACGCATTGAATCCTTTCCTTTTTACGGGATTCCGCAAAATTAAAAATATTTTATATTTAATCCCGCGATTTGTATATTTCTGAATGCTTTAAATATTAGGATATCCTGATGTTGAAAATAAATGCTGAGCTGGTCAGCGGGTTACTGCGTAACTTTTTAGTGGAAGAAATGCAAAAAATAGGAATGAACCGGGCAGTTCTGGGTCTTTCCGGGGGCGTTGATTCCGCAGTTGTAGCCGCTTTGCTGGCTCATAGCCTGGAGCCCGCGAACGTTCATGCGCTTATCCTGCCCTACCGGACAAGTAATCCGGATAGCAGGGAACATGCGGAGTTACTGGCAAATCAACTGAAAATAAGTTACGATGTTCTGGATATCTCTCCCATGGTAGACGTGTTTTTCGAAACTGATCCGGAAGCGGAGTCCCTGCGCCGAGGCAATAAAATGGCCAGAGAGCGGATGTGCTTCCTTTATGATTACTCTTCAGCCCATTCTGCGCTCGTTATCGGTACAAGCAACAAAACAGAATTACTTCTCGGTTATGGTACAATTTTCGGTGATCTGGCCAGCGCCATCAATCCGATTGGCGACCTTTACAAGTCTCAAATATGGGAGCTTGCCGCTTATTTGCATATCCCTGAAGAGATTATTAAAAAAGCACCTTCAGCAGATCTCTGGGTAGGGCAGACAGACGAAAATGAACTGGGATATACATACGGGGAAATTGACCGGTTCCTTTATTATTATATTGATCTTCGTTATCCCGATGATCTTCTTATTGAAATGGGATACGATACGGAAATGATCCGGGCAATAAAAAGCCGCATACAGAAAAATCAGTTCAAGCGGCGCCCTCCGGTCATTGCCAAAGTTTCAAACAGGACGATCAATCAGGATTTCCGGTATTGCAGAGACTGGGGTGTATAAAAGTTGGAAGAAATAGTAAAGGGTGCGTTATACCTGGTTTCCACCCCTATAGGAAACCTTGATGATATAACTTACAGGGCGGTTCGTATTCTATCATCGGTGGACCTGATTGCGGCTGAGGATACCCGCACCTCATCCATACTGCTGAAAAAGTATGGAATCCATACACCTGTCAGAAGTTATCATAGTTATAATCTCCGGTCGGAAACACCCCGCCTGATCCGGAGTCTGAAGGAAGGACAGGCACTGGCGGTTATTTCCGATGCAGGGACACCCGGTATATCCGATCCGGGCTATCAGATTGTCCGGGAAGCCGTCAAGGAGGCCGTTCGTGTCATACCTGTTCCCGGAGCTTCGGCTGCCATCGCCGCCCTGACGGCATCGGGCATGCCGTTAAACCGGTTTGTATTTGAGGGGTTTCTGCCTTCCAAAAAAGGCAGGCTGACACGCTTCAGGGAACTCGAACAGGAAACACGGACACTTATATTTTATGAGTCCCCGCATCGCATTGAAAAGACGGTTTCGCAGATGCTGGAACACTGGGGCAACCGAACCTGCGTAATGGCAAGGGAACTGACAAAAAAATTTGAAGAATTCCGCAGGGGAACGTTAGAAGAACTGGGTGAACATCTGAGATCAAATCCGGTTAAAGGTGAAATTGTACTGATCGTAGAAGGCAATAAGCAAAAGAAGGGCCGTAGTGATGAAAGATAAATCGAAAGGTTTTCTGCCTCGTTGGCTACAGGACGGATTTGTTGCATCATTGAATCCATTAATCCGGTTACTCGTAAAGTGGAATGTTAATCCAAACACGTTCACCGTCTGGGGATTTATCATTACCGCAATAGGATCCATTCTTTTAATGGTCGATTCACAGTTTGTCCATTGGTCCGGCCTGCTCATTCTGCTCGGTGGAATCTGTGATATACTCGACGGGAAAGTGGCCAGGACTTCCGGACGCGTAACAAAATTCGGGGCATTATTTGATTCCTCCATCGACCGGTACTCGGAAGTCATCATGTTTTTCGGCATTGCCGCCTTCTATGTGCGGGCGGACAGTTATGTGCTGTCTGTAATAACGTTTATTGCGCTCGGCGGATCGACGATGGTCAGTTACGTTCGTGCCAGGGCGGAGGGACTTGGTTTTGAGGCGAAAGTCGGAATGATGCAGCGTCCCGAACGGGTTGTGTTGATTGGATTCGGCGCACTGCTGTATTTTCCGGTTTTTCATATTACCATTTTTCACGTTACAGATTTTGGGGTTACTTTACTGGAAATTGCGGTCTGGATGATTGCCCTGTTTGCGAATTATACAGCGATTCATCGTATCAGGCACGTCTATTTACAAGATAAGAAAAAAGGTCAACTGGAGGTATCATGAGCAAGTTTGGAATTAATATTGATGAGAAGAGAGGTAAATTAGGCGTATTATTGCCCGGCCTGGGAGCTGTTGGGACCACCTTTATCGCCGGTGTTATCGCAATCAGGAACAAACTGGGATTACCAATCGGATCCCTTACCCAGATGAATCATATTCGCCTCGGCCGACGCGATGAAAACCGTAATCCTCTGATTAAAGACCTGGTACCCCTGGTCGACCTGGAAAACATCTATTTCGGCGGATGGGATATTTTTGAAGATGATGCTTACGAATCGGCTTTAAATGCGGGCGTTCTCGAAAAAACGCTGCTTGATCAGATTAAAGATGAACTTTCTTCCATCAAACCGATGAAAGCTGTTTTTGACCGTAATTATGTAAAAAAACTGGATGGTCCCTATATTAAAAAAGCCGCCACCAAATATGACCAGTATCAGATGCTGCGGGATGATATCCGTAAATTCAAGAGTGAAAACAACCTGGACCGCCTCGTGATGATCTGGACCGGCAGCACTGAAATATTTATGAAAGAAAGTCCGGTGCATAAAGATAAAGCCACCTTTGAAAAGGGATTGAAAGACAACCATCCCGACATTCCACCCAGCATGATTTATGCCTGGGCTGCTATCGCTGAGGGTGTCCCCTATGCAAACGGTGCACCGAATCTTACGGCTGATATTCCAGCCATGTATGCGTTCGCGGAAGAAATGGATGTACCCCTTGCCGGAAAGGATTTTAAAACGGGACAGACATTGATGAAGACCATTCTCGCTCCGGGATTCAAAGCACGTATGATTGGTGTGAACGGTTGGTTTTCCACGAATATTCTCGGTAACCGAGACGGCGAAGTGCTCGATGATCCCGAATCTTTCAAAACCAAAGAAGAAAGCAAACTGTCCGTCCTGGAACAGATTCTGCAACCGGATCTGTACCCGGAATTGTATAACGATCTGTATCATAAAGTCCGGATCAATTATTACCCCCCGAGAAAAGATAATAAAGAAGGATGGGATAATATCGATATTTTCGGCTGGCTGGGCTACCCTATGCAGATTAAAGTCGACTTCCTTTGTCGCGACAGTATCCTGGCTGCGCCTATCGTTCTGGATCTCGCGCTTCTCATGGATCTGGGTAAACGTGCCAGATTTAAGGGCATCCAGGAATGGCTTTCATTTTATTTCAAGAGTCCGATACATGCTCCGAACCTCTACCCCGAACACGATCTGTTTATTCAACAGCTTAAACTGAAGAATACATTACGTGTGATGGCCGGAGAGCAGGAAATTACGCACCTCGGTCTTGATTACTATATGGATTAGGTGATATAGCAGCCGATGCAGAGTCCGAGGCGCGAAGAGACGTTCAGGGAAGTGGTTAAAACCTCACTTCCCGCTGTTATCGATCTCTCATCCCAAACCGTAACCTGGCTGATTGAGGCTATCTTTATTGGTCACCTTTCCGCTATGGCACTGGCAGGCGTCGGTATGGCACAGCAATTTATTGTGCTTACCTTCAGTATCCTGTTAACCTTTGTTGTGGGCAGCTCCGTAATTATTGTCCGTTATCTGGGCGCCAATGATAAATGGAATGCCAACCATGTACTCGGTCAGGCTCTCTTCATGGGATTCTTTTTCGCCATTATTATCGGACTTTTCTGGTATTTTATCGTCCCCCTCCTGTTTACGCTCATTAAAGAAGAAGGGGCGATTGCCCGTAATTACGGCGTGGTTTATATCAAAACGGTAGCCTGCTTTTCTCCGATAATCATTACAAATTTTATCGCCATTGGTATCCTGCGCGGCATTGGCGACACACTGAAAACGATGAAGATCAATCTGACGATCAACGGAATAAACCTGATCCTGGATTCGCTTCTGATATTCGGCTGGCTGGGATTCCCGCGTCTCGAAACTTTTGGAGCGGCACTGGCTGTCGGGATCGCCCATAGTATCGGTTTTATTATAACGTTTTATGTATTGCGTTCAAAAAAAGCGAGTCTTTTCCTGGCTATAGTGGAAATAACCCGACCCAAGATGGTAACGTTTAAACGTTTATTTAAAATGGGTGTACCAACGACTGTTGAACAGTTTGTCTGGTCATTAGGACAATTGGTACTGAGTTTTTTTGCCGCCCGGATGAGTGTCACGGCCCTTGCTACACACCAGGTCCTGGTCCGCATCCAATCAGTCCTTTCCATGGTTTTCTGGGGATTCGGGCTGGGGGGCATGTCCCTTGTTGGAAAGAGCCTGGGCGCAGGAAACCCTGCAGAGGCGAGACGAAGCGGGCGGATGGCAGCCCTGCTCTCCCTCGTGGCAGCTATCATTTTTGCATCGGTACTGGTTATTTTTTACAGTAACGCAATATCAATTTTTACAACCGATAGCAATGTTATCGAAATGGGTGCCGGAGTCATTATAGCTTTTGCCCTGTTACAGATTCCAAAAGGGTTGAATACAACCTATTCCGGGAATCTGCGGGGTGGCGCCGATCTGAACTGGTTAATGTGGCTGGCGATCGGATCGGTAATAATAAATGAAATCACCGGAGCCTATTTCCTGAGTTTTGTGTTCGGGCTTCAACTGCTGGGACTCTGGGTAATTCAGATATTTGATGAAAGCAGCCGCCTTATTCTGAATATATGGCGGTTCAATAAAGATCAGTGGATAAAAAGTACTATTTAAAAGAAACAATATGACAGTAAATTTAAATCATTTTATTTCGTTTGAAGGCATTGACTTTTCCGGCAAGACAACACAGATCGGTCTTTTAAAGAAGTTTTTGAATGAACACGGACAGAAGGTATACGTTCTGCGCGAACCGGGCGGAACCGTATTGTCCGAGAAAATCCGGGATATTCTCCTTGATAAAGTCCATGCTGAAATGACATCTGTTGCCGAAATATTTCTTTACAGTGCCGCCAGGAACCAACTCGTGGTAGAAAAAATCCGTCCGCTTCTTGAGCAGGGATATTTTATTCTGGCCGACCGGTATGTCGATTCCACTACAGCCTACCAGGGTTACGGACGGCAACTGGATCCTGAAATGGTACGTCACATCAACAGTTTTGCCACACAGGGCATTATGCCCGGGATTACGTTTTACCTGGAAGTTCCACCGGAAATTGCCGCGGAACGCTTAAAGAAAAGCAGGAAAAGGGCCGATCGTCTGGAAGGTCAGGGAATAGATTTTTACAGGCGTGTGTTCGAAGGATACAGGAACATATGCAACAAAAACCGATCTCGTGTGTATAACATTGACGGTATACGAAGTGTGGACGAAGTGCACAAAAAAATAATTGAAATTGTTACGTTAAATGCATTGGATTTATAATATGAAACGTCGTTCCAAAATAATCATTTTCACCTGGACCACTCTGTTAATCTTCGGCTCCCTCTGGATTTCAGGTTCTTTGCAGGCCGATGAACAGGATCAGTATTATCAGCTTAAAAAGAGCTGGGTCCATATGCAACGGGTCTATGAGCAACTCAACCTGCACTATGTGGATGAAATCAGTCCTTACCCCCTGGTTAAGGCGGGGATTGAGGGAATGCTCGGTAAGCTCGACCCGTATACACAGTTTATTGATGAAGATGGTGAAAGGCGCCTGAGGATCATCACAACAGGAAAATATGGCGGTCTTGGTATGGAAATCGGGCTCCGAAACAAGAAAATTACAATTATTTCGCCTATGGATGATTCCCCGGCAAAACGTGCGGGAATCCGGGCCGGTGATGTTATACAGAAAATCGACGGTGAAGAAGTTCGTGAACTCAGCATCAATGAAGTGTCCAAACGACTGCGCGGTAAAATTGGAACTGAAGTAAAATTGCATTTGCAACGTCCGGGACTGACAGCCCCCATCGAGCTGGTGCTGACCCGTGAAGAAATTGTCCTGAAAGATGTTGGTTATACCGGATACCTCGAACCCGGCATCGGTTATATCAGCCTGAACGGTTTTACGGAAAAAGCCTCATCCGAAGTCAGACGGGCCATTCACAGTCTTAAAGATGAAGGCTCCCTGGAAGCACTCATTCTCGATCTCCGCAGCAACCCCGGCGGTTTGCTGGAATCCGCCGTTGAAATCGTTAATCTGTTCGTTGATAAAGGTGAACTGGTGGTTTTTACCAAGGGTTATAATGAACACGAAGTCAAATTTCTGACAGAACGGAATCCGGTTCTCCCTGATATTCCGCTGGCTGTTCTGGTCAATGAGGGCAGCGCAAGCGCTTCGGAAATTGTAGCCGGCGCGCTGCAGGACCTGGATCGCGCCATTGTTGTGGGTGAAAAAACATTTGGCAAAGGACTGGTTCAGAAGGTATACACGATCGATAAAAACAGCGATTCCAGAATAAAAATAACCACGGCTAAATACTATATTCCGAGCGGCCGGTGCATTCAAAAGCGCGATTATGCATTGGACAGTGATGCCATAAACGGCGATCATTTTCCGACAGAAGATGCACAGGATGTAAAATTTTATACCAGGAATAAGCGTGAGGTTTTCGACAAGGGTGGTATTTACCCCGATATTCCGGCAGAAGACGATTCCATTCATTACATCACCATGGAATTGATTCGTCAGAACCTGTTTTTCGATTTTGGTGTCTCTTACTATCAGGATCATCCGAAATGGGAAGGTCCGTTTGAAATGAAACCTGAAATTTTCAATACCTTCACCCAATTCCTCGAAGAAAAAGACTTTGATTATGATCTTCCCGGGACAGGTGAACTCAACCGACTGGAACAGATCGCGGAAAAGAATTCGTACAGCGATGATGTCACTACGATGCTCGCATCCATAAAAGAAAACCTTGAACAGGAAAAAGAAAACCAGTTTCAGAAAAACAGGGACGAAATAAAGCATTATTTACTGCTTGAACTGGCAGAAAAATATTATGGCAAAAACGGACGTAATGAAACAGCACTGAAATCGGACAGCCAGGTTCTCGAAGCCATACGGATCATAACAAACAACCGTGAATACAGGACGGTGCTTTCCGTTAAAGAATAATGGTTTATTCATTTTCCACCGTTTTATTTCTATGAAATCTGCTACATGCCGGCACTTTCGAACCGTTTCATCTTAACGGTTCAAGTTGTATATTAACGCAGTTTTGCACTGAGATTTCTTTATGCATATCAGAGACGTATTCCGGAATATTTATGACATCGCCCGCGAACTGGATTATGACATTTTTGTTGTCGGGGGGTATGTGCGTGACAAGTTGCTTGGCGTGGAAGGCAAAGACATCGATTTTGTCGTTGTCGGCGATGCTATGAAATTTTCTGAACTGTTGAGACGTCGTCTGCATCTGAGGAACCTTGTGCGGTACAAGCGTTTCGGAACATTCATGGCCCATTATGACGACTATGCCCTTGAATTTGTGAATGCCCGGAAAGAATCCTACGCTTCAGATTCGCGTAAACCCGATACACAGCAGGCCGACCTTTACACCGATCTCAGCCGAAGAGATTTTACGATCAATGCGCTTGCAATGGACATCAGCCCCGCTGACTACGGTCAGATTACCGATGTATATAACGGCCGGAAGGATCTGGAGGATGGGATCATTCGTACCCCGCTGGATCCCGAACAGACCTTCACAGATGATCCGCTACGAATGATGCGTGCGGTGCGGTTCGCAGGCCGCCTTGGCTTCACGATTGAAGAACGGACATTCGAAGCCATTATGCATACCGCCGGGCGGATTGCAATTGTATCGACAGAACGTATTACCGATGAGTTCAACAAAATCCTCATGTCCCGGAAACCGTCAACGGGCCTGCACCTGCTCGAGACATCCGGTTTGCTGGAACAGTTCCTGCCTGAAGCCGTTGCTATGAAAGGTACGGAACAGCGGGAGGAATACCATCATAAAGATGTTTTCTATCATACACTCGAGGTACTCGACAATATCGCCGGACGAACTGATAAGCTTGAATTGCGTCTTGCTGCTCTTTTTCATGATATCGGGAAACCCCGGACAAAAAAATTCATCTCCGGGGTTGGATGGTCCTTCTACGGCCATGATGTTGTGGGTGAAAGAATGACCCGTGCGATTCTGCGCCGGATGCGTTATTCCAACCAGATCATACAGTATGTACAGAAACTTGTCAGGCTGCATCTCCGCCCAATGGCCGTCGTTGATGAGGAAGTGACCGATTCAGCCGTACGGCGTCTGCTCGTTTCGGCAGGATCTGATATCGATGATCTGATGACCCTGTGCAAATCGGATATTACATCCAAGAATCCCAAAAAAGTGCGAACCTATCTCGCTAATTATGAGCGGGTTGCACAAAAAATGGTTGATGTTGAAGAGCGCGACCGGTTGCGGAATTTCAAACCGCCTATCGACGGGAATGAAATTATGAAGCTTTTTAATTTGGAACCCGGTCCATATATCGGTAAGATTAAGAAGTTTGTCGAAGAAGCGATTTTGAGCGGGCAGGTTCCCAACGACCACGATGCCTGCCTGGAATTGATTCAGTCACACAAACAGGAACTCCTCGGTTCAAAAAGTGATAGTTAGTATTATTTGCGGATCCCTGAATATTTCCGGGTAATTGATGTAAAATAAGAAGCAACTTTTTACACAGCTTAACGTCTATACTTTAAACATCATGCAAGGAGATTCTCACCATGTCAGATCAAGCTGAACTTACACAGAAAGAATTGTCGATGTTGGAAACGTTCATCGCCGTTTTTACCAATCCGGAGCAGGCATTTCAATCGATCAAGGCCAGACCGAACTGGCTTTTCCCCGTCATTGCAATCATCCTGTTCGGGATTCTTTCCAGTATTTTCCTCGCGGATATCAATATTGAAATGCAGAAAAAGGCCATTCTCGACTCCGAACGCATCCAGGAGGAGCAGAAGGACATGTTCCTTGCTGAATTTGAAGATCCTTCTTTCATGCGGAAATACGGGTTTGGTATTATCGGCATCGCCTTCTATGTTTTCGCCGGCTTTTCCATTGCGGCACTGGCTTTCATGGTTGTGGGTAATTTCATCATGGGAGGTTCCACAACGTTTAAGCAAAACTTCACACTCTTTGCATGGGGGAGCCTGATCGGTATTGTTGAAAGCCTGATAAAAATACCACTGATGGTAAGTAAGGGGACGATTGAAGTCTATACGAGCCTGGCTGTTTTCATGGACAGCTCCCAATCAAAAACGGTTTTATTCGGCATTTTAAATGCAATTGATCTTTTCGCTATCTGGAAAATCATTGTTTTTGCAATTGGTTTCAGCGTAATATACAATTTTTCAAAAGGTAAATCGTACGCTGCCGTCATCAGCCTTTATGTCCTCTATACCCTGGGTGCAGTCGGCATTTCGCAACTTTTTGGCGGCTTTTTCTAATACAGGAGGAATTCAGATGAATTTGAAAACGCTTATGGTTTCAGGGTTGATATGGGTCTTCACCAGCGGATTACACGCACAGGATACGGGAACGGAAATTCTAACCCTGAACGATTGTATTGAAATTGCCCTTATGAATAACAGCTCTCTAAAAACGGCACAATACAATGACAAAACGGCTGAAATGGATGTACGCGGAAGTTACAGCGGCATTCTGCCCCGTGTTGATTTTTCAATGAGCAAGGGTCAAAGAATAATCGGCGAATCGGAATATCTCAGTGACGAACCCGTTGGGATCGATTCCACGACAGGACAGGTCATTTATGAACAGCGGGTGCGCAAAATCAACAAATACACCCGTAAAACGAATTCAGCGGATCTGACACTGGGTCAGAACCTCTACGATGGTGGTATCTGGTGGAACCAGATCCGTCAGGCCAAGGCGAACAAGCATTCCACCCAGTTTTCCCTGCAAAGTCAACGCAATTTTGTGGTTCTCAGTGTCCAGCAGGCTTATTTTGACCTATTGAAGCAGGTTAAATTGCTGGAGGCCAATGAGATCGCCGTTTCCAGAAGCAATGCACAACTCGACCGTGCCGAGAAAATGTATGAACTGGGCGCCACCGCCCGCGTGGATGTGTACCGGGCAAAAGTCAATTACGGCAATGACCGTATCACCATGCTGACCCAGAAAAACACCGTCGAAGCAGCAAAAAAACAACTGAATATTGCCATGGGACGTAATCCATTACTGCCATTGAATATCGATGCCAGCCTGGATCTGCCCCAATCGCTGCCGGAAGTCGATGAGTTGATCGATGCAGCTCGGGAAAACCAGCCCCTACTTCGCAAATATGAAGCTGATATCAAATCCCGAAAGCTTTCGACCTCGATGGCAAACGGAATGATGCACCCACGCCTGTCTATATATTATAACTATAACCGGTTCAGTGAAAACTTCGATAAAATCTATTCCAATCTAAATCAGAACTACCAGTCTACATATGGAGTCCGGCTTTCTTTCAACATTTTTAACGGATTCTCCGACTATGCAACGGTTCAGAAAGCAAAGATCAGTCAAAAGTCAGCCCTGGAAGCGAAAGAAGATTATAATCGGAATATGATTTCGAACATTCACCAGTTTTACACCAACTACAAATCCTACCTGGAGATAATCGAAATCAACAGGGAAAACCTGGAAGCCGCTCAGGAAGATTTACGCCTGGCGGAAGAACGCTACCAGGTCGGTGCAGGTACCGCTATGGATGTCCGGGAGGCTCAGGTCAATCTGGCCCGTGCGGAACAGACATTAATCGCAGCCCAGTATAATGCACGGATAACCCTGGCCCAGCTGGATGACCAGCTTGGTATCATTTATAAAAAACTGTCAGAAGAAGGGTGATACGGGTCCGGAGAAACCTATCAGGATTAGAGCGCAGATGAACTGAACCAGGGGTGTATATTACCATGAAGAAAATTATTATCGTCATTATTGTCGTCGTGGCACTCGGGGCTTTAATTACAGCCAATCTGCTTAGAAAGGAGAAGGGTGTTGAAGTCACCGCGGAAAAGATTGAACGGGGTGTCGTCATAAAAAAAGTTACCGGTTCCGGACAGGTAGAACCGGCTGTCGAAGTGAATATCAGCGCCAATGTCGCCGGCAAAATCCTGCAGATGAACACAAAGGAAGGCAACCGGGTTCAAAAAAATCAGTTTCTGGTTGCACTGGACAGTGCCCAGTACAAAGCAAGCGTACGGCGCGCCGAATCTTCTGTACTTACCGCGATAGCCAATGAGAAGAAGGCGGAAAGCCAGCTGAAACGTACCAGGGAACTATTTAAACAGAATCTGACATCGGAGTCGGATTATGAGGCAGCCCTGGCTGCCTTCGAAGCGGCCAAAGGGAACCGGATGCAGGCCGAGGCCTCGCTGAATGAGGCTGAAGAATCACTGAGTAAAACCCGATTACATACGCCCATGGCCGGCATTGTCACAAAAGTGAACAAGGAAGTCGGTGAAATGGCCATCGGTGCCAATTTTCAGGAAGACGTGCTTCTTGTGGTATCCGATCTCTCCGTTATGGAAGCCGTGATCGAAGTGGATGAGAATGATGTAATTAACATCGAAATCGGTGATTCGGCTGACGTGGAGGTCGATGCCTTTCCCGACACTCTTTTTCGGGGAACGGTTACCGAAATCGCCAATTCAGCAGTTATCAAGGGATTGGGTACACAGGAGCAGGTGACCAATTTCGAGGTAACTATTACAATTACAGATGCTGACAGACGATTCCGGCCGGGTATGAGCACAACGGTGGATATTTATACCGACCGCAGGGAAGACATCATCCGCGTACCGATCCAGGCTGTAACCGTGCGTGAAAAGGACCGCCTTGAGAAACGTCAGGATATTGAAGATCCCCCTGAAGAAGATACCGGCGAGGAAGACGTTAAAGATGAGGATATGGTTGAAGTTGTATTCGTCGTAAAAGACAATCAGGCCGTCGCCAGGCAGGTCGATCTGGGTATCAGTGATGATACACATTATGCCATTACCGAAGGATTGACAGAAGACGAAATGGTCATCACCGGTCCCTTTAAATTGTTGAGCAAAAACCTGAATACAGGTGATCTCGTGACTGTCAAACAAAAGAAGAAGTAATGCCATGCTAATAGAAATGAAAAACCTGGTAAAAGAATACCACCTGGGTGAAATTGAAGTCCGTGCACTTAGCGGAGTGGATCTGAAGATCGACCAGAACGAATATGTCGCAATTATGGGACCCAGCGGTTCAGGTAAATCAACGCTTATGAATATAATCGGATGCCTGGACGTACCCAGCGAAGGCGAATATATTTTAAATGACCAGAAAGTAAGCAGCCTGACCGATGACCAACTGGCCGCTATTCGCAACAAGGAGATTGGATTTGTTTTCCAGACGTTCAATCTGCTGCCTCGTGCAGACGCCCTTCATAATGTTGAACTGCCGCTGATTTATAACGGTACCCCCAGAGCCAAACGGCATGAAATCGCAAAAGATACGCTTGACCGCGTCGGTCTCGGTGACCGTATGCACCATAAACCCAACGAACTGTCAGGTGGTCAGAGGCAGCGTGTCGCTATTGCCCGCGCTCTGTGCAATAACCCCTCTCTGATACTTGCTGATGAACCGACCGGAAACCTTGATTCAAAAACCGGCCAGGAGATCCTGGAGATTTTCGACCAGTTACACAGGGCGGGTAATACGATCATACTCGTCACACATGAAGAGGAAATCGCCCGCCACAGTAACCGTATTATCAGGCTGCTGGACGGAAAAATTCTCAAAGATGAACGAATGTAAGTTATGCGCACACTCTCCCAGGCACACGAATATCTGTTGATGGCTTGGACTGCTTTGAAAAGCCATAAACTGCGTTCCTTTCTGACAACCCTTGGCATTGTCATCGGTGTTACCACGATCATTACGATCTGGACCACCATCGAAGGCCTGAACGACTATGTTCACGGTCAATTATCAAACCTCGGATCTGCCTCTGTGTATATTGAAAAATGGCCCTGGGTCATAAAGGGTGATTTCTGGCGTTACCGGAATCGCAAGGACGTTACCTACAAAGAATATGAAAGTGTAGAAAAATACAGTGAGCTTGCCGAATATATTTCCCCGGAGGTCTATTCCGCAAAAACGGTCAGTTACCGTTCCGAATCTTTTGAAAACGTCTTTATCATCGGAACGACAGAAGATTACAAGGAAACGGCAAACATCTATCCGGAGTTCGGACGGTTCCTGACAGAATTGGATGTTCGTAACAAAGTGCCCGTTTGTGTGATTGGCAGAGATCTTTCCGATAAGCTTTTCGGTGAGCTGAATCCTATCGGCAGACGCATCACCATAGGCGCTCAAAAATACCGTGTGATCGGCGTGCTGGAACGGAAAGGCAGCTTTTTCGGCCGCAGTATGGATGATTATATCATCGTGCCTATCGGGGCTTTCAGACGGGTTTACGGTGGTCATCGCGGCCTGAGAATAACGGTTACCACCAAACCGGAGCTGCTTGAAGATCTGAAAGACGAACTCCGTGGCATTATGCGAAGGGTACGCAAAATCAAACCTGCAGATGAAGATGACTTCGCCATTAATCAGATGGATATGCTGACCAGTCTCTATTCCCAGCTTACAACAACATTATTTGCCATCGTTTTTGTCATCGGCGGCATTTCCCTTCTGGTCGGCGGGATCGGTATCATGAATATTATGCTGGTCAGCGTCACGGAACGCACACGGGAAATCGGCATACGTAAATCCGTTGGTGCCAAACGGATCAGCATACTGAGTCAGTTTTTGTTCGAATCCGTGGCAATCTCTTCCCTTGGAGGATTAATCGGTCTCATACTGGGAATCATCGGCGGAACAATCGTTCTCGGACAGATGGACCTCTCTTCCGGCGTCAGTCTGACATCTATTTTAATCGGCTTTGGCTTTTCCACGATGGTCGGTGTATTATCCGGCTTCTACCCGGCCTATAAAGCATCTAAATTAAACCCGATCGAATCGCTGCGGTTTGAATAACAGGACAGGTACTCAGAGATGGTCATCGAAGAAAATATGAGAATCGCTATTGCCCAATTAAAATCGAGTAAAATGCGCTCGATTCTGACTACCCTGGGCATAACCATCGGGATTGGTACGGTCATTTTTATCGTATCCATACTGGAAGGTTATAACCTTTCCATTACACAGGAACTGAATATACTGGGCGCAAATACCTTTCAGGTTCAGAAACATGATAATTTTACCGGTATTCAAACCGGAGGCCGGGATCGCGAAAAATACCGCAAGGATCTGGAAAAGGAACTCGCGGAAGCGATACGCGAAAACTGTGACCTTGTAGCCGCCGTTGGTGCCGAGGTGTGGCGTTTTGGTATGAGCCTTCACTACAAGGATAAAAAGACAAATCCGAATTTGCGGGTCGCAGGCGGAGAACCGGAGTTTTTTCCCAATAACGGTTACTTCATCAATAAAGGAAGGCCGCTGACCAAAGAAGATGTCGCCGGACATAATAAAGTCGTTGTGCTCGGCATGGATGCTGTCGATATTCTTTTTCCTTTTGAAGATCCAGTGGGAAAGACGATTAAAATCGACGGAACCAAATTCAGGGTTGCAGGAGTACTGGAACGTCTGGGTAACTCTACCTTCGGCGAAAGCCGGGACAATACCGTTGTTATTCCGATAACGACTTTCGAAGATAAATGGGGTAAGTACCGGTCGGTCAATCTGACTGTAAGCGTCAAGGACCCGTTATATTTTGAAGAAGCCAAGGATCAGGTTATCGGTGTTCTTCGAAAGGAACGTAAAGTACCTCCCGGAGAAGAGAACGATTTTGCTCTGTTTTCGAATGAAACGCTTGTATCCTCTTTTCAGGACATTGCTTCAGCCATTCAGCTGGTGGGCATACTGCTGGGTATGATATCGCTGATCGTAGGAAGTATCGGAGTGATGAATATCATGCTGGTTACGGTAACCGAACGTACACGGGAAATCGGTATCCGGAAAGCGGTTGGTGCAAAAAGAGCCATGATAATGATTCAGTTTTTGAATGAATCCATTGTATTAAGCCTGATCGGCGGAGTGATCGGAATGACCTTTGGATTCGGCTTGGCGGCAATCGTGAGCGGTACGCTGAACATCCCCTTTGCCACCCCTTTATGGGCTGTAATCAGTTCTATACTGGTAACCTCGGTTGTCGGCCTGCTGGCCGGTTTGTATCCGGCATCCCGGGCCGCGCGCATGGACCCCATCAACGCCCTTCGCTATGAATAAGTCAGATATCCGGAATCAGCTCTGAGGGTAGCGGCCCCAGGTCGGAAGCCGCACAATTGTCCCTGACCTGCTGTGCTGTTTTAGCCCCCGGAATAGCTGTATGACAGGCCGGATGGGTGATACAGAACCGCAAACTTACCTGCGCTTTCGTCTGTTCCGGAAATGCGTCATAGAGTGGGTCCAGTTTTTTCATTTGTTCCAGATAGGTGACCAGCTTTTCCCGGGAGAGGTTCATACTGCGGTGATCGTCTTCACTGAAAGTGGACGTTTCTGTAAATTTTCCTGTGAGAAAACCAAACAGGATCGGAATACGCACAATGACACCAATCCCATAGGATTCCGCCTTCGGGAAAAGTACTTTTTCCGCCTCACGCTCCAGCAAATTATAGCGCACCTGAATACTGTCAATCAGATCATGATGGCGATCCAATAAATGGGCCTGTCCGGTTTCTTTGAAACTCTGGATACTCAAACCGGCATGCAAAATTTTCCCGTCCTTTTTCAACTGCTCCAGGGCAGCCCACGGTTCATCACGTTCCAGTTTTTCCAGATCCGGGCTATGCAGTTGCAGGACATCAATTTTCTCGAGGCCCAGCCGCCTGAGGCTCTGCTCTGCAGCATAGATCAGGTATTCTTTCGTATAGGTCTGTCGAATCGGACCGTAGCCTCTGTCATCTTCTTCTGTCGCAAAATAGAAATCATTCCCCGCTTTTGTGGCGACAACCACATTGTGATCACCCCGTTCTTTCAATACATCTGAGATGAGCGTTTCTGAATGACCAAAACCGTAGACATCCGCGGTATCAATCAAGGTGACTCCCTCATCAAGTGCCTGATGTAAAGCCTTCCGGGAAACCGTATCATCGGTTTCACCCCAGTTCATGCCGCCTATGGCCCATGCGCCGAATCCAATGGTCGACACTTCGGGACCTTTCCTGCCGAGTTTACAGTATTTCATGTCCTTATTCCTCTTTTTTATTTTTCTTAAAATCAGGATAATACCTACTGACACAATCCGGGCATAACCCATGAGAAAATTCGGCATCCGAGTGATCCTGAACATACGCTTCCACTTGATGCCAGTAACCGCCGTCATCTCTTATTTTTTTACAGGAGGCACAGATGGGCAGCAACCCGGAGAGGGTTTTAATCTTGGATAAAGCTGCCTGCAGTTCTTTATTCCGCTTTTCGAGCTCCAGGTTCACTTCGCGCAATTTGATCATATCAGCAAACCGCGCCCGGGCGATCGTTATGGCATTTTCCAGTTCACGGACATGGATGGGTTTTACCAGATAGGCCCCGACACCGGCATCACTCGCTTTGTTTAAAAGATCTGATGTTTCATGCGCCGTGAGCATCACGACAGGTGTAGGAAATTTTTCCTGGATTTTCTTTGCCGATTCAATACCGTCCATATCCGGCATTTTTATATCCATCAATACCACATCCGGTTTCAGTTCCTTCGTTCTTTCCACCGCTTCGATACCATTACCGGCTTTACCGATAACCCGATAGCCGATTTCCTCCACCATGCGTTGTACCATGATACTTACAAGGAAATCATCTTCCACAATAAGCACCTTAATGATTTTTTTCTTCCCGGGCATCAGGCTTCTCCTGCTTTAGCATTGAACCGGAGGCGTATACACGCCCCATTCGTATTTAACAACTTGAATTCCCCCTTCAGATTCTGGTTTACCATTTCCCTGACCAGGTAAAGCCCTGTATTGTGCGCACCATGTTCGGAAACAGCATTCGGAAAACCGGGACCATTATCAGAAAATTCTACCTGTATGTCATCATCCTGTTGCGCTATGCGTACTTCAATCTGCGCATCAGGCATGACCGGGATGACGTGTTTGCTGAAATTCAGGGTCAGTTCATTGATGATGAGTGCCAGGCTGTTGGCACGGGCCGGACCAATCCTTACGGCAGATGGTGAAACAGTAAAGGGTACCGGCTTCTCAACAGTCATATTCAATACGGATGAAATGATCTGAATAACCAGGTCACTTAAAGCAATCGGGGCCCATTCCGTTTCGGAAAGCATCCGGTGTACCGTTGACATACCCTGAATGCTGGCAACCAGCTCATGAATCATCTCACTGGCCCGGATCGTTTTGCTCGATTCAAACGAAGCTTGTTTTGCATATAATAAGCCGATAATTGCCGACAGGTTGTTTTTAACACGATGGTTGATCTCATCGACCAGTACGGATTTTGTCTCATTATCACGGCGGGTTTGTTCCGAGAGCCGCGACTGACGGATCGAAATCGTCAGTAGTGACGCCAGTTCTTTAATCGATTGGACACACTCTTCCGAAAAAGCATCTTTATTACGGGATCCGATATTCAGTAACCCGACCAATTCATTACCGCTGAAAAGCGGATAATTTAAAACCGACTGTATTCCTTCCCGGTGCAACTGATCTTCGATTTTCGATCTGTTTGCGAGCTTACTCAGATCCTGTATCGTATGTACCTCGGGCTCTTTATTAAATTTCCCGTCAAAATCGTCAAGCCTTAACTGAATTTCCGGATCAACCTTTGTTTTATAATCAACCTGAACGGCTAAAAGTCCTGCCCGTTTGGTAGAAAAATTGAACTCCATTACACTGCCGCGTGCAAAGGGGACAAAACGCTGTATGTGTGTCAGAATCGACTGGGCGATAGCCCGTGGTGATTGCAAAGCAAGAATCGAATCGATTAAATAATTCAGGCTTTCCAGCTGCCTGCGGCAATGTGTATCTTTCATATTGATGGAGTACTTTAAATTGACATTTTCAGAGACCATAGAAAATAAAATCAGCTTCATTCTTTACTTTTTTAATATAATCCTGATACGCCTTGTTCTTCCTTTTCTGCCATACGGTTTCATATCTTTTCTGCTTGAATTGTGCAAAGTCGAGCGTGTGTACCGATTCAGTTTTTACAATATTGAACCCGTCCGCTGTTTCAAAAACATTACTGATCTCACCGACTGGTGTCTCGAATACCGCTTCGGCAATTTCAGGATCCATCATGCTGCGTTCAAGATCTTCATACAAACCGACATTGAGCCCGCTTATCTCATCTTCAGAATACTGTTCTATCAGATCTTCAAAAGGAGTGCCTTCTTTCGCCATATGCCAGATCTGATCAATTTCAGAACGGGAAGCGATGATCTCTTCTTCTGCTTTATCACGGGTGCTCAGCACCAGTACACGAAAGGACCGCAATTCTTTTTCGGCTTCGGCAAACAGCTTCTTTAATTCCTGATCTGACGGAGGATCGACCTGAGTATAAACAACGGAGCGGATAAAACGGTCAATCATCAGTCCTTCCCGGATATCGGAGACGACAAATTCGTATTGGATATCCTTTTCTTCCAATTCTTTCAAAAAACCTTCGCGGCTTCCGGATCGATTATAATACATTTCCAGCACACTATCGACTGCGGACTGATCAAGGCGAATGTTACTCTTTTTCACATCCCTCATGATCAGTTTTTCGAGAGATAGATCATGCGCCAGTTTTTCAACCTCCATTCTCAATCTGTCAGCCGGTAAATTATTCAGAGACCGGGATTCTTTACCATAAATATTCCGGAAAGTGTGCATCACTTCATTGGTACCCATCTCAAAATAGGCCGTTGAGACAATAATGCGGTTGATCTGCGGATCCAGCTGAGGCACTTTTTCCGATAAGAGCGTGGCCAGTTCGTAAGCGGGATCATCAGATTTCATTGTGAAAACATCTTCTTTTTGTTTGCAGGCGAGTCCGCAACCAATCATCAGCAGGAAGAGTAATGTCTTTTTCATGGCGTTTCCGCTTATATGATTTCCACGATATGTATGACGGCTTTAGCGGAATACTAAGGATAAAACCTATCCGACACAATACTCTCTGCCAAAATACCTCTGTACAACGTTATCACAGATCAGGAATGAACGGCTGGATGTGCCGTTCCGCTCCTCCCGGCAGCGGGAAAATGTAAAAAAAACGCCATTAATATCCCAACTGTGCGTATTATCACTTTATTTTTTGTGTAATTTGACATATCTTTCCACTCGTTATCAGAAATTCACTTTATATTTTTATTTACGGGAGGTTATATGTTCAGATTGTTTGCTGTCTTACTGTTAGCTGTGCTCTTTTCCGGCTCCGCCCTGATGGCACAGGGTGTCAATACGGATCAGGTCCGCCTGTTTCAATCGTTTCACAGAGATGCTCCGATCACTCAGCAACCCTTTGTAGATGCCGGTTTAGACTTTTCTGATTTTGATTACGTAAGCACCTTTCGCCTTGGTGCAAAAGCAGGTATCCCTATTCAACCAAATGTGGACATCAATGCCGGCCTGCATTTTCTTAATTGGAATCCTGAATTTGGTGACGGCGAATCCGGATTAACCGATTTGTGGGTATCCGGTAAGTACCGCGTCGACAATGTGTTCCAGGGGAATACTTCTTTTTCTGCAGGCGGTTTTATAACTCTGCCCATCGGTAGTGAAGATGTAGGCCAGAGTCATTTCAATTTCGGTGCTTTTGGAGCCATACGTCATCCCCTCGATAATCAGCTGACGCTGACCGGAACACTTGGACTCGATTTTATCGAAGGCTGGAATGACGACCGTGAGACATCACTGCGACTGGCTCCCGGTATTATATACACCTATGATACGCGTTTGAATTTCGTAGGCGAGCTGATGTTTCAGTCAGAAGGTGATTTCTCAATGCTGACTGCAGGTACGGATTATCTCCTGAATCAGGGTGGTCGCGTGCGCGGTGCACTGGGCGTCGGCCTCGATGATGGCGCACCGGATTTAGCACTGTTGGTAAGTTATCTTTTCAGTCTCTAAGAAGCACTTACTATTAACATTCCTCTTCCCGGTAATTCCGGGGAGAGGATTTTTTATATTATTTCCGTTACCTTTCTTTTCCACAATCCCGATGCAAAAAGGATTGAATTGATGACACCTTTAAGAAAGGTGGTGAGTGCAATCGCAATCCAGATACCCTTTGTACCCATATTCATATTAATGGCAAGCAGCCAGGCCACCGGTATGCGTGCAGCCGTTATGATCACAGTGGCCAGCATAACCGGAAGGGTATAGCCGGCACCGCTGAATGCGCCTTCCATAATTATCTCCAGGGCCAGGAATATTTCAAAGATGGCAATAATCCGCAGGTATTCCACACCGATTTTCTGAACCGCCTCGTTACTGGTGAACACCTTCATTAACATTTCCGGCCAGAAATAAAAAACGACGGATACCATAAACAATGTCACGACGCCATACAGACTGACCCACCAGGTGGCTTTTTTCGCTTCCGGAAGCATGCGGGCACCAACATACTGTCCTACCAGGGTGGATGCGGCGATGGAATATCCGACACAGGCGAACCAGGCGATACCTTCGACACGGTGACAAACGCCAACAGCGGCAATGGCTTCTGTTCCGAACTGAGCGATAATATTTGTTAAAAATACATAAATGATGCTGAAAAAGAATCCGCCGAAAGCAATCGGACTGCCGATATGCAGAATGCGGATTATTATGGAAAGATCCGCCTTAAAGGCCTTATTATTGCGGACAGTCGGAACATAGTCTTTACGAAACAGGAGCAGGGCCGCAAAAACAGCAGCGAATGTATGGGCGATAACCGTTGCCAACCCGGCACCGGCCACGCCCATTGCCGGCATTCCAAACCATCCGAAAATGAAAACCGGATCCAGAACAGCATTGATTGTCAGAGCCATTGCCATGATATACATCGGCGTCCGCGTATCCCCCAATCCGCGGAAAATGCCTTCCAGACCAAGGAACCAGAATGAGAAAATCAGCCCGGCAAGAATCATGTTCATATACCCCCTGGCATGCACACTGACCTCCGGTGAAAAACCCATGATATGGTACCAGCCATCCTGTGAAATATAAATGATCAGCGCAATGAGGACGGCACTTGCCGTATTGATAAGCATCCCCTGTCCAGCGGCAAAACGCCCCCGTTCCGGTCTTCCACCCCCGATATTTTGTGACACCAGCGTCATAATACCGTTAACACTCAGCGCTGCCAGAGACAGAACCGCCCACAGGATGAAAGCAGAACCGCCGATGGCCGCCAGTGCCTCCGCCCCAAGCTTCCCGACCCAGTAGGCATCGATCAACTGGTACAGGGTTTGTAAAACCGACGATATCATCCCCGGAATGGATAATTGGAAAATCGTGAAATGTATATTCCTGCCAACAAGCGAAAATTGTGATTGCATTCTCTCTATACCGTTTTCCGTCTGGTTCGTTTCATTCCGATAAGGATGTGCAAAAATCAAATATTTAAGTGCAAAATGCAATTGAATTTTTTAAATTTGTGTATAGTCTGACAAATTTTTGAGGGTTAGCATGAGTGCCATTATCGAAAACCCGCAGAATATTCGGTCTGCCGAAATAATCGTAGGTATACCCTCTTATAAAGAAGCTGATAATATATCATTCCCAACAGATGTCACCAGCCGCGGTCTGGAACAGTTCTTCCCCCAGTACAAATCCGTCATCATCAATGTCGATAATCATTCTCCTGATAACACGAAAGAAACCTTTTTACGAACGCCCACAAAAATTCCAAAGATATATATTTCCACGCCGTCCGGCATCAAGGGTAAGGGAAATAATTTCAGAAATCTGTTTAAAGCAGCGGTTGAATTGAACGCAAAAGCCGTCATCGTCGTGGATGCCGACCTGAAAAGTATCACACCTTCCTGGATCCGCTATCTGGGCGAACCGCTCCTGGGCCGGTTTGATTTTGTATCCCCAATCTATGTCCGACATAAATATGACGGCACCATAACCAACCATATCGCTTATCCTCTGCTACGGTCCCTTTTTGCGCTGCGGGTCCGCCAGCCCATCGGTGGTGATTTTGGTTTCTCCGGCAAACTTGCACGTGCTTTCCTCTCTGAAAAATTATGGAATGATAAAATAGCCCACTTCGGAATCGACATCTGGATGACGACGATTGCCATTGCCCGCCATTTTAATGTTTGCCAGGCTTTTCTGGGTACGCCGAAGATACACAAACCAAAAGACCCTGCCTCCGATTTAGGTCCGATGTTTGCCCAGGTGATATCAACCTTATTCGACCTGATGATCGATTTTGAGTACCTCTGGAAAGATATTAACGAAAGTAAACCGAGCAGCATTTACGGATTCGGCCTTGGGGTGGATGAAAAACCACCCGCCGTAGATATCAGTACCAAATCACTTTACGAGAGTTTTAACAGCGGTTTTGAAAAGTATCTCGACATCTGGAAGGCTATCATACCATTACCGGAATTTGCCGAGATAAGTAAATACCGTAAAATCAAGGAAATTGGCCGATTCTACTACCCCAGCTCCCTGTGGGCGCGAATATTGTTTAATTTCGCCATCGCTTACAGAAATAACGAAATGGATCGTAATGATCTGATAACAGCCCTTGTACCTTTCTACCATTCACGAGTGCTCTCCTATGTCAATAAAACCGATGCGATGGAGACGAGGGAGGCGGAAGAATATCTGGAAAATATAACACGCATATTTGAAACAGAAAAATATTATCTGATCCAACGCTGGGATGAACAGGATATCGAAAAGCGTTTTTTCTGACCGTGGTCGCCATCCATCCGGACTTATCATTCTGATGTACCTATCCTGTCCGGCATCCTCATCAGGAAACTCAAACAGGCCTTCCTGCGTATCTCTTTTAGGTGTTATTCGATTAGAAGGCAGATTCCGGCAGGATTTTTGCACCATGAATTCTTCAATTACCAGTGAAAGATCATGAATAAAATAGACGGGAACTTGAAACGCGTCCTTATTTCCAATAAATTTATTGTTTATAATAAAATTCTAAGAAGGGAATTATAATGAAATTACGTTATCTGCAACTTGCCTTTCTTCTCCTTATTTTCGGCTGTGCGGCCTATAAGCAATTGAAGCCAAAACCAGAAATTTCCTTTCTGGAAAACGGATATATCGAACTAAAGAACGGTGATAAGCACTTTGAATTGAAAAAGGACAAGAAATATTTCATCTCTTTTCCATCACCGCAACATGATGAGTTTTACCTCGTTCTGAAATTCAATCAGAAGGATTTTTTTAACAGCTATCTTACCAGCCAGTTTGACGACGGCAAGGGTACAATCGCAAAAATCGATGATGAAGCAGCCCCGGAAGACAACCTCAGTGTCTATCCCGTATCAAATAGTGTGCAAAATTTTTACTGGGTTATCGATTATGTGCGTCAGGATATGAATCTTGTCATGGATTACCGGTATGTCAGTCAATGGCGTTTCACTTTTGAAAATGAACACCGTTCCTTTGAACAGAAACTGGAACAGAACAGAGTGAGCCGTGAGGTTTTTAACGGGATCGGCAGTGGATTCAATTTTGCGAATTTCAATTTCCAGGAGGAAATCCGCAAAGTAGAAACACGTAAGAGTGAAATACAGGCGCTTCAGGACGGCTTACCGGAAATGGAAAAAATCTTTCCGCCGAACATTCTCAATACGCAGGATGAAGCCTTTGTCGCGTTTCTGTCCCTGAAACAGGATATCGAATCCGAGAACCGCTTCCAGAAACAATACCTGAATGTGCTGCGTCTTTTCCAGGTTGAGCGGGGCACACAGTCCGATATGCGTGGTTTTGTGGAAGCTCTGCCCGGGTTCATTGACTTCTTCAGTGCCGATGCCGATTACCCTGACAATGTGATCAATGAAGCACGCCGGGTACTCGACGCCCGTTTATCGGAGATTCCGTCTTATTACGAGGAACTTCTGGAAAATAAGAATGATGCCGCTCCGGTTACACTGAATATCGACGATGTGGAAGCATTATACAACGCTATGAACCGTAATACGCCGGACCGTTTCCAGAAATTGGCCGCATTTGTAAGAAGTTATAATGAAAAAGCAAACGCACTGTCCGATACACGGAAAAAAGTGGAAAACCTCAGGACTTCCGTAGAGAACCTGAGCAAATTCCCTTCAAACACTTATTTTTCAGGCATCCAGCAGCAATTGTCAAATATTGCCTACGGCTTGCCAAACGCCCGTTTCTCCGGACACGGTAAATATGCCAATTATCGCTGTGTCGGCCTTCTCGACCAGGCCATCGGCAGCACGCGCGGGATGATAAACCGTTTGAAAAATGATTACCGCCAGGCAGATGCCGTTGTCCCGGAAATCAACCGTTACCTGGCGGCAAAAGATTACAGCCAGGCGATTCGTACCATTAAAGCCAATGCGGATCTCGGTTTTCTGACAAAAATATATGCCGGACTTGACGAATTGTCATTGAATGCACAGAAAAATGCAATTCGTCAGTCGTTGTCCACTCAGAACTGGCGGGAAGCGGAATCAGGGTTACGCAGCCTTCATCTCGATAAGAATTTTATAAACTCATCGAAATATACTCCCCTGAAAAACAGCCTCGTCAAAAGCATGGAAGATACCCTGCTTGCCCGCGTCGAACGCATTACCAGGCAGCGCGTCAACCGCTTTGTTGAAGATAATTATATGAACCTGAGTAACGTGGATGCACTGTATGATAATCCGGTCTTTCAGCCGGCCTGGGATATCACATTCACGTCCGGAAGCCGTCAGCAACTCGATCAGCGAAAAAAAGCGCTTACAGACCGCCTGAGACACCTCAAAGAAGTCGCTTTCCCGGAGAAAGCAATCGACAGGCTTTACAGAGATTTCTCAAAGGATATCAATAATAACGGCGTTTTAAAAGCCCGTGCCATTGTCGCTCACGGGAAACACTACCAGGGTAATAATTCAACCATTAAAAATCTTGTGGCGGAGTGTGACCCCTTTGCCGCTAAATGGCTGACAAAAGCAAAAGACTATCGTAAATTATATGTGCTGCCGGTCAATGCAACAAATAGCGGCGACAATGAATACCGCTTCCGAATAAAACTGAACATACCATCTGATGCCGATTTCCCGATTTATGACGTGAATGTCAAAATTCCCAAAGAGGTCGCCGTTGGCGCGGCACGGGCACAATGGTATGAAAAAATGACCATGAACGGTAAACTACTTAAAAATGAAGGACGTTTTACCATTACGGCGCCTACATACAAAAACGACTATGAATGTCAGATTACCCCGCTCAGTGTTGACAAGGGCGGGGAGAATGTACTCGAAGTCATATTCAAGCATCCGGCGTTCAAGGTATTTGAGGTCAGCGTCATGGCTCAAAAACCCATCATTCGTAAAAACTAAGTCCGGTATCCCCTGAAATCAGAAGAAAGGATGCAGAAATGAAAAAAGCAGTCATTATAGGATCCGTCGTTGTCGTCCTGGCCATCCTGGGCTATTTCCTTTGGCCGGGCGAAGATCTTTCGGAAAACATTATATTCCCTTATATCGCCCATCAGAAACCACAGGTCGATCCGCATTTACCGAGCTCGGTGCCGCTTTCCGATAAACTGGACGAGGTGCTTTTCGACGGACTTTTCAACGTCTCCGCCAATCCGAGCGGTGTGGTCTATGAAGACGGACTGGCTGAATTTGTTGAAATCAACGAATATAACGTCGTCACTCTCCGTTTAAAAACAGGGGAAAAATGGCACGATAGTTACCTCGTTACTCTGGAAGACGATGAGAAAATCGCGGTCAGTGAAACGGAAAACGCCCTTTTCTCCGCTCAGGATCTGAACTTCACCCTTAACCGCATCCGCAGGCTTGGAAGCCTGTCGCCCGATTACATCCTGGTTTCACAGGCCCTGGATCGATTCGAATTTTCAGGTCCCGACGAGAACAATGAAATCCGTTTCAAGTTCAGCGATGACCGGGACTGGAAAGTTGATGAAATAAAAGAAGTGTTTTCGTTCAAGATTTTGCCGGCAGGATCGGAACTTACCGCTCCCGAATACACAACCGGAACGGGCCCTTACATTACCGTAAAGAATACAGACCAGAATATCCGCTATTATAAAAATCCATCAGGCGAAGCCAATATCAGTAATATCGCTCTGAAACCTTATATCGACAACAGTACCTTCACGACGGAGATGAATAACGGCAAATTCAATGTCCTTCTCAGCACACCCTTCGGCAGCCTGTCTCCCATTCTGGACGATGAGGATGATTTCTTCTATAAATCGAATATCAGCAACACCTTCTTCGCGCTGCTCTTTAATACACAGCGCCTCACCGTTGAACAGCGCCGTGAATTGCGAAAACTGATCGACAACAGGAAAATCATGGAACGGTTTTATAAGGTCAATACTGAACAGGCCCGGCATATCGCTGATTACAAAGGTAACCGCGATAACTATGATGACTATCTCAACAACAGTCTTTTCCCCTCTTCCAGTTATTATGTTGAAGAGGATATCGTCATTCCGGAAACATCCGCGGGAACGGCGGACCTTGCCGTTCTGCCGGACACCGTCCACATTCAGGCCTGCCTGAACTATGGGTACAGGGAAGAATACAGCGAACTTATTGAAATTCTGAATGACCCCTCCCTTTTCAGTGGGCGCATCAAAGCCTCTGCCGTAAAAAACGAGGAACTGAGCAAAGGTAATTATGATGCCGTACTCGTAGCCATAACCGGATACCGCTCGAGCCTGTTATTCGATCTGTATGACATCTTCCTGCGGGAACCGGACCTTTCCATTCACAAAATTCATCTGTTAACAGATTCAGACGGCAGGGACAGCCGTATGGTTAACCCGAATACACTTCAGGCCTCCAGGAATTTTTTCCGTCTCGATATGTCCGCTGACGCGATGGAAAATAACAATATCAACACATTACTTCGTTACATATATAATTTTATGTCCACACGTGAAATCGGAGACCGCCAGGAATATGCCATCCGCATCGATCAGCTTGAACGGGAAATGGCCCTCGGATCCTGGTTATTTTCGCTGCCGTCACTGGCATATTTCAGTACACAATTCGATGAAAGTTCCATTGATCTTTATGGAAAAGCTTCCCAGTTATCCACCATCGAAAAATGGCGCGAAAGGGAAAACCGCTGATTGGTATGAAACGACTGATTTTTGCGTGCTTATTAACTGGAATATCCGCGGCAGGTGTACCGGCACAGACCGCGGATTTCCTCCTTGCTTCCAAACCGGATGAACTTATACTATATAATAAATACCAGCAAAAAGTTACAGCCCATCAGCTGAGACAGATACCGGCTTACACACCCTGGAAAATTATCGACGACGATACCTTGCTGAGTGACCGGTTTACCCCGGTTATGAAAGTGGAACGCGATAACGAAACCTATTTTATTCAACTACCAGATGAAGAAGAGACGGATGCGGGTACCGTTTCTCCGGTTCCAGGTACCCGTATTTATCGCGGATGCACCCTTATGAACGATACCATACAAATAAGAGAAACGAACCGGGTTGCCCTCTTCGACAGTCCGGCAGCCGGACACAAGCGGTTCGATCTCGATGAGCACGACCTTCTTCTGATACGTGCCAGGAATAAAAACAGCTATCTCGTACGGACAATGGAACGCTTGCCCCGGTACGGATGGCTCAGGCATTCCCAGGCCCGGTACTGGCGCACCGTTAAAACGGTTAAAGGCGGACAGAAACCGGAACTGCCCGGACTGATCCGAAAGCAGGTCCGTATGCGCATCCGGTCAGCAAATGACCAGTACAGACAGTATTTTACATTTATGAATCAACGTTATCAGAAACAGCTCGTGATTCCGGAATGGTATATCGAAGAAACGGAAACCGGACTACGTTGCACAATGAACGCCGGCACGTACACAGAATCCCTTGCACAGAGTACCCGCTATCTCATACAGGATCTGGAAGGTTACCTGATCGGTACACCCTTTAGTGTAAACTATGAAGCGGGTATTATCAGCATCTACTCCGGCAGTAAAAACGGCAGCGGACTATGAAAAGAAAGCTGACCGAACATATTTTTAGTATTGTACTGGTGAGTGTCATACTGCTTGGTCTGGTTTATTTCATTGAAAGCCATAACAAACAAACCTCTGATTACAGGGAAAAGCAGCTCCAGCCGTTTCTTGAACAATCTTTCATCGACCTGAGCGATCCTTTTTCAAAATCACTGCTAAAGGAAACGCTTGAACTTTACACCCCGTACAGTACATCAAAAATCGATTCCATCGTTACGGAGCTGGAATCATTCCGGACGGAATCCCTTTTTAAAAAAAAGACGATGCACCGTTACATTCTGGATAAAGACATACTGTCCGGTATTTCCGGCATGTATATCACGTTCATTCTTGCCTACCTGATTACGATGTTCTTTACCTATTATGCCGTTCAAACACTGGCTATTATACGTTTTACACGTTTCAAGCAGAATCGTGAATCGTATCTGGCAGAATTATACGTACATCTCAGATCCTTCAGGAAATCCAAAACGTACACGTTCTATCTGAAAGCCTTTGCATTGTTGAGCAAAGCCGTCATCAAAGGTCTGGTTTCACTCATCCTGTTTGCCCCGGCCTATGTCATTGCCTATTCGTTCCGCACCCGCTTTGATACCGACACATTTTTATTCCTGGTTATTCTGGGTGTTATTTCAAACGGACTCCTGATCACGTACGCTCAGAAGTTTTTCACCTTCCTAATGGGTGAAAACCGGAAAGGTTATGTAGAAACAGCGATGGTGAAAAACCTGGATTCATCTTACGCACTGAACAAGAAAAGCGGATTGAATTATCATTCCATATTTTCGATCAGGAAGAAGTTTCCAAATCATGTTTTCCAGCACATCTATGAAAATGCCCGGCACCAATATCTCAGTACAGTGAAAGAGCAAGCCTCCTTCCTGATAACAGGCTTAATTATTGTGGAAATGGCTCTTAATATTCAGGGACACCTCTGTTATGAATTGTTACAACATATTCTTTACAAGAATTATGCTGTGGTGTTAGTTATTTTACTGGGCATTTTTTATCTTGTAAAGGGTACCGAAATATTTATCGACTGGGTTATGTATCGTGACAATCTCAAATATGAAAACCGGGGTTAAGGCATGTTAAAACGTACCGGGATACGTAAAATACCGGGAAACCTTTACCGGCACAAGGACAGCTTATGGTTTATTATCTGGATATCGGGACTGCTAATGCTTCTGATATGGGATCTATTGTTTCTTAACCGGCCGGCCCTCCGGCAGATTGCCCAGGGCTTTTTCAACACCGTCATGATCGCATTGCTGGTAATCGCCATCTCCCTCCTGATGGCCTGGATCATAACCTTGCTGCTATATATATCGGAGCAGAAACGGACTCCTGTAGTGTACCTGATACTGACATTTATTCTGAATCTGATTCGATCAATACCGCAGATAATCGGAATCCTGATCGGATTTATGATCATAACCGGCCTGATCTATGAAAAGATATTGTCGGGATCGTTTTCCATCATCCTGTCCATCGCATTTACAATTGCCCTCTTTGTGTTTCAGGAACTAGTAGACCTGATGCGTGAACGCATCGCGTTTTTCAAAAAGTCGGATTTTTTCAATGCCATGCGCGTATGCGGTATTCATGAACAGCGCATTATTAACAGGGATATCCTTCTCAAGAGCAGCAGGATACACATATTTAACAAAATCATTTCTCTCTTCGGCATGACCATTTTCCTGCTGTGCAGCATTGATTTTATTCTGTCGGTTGGGCTTTCAACGGATGTCAGTGCCGTCAACCTGCCTGTGACACTGGGCAGCCTGCTGGCCAAGATCGACAGTAAACAGGATATACTGGCCATAGGTATTACACTGACCAATCCTTCTTATGCCGGGGCTTTGTTTTTCGACCATCTGCAGGGCATTACTGTCGCCTTTTTAATTGTGTTCAGTTTATTATGTATTTATAAGATTGCCAATGGATTCGCACGAAGATTTCACCTTTAACATTCATATTGCTGATGATAACCGCACGCTTGTGCAGGTTGACCATTTCTCTTATCGCGAAAACGCAATAACGTTTCTGCTGGGGGAATCGGGTATCGGTAAAACGCTCATTTCCAAAGCTGTTTACGGTATCCTGGATCCGCAGGAGCTGACTGTTCGGGTAAACAACGCGCCGTATTCGCAGTACCTTGCATCATCACGCGTAAAGACCATTCAGAGGAACAGTTTTTTTGTTTTTCAGGAGCCGTCCTCACACCTGAATCCGCTGATGAAACTGAACAGCCAGCTTCGTGAGGGCGGTATTGCCGGTGATTTGGAAGAAGACGCCATTTTAAAAACACTCTGGGACCGGCCGGAAGAATCCGCTTACCGTTCTATCCTGGATATTTACCCGAAACCGTATCGACCTTCGGGTGGAGAGAAACAGCGTATCCTTATTGCCATGGCTTTCAAGAAAATCAATCTCTTTTTCAAAAAGTACCATGGTGCGTCACTGAATCTTTTTCTCTTCGATGAACCGAGCGGAAGCCTCGATGACTATTTCCGGAATATTTTCATGGAACATCTTATCAGCCTGTACCGCAAGCGTCCGTTTACGATACTGCTCATCACCCATGATTACTCCATGATCGGTCATATGGAAACGAAATATGCCGATCTCAAAAAGCACATTTGTTACAAAGAACTGATCCTGGAAAAGAATCAACCGGTTTTAAAGGACTTTTCACCCGAACGGTATACAGACTGGATCCGGAAAGAGGAGAAAGCCCGTACGCGTAAATCAGCAGATGGGGAGACCGTATTGAAACTTCGAAGCGGTTACCGGATTTTCGGCCGCCGCTTTTCGATTTTAAAAAATAACAGGGAAACCGACCTGGAGATACGAAAAGGAGAAATGGTTTACATCAAAGCTCCCAGCGGTGTCGGCAAAACCACCCTTGCAAAAATTATCGCCGGTTTAATCCCTGCGGAAAAGGTCCGCTTTACAATCGGGAAACGGGAAATCGATGAAAAAACACCTCAGACTTTCTGGACGAGACATTTATGGGGCAAAAAGATAGGCATGGTATTTCAGCATGCTGACGAAGCCCTGAACCTGGAATCAAAGGTACGTGAAATTTTCAGCGGATTGCCCACCTGGCGGAATAAAACGGATCAAGACCTGATGAAAGAGTTATCCGAACTGTTCGATATTACCATCGACGACACATTTCTCAATAAAAAAGTCAAATTTCTAAGTGGCGGACAGAAACAGCGCCTGAACCTTTTAAGAACATTCAGCCTCAAGACGGATCTGATCATATTCGATGAACCCCTTAACGGCCTCGATTTCGAAAGCTGCCAGAAAGTGATCGCGCTGATCAGGGAAAAAATCCGCGAGGGCCAGGCGGTATTAATGATATCCCACAACGAGGAAATCTTCAATGCCTTAATTACAGATGATCATGTTTACCGCCTGAGCACCCGGTAAAAATCAGTGCCCCTCTTGTAAAGCGGTAGTCCGCCGACTATATTAGGCCACAATACCTGGAAAAACGGTGAAATACAGCCTGATGGAGATTTTTTAACATTGGCTCATTCAATCTGAATTGCACTTCTCACGGGCACATACTACATGATATCTGGCATGCCTGCTGTGGTTATTTTTGAACGTACGGGAATATCTCAGAAAAGTTTGACATTTCATTATAAATATTTTGCATAATTTTAACAAAATTCTAGAACAGTGGACTGTGCAAAATGTATACATTATATTGTTCTTTCCGATCACAGTATCACATAAAAAACGCATAAGACACATATTCCTGATTATGGCATGCCAATTGCTCTGAACCGTTGGGATATGTTAGGGATAGATAGATGAGAGCGTTCTCCATCGTACTTTTATGTTACCTCATGGTAACGGGACACCTGTTTGCACAGACTGCTGCAAATACAGCCGGGACCTCCAGTAATCTGCTGCTGCGGTTTGGTACAAGCAGCCGTGTATCCGGTTTATCCGAATCGTTTACCGGCCTGGCCGACGATGTTCATACCCTCTATTACAACCCGGGCGGTTTACCCAACCTGAGATCATTCAACGCTTCCTTAAACCATGCCAACTGGCTGGAAGATATTCGCATTGATAATATTCTGGTCGGTTTTGGAAAGGACCGTTTGGGAATCGGTCTGGGTATTACCCATATGTGGATGCCCTCCATAACGGAAAAAAACCATCTTGGTGAAGAGACAGGGCAATTCGACGTTACCAGCAGTATTGTTGACCTGGGTATCGGGTACAGGCTGGCAGAAGGATTTCAGGCCGGCGTGGCCATTAAGTATTTCCAGGACAACCTGGCGGATATTTCTGCATCCGGTTTCGCATTTGACGCCGGGCTTTACATGAATACATTTATTGAATTTCTGAGTTTTGGTATTGCTGTCCAGAACATCGGTTCAAGCGCAAAGTATATTTCAGAGGAACAGGACATTCCCTTTTCCTACAGAGCCGGCCTGGCTTACAACCTGATTCCTTATAATACCAAGTTCAGTGCCGATGTGGTAAAATCAATCGACACGGATTATAATATCAATTTCGGTGTGGAATACCGGCTTCATGAACAGTTTGCCCTGCGCATCGGCAATCGTTACGGCATCGAGGGGAATGTGGCGCCGTCAATCGGGGCCGGGATGGTATTCAACCAGCATTATTTACTGGATTACACCTTTTTCCATGTCAACGAGCTGGGTGCGACACATCGTTTCGGCTTCAGTTATCAACTGAGTCCGAAGCACTATTACCACAAGCGTCCTGTTTACCGCGCCCCGGTACTCATGGCCCCGCGCAATGTGGATGTCGGTATCAAGTTCAACAGTCTCAATCTGATCTGGGAACCGGTTTACGGTACGCAATACAATGTGTATGCCCGGGCGAAGGGTGATTCCAGCTGGATCAGGCTCAATCATAATCAGCTGACGACCAGTTCCATGAATTTCCGCATACCGGGTCAGGGTGATTATGAATTCCAGGTGACGGCCATGCTGGGCGGGAAGGAAAGCAATCCGTCCCGCGTCGTCGGTTTCAACACGGAAACCCGTCAGAAAAGCGGTGTAATCAGGGAAAAGCCGGTCATCCTGCCGCCGGGCGATGTCCGGGCAACATATGAAAAAGGTAAAATTACCCTTTCCTGGGATGACGTGGAAGGGGCTTTTTACCATATTTATATCCTGGCACCGGGTTCGGCCGAGTGGAGGCGGTTATATCGAGAGCCTTTGTACAGCACCTATGCCAAACTGAATACCAAACGCGAGGGATTCTATATTTTCCGTGTGACGTCAATTATTGACGGTCTGGAGAGCCCCCATTCAGAGGAAGTGACAGTCGATGTTCCGTAGAAAACACATATCATACATTCTGGTATTTTTAATGCTGCCGTTGTCGATGGCTTTAAGCCAGACAACACAGTGGCGTTTAACCTGGATTGATACTCTAAATACTCCACCCGTTACCTATGAGGTATGGAGAAACGATGAACCAAATTTAAATACAGCAGAGAGAATTGCTACTCAAATTTCGGGTACAGAAATCATAGATGATGATATTGAACCAAATCAAAATTACTACTATTGGGTTAAAGCTGTAAAGGATGGTGTACCGAGTGATTTTTCTGAATATGCTTATGAACGTATACCCAAAATCGACATTGAACTAGAGAATAATAATTTTTTTTACATGGCTCCTGATTCCTCCGATTTTATTGATTTCACGAAATTTGATAGTCTTGTAATTGATGATAATATTGCTTTAATAAAGTGGAAATTTGATCTTACTGAGACGGATACTTCTGATATTATAATCAGACCAAATACTCTAATAGATCCGGACTCGCAATACTATGACTTAGAAGCAGAAAGTTCGTTTCAAGACACTGTATATTCCCGGCTCATGGCCATCGACACCAATGGTTTTTATGACCAGATATCTTTTGAATTTCGAGCCGGTATCGTTAACGTCGATTTTCAAAATGATACATTAAAACTCTTCGTCAACCAGGAAGACTCTATTTCGATATCCTCTCTGATATCAAGGTCATCTTATGATAATCTTCTACTGAGAGAATATATTTCATTTAATGAAGAAGATTTAGAATATGTTTCAATAGATCAAATTGACGATCAAATTTTTATTCGTACTGGCAACCAGTCAGGTATTGATACCCTAAAAATATCAATAAGGATAGAAAATTATTATAACAATCATACCATCTTTAGTATGGATTCCATAATTATCCATGTTGAACCCTTACCAAATATTTCACCGATAGCACAAAATGATACTCTATATGCAGAAAGAAGTATAACCAATAATACATCCGTCGATGTATTGTTGGAGAATGACTCGGATCCTGATGGCGAAGTTATTCAGTTTGATTCTTTAATCACCGCACCTCCCTATTCCTCCCTGGGAACGACTATTTTGAGAAACGATTCTATTATATACACACCAGAAGAGAATGGTGAGGATAGTTTACGTTATTTTATCCGTGATCAACGTGGCGCTACCGCTTCTGCAATCATTCACATATTTATCAACGAAAACACCCCTCCTATTGCCCTGGACGATACACTGTATGCAGAAGAAGGTATGACCCTGACTGCTCCTGTTACTTTTTTCTTACAAAACGATTCCGATCCTGATGGCGAAGTTATTCAGTTTGATTCTTTAATCACCGCACCTCCCTATT
>CAYPHA010000037.1:0-44217 GCA_964410215.1 uncultured Calditrichota bacterium | reverse complement strand
AACCTCAACTTCGCCCCGCTGGTGGGGGAGGAGGGCAGGGCCCGCGGCCTGGTCTAAACGTATTGCGTTTACTGGGAATATAGGTTACATTGAACTGCGTTTATTACGAAATATAAGTATTAAGGTATGAACAAACAAGAAATTATCAGCGCCTTTTATAAACAACTCGAAATCGAAAATTATTCGCCGCAAACCATTAAAAGCTATAGCTCCGCGCTGAAACGGTTCCTGACCTATCTGCAAACACTGCCCGCTAGTAAAATTACCGGACAGGATATTCAGAATTATCTGTTCTTCTGTAAAACGGAAAGAAAATACTCCTTCTCCGCCATGATCCAGACTATCTCCGCCATCCGCTATCTCTATACCAAAATCCTGCATAAACCCATACCCGAAGAACTGAACCTGAAACTGCGTAAACCGGAGTCACTGCCCGTCGTCCTCTCCAAAACGGAAATCGTAAAACTGATTACAGCCACGGCCAACCTCAAACATAAAGCCATGCTTTTCCTGATCTATTCGGCCGGCCTGCGTTTGGGTGAACTTCTCAACCTGAAACTCAGTGATATCGATTCCAACAGCATGAGAATACACATTGTCCGGGCCAAAGGAAAAAAGGACCGCTACGTCATGCTTTCCGGTAAAGCTCTGGAACTGCTCAGGGATTATTATAAACTCTATAAACCGGAAACCTGGGTTTTTGAAGGGCAGAGCGGCGGGAAGTACAGCCCCAAAAGTGTTCAGTCTGTCCTGGCTGCTTCCATTAAAAAGGCGGGAATCAGAAAGAAAGCGACTGTCCATACCCTGCGCCACAGCTTCGCCACCCACCTGTTGGATGATGGTACTGATATCCGTTATATCCAGGAATTATTAGGACATGTCCGCCTGGAAACCACACAGATTTATACCCACGTTTCGTCGTATTCGATAAATAAGATCAAAAGCCCGGCCGATTCGCTGGATATCTGATTCCGGACATATTGCCTCTTTTTGGCAATGAAGTGCCCCCCGTATTTAGTCAAAATTATTGGCGAATACAGGAAGGCCTGATCCGCTGAACCTTTCCTATTCCGCGGCGTGCACGGTAATTAAAACCGCTCCTCCAGCTCCACGCCCAGTCCGTCGGCAATGCGGTTGACAAAATTGAAATAGGCAGCGACAACACAAATATCATGGATGGCCCGGTCGTCAAATCCCGCTTTGTGCAGCGGTTCAACATCGGCGGCGGTTACGTCCCCGGGGTGAAGCGTCAGCTTTTCAACATATTCCAGCATCACCCGGTCCGGTTCATTGAGGGCTGCGTTTTTATATTGATGGGTTATTTGCTGCAGGAAACCGTCGATTTTGTCCGCTGCCCATTTCTGCTGCTGCAGAACCTTACGGAGCGACGCCCCGTGATGCTCTATTCAGTAATGGCAGCCGTTGATCGCGGATACGGTTACGGCAATCAGCTCCCTCTGGGCGCGGGTAAGCGGACCTTTCGAATACATCAGTTCCTTGAACAGGTTGTAATGCAGAGGCATTGTTTTGCTGTGAACACTGTGAATGCGCAGAATGTTATCGGTATCCGGAATACGGTCCTCCGATGGTATCTGATCATTTGGGATATATCCGATAAAGGCCATTAGGGTAAACTCCTGATATTCATGAATCGTGATTTAAGGGCGAATGACAACCAGAGCCATCCGCAGAATAGCGGTTCAATTTAAGCAAATTTATTTTTCAGTCAAATAGGCCCTGGCAGCCGCCATCAGTACCTGCGGATTGATGCGCACCTTATAGTTGGGATGGGGGTGTTGAAAATAGTATGCGTTGTTCCGGATTATTGATTACGGGTGAGTTCCTGTTTCATCCGCCGGCGTGCATCGTCAGACAATTTAACGTCCGGCGATACGCTTATTTCATCCGCATGCAATTCCAGCATCCGCCGTATGGCCAGCAGTTGCTTTTCATACCGGGCGCATAGCTCACAACCCATCAGATGCAGACGAACACGGATGCGATCCGACAGCGCTAACGGATGATCCATGGATTCCGATACCTTCTGTGAAACAACTTCGCAGGTCGGTGTCAGTCTGGACATGACCGGCATCATCAGCTTTATCAAAAATTTCGGCAAACGAACCATTTAAAGCGTACCCAGATTTATTTCTTTGATCCAGTTTAATTCAAGGCATTTACGCAGCGCGGTGCGGGCACGATGCAGCATTACCCATACATTAGACGAAGTGATCCCCAGTTCCTTACAAATTGTATCCGTTTCCTGCCCATCCAGTTCACGCATGGTAAAAACGGATGCCAGGTTTTGCGGTAGTCCGGACAGGCACGCCCTTAGTACGGCCAGAAATTCTTTCTGCTCAAAGGCGTGGTCCGGGATATCACCCCATTCCTGCGGTGCATATTCCTGCTTCCAGGTACCGGCCTCCGGCCCTTCTTCTTTAAACGCCTCATTCTGAAAATCACTCTGCTCAAACAGTTTTTTTCTGTCACGGCGATAGTGATCGATGATTTTGTTTTTCAGGATCGTGACCAGCCAGGTGCGTTCGCTGCTTTTCCCTTCGTGTTTCGACCCGGTTTTCAAAGCGGATAGAAACGTTTCCTGCACCAGGTCTTCGGCAAGTTGCGCATCGTTCCCCAATCGCAGCAGGGCATATTGGAAAAGGTAATCACCATAACGATCAACCCATTCTTCGGGACTATTCATAAGCATTTCTTCAGAAACCGGTTTAACCGGAATTTTTCATTACAAACGTATTATTTCCTGTGAACTTAATAAAAAAACAATTATGATTCCAAATCCTGCTTCATCCGGTCGGCTACACGGAAAGCATTGGCATAAATCGTCCAGGTATAGGTCACACTCCCACCGGTCGGCATGAAACTGCCATCGGAAACATACAAATTATCAACGTCATGTGCCCGGCAGTGTTTATTCAATACCGAGGTTTCCGGATCATCTCCAAACCGGCAGCCGCCCGCAACGAGATTCGGCGGGGGTGAACCGGAAACATGGGAATATATTTCCACCACATTGAGCGCCTTTAGAACGTCCTCCGCTTTTTGAGCCAGGTACCGGCCCACTTCCAGATCATGCGGGTGGTATCCTGTACGAATTTTTGCCACCGGATTGCCCCATTTGTCTTTTGCTTTCTCATCCAGTGAAACGAAACAATTATCCGTCGGCAGCCAGTCATTGAATATTTCAAAACGGATAAAACGGCCTTCTTTGAATACTGTCTCCAGACGCTTTTTCAGGGGCGCACCCCATAACAACCCATTAGCCCCCCATTTTTCACTGTTTGCCCGTGCTACGGGATTGGCATGACGAAACATAAAATCGATCAGCCCACCCTTCATCGGTCTGCCGAACACGTCGTTTTCCAGAAAATACCAGTCTTCCAGCGAGCGATTCACAAACAGGCCGCGCACCTTCATCTGTTCGATTTCAGAATCGCTGTAATGCGAATAGGGCAGAAAACCCATTCCCGACCCACCTGCCGAAAAAATCAGATTTTTCCCCACCTGACCATTGTTATTAGCCAGCCCGTTCGGGAATTTCCCGCTCTTTGATAAAAGCAGCAACCGGGACGTTTCTATGGCCATGGCGGCGACATTGAAAATCCGGGCTGTAACCCGCCGGGACCTGCCCTCTTTATCATAATAGTGTGCCGCGATGACCCGCCCTTTTTGATCCGATTCGAGCCGGTAAACCATCGCTTCCGGTATAATCGTGCAGTTACCGCTTTTTACCGCCTTGTCCAGCAAAGCAGCGCGTGAATCTCCTTTTGCGCCGGAGGTACAGCCATAACTGCCGCAGTAATTGGAATAGTAACAACCATTCCGTTCCCCCTCACGTCGCGGTAAAATAGCCCTGGCCATTTTTGAGGACCGGTAACCCAGTTTTGCGCATGCCTGGTCGATCCAGGCGCTAAGCGGATGTTCCATGGTGGGCGGGTATGGAAAATCATCTTCCGAGCGCGGAGCCGAAAACGGGTGCGGCTCGGCGGAACCGGAAACACCGACCACATGCTCAACTTTTGTATAGTAGGGTTCGAGATCATCATAGGTGATCGGCCAGTCCGCAATATTGGCACCTTCGATGGGGCCGAATTCGGATAACAACCGGAAATCCTCAGGCCGGAGCCGGTGAAAGTATCCGCTCATGAAATTGGAGGAGCCGCCGACCAGCGTTCCGTTCCAGTAACTGCGACCGGTATCATAGGTTGAGTTAGCCTCAAAACCGCCGGTACCGTCCGGTGCTTCGATCACATGATATTCATCTTTCAGATTGGGCGAATACGCCTCGCGCAAGGTGTTTTTCAATTCATCCTTACTGAAATCCGCCTCCCGGTACCATTTGCCTTTCTCGAGGACAACGACGGAATAATCGGCAAGGGAAAGCGCGTAGGCAATCGGCCCGGCGCCGGCGCCGCTGCCGATGACACATACATCGTATTCTTTCATGCCATCCCCCCGTAACGGTTATCCGCTGCCGGACGCGGTAAGCCCGGCTTATGCGTCAACCATTCCCAGCCGATTCCTTCAGGATTCCCGCCATAGATCGGGTCGGTAAGCAGGGCTTCAAAAATGTATTTCAACAAATGGGATAGCCAGCGTTCGCCCCAGTTTTCTTTTTCAATCTGTCTCAGCATGTCTTCTTTAGGACCTGATTCAAGTTCAGTAAATGTGGATGAAAGAGTCTTCTGACATTCTTCTTCCAGCCAGGTAACCCCGGTAACAATAAATTCCTGATCACGGGGATCCAGTGCCGGATCGATCAGAACCAGTTTCAGATAATACAGGGCATGGATGTCATCCGCTCCCGGTGCGTTTTCCGTTGCCGGGAAAAGATGTCTCTGAACGGCCTGAAGGATTTGTTCCTGGTCACTGGTCAAAGGACCGGTATCCCCAATCATCTGCAGCAATTCCGGCAATAGTTTACTCAGGCCATATCCACCGGCAAAAGCCGAAACGGTAATTAAAAACGTGCGCCTGTTTATTTTTCCGCCCAGAAAATCCCGGAAAAGGCGTTCTTTTTTAGGCTCTTCTTTTTTTTCCATATGCTATACAAGTTAAACAATGTCAGATCAGACAAAAAATTTTATTTTCGATGCAGTAAGAAACAAGAAACCGTTCAGGAGAGAATCATCTGTTAAAACGTTTTACCTCATAAATTAAAAAAGGGGCAGAAATACTGCCCCCCCCATTCATACGCTCAGACGGATCAACCGCATTTTCCGGCGCCGCATTTGGCTTCCTTTTTATCGGATTTTTTTTCGGCAGCTTTACCGTCGCCGCACTTAGCCTCTTTGGCAGCCGCTTTCTTATCAACAGCTTTGCCGTCACCACACTTGCCATCGCCGCATTTAGCATCTTTCTCTGCAGCTTTTTTCTCGACTGCTTTACCGTCACCGCATTTGCCGTCACCACATTTAGCATCTTTTTGAGCGGCTTTTTCCCCGGTTGCTTTACCGTCAGCAGGCTTGGCACTTTCCTCAGATGACTTCTTTGCATCCGATTTACCCTCTCCGCATTTTGCGTTCGAGGTGATATCACCTGCCTGCCCCGCCATTGCGATACCTTCAGCATGATTAGCCGAGGTTCCGTTAACCTGAAAACCTGTCAGAGCGCCAAAGGCAACTGCCGCAAGCACTAAGACAAACAGTCTGGAATTAAACATTCGCTTCATTCTATCCTCCTTTATTTGGTTGGTTTAGTTCATTAGACGCGTGAGTTATTTTTTCCTTACAACCGTTTTCACTTTTTTTGAAACATTTCTGGATGTACGTGGAATTATAATTAAGCTCATAACCACAGGGGCATAATTCTGAAGGATAAGGATATAAGCTGACCTTTTATAAACATAACCGTTAAGCTGCTTCAATTATTTCATAAAACTGGAAATTAAACAGCCACTGGAAACGATATATACCTGTAAGATCGTATGACAAAATCTTGTAAAAGGCTGTTGATCATTCAATTTTATACAGATAAACACCCGGCAGGAGCATTCAATGATACATGCACAATTAAAAATGTTCGACATTGCACAGTATAATCCCATGATATTACTGGTGCTGGAACATTTTAACATCCCTCTGGGCTTTGGCGATCAAACCATTAAAGAAATCTGTGAAGAATATCGTATCAATGAGCACCTGTTTCTCACGTTTGTCAACCTCTTCTGCTGCAAAGACGACGTTGTTCTGAACCACGCTGCTTTTGGTGATACCGAGGCTTTACAGATACTCGGTTTTTTGAAGACATCGCACCGGTACTTTCTGGATGAAAAGATCCCAAAATTGAAAATGATTATCGAAGAAAAAATGGAGAAATCAGCGGACGATAAATATTCCAGACTTATAAAAAAATTCATTCTGGATTATGCGGATGAAGTATTTGAACATATCAATTATGAAAATACCGTCGTTTTTCCCTATGTAGAAACACTTTTACAAAACAGGAAACACCCCGGATCGTATCACATAGACGAATTTAAAAAACAGCATTCCAATATAGAGGATAAACTGATTGATCTTAAAAACCTGCTTATCAAACATATACCGCCGGATTATGATTCCGTTGTCAGGCGGCAGATGCTGTTTGAGCTATATGCGCTGGAGCATGATATTAATATTCACGATTTCATTGAAAACAAATTGCTGATTCCGATTGTCCAACGGCTGGAAGTGGAACAAAAAACGAGTTGATGTTGGATAAGAATAAAATTCTGATCATAGAATCTTCAGAAATTATCAGAAATGGTCTGAGCCGGATAATCAAAAACAGTTTTCCCGGATTCGATATCCTTCTCCATTCCCATCCTGATGAACTACGGACCCTCAGTGAAAACCATACCGTATCCCTGATATTCATCAATGCCTCATTCATTGAAAACCTGCGCTTACGTAAAGATCTATTTGAACGTATTCCTGAGGCACCCCTGATCGGCATTATTACCCAGTCTTTCCCCAGAGACGATCGTTTCCTTTTTGAGGATGTACTTTATATTTCAGATAGTCTGGACACTATTACGGGCATGGTAAAAAAAGCACTGCACCGGCCTGCTAAAAAGAAAAACCAGTCTGAAAAGTTAACCGATCGGGAGCATGAGGTTCTGAAGCAGTTGATCAGGGGCTATTCCAACAAACAGATTGCAGACGAACTGTTTATCAGCATTCACACGGTCATCACACACCGGAAAAATATTTCCGCAAAACTTGGTATTAAATCCCTTGCCGGCCTGACCATTTACGGTGTCATTAACGACATCATCGATGTCAATGATTATCTGGATTCCCCTGAATAGATGTATGCTGAAATAGTACGCAATCGTTTATACGCCTTCACCAGCCCTTTGAATATCCCCTCATCAGGCGATACATTTTTTGTTAAAATCCCCATTTCCTGCGAATGATTTCCGGCCTTATTTAAACTATCTTATTTCACACAACTAAACGATACAGGAATTAATGATTTCTATTTTACCATTACATAGGGGGATGCATGAGGCACACAATTCTCTTATTTACCGTTAGCAGCATTTTACTTATTCTTTCATTATCCGTATCGGCTCAGGATGCATTCTTTGAGTCCGGGACAAGCATCGGCGGTTACGGCGAGCTGCATTACAACGCCGATCTGACGGCACCAAAGAGAACACTTGATTTTCATAGATTCGTCCTCTTTTATGGTTATGACTGGACGCCGGTATGGTCCTTTAACGCCGAGGTAGAACTCGAACATAACTATGTAAAAAACGGCCAGGGTGAAGTTGAACTGGAGCAGGCACATATCGATTTTCATCCTTTATCCTATTTTGGTTTTCGCGCCGGTGTTGTTCTCGCTCCCGTCGGTATCCTGAATCTCACACATGAACCGCCCACATTTTTCAGCGTGGAACGACCGGTTTATTCTAATGTCATTATCCCCACAACCTGGTTCGGCAATGGGATCAGTTTTTACGGTTCCTACCGCTCATTTTCTTACAACCTGACCGTAATGGAAGGGCTCAATGCCGACGGTTTCAGTGCGGGTTCCGGTATTCGCGGAGGCCGTATGAAAGGTTACAAGTCCGATGCCGACCATCCGCTTACGGCACTTCGCGTAGATTATCATGGAATATCATTTGCTTCATTGGGTTTCTCGTATTCCAGGAACAAGGCCGTCCGGGCCGATGCCGATCCTGTTGCCCTGAGTTTGCTGGAATTCCATGGCCGGGCTACGTTCAACAATATCATCGGCAGCTTTGAAATCGGTCAGATCACCTTTGATGACTATGCGATTAAAAACGCTCTGGGTTACTATTTTGAAATCGGTTACAACGTAGCTGCACTGACAGATTGGTCAACAGAAGTTATTCCCTGGTTCCATTGGACGGATTACAACACGGCAAACGATACCCAGACCGGTGGAGACAGCGAAAAAGAGCATCATTATTCGAAATGGATGGTCGGTGTATCCGTTAAACCCATCGATCAGATCGCCTTCAAGATCGATTACGGCATACTAACGCATCAGTTCGACGATAGTCAAACGAAACAACTGAATATCGGGGCCGGTTACATGTTTTAAGGATGTGCCGGATGTCATTCCGAAATGATCATTTTTGAATGAGGCAATGATGCGCTTTATCCTTTTTTTAACGATAACGGCTCTGCCGCAGTTACTTGACGCAGGCCTCAGGGAGCAGGTTGACAGCATACTCAGTGAGCAAGTAAACAATGCTACCTGGAGCATGGAGCAGTACACTATTCCGAAAGATATAAAAGCCAAGGTAGAAAACATGTCCGGCCAGAAATTTCTGAAAGATTTTGTCTATCTGTGGACTATTAATACAGCGGACAGTCTATACGGTTATGCGATTGTCGATGCGGTAAAAGCAAAATCGGCTTTCATAACGACGATGATTCTGATTAATACCGAAGGAAAAATTGAGCGGCTGGAAATTTTAGACTACAAGGGTGCCCACGGACATGCGGTAAACAATGAAGCATGGCTTGCTCAGTTCAAAGGTAAATCAGACCTATCCTATTTTACATTGGGAATGGATATCGATGCAGCTACAGGGGCTACCTATTCAAGCCGCGCCCTCTCCAGGGGTGCAAAGCGGTGGATCCTGCTGGCGTCTTTCCTGTTGAAGTAAATTCGGGAAAGACACTACTATTCGACAAATATGCAGGTCCTCTCCTGCCCATCAATGGCCTCAGGCCATTTTTTCTTTGATGATTGCAAAATACCGTCCGATAAGAAACCTGAAAGCCCCAGAATATTTTTCTGTTCATAAAACTATTTCCGGATCGGTTACGTATTAAATGAACATATCATCCGGATAAACATTATTATATCGATTTAAAGAGATATACGGGCCCGTACTGTCAGATTGGCGGTTCTACACAACAACCACCCGGTTTATCCGAAGCGCAGCAGTGCCCTTTTTCTGGCATTTCTTATGGATCCGCTGATCACGGATATCACCCATACATGGAAAGCAATGATAGAAGCAGAAGCAGGTGTGGAAAAAAATATTGTAACGAAATAATCGGTTCTCAGCTATGCGTATTTTAATTCAATTATCGGGACTATTTTTTAGCAGCTTCTGGCTTGCATGGATCCTTTTCTTTCCGGCGCAAAACTCTGCCTGTACCGCTTTTTCAATGGTCCGTCAGGATTCCATTGTCGTCGGAAAAAACCTGGACTGGCCGATAGGCGATGGCATTCTATTCATAAATCAAAGTCATGTCGATAAATACGCCCTGGTTTATAACGGGAAACCGGCAACCTGGCGATCCCGGTACGGAAGTATAACCTTCAATCAATTCGGGAAAGAGTTTCCATTGGGCGGTATGAACGAAGCAGGACTGGTTGTAGAGGAATTGTCTTACAGCCCTTCCCGGTATGGCCGTAGCGATAGTCTTCCAACGGTCAATGAATTCCAGTGGGTGCAATATCAACTCGATAATTATGCGTCGGTGAATGAGGTTCTTGACAATCTTTCCGGGATACAGATTGAAAAATTATTATTTGGATTGCATTATTTCATTTGTGACCGGTCCGGTCACTCTGCTGCAATCGAATTTCTTGATGGTAATACCGCCGTTTACACGAAGGATCAGCTTCCTTTTTCTGTACTGAGTAATAATTCCTATGAAAACGCCCTTAAATACCTGAAGGTACATAAGGGATTTGGTGGTGACCGTGACATTGTCAGAGGCAGAGACGCCTCGCAGGAACGCTTTCTGCGGGCAGCCGATATGATCACTTACCCGGACACAACGTCCCCCACATCGATGGAAAGCTATGCATTCGACATATTGTCCGAAGTCAGCCAGGAGGACACCCAATGGCGCATCGTCTACGATCCCGCCGATAGGGTCATCCGTTTTAAGATAAGGGATTGTGCCGGTACACCATCGATACGCTTTTCAGATCTTGATTTTTCAGCCCCGCGTATGTTTATCATGAAATCAGATTGCCGGTCGTATGCGGAAGAAATTACCTTCGGTCCCTATGCTCAGGCTGACAATAACAGGCTGTTGGCTGCTGTATTGCAGCAATTATGTGACCTTTCGGAAGTGGAGGTATCCTTCGCCAGAAAGATTATAACCGATATCGGCCGGTATCTGTCGGATCTGCCAAATTATACGCCCGGGGAAGAAATGCATTAGTTAATTTCGGCCGGCCCGATGATACCACCGGAAATCACGGCTTTCACGCCTTCATCGATCGTCCATCCCGGATTGCGGGTTTGCGCTTCCCTCACCAGGAGCAAGGTGCCGGAAGTTGGGTTGGGCGGGGTGGGTACATACACTTTAAGCAGCTTTTCATTGTTCTTTTTATCCATTACAGATCCGGTCACAAAACCGACCGTCCACATGCCCGGCTTCAGGAAATCGACCAGAACGACTTCTTTAAATACTTCCCGCTCCGGAAGTGAAATCATTTTGGAAAGCTGGCTTCCGACCTGGTAGGTCGTACCGACAATCGGAATACGCTGGGTTATCCGTTCGATAAGATGCAGGAACCGCCTGCCGACCACATTACTGGCAATGAGGCCAAGGACATAGAGCGTGATGATAACAAGCAGAATACCCAGCCCCGGAATACTGTATCCGAAAAATTCATCGATGAGGACAGCAAAACGCCTGTCGATCCCCACGTACAGAAGCTGAAGCACCAGAACCGTCAGAACAAGTGGAATGATCGCCAGCAGACCCCGGAACATATATTTTTTGAGATGGCTGAAAAAATGTTTCATTTCGATTTATAACAACCTGCCATAAATTTTGACTCCATATAATTTATAAATTCACTGTGGGTGTTTGTTTGACCTGTTAAATTTACTATTACGAAGGTTGAATGCAAGTTTAAGCGACATCTATCTACACTGCAGAAACCGGTTAACAGACGAGAGAACAGATCCCTTACAAACACAAAAAGGGAATTGCTTTTTGAGCAATTCCCTAAAGTAAAGTAGTATTGAATCTACAGTTCTAAACTGGGCGGCACAATAACCGCATTAATAACATGAACGACTCCATTACGAACATCAAGATCGGTGTCCGTAATCTGTGCATAACCATACTTATCATTTCCGATTAAAGCCATACCGTCTTCCAGTTTGATCATGGCAAATTCTTCGGCCATCGTGCGTATCTGGTCACTTGAGACGACATCTTCGGCAAAGCGTTCACCGGGGGCAACATGGTAGAGTAGTATTTTCTCGACCAGGTCCTCATTGCCTTCTGCAAACAGTTGTTCTTTCGTAATGTCCAGCTTCTTTAACAGATCTACGAATGCCTGGTTGGTCGGTGCAAATACGGTAAACTGACGGTTGCCTTTGAGTGTCTCTGTCAGGTCAGCAAAAAGAATTGCCTCGACCAGAATAGAGAAATTCGATTTACTAAGGGCGAGGTCGACGATCGAGTCGCCGGTGGGATTATTACGTCCCCTCGGATCCTTTTCTATCACATAACCTTCGTCCGTCGATTTGAGGCCCGGCGGCAACATGACGGCATTCAGAACATGAATCACACCATTGCTGGCCTCGATGTCCGTGTCAACAATTTCCGCAAATCCATAAATATCGTTACCAATCATTGCTTTGCCATCATCAATTTTGACCACGGCAAAACCTTTCGATACGGTGCGAATGCGCTCGCTGCTAACAACATCTTCAGCGTAGCGACGACCGGGTGCTACATGGTATAAAAGAATTTCACGAACCAGATCCTGATTACCATCCATGAACAACTCATCCGCCTCTAATCCAAGATAATCTAATGCGTTGACAAAGGCTTCATTTGTGGGTGCAAAAACCGTCATCTGACGCTTGCCGCTCAGTGCCTCGGTGAGTCCTGCAAAAACAACAGCTTCGACGAGAATAGAAAAGTCTTCATTACCCATCGCGATGTCAACAATGGTTTCACTGGTGTTTGCGGGATTTGTATCAAGCTGTTGACTCTCATCATTAACCGCTGATGAACCCGGATCCGTGAGCATGTTGTTGTCGGAACAACTGAAAAGCATTAACCCCATAACGAGTACTGAAAAAAGAATAGTGGATCGCATTGAATTCCCTCCTTGTTAAATAATAATTTTGTTCACTTGGACCTTATAACGCCCATATCGCTCATTTATTCCGGCGTCGACCATTTTTTTAGAAAAAATACACAAACAATATTTTCACTCCGCTAAAAAAAAGCGTTCAAAAGCTAACAATTTTTCAGGATCTGCTAAAATTTCCGGCGCAGTCGTCGAGAGTTACAATATGAGCTTATTTTCACAATTCATTTTATATTGCATTTTTAGAATAAACATTTCACTACAAATCGATAAGGATCGTATAATGAGAAAATGGAGTAGAAAGAGTCTATTTTGCCGGATTGGTATATTGTGCACAATGCTCAGTTTATCATCAACGCTCCCTGCTCAGGTATTAACGCAGGATTCACTGGCGCTGGTCGCGTTGTATGACAGTACCAATGGTGACAACTGGAATAACAACAGCGGCTGGAAAAACGGACCTGTCTCCGGCTGGCATGGTATTACGGTCAGTGAAAACAGGGTAACACAGATCATCCTGACTGGTAACAACCTCACAGGGAAATTGCCTGCTACCATCGGCGACCTGACTGAATGCGGCGTTTTCTATATTAGCGTGAATGGCGTCGGTGACACGTTGCCCTCGCAATTAGGCAATATGTCCAGTCTTTCGAGTTTAAGTTTAAGGGATAATAATTTTACAGGTAAACTGCCTTCCACACTAGGTAATCTGAGCAACCTGATTAAGTTTTATGCCGAAGGGAATGCTTTCAGTGATACGATTCCGGGGCAATTGGGCAACCTTCCGTCATTACAGTATCTCGATCTGGGTGAAAATCAGTTTGAAGGATCCATTCCCCCAAACCTGGGTAATCTTCCCGCTATATACTGGTTACGCCTGGATAGAAATCAGTTATCCGGTACCATTCCCCCTGAACTCGGTCGCTTAACCAGTCTGGATATACTGGATCTGAGCAACAATCAGCTGACAGGCCCCCTGCCCGATTCACTGGCCAATCTGTCCAGCATTACGACCCTAAACCTATCTTATAATCAAATCGATGGTTTTATACCGGAAACCTTAGGCAATATGCATAATGTTGTTGAACTGAGTTTATCTCATAATCAATTGAACGGTGGCATTCCGGGTGTACTGGGGAACGTTATCATTCAAACATTAGACCTCAGTCACAATCAACTGAGCGGCCCCATTCCACCTGAATTGGGAGACATCGACATTTTATGGGGATTATTTTTGAATAATAATCAGCTGGAGGGTACGATCCCGGCGAATTTATACAACGCACCCAGTTTAGGTTATGTCCACCTCAGCAATAATCAGCTTTTTGATACCCTTGCGGTAGAATGGACAGAGATGAGTGGCCTGACTGAATTGTATCTCGATCATAATTACTTTCACGGGACAATCCCTTCTGAGTTCGGAAATGCCCTGCAGATCAGGGAGCTGCATTTGGAACACAATCAGCTTGAAGGCGAAATCCCCCTGGAATTTATCAATCACAACCGTATCACGCAGCTCTTTCTGAATGCCAACAGGCTGAGTCATATGCCTGATATGTCCGAAGATAATTTAAACCGCTCGCTTGATGACTTCAAAATCCAGGACAACCTGCTGGACTTTGATGATCTAGAGCCTAATGTCGGCGTTTGGGACGATTTTGAGTACGCGCCACAGGGATTTATCGGAGAGACACAAAACAAAATTCTATATGCCGGGGATTCGCTGCTTTTTTCAGTCAATGCCGGTGGCACGGAAAGCACCTATCACTGGTTCAGGGACAGTGTTGAAATTCACGTTACTCCGGATACCTTCCTGCTAATCGAAAATGTGCAGATTCATGATGCAGGAGAATATTACTGCAGTGTAAATAATTCCATCGTTGAAAATTTGACCCTGTTCAGCTATCCGCTGACCTTATCGGTAATCGATACGACGGCGCCGTCTGCTCCGGAGCAGCTGACAGCTACACCCGGAGACAGCACGATCCAGCTCAGCTGGCGCGCTAATGAAGATCCGGATTCGGTTTATTACCGCATCTATATGGCCACTACTCCGGAACCTGCTGTATTAGTCGATTCCACAAGTAGTATTAACGACACTACTATAATTTTAAACGGATTGACAAACGATACAACCTATTATATCCGGTTGACGGCTGTTGACTGGTCCCAAAATGAAAGCGCTTTTTCCAACGAAATACAGGTAACACCGCAGGCAACCGGATTGGAATTTGAAGAACACACCTTACCAAAGGAATTCGCGCTGGATCAGAATTTCCCGAATCCGTTCAATCCGGAAACGACGATAGGTTTTGCTCTGCCCCGGGCAACACATGTCAGGATTGAAATGTATGACCTTATGGGAAAACGCGTAGGTGTTTATTTAGACGCATTCAGAAAGGCCGGTGTTCACCGTTTTACCATACACGCCGGTGATCTTTCATCCGGAATCTACTTTTACAGGTTAACAGCCGGAGATTTCCAGCAGATTCGTCGGATGGTCCTGTTGCGTTAATTCTGAATGGTATAACGTTTATTTCTATACAAGTTGATAAATATACACGCCGTCCTGTCATTCGGGACGGCGTTTTATTTATCTGAGCAGAACAAGTTTCCGGGTTTTCAGGAATCCTTGCTCAGTTGTCAGTTTATAAAAATAAACGCCACTCGCAAAACCGGAAGCATCCCATTGTACGGAATAAGATCCCGTTGTCTGTTTTTCAGAAATCAGGGTAGCTACCCACTGTCCCAGCACGTTGTATATGCTCAAATCCACTTGTTGGGGCGTATTGCCATACGCCCCAACTTTATACCGAATTGTCGTCACCGGATTGAACGGATTCGGGAAATTTTGGGCAAGTTCAAAATCACGAAGAAGCGTTTCATTGGGTTTATCAGCTTGCAGACCGGTAATGCCCTGATTTTCCGTAATGGCAATGCGCTGATTGGTCAGACCAATATCCGTATAGATTTCTTCGATACCAGAGGGCCATTTCACCAGTATCGAATCGATATGCGTCGCATCACCAAGCCCAAAATGTACCTGTAATCCGCTATTGGCACGTCGGCCGTTATGTCCGCTGACATCGCGCAACTGCCATTGAAACCTGCCATCAGTCATAGATTTTAAACGCGCTTTAGTACCAATGGCCGAGCGATTCGAAACGGTGCCTTCAAACCGGATAGCGATCCAGTTATTGGACGGCTCTGATGCATTATCGTAAAAGAAATTGCGCTGATCACGATTGGCAACCGCCAGTTCCAGCTGACCGTCATTATCCCAGTCGACCATGGTAACCGCTTCACTCTGCGCCGATTCATTTACGAATGTTTCTTCGATAACCACTTCAAAATCCCCGTTACCCCTGTTATGGTACAAAAGATTCTTCTGATCCGTATACCATCCGCCATTCCCGACAGCGAGGTCCAGATAGCCGTCATTATCCATATCCCCCCAGGCTGCGGCAGAGGATATACGGCCATCCTGGCGCATGGGCACATTCTGCATCAATTCAAACTGACCGTTTCCCAGATTCTGATAGATATAATTATTATCACCGTAATTGGCGTGTGAGATAAACAGATCCATGTCACCGTCATTGTCGAAATCAGCCCAGCTGTTGCTGGCACCGTGTTGCCCGTCCGTGCTGATACTGAGGGTATCGATTCTTGAAAACAGCCCCCCGCCATCGTTTCGATACAGAAAATTATTTTGATTGTAGGTATTTGTGACATACATATCCGGATCCCCATCGTCATCAAAATCGATCCATCGACAGGAAATGGAACTCCGGTCATCCGTGGCTATCCGACCGGTATCGATACGGGTGAACGTACCATCACCATTATTATGATACAGTTCATTGGATTGATCACGGTTGGCCACAAAAATATCAAGGTAGCCATCCAGATCGAAATCGCCCCAGTCGAAATCCGATGACGTTCGAGATAATGCAGTGTATCCGCTGCATAGGTTACGGCCACCATGTACCAGCGGTAAAAGTGAAAATCATAGGAAGCCGTATGGCCGGTAAACCAGCTATTGAAATTTACACCCAGACCCGAGGGACTTATAAACATACGGTAATGGAAGTCATTGCTCCCACTGCTGGATTTCATGAGTATGGGATTGAAATCATCACCGCTTTTGCTCCACCCGTTCATATAAATCCAGGCCATCTGGGTGATCTGGGAATCAGGAGAAGAAAGGGACTCGGAATTGGGAATCTGGATATAGGCTGAACTGCCGTTAAAATCATACGCCGCGCTGTCAGTACCGAATCGATCCCTGGTTTTAAGGGCATCCACGGTTGTTCCGTCATTTTCATAGATACCGGAATCCAAAGCATTTCCATCGAACCGGTAATATAGAACCAGTGAAGAATCCACAGGTGTTTGAGCAAAAAGCATGGAAACAAATAAGAAAAGGAACATACCCGTTGACAATATGGTTTTCATATCTCTCTCCAGTATATGTTTATAACAGATCTTGCAAGAAAGGTTAACTTCAGAGCTGTACACAATATTTCAATGAATAAGTGAGAGATCCCATAAGCGTGTGAGTGGATATAATTTTAATTGATTTACAGGCTATATCAACAGCAATGCTGCTATTATAGTGCTTAAAATGATAAATGATCGATAGAATTTTTCCGGGAACAATTTAACGGTTTTGATCCCCAGAACAATGCCCAGCAGCAAAGCAGGTATGCCTGCAAGATTAACCATAAGCGTCTGCAGATTAATCGTATGCCAGATGAAAACATGGAAAGGTACTTTACTGACATTCATAATGAAAAAAAACCAGGCTGCCGTGCCGATAAACGCATTTTTTGGTAAATGCATCGCGAGAAGATAGAGTGACATGACCGGCCCTGCCGCATTGCCGATCATCGTTGTAAATCCGCCGGCCAAACCGAGAATGCCCCCGAACCACCAGTTATCCGGTACCTCCTTAAAATTGGCTACCTTTTCCTGGATAATCATCATGGCGACACCGGTTAAAACCACAATCGCCAGGATGGCTTTAAACGTTTCGTCATCGATGAGGTGACCAACCAGCGTGGCAATCAACACCCCGGCAAGGGCCCAGGGCAATGCCAGAAAAAGATAACGCCAGTTCGCATAGCGATGGTAATAGGTCACGGCAAACATATCAGCAAAAATCAGCATGGGTAACACCAGTCCGACCGAGAGCTTTCCACCAAAAATACCGGCCATAACGGGAACAATGATGAATCCCGCCCCGGAGATACCGGTCTTGGCCATCCCGATCAGTATTCCGCATGCAATGAATAATGACACATTCAGAGGCGTATCCAGGTATTGATAAAAATACTCTAACATAGTCCTGTCTTACATTTATAATAACTTCAGAAGGCACACCATTAACCGGTTTTAAGAATCACCACCAATTCCGCTCCCGGCAATTCAGTAGTCATAACCTTTACACGTTTTACAACTTCCACACCTGCTTTTAATTACCACATATTTATTGACATCCATCTTCTATTCTTATCTTTTTTCTTTTTTCTTTTTTCTTTTATCTTACTAAATTAACCTTCCTGCTCTCCCTTCCCCCACCGTCCCGGTTCCAAAGCTGAATGGCTATTCCGGATGGTTCCATGTATACGGGGCCGCTATACGTTTTCTCATCCTGTTCACTGGTTTTGTAGACGATGGTGAATCCCGGAAAGGTGTTATTGACATACAACGAATCATTTTTTATAACGGCACCCGGCGGCGGTATCCGGTAGGCAATCCCCTGACGGGCCAGACGGGGTAGTTCACGCATGCCGGCAATCGTAACAAAACGCCGCCACTCCTCTTCTCTCACATCTTTCCGGAACCGCTCCTCCCAGACCGGTTTCTGCGCCCAGGCCCTCTCGACGACCCCCAGTGTTTTCGGAAACATCATATAATGCAGCAATTCCACCGATCGGGTATTCTCACCCCATACCTGTCCCTGAATACCGATAATATTGGATTCCGCCCCTTCCCTGAGCGGCTGGAAACGGTCAAAGGAAGTTACATTCACGGGATGGCCGTTGACATCGATCTCGGCGCAAAGCCGGACATCCATTGGTGTCAGCTCCCAGGCGGTTCGTGTATCCACAAAACCACCCCAGTACAATCCGGGCTCTTCAGGATGCTTGTTATAAGCCAGATCGAGGTAAAGATTGGTCACATTGGAAAGCACCACATCGAATCCCTGGTTAGCCATACGGTATGCCAGGTCTTCGGCACCCCACCCCCAGACACTGTTCCATACATAGGGTACGACCCCGAATCGCGCAATATTCGCATTCGGCACTTTTTTACCCTTTTCAATCTCCATACCAACCTCTTCCCAGCCGGCTGTGCGGATATCGTATCGATCCAGGATGCGTCGGACCCGATCCACAAAGTATTTAAAGAGATCATAGTGGGTTTGGAGGTCCGGATTGGCATCCATCAATGCCTTGCAGGCCGGTGATCCCTTCCAGGCACCGGAGGATACTTCATCGCCTCCGATGTGCAGCATATTCAACTTGAGACCGGCTTCCCGGTACATCCGATCCAGCTCGGCCACCACTTTTTCAAAGAAACGGTACGTCGATTCCATACCCGGGTCCACCGCGTTATTCTTCCATTTCTGAACGGACATGTATTGCGATGTGTCCGCGGGATGGTATAGCAGGTATGCGGCTGCACCTTCCCTGTCACCTGCCTCAATAAGCCGTTTGTAGCGGACATTCATGGCAAAAATAGCGGCGTGGGCATGTCCCGGTACATCGATTTCAGGAATCACTTCCATATGACGCTCATCCGCATATTTAAGTAATGTAATGAAGGTGTCACGCGAATAATAACCGGATCCCGCTGATTTTTCCGGATCGGTATACGGGCCGCTGCCCAGCGATGGTACCAGGTGCGCCCTCTCCCCTGATGTGTGTCCCCTGACCGCCCCGACTTCGGTCAGTTCCGGCAAGCCCGGAATTTCTACCCGCCAGCCCTCATCATCGGTCAGATGAAAATGCAGCCGGTTCAGTTTATAGTATGAAAGAATATCCAGCAGCTCTTTTATCGTTTGCGCGTCATGGAAATTACGTGCCACATCGATATGCATCCCCCGGTAGGCAAACCGGGGATAATCGAGGATGCTGCAAGCCGGCAATAGAAGGGCATCCGCCTGTTTTTGATTTTCAGCCTGCAATGCGCGAAGGGTCTGCAAGCCATAGAAAACGCCGGCCGCATCGTGACCTGTAATGGTAATGTGGCCCTCTGACATTTCAAGTTGATACGCTTCCGGCCGGTTCGCTTCACCGGAGAATGCCTCCGGTTTGACCCTCAGCAATACAACCTGATCCGAAACGTCAGCAGGAAAGCCGGGAAGGATTTCCTCCATTTTCCCGGTAAACCATTCCGCCTCTTCCCGGCAAGCCGGGTCAAATTCCAATGACCATTCAGATGTCAGCGCAACCATGTAATTCCGGTATTCAGACCGGACCGGTGTCGGAATGATACCCGGCACCTCATCGGTTAACGGAACCCACTCCATGGCAAGGTTCCGGACATACTGTGCAGCCGGATTCCAGACCGGCATGATATCATTCTCCGAGCGATAGCATCGCGAAGTATCAAAGGGCAGGATCTGCATTTCGACTTTCCTTATATGCTCTTTTCCTTCCCTGTCCTTCCAGACGAAATAGGCACCCGACGGGGCATCGGTTCGACTGATTTCGTAGTGCTCTCCAATGACCGGTAACGTAACTGTCACGCCAGGTTCCAGAAGCGGGAAAGCAGCAGTCGGAGCGATGCTATAAAAATCACCGTTGATATGCTGTCCGCTGATCCGTTCATCCATCTGATCGGTCATCAATCGCCTGAACCAGTTGAAATACAGGGCCCAGTCCTCGTTACTGAGGGGGATATCGCCCTTATTCGTAATGGTTAGTTCAGCAAGGTGCTGTGATTTCCCCTCGTATTGATTTTGAACATGACGCCATTCCAGTGTCAGCGGATCAGGGAAATCAGTGTCCTGCACATTGAACTGACAGGACAGAAAACCAAGAAGGAGTAACAGGACGGTTGAAACAAGCAATCGGAGATGCTGTCTCATAGGAATCCTCGTAACTTTTATTTTTTTTCAACATAAACCGTTACAACAAATATAAACATAAATCTACATTACGCACGGTAAAATTCTTGCAAAACGAATTTCAGCATGTTGTTTTTAAGGACTCGATACCAGTTTAGATTTCTGATGCCGGACAGGACCGGGATACAGCGTACGATTGTGTCGATTTTAGGAATATTTCGCTAATAATTCGGGTATAATCAATGACATGAAAAATTGAAACGTATGTAATTAACCATTAATATGAGGAGGTATTCGATGATGATTCGAATGGTTTACGCCATAGTGCTGGTACTGTCACTTTTTCTGGTTGCCTGTCAGAATACGGGCCAGAGTCAGCAACAAACAAGCAAGGGGAATGATATGGTAAAGGATGTTATGACCGTGGAATCACAGTCAAAGCTGACACCGGATCAGGTTATTGAAGATTTCAAAGCCGGCAACCAGCGTTTCTTACAGAACGATCTTTTGCAAAGGGACTTCTCATCACAGGTAGCGAAAACAGTCGCCGGTCAGCATCCGAAGGCTGCCGTCCTGTCCTGTGTCGACAGCCGTGTGCCGGTTGAATATGTGCTTGATCAGGGCGTCGGAGACATCTTTGTCGCCCGTGTAGCCGGTAACTTTGTTAACGAAGACATTCTTGGCAGTGCGGAATTCGCCTGCAAGGTATCCGGATCAAAGGTGTTTCTCGTTTTAGGGCATGAGAGTTGCGGTGCCGTCAAGGCGGCGATCGATGATGTCAAACTGGGTAATATTACACCAATGCTGACCAAAATTAAACCGGCTGTTGAGATGTCTGAGGATTTTAACGGAGAGAAGACCACCGGTAACAAGGCATTCGTAAATTATGTATCGGAAAACAACGTTAAAAATACTATTGATATGATTCGCAGCAAAAGCCCGATTCTGAAAGAAATGGAAGAAAAGGGTGAGATAAAAATCGTAGGGGCTATGTACAGCCTGGAAAATGGTGTCGTACGATTTCTGGAATAAATACAACAAATCGAAAATTTGTTTCAAACTAAATCTCTCACAGGATCCATTTGAAATGTAGCTTGAGCTTCGGAACAAATCATTAAAGGATTTGTTTACAGTATTTATTTCATTACACCATAGGAGGATCACATGACGTTCAGATACAGCCTGGTCGTTACAGGCATGCTTTTTTCTCTTTTGTTTTTAAGCAGTTGTGAGGATAGTACGGGACCGGAAGAAACGGATGCAACCGGTTTCGGCGTGCTCAGTCTCTCATTGGATAAAAGCGCTGCACCGGCCGAGGTTGCTGCAGTGCGTGGTTTTTTTCACCGTGTCGGTCATGATACCGTTACATTCGAATTAATGATAGCCGGTTCGACAGCCTCAAAAAAGATTGAGGATGTCGCGGTCGGAACGTGGGGTTGCCGGATAGAAGCCATGAATAGTGCCGAAGAGGTCATTTATATGGGTGAAACAGACGTGACCGTCCGGGCTGGCGAAACAACTAATGTCGATATTACCCTGACGCCGGTGTCCGGAGACATCCTGATCACGGTCAACTGGGGTGACACGGCACCCGAATCCGACACCTATTTCCTGGTTCTCGATGAAGATGTTCTGGACAATGGCCAGCATTTCAATAACGCAGGTGGTCCCATTACGCCTTCGGGTCCTCAGTTTTTCAGTGCGATGGACGTCAATGACAGCCTCGCTTATGAAAAGCAGCGTCTGACCCTGCATTATTTTCAGGAACAGATCGGACGGACCATCACTGTAAAAAGCGGTCAAACCAGCGATGAAGGCTGGTTCGCCCTCAACTGCGTGCCTGCCAGGTGGATCAGCGGAAACAGCGCAGAGGACAATACCTGCCTGACGGGTTCCGACAGGCAGACGGCCTTGAAAAACTATGCCGGAATCAATGGAACCGGGGCCATACCTGATCAGGACCGTCTTGACAAGATTCCTGATGTCCGGCCGCTTCGGGCTCTCGGTCTGAACAACCTGATTGACAAAGTCGTCTACGCCGTCGTATATGACAGTGATATCAGCATCAATTACGATCACGATTCACTACTCGGTGTAAATGGGAACCTGCAGGGTGCCACGCTTGGTACGGTCGTTTTTCGTGTCAACGAAGTGCGTACATTGAACAACTTCTCTGACAGCACCCTTCCCGAAGTTCAGATAACGATTCTTGACGTTGTGATGTACGAAGATGTGGAAATGATGCTTTTTGATGCCCCGGTTCCGGAAAGCTCATCCGTTCCGAATGACCGGATCGCACCCGGATCGACGGACGGTTATTACGCACTGTAACATTAATAGAAACAACGCTATACTTTTTCAAGCGGGGAACTTCGGTTTCCCGCTTTTTTTTTTAGAAATATTTCTTATCATAAAAATAACACATAGAATAGTGACCACGTTAATAGTTGGAATTATGAATATAACGGGAATGACATTAACATCATTGAGGGACATCGCAATGATTTTTGCCGTCAGCGCCGTCATCAGAATGGCCAGAAAAACGATATATACTGTTCCGAAAAGCAGACCTGCCGGCCTTTTTTTATAAAGCAGAAGGCCCACGACCAGCGAAACAGGCAGAAGTAATCCAAGATCGAATCCCTGAACGATCAATGTCGTGTAATGTTGAACCTCATCCGGATAAACCGTTCCTTCCAGAAGCGGTGGGATCACAACGCCAAGCCACAAGAAGGCAATGGCGATTGCATTGAATATTAAGAATCCTCCGACAAATTTATGTGGTGTTTTCTCAGAAAATAATATTGCGATTTTTTCAGAATCAAGGAAACGAATCAAGAGAAACAGCCCGAAAAACGTCAGCCCCAGCAGTGTTACATAACCCAGGAACATGATATTGTACATACCCATCGTCATGTAAAAAAGATAGGTTACCAGGAAATACCCCATCGTTCCGGCCAGCAGAAAATGATGCCTGAGGGATCCCTTCCTATAACCCGGAAGCAACAGGATTAAAAGCGGGACACCGATAAACAGCGTGACATAATCCTGCGCAATGCCCTGAATGGCGACATCCGCTGACATATGTTTATATATGCCCTTTCCATATATTTCAACGGTTTTTCCGCGGATCGTTTCATAGTCGTAAGAACCCGGCCCCTGATCCGAAAAAATACCGGATGTTGCGGCGATACCGGACAGTATGACAATAAGTGAAACCAGAATGGTCACCGGTTTTTTGTATGCCATGGAATCCTCACTTTGTTATATTATGGGATTTTCTCCAGAAGATCTTGTACCTCCTGGTATTGTTTGTCACTCCCTGTATGATCGAGATACTGTGACCAGCTTTGCAGAATTTGCCTGATATTGCGGTTATCCGATTCCTTTAAAATCTCCAGAGCACGCATTTCCCCGATCAATCGTGCGGTCTCCGGCCAGTTTTTCCTGTCCCATTGTTCTTCCAAAGCCCGGTAAAAGGCGGTGAAGGTATTCTTCAACAGATCCTCATTCCGCGGATAACGGTAATAACCGTCCGCATAAACAGCGAAGGCTTCGGTATAGTGTTTCTGCGTAAACAATTGTTTTCCCCAGGTGTAGTAAAGTCCCGTTTCAAAATTGACGTTGGAACGGGAATCGGCATTAAACTGCTGAGCCAGCAGGATCAATTCATAGGCATTTTTATAATCCTTATTTTTTCTGGCCAGGTAAGCGCGGTTATAAGCAAGAAGTCCCAGCAATTCCGTATTTGAAATAGTCCGTCCTTTACTGTTTTCATGGTAGTATAAACGATCGAGACCAATACGCAGGACCTCGCTTTCGGGATAGTATTGCGCCAGGTATCTGGAATAGGTCTTCAAATTTTTCATGATATTGAAACCCATCGTACTGGTATTTTCGACAATTACCTTCTGTCCGAAATTATTGAAGATCGTATAGACATGCGTCGGGGTTTCGAACGCTTCGCAGGACCAGCCCAGGTCTTCACATATGAGATTATAGAGGATAGTCGCTGCCACACAGTTATATTCCTTTTTTCGGGCAATTTCGATCAGCGTGGTGGATTCCAGGGCATAGGTCTGCAGCCAGGCCGAATGCAGATAAAGAAATACCGTCCGTGCCGATTCCACAGGGTCACCATAATCCAGCGGAAGATCGCGGATTGATTCCATCAAATTCCCGTACCATTGAAGATACCCTTTCAGACTGTCCGGATCGGTTACACCCGAAAGGATGAATGCCGCCTCTATTTTCTTGTGATCGTCCAGGTAACCGTCGGCGATATCTTCGGTAAGCGATGGACGAGCCGTAACGGGATGTTGCAGTAAACAAATCATCACACCAATGATGACCGCTCCTGAGATATGTGATTTAATCGGATGTATCATGTTAACACACAAAAAACCTATCGGTGACATTTTTCATATCAGCAACTATATAATTATAAACATTATCAAAGAAAGGCTATAAATCGGTATTGGAAGAAATTTTTGATTTCTGACCTTTAACCCATCTGGTTCAGCCCGGAAGGAACCAGTACCTGATAAATCAATCTGCTGCCCGGAGCGGGTTTTGGCTTCTCGTCGTCCGTATATATCATCAGGTTGTTCTGGCTGTCGATCAGGATAACCGGTAAAATGGTATCATTATCCAGCGTTGAAAGGTCTTCCGCCGTCGTGATTTCTTTCAGTTTCATTTGCGTTCCGGGATTCAAAATCATGCTTAAACGATCGGGAGCCATTTCCTTGTCAAATAAACAGCGCCCGCGTAAATGCCTGGATACCCTCTGAGGATCGCTGACTTGTTTTCTTTTGTAGGGTAATTGGTACACTTCCGCGCGACCGAAAATATCCTCAAAATGCAGTGCCGCCAGTGCATTGACCTCATCATTCGGTGTAACAGCAAGCAGCTTTCCAATACCCTGCAGGTTAAGTTCATCCATTACGTCCTCCGACAGGATATTCGCCACGGTTGCCTCCAGTTTTTCAGACCGGGCGGAATCCACATTATGCGGATTTGAATCGACCAGTAATATACGAAAACCAAGGTCCTTCAGAAGCCGTCCCACTTTCCGCGACCAGGCATGCGCCCCTACAATCAGGATACCCTGCGGATTGGGATCAGAGAGTTTCAGGAAACGGGCCAGCGGAACAGCGCTCAAGCCATAGATCGTAACGGTAACAATAATCACAATAAATGTCAGGGGTATCAGGCGCTCCGCACCAGCGACTCCCATATTCATCAGTTCGATGGCAAAGACCGATGAAACCGCTGCGGCCACGATCCCACGTGGCGCCAGCCAGGAAAGAAAGATTTTTTCACGAAAAGCTAATTGCTGCCCCACGGTAGATACAAACACGGACAGGGGCCGGGCTATAAAGATCATCACAACCAGAAAGAGCCCTGTATTCAGGTTAAGTTGCATGAGATCATTCATCCGCAACCGCGCGGCCAGCACGATAAACAATGTCGATATCAGAATGACCCGTAAATTTTCTTTGAACTCGATGATATGTTTAATCGATACCTTTTTCTGATTGGCAAGCAGAATACCCATCAGGGTTACCGTAAGCAAACCGGATTCATGCTGCAGCAGGTTGGAAATAACAAATGTCGTTATGACCATCATAATCGCCGCGGAATTGTGCAGAAAATCCGGAATCCAGTAACGTTTCATGAAAAAGATAATTGTCTGAGCACCCAGCCAGCCCATACCGACTCCGATAATCACCGTTTTCCCCAATCCCATCAGGGAATCAGCCGAAAATTGTTCGAACCCGCCACTCAGGACTTCTTCAAACACCAAAACAGCGATGATCGCACCCACAGGATCTATCATAATACCTTCCCATTTGGCAATGCTGTAAAGGTGACCTTTCGGCCGGACCTGTCTTAACAGGGGAAGAATAACGGTGGGTCCGGTCACAATGAGAATTGCGCCGAATAACAGGGCCAGTTTAAATTCAAGCTCCAGTAAATAATAAGCGGATGCGGTGGCAATAATCCAGGTTGTCAGCGCACCTATGGTGACCAGGTTACGGATGACCCCGCCTACGCTTTTGAATTCGCTGAAACGCAGGCTCAATCCCCCCTCAAACAATATGATTCCGACCGACAGGGAGACAAAAGGAAAGAGAAGTTTCCCGAAGAGCATTTCCGTATCCACGAGCCCGCTTACCGGCCCCGCAACAATGCCCAAAACGAGAAGCAAAAGAATGGACGGTAAATGAAGGCGCCATGCCAGCCATTGCGCAACCATCCCGAATAAGATAATTATGCCAAGCCCGATTAGTAATTGCTCTGACACCTTATCCTCCATCAGTCTTATTATTCCTGAGATAACGCTGATTTGTGCTATTCAATAATAGTCAAATTTTTACTTTAAAACCTGAATTTATTGCGTTTTCTTCCGGGACAGCGGTCACAAGTTTTTGTTTTATTAACTTGTTTTGAATATCTTTTATTGCCTGAACAATTAAAAGAATACGCATAAACATCTATTCAAAGGAAAGCAGGTGCTATGACCATCCGGAATAACACACACTTCTACACCCTTTTACTAGCTGTCTTCATTATCACAAGCGTTATGCACGCGGGAGATATGGCAACGGCAAGTCCGCGTGACGGTTGGAATTTTAAATTCAGGGATTTCCTGATCGGTGCCTGGTGGGGTCCCTATGCCAGCGATGAAGAGATGCAGTTATACAAAGATGCCGGATTCAATATCATTATGACCGGGCGTTATATGAATAATGGTAATCTGAATCTGACCGAAGAGATAGTGGCCGGACATCTGGATCTGGCAGAATCCTATGGCTTACATGCCATATTTGATCCGTACAGTAATTATACCTGGAGCGACACGCCCCAGCAGACAGAACGGCATCCCGTATCTCTTAAAGAACTGGAATGGTTGCATGATCGTTTCGGGTCCCATCCGGCTCTCGTGGGTTTCCTTCTTGGCGATGATCAGAGCAGTGTAACAGAACAGCTTGAGGCCACGACAGATTTTATGCGTTCTAATTGTCCACACCTGATGCCCTGGATCTGTCAGAATTTATTTAATCCCGATGCCCTGGTTGAACTGGGTAATCCGATTGCCGACTGGCAGATGTATCCGACCTTATCTTTTCAGGACCTGACGGCCATGGAACAAATGCAGTTGTATTGCGGTCAGCTTACATCATTATACCAGGCCTGCAGAAATCAGGACCTGATCATGTGGCCCATGTTTAACGTGGTCTATGTTTACAGTGACAACGTCATCCGCTTCCAGGTTTTTTCTTCCATCGCCTATGCTTCGCAGGGGATCTGGTACTTTCATTACCACGGAGGATTACGCGGAACCGGTGAAGAAGTTTACAACACCTATTATCCAGCCGCTGAAGCAAATAAGCGGGTGTCCGCATGGGGCCCCATGCTTCTGGATCGTCATTCCGGCGGCATTTTTAGTACCGGATGGGCGGTCGAGAGCAGTATTTCTCCCGGCCAATCAGAATATATTACAGATATGAGCGATGACCTGCTCGCCGGGTTGCTGGTGAACAATACGGACTACCCCCTGGCCATGATGGTTGACAAGCGGGTAAACAAGGAGTGGCAGACACTACCTGAACGGGAGGTTACGGTTTCTTTCAGTGACAGGGTGCAGGAAATTCAGATCCTCGAGGGAGACAGCAGCGTTCAATCAGAATCCGGCAACGAAATCACTTTTGCAATCAAGGCCGGTGACGGACAATTGCTTCGACTGATTGATCCCCTCCCTGTTTCCCTATCAGCAGCCCCTTCTGCCTCATCAGATGAGGCGATTGAGTTGAAATTTAACGGGTATGAAAACGTATCAGGATACTGGATTTACTATGGTACGGATGGTATTGATTTCCCCGATTCTGTTTATACTCAAAGTACAAATCCCATCATAGATGGTTTAGATACCGGTAGTTTGTATTTTATTAAAATTCGTGCACACTTGAATGACAATCAGCTAAGCGGCGTTTCTGAAATAATTATGGCCACACCGGGCACAGCGTTGAATACGGTACTTGTTTTAAGCAGCCAAAGAACGGATTTCTTTTCCCGACATGGCACCATCCTGCACGATATGGGATATGGTATCGCTTCGGCCAGTCAAAGTGCTCTGGAGACGGGATTTATTGAGCTCGAGACTTACAAATATGTTGACTGGATAGCCGCAAATGATTCTCTGGAAATATTTTCAAGGGATACAAAACAACATATAAAAGAATACCTGGAGGGTGGCGGAAATCTGCTTATTTCCGGTTCCAATATTGGCTCTACACTGTCTTCGCAATCCAATACAGCAGACAAATCCTTTTATTGGAATTACCTGAAAGCAGCCTTTTTATTTGATGCGCCGGATCGCACGGAAGGCCGCTTTTATGCACTTGAAGCCGTTGCCGGCACCATTTTTGAAGGATTGCCGCCGTTATATTTTGATGACAGTTCACAGGGAACATACGATGTGCCATCACCGGACATTATTGCCGCCTGGAAAGGCAGTAAGGAGGGATTACGTTTTTCCGGTGCCACAAATCTTTACAAAGGAGCCTGTACTTATTATGCCGGCCCGTTCGGCGAAAGCGCAAAAACAGGTAAAATCGTCAATTTTTCCGTGCCCCTGGAAACCATTTATCCGGATTCGGCCCGTTTCAACCTCTATGACAGAATTTTTGACTTTTTTGACGCATCAACCGGAATCACAGATTCGGAAAACCAGGCGGTACCGAGGCGTATCATTCTGGAACAAAATTTTCCCAACCCTTTTAATTCGTTGACAACGATTCGATATTCTGTTGGTATAGATGGTGGTGCAGTGACGCAAAATTTTGCGTCGCTACACGATGTTCATTTAAACATTTACAATATTGCCGGCCAGCAAATCGCCACCCTGGTTTCAGGAGTCCAGGAACCGGGTGCCTATGAAGTGAAATGGAATGCAAGTGAATTTCCGAGCGGTATATATTTTTACAGATTGACTTACGGAAGCAGATCTTCTGAAATAAAAAAGTTAATTCTGCTCAGATAACAACGATTTTCAAGTAAAATTACAGCCGCGACTCCAGCTGATCCGTTGCGGCTGTAATTATATCTGACAGTTTTAAACCACCCTTCCGACTTCTTCTAATATCCAGTAATATCATGACGATAACCTCACTATATCGTGCAGGGCTGTTCCTGCAGATCTTTGACGATTTAAAAAGGAGTATTCAGAAAATGAACGAAAACCTTTTCCCATGGCTGTACCGGTTAATAAATACCATTAAAACAGTTGCTATGATCCTTCTGGCATGGGCCGGTATGGTGGTTTTATCACAATGTGACACGATTACAGACTCCGATGAAAATGATGACGAGAGCCTGTATGTAAAATTCATGAATGATTCCCTCTCGCAATTTACTGTCACCGGAATCGAAATGCAGGATATGGGGGTTGCCGGGGAAAGCACCGAGCCGGTCGGTTCCTGGAGCGAGAATATCCTGCCGGATAGCACGCCTGTTCCGCCGGACGGCCATGTCTTTCTTACTCTTTCGATTAAAAACCAGCATTGGGTCCGCTACCGTGTATATGTGGATGATGGTAACGGAAATGAAATCCTGTTGCAAACCGATGATGACACTTCTGCCATAAGTCATCCCTCCATCACACACTGGGGCAGTCATCAGCGCACCGTCAGCATTACCATTCGTTACAATGCGGCAAGCGAATCGATTTATATTTTCGGGTGGAGCGACTTTGCCGGTATCGAATAGTACGAAAAAGAGGGAATCGTCTTTTATATCCGAAGCGTAATAACGATACAAAGGCTTGCCTTTTCCATGGGTCGGGGACCGGATCGAAAAAAGGCGTTCCGGAATATTCCCGTACCGGATTGTGGATGCGGTGGAAGGGTTGGCCAATTACGACCGTTGCTTACATGGATTTCCCCAATGCAGTTAAGAACATCCCTGTTCCCTGCATAAGCGCCGGCTGCCGCACCAGGAAGCGATAAAAAAATGCTTTATTCTACTTCGCTTGAAGATTTAACACATGAAGGTTATATTTAAGAACACTATAGAAATCGAAGTCCCATCAGACCACAGAAACCCAGTAACCCTATAATAACAACGGTAATTGCCATTTTCGAGCCCCTGCTGTCCAGCCTTTTGTTGGAAGAAAAGATAAGAAATAGTGTAACAACGATGGTCGTTAGCAGAGGAATGAAAATAGCAAAAAACAATGGCGGTCTCATATACGCGTCCTTTTTGCAGAAGTTTTGGTTGTTAATACGTAAATAGTCTATATAAGTTTGACACTTTAATAGAAAAAATGGGGATTTTTCTGATTATTCTTTTTTTTTCCTGCATCTTTTTAACATTTTGCCTGACCTATTTGTTATATTTCCATGGAACCCTTATAAATAATTTTTACCCGGCTGACCGCCGGAGTCATTTAATTTAAGGAGATAATCATGAAGACACTCGTATATTTGCTGGTCCTGGCTTTAATGACGGTCATCTCATCCTGCAGCGATTCAGAGCCTGTTTCAGCTACCGGCCACCAGGATCAGGATTATTTTCTTTCGGATTTACAGAGTTTTCACGACCTGACAGATGGTGTGTCCCGAAGTCAGGCGGTACGGGTCATGACACGCAACATTTACATCGGTACGGATGTCGATGTTGTTTTATCCGCCTCAGATCCGGACTCGATCCCGATTCTGGCGGCACAGGCTTTTCAGACTTTACTCGCCACCAATTTCCCGGAACGGGCCATATCGCTGGCCAGGGAAATTGCACTGACAAAACCGGATCTTATCGGGCTGCAGGAGGTTTCCCTTTTGCGTATCCAGGACCCCGGTGATGCCGTGACCGGCGGTACGGTTCCCGCCGAAGAGGTTCTGATGGATTATCTGGATATTCTTATGCTTACCTTCGATGCCATGGGCCTTCCCTATGAAGTTGCGGCAATGGTTGAAAATGCCGATGTGGAAATGCCCATGATCACCGGCACCGATCCGTTATCCTTTGCCGATATCCGCGTAACGGACTATGATGTCATTCTGGTTCGCAAAGGTATTGAATTTTCCGATGTAACCGCCCGGAATTATCAGGTCAATCTGATTATTCCCGGTCTCGGAATGGAAATAGTAAGAGGATACGTCGGCATCGATGCGACGGTCAACGGAACGACCTATCGCTTTGTCAATACGCATCTGGAACCTTTTGTGCAGCAGGTAAAAGTGGCCCAGGCACAGGAACTTCTGGCATCACTGAAAGAGGAAACCCTTCCGATCATTATGCTCGGTGACTTCAACAGTCAGGCCCCCACTGGCGAAGTCTATAATGTCATTGTGGATGCAGGCTATCAGGATGCATGGTTGGAAAATACCTGGTCAGATGATGCGGACGGCAACACCTACGGACATGATGCCGATCTGATGAATGAAACCGTTAATTTTTATGAGCGGATCGATCACATCTACATCCGGCATGGAGATGATCCTGTGCGGCTCTGGACACATGCTATCGTTGTCGGTGACGAGCAGTTTAACCGCACCGAATCGGGACTGTGGCCTTCCGATCACGGGGGTGTGGCAGCACGATTACGGATTAATCCGAATATCGCAAATAATCATAAACGTAAGCTGTACCAGGAATCATTTACCGGGCGCTGATCTGTAAATATTGTCATGGCATGGCATGGAGAAGGTCCGGATATCCTCCCTGGATTTCCGGCTCTTCTCCATGCTGTTTCATAATCGTACAAGATAAACGTATTGATATAAACCCATCCACTTGCGCTAAGCGTCAATTTCCGGTTATCAATTTCCCGGCTGTACACGGCAGCCAAATTTTCCCGCGAAATGTGGCAATAGGATTCCGATTGCTTTTCGCTTCCTCATCTTCCGATATTGCATGAATAAGAATTATTTATTATGATAACAGAAACCGTCTCCGGACAGCACCTTCCAACAGGGGATCCGATGGCCCACGTCGCCTTAATTTCATGCAATATCACACAGGAGCCCTTTCCCGTCTATCCGCTGGGAATGAGCATGGTGGCAGAAGCCGCCCGCAAGAAAGGCCATGTCGTATCCGAATGGGATATGAATGTCGATGGTAAAGATGAAACATCCATTCGGAATTTTATTCAGGACAACAATCCGGACTATGTAGGCCTTTCCCTTCGCAATGTGGACAGTGCTAACTTCAACAAGCCGGATGCCTATATACAGGATTATAAATTAGTCGTAAACACAATCCGCCAGGTGACGGATGCACCGATAATACTGGGTGGGTCGGCTTATACCATTTTTCCGGACCGCATCCTTCAGGAACTGGGTGCCGATTACGGCATCACAGGCGAGGGCGAGGCCGCATTCTGCCACCTGCTCGACCAGCTCCGGGATGATCCTGACACAGCCTATCCCATTTACTATAATTTTCCTTTCATCGATGCCACCGAAATGGGAAGCGTAAAACGCAATCCGGAACTGGTTCGCTATTACCTGAGCAAAGGCGGTATGATCAACATACAAACCAAACGGGGCTGCCCGCATCGCTGCGCCTATTGCTCCTACCCTATTCTGGAAGGACGGCAGTACCGCTTCCGGGAACCCGGCGCTATCGCCGATGAAATAGAGATGCTCAAACGGGACTACGGTACCGATTACTTTGCCATAACGGATTCCGTTTTCAACGACGCCTCGGGACACTATCTAACGATTGCCGAAGAGTTTATCCGCCGGAAACTTGACACGCCATGGATGTGCTACCTGCGTCCGGATGATTTTACTGAGGAAGAAGTCCGGTTATTAAAACGCAGCGGCCTCAGCGCGATTGAATGGGGAACAGATTGCGCAACGGATACAACCCTGAAAGCAATGCGAAAAGCGTTCACCTGGGATCAGGTCGTTCATTCCAATAACCTTTTTGCCGAAAACGGCATGTATAATGCCCATTTCATCATTTTCGGCGGACCCGGAGAAACCCATGAGACGGTCGATGAAGGACTGAAAAATCTTCTGCAACTGGAAAAATGCGTGATTTTCGCGGGCATCGGCGTACGTATTTTTCCCGGGACGGCTGTACATGAATGGGCTCTCGAAGAAAGTAACATTACACCCGATCAGGACTTACTTCCCCCTACCTACTATTTTTCCGGCGATATCGATACAGATGTCATTCACCAGAAGATACTGGCCGCGTTCAAAAACCGCCTCGATCGCATCTATCCCGACGGTCAGCATGTCGAAACGGCAAAATCCTTCCATGCAATGGGTTACCGCGGTCCTGCATGGGATTTGCTCCTGAAACGAAATATTACACGCTGAACACCTGTATAAAATTTTCACAAATCACACTTAAAAAAAACCATTTCAACCATTCAAGACTTTAAATACCGACATGCCTCCGTTTGGCACCCCTGTTGCTTAATACACCCTGTGAAGAACAAATAAGGACACAGACAGCAATGGAACCAAGGAGGGCATATGCAACTATCAAATACAAAAAAACACAACAGCTTTTTTTCACTTAACAGGCTATCTTCCTCATTCTACTTTGTATTTTTTATTTTTTATTTTTTATTCTCAGCCGTTTCGCTATACGGCCAGACAACCGAATGGAAACTCACCTGGGATAAAAACCAGGAGCCAAATGTCACGGAATACTGGATATACCGTTCCATGGAACTACCAGGCGATCAAACTGATTTTACACGCATTGCCATTGTTCCTCAGGATACAGCTGCCGGTAATAATGGTCAGGATTCGCTGACTATAACGTTTGTTGACAATGCCCTTCAACGCGGAACGTTATTCCATTACACGGTTAAAGCCGTTGTTGATGAATCATGCCAGAGTGATTTTTCCGATACCGTCTCGGCAGCCATTCCTCTGATTAAAGACATTCCCGATACATGTATCAAAGAAGACGGTGAATTCACACCGTTCTGTCTGGACGACTTTCTGGTCTATCCGGATGGTGATCCTGCTGATATTTCCTGGAATGCTTCCGGATGCATGCAACTGGACGTACAAATTGATTCCCTGACACACATGGTATCGATTACCCTGAATGAATCGATGTGGCGCGGCACAGAATGTATTTGTTTTATGGCAACGGATTCCAGGGGATTTAGCGATACCATCCATGTAAATTTCGGTGTAATGGCAAATCAGCTTCCTGTTATCGATATTGTAAATCCAACTAAAAATCCGCCGATGATCGATACGGTCCTGGTACTCACAGAGGATACACCTTTTGCCTGTTTTGATTCCATCTGGTATGACTTTGTGGATGATCCCGATGATGATGATCCGGATGACGAATTGATCTATCGTATCATTGGAAGCCGTAACATCAATCTGAGGGATTCTGTCCGCTACAGGATGTTACTGCCCAGGAATAATTTCTGTTTTAGGGACACCTTACAATTGATCGTTTCTGACGGTAACGCGTCCGATTCAGCCTATTTTGCCGTCGAAGTGCTTCCGGTCAACGATGCACCACTACCGTTTTACCTGATGGGACCTGACGACAGGACCACTTTCACAACGGTTGACTCCCTATGTTTCGAATGGACACCAGCTTCCGATCCGGACAGGGATACGATCACGTATCAATTGCATCTCTTTGATGAAACCGGGGCTCAGGATACGGTTATCACTTCCATAAACAGCGTTGAATACGTATTCCACAGTGGTAATTTTCTGCGAAGTGGAAACCACTATCTCTGGCATATAATGGCCTCGGATGGCAGCGCTGAAACATCGTCCGATACAGCCGGATTTTTTGTCGACTATCCCAGCGGTATCGAGGATCCCTGGTCGGAAATACCCCGGACATTTCAGGTCCATCAGAATTACCCCAATCCCTTCAATCCAACAACTACGATTCGCTATGCCATTCCCGAGGCCGGACCGGTGACGATTGAGGTATTTAACACGATCGGGCAGAAAGTGGCCACGTTGGTGGATGCCGTCAAGCCCGCCGGATACCATGTGGTCACGTTCGACGGTTCCCGGCTGTCGAGCGGCCTCTATTTTTACCATTTACGAAGCGGCGCGTTCAGCAAAATCCGCAAAATGATACTGCGAAAATAGTCTCATATGATACACAGTCTATAAAAAATTAGACAGGACAACATGATCGACAATATCAAACTCAAAATATCTTATCAAAAGGATAATTAGCTATAATCTACTGAAATTAAATACAATAAAATGAATCAAATCATGTGAATCATGTGATCCCGTCTATAATAAAAATAACATCATGTCAGATAATATTGATAAATTGGCCTGCTGCGCTTAATTTTTATGTTTTATGGATATTATCAAACACAACAGTAACGCCTGGGATAAACAGGTTAGAAGTAAAAACCGCTGGACCTTACCGGTCTCCCCAACCGTTATCGAAAAAGCCCGAAAGGGGCAATGGGAGATTATTCTCACGCCGGTAAAGCCGGTACCGGCCGAATGGCTGGCAATTGTGAAGGGGCGTTCCGTTTTATGCCTGGCATCCGGAGGGGGACAACAAGGCCCCGTACTTGCCGCTGCCGGCGCCCGCGTTACCGTTTTCGATAATTCAGAGAAACAGCTGCAGCAGGATCGCTATGTCGCTGAACGGGACCGGCTTGATCTTGAGACGGTAAAGGGCGATATGCGCAACCTCAGCATTTTCTCCGATAACGTATTCGATCTGATTATCCACCCGGTTTCCAATTGCTTTGTTCCGAATATTCTACCTGTATGGCGGGAATGTTACCGTGTACTGAAACCGGGCGGCGCCCTTCTGGCCGGCTTTTTCAATCCCGCTTACTATATATTCGATACCTATCTGATGGAAAGCAGAAATCAGCTTAACGTCCGCCATACGCTGCCCTACGCGGATACCGCCGTTCTTTCGGAGCGGGAGAAAGCCCGTTTCGCCGCCGAAGGGATCCCCTTCGAATTCGGGCATACACTTACCGACCAGATCGGTGGTCAGTTAAAAGCGGGATTTGTCATCAGCGGATTCTATGAGGATGTCTATAATCCGGAAGAAGAAGAGCCCCTCTCCGTATACATGCCTGTTTTTATCGCAACACGTGCTCTTAAACCCGCAAAATAGTAAAGAATGATAAATAAACAGAAACAGCTTGATTTTAAAAAATAAATGTGCAAATTAATGCTTTATTCGAATGTATCGCCACAATCAACCTGTCAATATTGTTTTTAATGCGCTATGCATACATTTTTTCGACTTACACTTTTAATATCTGCGGGTTTTCCGTGGCTTTGTCCGGCCCAGGACAGCATCCCGGTATTTACCTTTAAGGATAATATTGTGGTAACCGCAAGCCGTATTCCCCTGGTTTCGTCCGAACTCTCCAGAAGCGTTACGATTCTGGATGCACAACAAATAAAACACGCACCCGCGACGGCCGTTCCGGAACTGCTGGATGTGCTGGCCGGTATCGATGTCAGAGAACAGGGTCCGGGCGGCGTTCATGCACACCTTCATATTCGTGGTACGGGTTATGAACAGGCGCTGATCCTTCTGGATGGTGCCAAACTGAACGATCCCCAGACGGGGCATCATAATATGCACCTGCCCGTATCGTATGAACAAATCGAACGCATTGAAATTCTGAAAGGGGCTGCCTCCCGAATTTACGGCCCCAACGCCTTTGGTGGTGCCGTAAACATTATTACAAAAAAAACACGGGATAAATCCGTTTCCATACAAACAGAATATGGCGAGGATCATACCTATCTGGGAGGCGTCTCCCTCAACACGCTATACGGAAACAGCGCGCACCGCTTTTCCCTCTCGCAAAGTGCTTCGGATGGCTACCGGACAAACACGGATTATAGCATCTTAAATGGTTCCTATGCCATGGATTTTCAACAGAACCGAATGAAATACAGTCTCTATACCGGATTTACGGACAAGGCATTTGGTGCCAATCGCTTTTACGGGTCATCATCAGAGTGGCAGAGAGAAGACATCCGTACGTTTTTTATGAACACCGGCCTGGATTACCAGGGGGCAGATTACTGGGTTACCGGCCGGATCTACTGGAAACAGAACAGAGACCACTATATCTGGGATAAATTTCACCCTGAATGGTATGAAAACCAACATAGAACCGATATCCTTTCACTCGAAACACAATGGAGTTACCGCTCGTCTTATGGCACGACTTCCATACGAAATGAACTCAGCCGGGAGCAGATGGAGAGCAGTAATTTACATAACCATCAGAGAGACCGTGCCGGCTTCATCCTCGAACATCATGCGCGTTTGACACAGCAACTTATGTTTATTCCCGGCCTGTCCACTTTTTATTATTCGGACTGGGGCTGGCAGACATGGCCCGGATTCGATCTGGAATTCAGGCTTAACCGGTATAACGCTTTCTATTCAACAGTAAATACGGCTTTTCGCACACCGACTTATACTGAAATGTTTTACAACGATCCGGATAACCGCGGCAATGCAAAATTGCGTGCTGAAGAAGCCCTGACCTATGAGATCGGATATCGTCACGATCAACCTGCGTTTGCTTTCCATTCGTCCCTGTTCAGCCGGCAGACCGAAAACCTTATCGATTGGGTATGGTCGCCCGGGAAAGAGGTATGGCAGGCGCTTAACTTCAACGACATTACAACCAATGGTGCCGAACTTCAATTCACATGGAGAAATGAAGCAACGGGCCGTTTCTCCGTTCTGAACAGTCAATTGAGTTATATGTACCTGCATTCCGGGAAAGCGGAAAGAACACGTTTATCGAAATATACAACAGAGCATCTGCGCCATCAGGCGGCCTTCCGGATTACGATAAATACAGGGTTGAGCGGCCTCATAAACGCCATAAGCCTGCGCTATGAAGATCGGATAAACCATCCCGGACAGATACTTGCAGACACGCGTTTTCACTGGCGTTTGAACAATGCTGAATTGTTTATGGATATTAAAAACCTGTTTGACCGCAACTATTATGATTTTTATGCCGTACCGCTTCCCGGACGGAAAATCCGGTTCGGTTATCAACACAAACTGTCATTCTGAGTAATACATCTGATATCAAAATATGGAGGCATATCATGAGAACCCGACGTGAGTTTTTGTCCCTTTCAGTAAAAAGTGTGGCCGCTGTGACTCTTCTGGGAACACACATGGCATGTGGCCGGAAATCACCTTACAGCATTTCACTGGCACAATGGTCATTGCACAGAGCCCTTTACGATGGTAAACTGGACAACCTGGATTTTGCAAAAACCGCTATGGAATCGTTCGGAATCGATGCGGTTGAATATGTCAATCAGTTCTTCAAGGATAAGGACATGGATTATATCCGGGAAATGAAAAAGCGGGCGGATGATGCCGGAGTCAAAAACCTTCTGATCATGTGTGACGGCGAGGGAAGGCTCGGCGATGCCGACGAGGCAAAACGGACGGAGGCGGTGGAAAACCACTATAAATGGGTGGAAGCCGCAACATTATTAGGCTGCCATTCGATCCGTGTGAATGCCGCCAGCAGCGGGACCTATGAGGAACAGATGGAACGGGCTGCCGACGGTTTACGCCGGCTGACCGAGCACGGCGCGCAGCATAATATCAATGTGATCGTTGAAAACCACGGCGGACTATCCAGTAACGGCCAATGGCTTTCGACGGTGATCCAGAAGGTGGACCATCCCATGTGCGGCACCCTGCCCGATTTCGGTAATTTCAGAATCAGTTCTGAAGAGCAATATGACCGTTACAAGGGTATGAAAGAATTGATGCCGTTTGCCAAAGGTGTCAGCGCGAAATCACATGAATTCGATGAAAATGGCAATGAAATCCACTCTGATTTCCTGCGTATGATGAAGATTGTAAAGGAATCCGGATATACGGGCTATATCGGCATCGAATACGAAGGCAGTCAGCTGGAAGAAATGGAAGGTATCCGTGCGACAAAGGTCCTTCTGGAAAAAGTCTTTAGAATGATTTAATGATCATTGTTAAATGATTTCCAACCATTATTTAATCAAGGGAGGAATTGTTGATGCACACGAAACGTTCAATAATCATCTTAACCCTATTTATCATGGCAGGTACTATTCTTATGGGATGTTCTGAATTTCAGGAAAATCAGGTTTATCACGGATTTAAACTCGTTGAAAAACGCTTTGTGAAGGAAGTTAACGCGGAATGTTTATATTTTCAGCATGTCAAAAGCGGTGCGCGGCTGTTAAAAATTGCCGCAGATGATGCCAACAAAACATTCAGTATCGCCTTTAAAACGCTGCCCGAATCCGATGCCGGAACACCCCATATCATGGAACATTCCGTTTTAAACGGATCAAAAAATTTTCCGGTTAAAAGTCCGTTCGACGTACTCGCAAAAGGATCACTGAATACATTCCTCAATGCCATGACCGGCGGCGACATTACGATCTATCCCATCGCCAGCATGAATAACAAGGACTATTTCAACCTGATGCATGTCTACCTGGATGCCGTCTTCTATCCGCTTATTTATGACGATCCGCGCATTCTCAAGCAGGAAGGCTGGCATCATGAGCTTATGGCTGAAAATGAACCTGTCGTTTACAAGGGTGTCGTTTACAATGAAATGAAGGGCGCCTTTTCCAGTCCGACCAGGGAACTGGGTTACCAGATCGACAAACATCTGTTCCCGGATAACAGCTATGGATTCTCATCTGGTGGGTATCCGGCAGCTATTCCGTCGCTCACCCATGAGGCGTTCATTGATTTTCATAAAACCTATTATCACCCTTCGAACAGCTATATCTTCCTGTATGGCAACGCCGATCTGATCAAGGAACTGGAATTTATCGACAGAGAATATCTGTCCAATTTTGAAAAATCCGATGCTACCATATCCATTCCCCTTCAAAAGCCATTCGGGAATATGAAAACGGTGACGGGTCATTATTCGGCCGCGGAAGGAAGTGACACGAAAAATCAGACCTATCTCGCCCTGAATTACGTGGCCGGTTTGAATACCGACCAGAAACTGGGACTTGCCCTGCGCATACTGACCAATGTCCTGGTCAATCAGGAATCCGCTCCCATCCGCCTTGCCCTCCAGGAAGCGGGCATTGGTCGCGATGTGCGGGCTTACCTGGATAATATGAAACAGAACGTCGTCCAGATCCGGGTACAGAATGCCAATCCGGAACAACAACAGGAATTTTACGATATTGTCCAGGCAACCCTGAAAGATGTCGTTGCCAACGGGCTCGACCGGGAAGCTGTCGACGGTACACTCAACCGCATTGAATTTCGCCTGCGCGAAGGGGACGATGCCCAGAAAGGATTGAGCTATAATTTCCAGATCCTGAACAACTGGTTTTTCGCAGAGGATCCCTTTGCCGGACTTGAATATGAAAAGCCGCTGGCCGCCATCAAAGAAGCGATCGATAACGGTTACCTGGAAGAAGTCATTCAAAAGTACCTGATCGACAATCCGCATGCACTGCTCATGATGCTGGAACCTAAACCGGGAATGGAAAAAGAAATAAATAAACAGGTACGTAACGAACTGAATGCTTTTAAAAAGGCGCTCAGTGCCGATGCGAAAAAGGCGCTGATAAATGAATCGAACGAACTGATCGCTTATCAGAAACGGGAAGACGAGCCGGAAGCGCTGGCCACCATTCCCTTGCTCACACTGCAGGATATCGATCCGGAAATTGAATGGTATCCGGTTGATGCCGATGAGGTTTCCGGTACGCCTTTTCTGCACTATGATATTTTTACCAACGACGTCGTCTACCTGCGGCTTTATTATGACGTCCGCGTATTGCCCGGAGAGCTGATCCCCTATGCATCCCTGCTTGCCGAGATTCTGGGCTCCATGAATACAAAGAACTATACCTTCGGTGAGCTGGATAAAGCCCTGGATTTGCATACAGGCGGTTTCAGCACCTTCATCAACACCTATCAGGAAGACCGCTCCGATGAAAATCTGATCCCCAAATTTCTGGTATACTCCCGGGCCATGAAAACTAAAATGGATAAAATGTTTGAACTGACCGATGAAGTGATTACCAATACGATTTATGACGATCCCGAACGACTGAAGGATGTCCTTACACGCCACCAGTCCCAGCTCGATGCCGACATAAAAAGCACCGGACTCGGCTATGCGCGCACCCGTATGTCATCTTATTTCAGCCGGGAGGGAATGTTCAATGAGATGACAGATGGCGTTACCTATTATAAATTCATAACCGATCTGACGGACCGTTATGATGAAATGGCACCGGCTATTATTAAAAAGTTAACTGAGACGGCATCGCTTCTCTTCTCTAAAAACAATCTGGTCGTCTCCATGACCGGCAGCAAAAACGATGTTGCCGCGTTCAAGAATCAGGTAACGGCGTTCCTCGAAAGCCAACCGGAACAGGACGTGCAGCCTCAAAGCTGGGAATTCGAAGCCGTGCAGAAGAACGAAGCGCTGATGGCAGCATCGAAAGTACAGTATGTCCTTCAGGGCTATGATTACAAAAAACTGGGATTCGAGTGGAACGGGAAAATGCGCGTAATGAACCAGATCGTTTCCAGGGACTGGCTGACAAACCAGATTCGTGTTATCGGCGGCGCTTATGGCGGATTCAGCAGTTTTACACCGAACGGCCTGGCCTATTTCGGCTCCTACCGTGATCCCAATCTCAAGGAAACACTGGAGAACTTCGACGGTACAGCCGGATATGTGAAAGAATTTCAGGCAGACAGCACGGATATGACCCGCTACATCATCGGTACCATAGCGCGCATGGACCGGCCGTATACGCCCTCTCAGAAAGGCAATATCGCATTCCGCAACTATTTCGAAAACCTGACGCCCGAAGCGTTGCAGAAAGAACGGGATGAAGTGCTCTCTACCACACCGGAGGATATCCGAAACATGGAGAATCTGATCTCCGCCATACTGGAGAAAGATACGTACTGTGTTTATGGTAATGAAGGGAAGATTAAAGAGAATAAAAACCTTTTTAACGCCATTGTAAATCTCGACTGAAAAGAAATGTTTTAACAGGAACGTACCCGGTTGCAACAGACCGGGTACTTCTATTGAAGTAAGCCCGTTATGTCAAAAAAACAAACATTATGCAATTGGAATAAATCCGATATTCAAAAGGAACAGACGCTGTTAGCATCGCTGATAACAAATCCGGATTATTATTGCATCAAATGTGCCCGCAGCTCAACCTTAAAAAGCCAGCTTTGTAAACCACAGAAAATCAGCAAACTGAAATAGACCGATTAAATTCTGTTCAGAAAAAAAACAACCCCTGCAAACAGTCATCTGCAGGGGTTATTCGTGGAGGCGGTTTCAAAAAAACACTGCGTAAGCAACCGGCCTATTTCCCGGCTGCCACGTTTACGTTGTCCGTCTGATAGTACTCATAGACAATCACCTGAATTTGTCGTTTTAATGCTTCATTTTCCTCAAAAGCAATATGACGTTTCAGGAAATCCATGGCCCACGGGTGTTTCATTTTGTACAGTGTGACCAGAGCCAGTTGACGCTCTTTCTGATTGTCGCTGTTGCGGAAAATACGGACGACGTCAAATACTGCGTTACTCACATCGAGCTGCTCACCATACTTGATTACCATACCCATTGCGGACAACCTCAGTCCGGGATTATCGGACTTTAATGCTTTTTCAAGGTTCTTGCTGAATTTGTTCCAATCGACATTATCGGCATTAACACTCTGAAAACCCGACAATAAAAAGAAAACGGCCAGAACCACAACCAGTGAAAACAACTTTAAAGATCTCATGACAACTCCTAGGTAAATGGAATTTTTGTTATCTGATTAATATGTACGTGGGCAAAAATACAGGGTTGCACATTTTTAGAAAAAATATCAACTTTTTTGAATAATAATTATACAACCGGCATCTTCAACAGGAATAATCTGCAGTTTTAACATCTTAAACTAATATGAGGGAACAATATGTGTTTTTGAATGTATTGTACTATAAAACAAAAATATTACGGTTTGATGCGTATAGAAAGAAAATACGGAGAATTGTATGAAATATATCATGCTGGTTTCGTTGTTTGTACTTATTGGAATAAATTCATTAAATGCACAGGATAAAAAAATGAAATATAACGAGTTAACTTCCGAAGAAAAACGTGTCATCATTCAAAAAGGAACCGAACGGCCTTTTACAGGGAAATATAATAAGCATTACGAAAAAGGGACTTACATCTGTAAACAGTGTGAAGCCCCGCTCTATAAATCAGACAGCAAGTTTGATTCCGGATGCGGCTGGCCGAGTTTCGATGATGAAATACCGGGTGCCGTAAAAAGACAAACCGATGCCGACGGTTACCGGACAGAAATCGTCTGTAATAATTGCGGCGGGCACCTGGGCCATGTATTCCTCGGAGAAGGTTTTACAGAAAAGGATACACGCCATTGTGTCAACTCGATCTCCATGAAATTCATCCCGGCAACAGAAACGGACGAAGACATTGAAAGGGCTGCAGCCAGCAGTGAAAACGCGCCAGATAAAAAAACAGAAAAAAAAGAGTAGGCTGGTTTTAT
>CAYPHA010000036.1:0-45726 GCA_964410215.1 uncultured Calditrichota bacterium | reverse complement strand
ACCGTTCACAGTCTGCTTGCTTCAGGCGGAATGGGGGCCGTGTACCGTGCCCATCGCTCGGATGGCTCCTTTGAACAGGAAGTGGCCATAAAGGTTATTCATCATTCACTTACCTCGGCGACATTTATTGATCGTTTCCGTCAGGAACGGCAGATCCTCGCCAGATTAAATCATCCCCATATCGCACGGCTGCTGGATGGCGGACTTACGGATGACGGATTACCCTTTCTGGTTATGGAAATGGTGCAGGGTATCCCCATCAACCAATATGTATCGGAGCATCCATTGTCGGTTGAAGAAAAATTGCATCTGTTCCTGCAGATTTGCGAGGCGGTCAATTATGCGCATAGTCATCTGATCGTTCACCGTGACCTCAAGCCGGGTAATATTTTCGTCGATGCATCGGGACAGGTAAAGTTACTGGATTTTGGTATCGCCAAAGTCTATGAATCGGAATCATTCGATGCAAACATTCAGACATTAACAAATCAGGAAACAGCCCCTTACACGCCTGAGTATGCCGCACCCGAACAGATAAACGGCACGGAGATATCAACGGCGACCGACGTCTACGCCCTGGGTGTCATCCTGTACGAACTCCTGACCGGGGTACGGCCGTATGAGTTTAAAACCAGGAACATTTCTGAAATTGAGCGTGTGATTTTCAGGACGATTCCGTCCCGGCCAAGTACAGCCGTCCTGCATGCCGCTGAAGAGAGCGATAAACATCCGGATCTGCGGCATATAAGCAGAAAGCTTCGTGGTGATCTCGATAGTATCTGTCTGAAGGCTCTGAAAAAAGAACCGGAACAACGTTATCCGAACGTGGAACAATTCCGAAATGATATGCACCGGCATCTGAATGGCCTGCCCGTTTCGGCAAGAGGCGATTTCTTAACCTATCGCTTAAAAAAACATATTCAGCGACATCGCATAGGAGTGGGTCTGGGCGTTTCCTTTATGATCATTATTGCCTCGATCATCCTTTTCTATACCGCGAAGCTTCAGGATCAGACCCGGCAGGCCCGGGAAGAAGCAGCAAAAGCAACAGCGGTGTCCGAGTTCCTGGGCAGTCTGTTTGAAGCGGCCGGCCCCGAGGAGGCCCGGGGAAAGGTCGTAACCGCACGGGATATTCTTGCCGCCGGCGCCGTACGTATCGAACGTGAGCTTACGGATGCACCCGACGTCCAGGCGACCATGTTCAATGTGATCGGCGATGTGTACCGCCGGATAGCCGACTACGATAAAGCCGAACAACTCATGCAGAAATCATTGATGCATTTCCGGAAGCTTTACGGCCCGGAAAGCGAAGAAGTTTTTACTCTGTATGCCAATCTTGGCGTTCTGTATTATCAAACTGGTAATTATGAGAAATCAGATTCCCTGCTGAATCTGGCCATCGCCGGTTTCAATAAAGATTTGTTTGATCCGCAAACCAGAGCGGATATCCTTTCAGCAAAGGCCGATCTCATCTTTGAGAAGGGGAATATTGCAGAATCGGATTCCTTTTACCGGGCCAGCCAGAAATTCTATCAGGAAGCATATGGGAATGAACACCCGCGCCTGGCCGATATTCTGAATGCCAGGGCCTCCATTGCCAGACACCAGGAAAAGTATGAACAGGCGGAATCCATGTATCTCCAGGCTATGGACTTGCGCCGGAAATTGTTGGGAAACGACCATCCGGATATCGCACACTCCCTAAATCATCTGGGCCGGCTCAAATACCAGATGGGGCAATACCGGCAGGCTGAAAACTATGCCCGGCAAGGTTTGGAACTCAGAGAAAAAATTTTCGGGACAAGCAATCCGGAAACAGGGGCCAGCATGAGCAACCTCGCCCATATTCTGAGCAAAATGGGAAGGTATCGCGAGGCCGCGGAATGCTATAGTCAGGTACGCGATATTATGGATGACGTTTACACCGATGATCATCCTTATAAAGCCATTACCGCTGTGAATTATGGCCGGGCCCTTTACTGGACCGGAAAATATGATGAAGCCGAATCCTTTTTACGGTCCGGCCTTCAGCAAATAAGTGAGATAATGTCCGAAAATCACAGCCGAACCGCCGGGGCGATGCTCGCCCTTGGCAACCTGTTCATTGACCAGGGAAAATATAACGAGGCTTTGCCGCTACTCACCCGGGCCCATGAAATCCGGATGAAGGAAGAATCCGCTTCGCCGGACGATATCGCAGAAATAGAAAATGCCCTGGGCTTTTGTCTTTTAAAAATGAATGATATTGAGAAAGGTAAAGCATATCTTTTAAAAAGTTACGATGTATTGGGAAAAGCGGATAATCAAAAGGATCCGGTGGTCATGGTGGCAAACAGACGCTTTGCCGAATATCCTGAATTATTTTAAACCAGATTATCACCTTTAACCGGATTTTACGCTTCTATGGTTAGAGGATATTTAACCATAGGAGAATGATATGATTTATGTTCCAAAAAACCGATCAGGAGTGATGGGTTTATTCACCAGATTATCTGTTTTACAGATAATTGCATGCTTTCTAATCAGTTCACCGTTAATACTAACCGCACAAAACCTTCAGAATCAGGGTATTGCAACCGTGCAGTTAAAAGCGCCGGATGGCAGCATCACATCGCTGGCTGCGACCGCAGATGACGACGGCGACGGTATCGATAATGCTCTGGAATTGAATGGTTTCACCTACTCGATTGTTGACGGATTACAGGAATGGGACGGGGACAGTACGAAAACCTATTACATTACCGATCCGCTGCGCTGGAGCACGGATGGCGATCCCTACAGCGATTATATGGAAGTCACGGGAATCAATATGCCGGCGGCTATTTCCGCACCGGAGAATCATCCGCTTGTTGCCGCCCGGCCGGTCATTACGATTCGCATGGAAGATTACGATGTCATCCCGCTGGAGGAGATCAGTGATTCCCAGGGCGGCGATCAAAGTTCCTCGTTTACAAATGAGGTATCCAATTCCGACGAAGTGAGCGCCTCCGTGACCGTTGAGGCTTCCTTAAATCCCTTTGAACTGGTGGGCGGGTCGGCAACAGCGTCCTATTCGCATACCTGGACCACAACCAACAGCTCAACCAGCGCCTTCGGCAGTAATTGGAATAATACCCGGACGACCAGTCCTGATCAGGCTGCCCGGCTGAAATTACGCATCTACATGCTCAACAAAGGCGGGGCTACCGCGCTCGAGGTTTCACCGACCATTAATTTAAAACTCGGCAAAAAGACGATCAGCACCTTTATTCCATCGCAGTCAGCCAACATTCTTACGCCACCGGGAACATCGGATAACCGATTCCCCAAGAATGGGACCATTGTCGTCGAAGAGGATGAAAATGCCAACCATATCATCATTACACTGGATGAGCTGAAGGCCATTCAGATGGGCACACCGCTTTCCCTGGAGGTGGTACAGGTTGACGCAAAAGTCGTACGCTGGAATCCGAATGACCAGGACTGGAATTCCGATATCGAATGGGCCAGTTTTGAGAGTGAAATCAATCCGGTCTCCATCGAAGTGCTTGCCGAGCTGGGCAGCGGTGAAAATTACCGTTACGAGGTATTTGCCGGAACACCTTACTGGGATCCGGAATACACCCTCGATGATATCCTCTCGTTAATTTTTGACAAGAGTGAAGTCAGCGGTGTGACCTACATTGAAAACCGGAAATATCCCGATCAGTGGTATCTGTCCTCACCGTCACAGACCGTTATTGATGAATGGAATAACGCCGGGCAGCCATCCAATATGCTGGGCTTGCGCATTCACCGCAATACAAAAATGGTCATGATGAGTCCGGGTGTCAGTCCAAATCCGACAGTGAATCTGGCGACTTATTCTGCAGATTATAAAAATGTGCTGATCAGTGCCCGGCCTAACAACTTCCCGATTCTGAACGTTGAAGCGGAAATTCCAATCAACGGTGAGATGGAAAAATTTACCCTTACACAGGGCGAAAATTCGTTCTACAGCATGGATGCGGAATTGACAGGGATTCCCGAAGGACCTGGTAAAGTCACTGTGACCAATGCCCGTGGTGATGAGACAACGGCGACGATCGTGCTGCCGGCGGTTTATGCGAATGCGGTCGATGTTAAAAATTACAGTTCGTTTATTCCGAATCCCGGTGGGGATTTCTGGATTTATCAGAATGGTGATGAGAATAAACCGATGCTGCTGTATTGCCAGTTTTATGATCCGGAATCCGGGGAAGAACTGGAACAGCCGAAGGAATATCTTACCATTCCCTCAGATGAAAAACCCAGGGTTTATTCGGATTATAATGCCTATGAGGAACAGTACCGTTTTTATTTCGACAAGGTGCGCATCGATCCGGATTTATTACAAATCGACCTGACCGATGTCACCATTGCCGGAACGGAAACGGTCGTCGGGACCGGTGAGCCCCCGTCATATATTTATAATGATGCTGTTCCGGGCCGTGTGACCTGGTCCTACCCCGAAGTTGACAGCGCGGAGACGTATTTCGATCTGACCGGAACACCCTTCAATTTTGCAGAAAATGTGCTTTTTGTTCAAAATTATGATGAAACGATTTTCGTTGACCGTGCACGTAAATCTTTCGAAGTAACGCGAAGAAATTTAATGAATACCTCCTACGAATATTATGGTTTCGGCGGATTAAAACAGGATAAACTGCAACTGAAATACGGATATGATCCCATTCAGGTGGGTGAGGGAATGCCGGATAATGGCAATGCCCTGCGGATCAATGACACGGAAACCGATGGCTATGTGACCATGTGGGGTGACGAGAATTTACGCCTGAACGGTGATTTTACAATGGAGGCCTGGATTTACCCGACCGGACCGGGTACGTCTGATTTCTGGGGCGGTATTATCCTGAACCGGGAAGGTGAATATGAAATTGCCAGGGTAACGGATGGAACGATCCGCTGGGCGGTTAAAACGACCACGCCGGGCTGGCTATGGCAGAATACCGGATTTTATGCGCCTGAGAACCAGTGGCTTCATATTGGATTGGTGTACGATCAAACGGAGATGAAAGTTTATTTTAATGGAAAACTGTTCTGTATCCAGGAAATATCGGGTCCGGTCGGCGACTATACGCCGACGCTGAATCATTTGTGGATTGGAAACCGTCAGAGCGGCGCCGCGCAGGGATTTCAGGGCGTCATCGATGAAGTCCGCATCTGGAACAGGGTACGATCGGATGCAGAAATGTTCAACACATTCAATGATACATTGAATAGTGCCTATTATGCCACGAGCGACAGTGGGTTGATCGGGTACTGGCGTTTTGAAAGTGCGGAAGATACCGGCGAAGGTATACCCGTATCAAAAGATTTGTCTGTAAACGGAAACGACGGCTGGATGTACGGAGATACAAAACTTTCCGGTTTACCCACCGAGATAGAATCAATTGATATGGTTGTTCCTGAAGCCTTTGAACTTGATCAGAACTATCCCAATCCTTTCAACCCGGTGACCATCATACGGTACAGACTGAGCAAGGCTGCCAATGTAGAGCTGACTGTTTATAATATGACCGGACAGAGAGTACAGACTCTGGTAAATAGTAAACAACGCTCAGGCAATTACACGGTGCAATGGAATGGGACAAACGGATATGGGCGGCAGGTAGCAAGTGGTATTTATCTGTACCATATGACTGTGGATGGAAAAGCATTGAAATCCCGTAAAATGGTCCTGATCCGTTAAAGAAGAATTAACCTGATCTATATAAGCTATACTAATGTCACATACCAGGAATTGAGCTTCCCCCTTTGATAAGGGGGCGTTAACATTTTGTATTTTTATAAGTTATGGAATCTATTCATTGATTATGGTGAATAATCCAAGTTAATAAATATAGTTATAAATACAGGCAGAATTATTTTTGCCTGTTTTTTCCATCATGAAAAAATTACTAAAAACAACCGTTCTATCGAGTCTTTACTTGCTCACGTCCCTGCAGGCACAATATCCCGGTGACCGGATTTTCAGGGGGGCGCAGATTCTTGAATTCCGCTTTGAATTTAAACAGAGCAACTACCTGGAGCAGTTATACCAGAGTCAGGAAGACGGTGCATATTTTCCGGCCATCGTTGAAATAGAAGGTGTCCGATACGATTCTGTTGGGGTGCGGTTTAAGGGGACTTCCTCTTTTTACGGCTACCCGGGTGACAAAAAATCATTACGCATTAAGTTTGACAAGTACAGGGAATTCCGCTTTGACGGACTGAAAAAAATAAATCTGAACAACGGCTGGGGCGATCCGAGTCTGCTCCGGGAAAAACTGTATCTCGATTTCCTGTATGAACGCCATATCCCGGCACCGCGGGCCAATTTTGCCCGGGTTTATCTCAATGACGTTTACTGGGGGCTCTACTCGATGGTGGAACATGTGGATAAAACCTTTCTGGACCACCGGTTCGATGAAAATGACGGTAACTTGTACAAAGCGGAAAAATTGGCTGATTTAAGCTGGCATGGACCCGATCAGGAAAATTACTATGATTATTATGCTTTAAAAACCAATGAAAAAACAAATGACTGGGGTGATTTACTTCATCTGATCGATTTAGTCAATCATTCTTCGGATGAAGCGTTTTCAACGGAACTGGAAACGGTCCTGCATACAGAGGGGTTTATCCGGATTTGGGCGGCCAACAATCTATTCATGAATCTGGATGATTATGTAGGCTCTGCCAACAATTTTTACCTTTATAAAAATGAAGCGCATGATGTGTTTGAGTGGATCATCTGGGATGTCAATCTGGCCTTCGGTTCCCGCACAGATAAGGACACACTGAATATCTTTTATAATCCGAGCCGGCGGCCGCTGGTAACGCGGATGCTTAACGAAGAAACCTACAGGGATCTCTACATTCAAACCATGCAGGAGTTCGTCAATGACTTTCATGAACCCTATTTTTTTGACAAAATGGACTCCCTGGCGGCGTTTATTGCCCCGGACTATCGGGCCGATACACTGAAAATGTATACCAATGATGAAATTGTTCAAAACCTGGAATATGCTGTTGGGAGGATCCCGGGACTTAAAACATTCATTTCAAACCGCAGGCTGGACGTCCTGGCCCAACTGGATTCAACGACAGCCGTATCAGACCAACTTTTTCCGTTGTTACCAGAAAATGCGGTGTTATTTCAGAACTATCCGAATCCGTTTAACCCGGTTTCCCGGGTCACCTACATTCTGAACCGGGCGGCGGAGACAGAGTTCCGGTTATACGATGCCCTGGGTCAAATCGTACGCAACAGCAACCTGGGCTACCGGTCTCCCGGTGAACATCATTTTCAGCTTGACGCCGCTGATTTGCCTTCCGGTGTATATTATTACCAGATATCTTCAGGCGCATTCTCTGATGTGAAAAAATGTATTATTCTGAAGTAGCGGTGCCCGGGAAAGATAAAACACCTTCTGCATGGTCGATATAAAAATGTGTCCCTCTTTTAAAAATTGCTTACATTATACCCCAAAAATTGACTGGGGCGGTGACGCCTTATCAATAATTCAGCTTTAATGGAGTTGCCCGGGAAATTGACTGGTGACGACAATGCGGAATTCTTGTGCCGGAAAATCGGCTCATTAAGGTTATATCCGGTCCCGGTCCGTCTGTTTTGGAACATCGCGTTGTATTGCATGCGATCAGCTCTGACAGGTAATTATGGAAAGTGCACTCAATCTTAAGACCATCATTCTGCTGCTTGGAACGACGCAGGGGTTATTCCTGACCCTGTTATTATTCAATAAACCCGATAATAAAAAAGCCAACCGGGTTTTAGGCCTGTTAATCATTTCGTACTCAACATTCATCGTCGAATCATCACTGTCGGGAATGCAGATAGCCAGAGAATTTCCGCATATTCTTGGTCTGACGGCAGGCGTTGTTTACCTGCATGGACCGCTGCACTATTTATACGCCCGGACATTGATCACGACCAGGACAGAATTTTCCTATAAAGACAGCTTTCATTTACTACCCTTTATCGGGTTTTATTTATACTTATTATTCCCGTATTACCTTAAAAGCGGTGCCTATAAAATCGCGTTTTTCCAGTCGATTGAACAAAACGGACCAACACCGGCTCTGATATTTTTCAGCTGGCTTGTCCTGTTCCAGGGGCTGATCTATATGCTGGTTACCTTTAAACTTCTAAAGAAACACGCCGTCGACATCAAATCTGCTTTTTCTTCGCTGGAGAATATTAACCTTAACTGGCTGAAAAAGATTACCGTCATGACCATGATTGTCTGGATCCTGGGCATCATAATTGAGCTTCTGCAGATGTTCGATCTGAATGCCGCCGTACAGTCAGCCGTTCCGGTATCCATTACCATCCTGATTTATGCCATGGGCTACCTGGGATTGAGACAACCGGAAATATTTGACAGAAAAAATGAAGCCGATACCAGGGATTTAAAGAAATACGAACGTTCCGGATTGACGAAGGAAATGTCCCGGTCGATACATGAAAAACTGATCGAATTGATGACCATAAAAAAGTTATATACGGATAGTAATTTAAAACTCAGTCAACTGGCACGAATGGTTGCAACGAGCCCCAATTATCTGTCCCAGGTCATAAATGAGCAGAGGCATCAAAATTTTTACGATTTTGTTAATGCTTTTCGAATCGAAGAAGCCAAAAGGCTGATCCTGGATCCATCACACCAGGATAAGAATGTACTTAATATTGCTTACAATGTCGGCTTCAATTCCAAATCCGCCTTCAATACCGCCTTCAAAAAACATACAGGAATGACCCCAACGCAATACCGCAACAACGCCCGCTAGTATGCCGAATTCCGGCTTCAGGAAATTTTTAAAAAACTGCAATTGATTTTCTTCTCCCGATTTCACCCATAATTCATGTAATGCTATATCCCCGGTGCTCCCGGCTTTTCTTACCAGTGTCATGGTTCTGACCTATAGGACAGAACCCCGCTTGCCGGCGTCTCAGGTTCTTCCGTATAGGACGGGACGACCCGTTTAACATCGATCCGTATTATTACGGCAGTTCAAACAGATGAAACCGGATCGTTCCATTTTTCAGGAAAGGAATAGAATAAAAATGAAAAAAAGTACGGTAAGCAAATCCATAACCACATTAACAGGGAGAAACGAAATGAACCCCATTAATTCTATAATGACCGCAGTCATTTTAATTATCATGATGAACATACTGCCCGCGCAGGATGCGAACTGGACCTTTCAATTAGGCGGCGGGCTTTGCAGTGAAAATGTCTATTTAGGTTCGGATACCTATTATGTAACACCTTTACCGAATTTTAAAGCATCCTATACAAGTGGAAGCTTTGTTTATTCCATTTCCATACTTGAGGGGCTGGGAATCAATTATATGAAACCTATCCTGGGATTCTACACCGGTATTAATCTCAACGTCGGTGAAACCAGGAATACAGAAGAGTATTCCGTTGCCGGGATTTCCGTCAAACATAACAAAAAAACGCAGAAATTATTGGAAGGAACTCCCGATACGGAAACCCCGCTGGCACTTGACCTGATGTTGATTTATCCTTCCCGGATTGGTCTTTTTGGCCTTTCAATGGCATATCACCCCACTAAAGTAGGATATAATGAAGATGATGAAAGAGAAAAAACCCGGGATGGAAATATCTATTCCGCGATGTATATGATCGAATTACCTGCTACCGAGCGTTTGTCCATCGGCGCCGTGCTCAGCATCGGCTTAATGGATAAACATTACGCGGACACCTGGTATTCCGTTGATAAAGAAACCGGTTCTCTGAAAAGGTTCCAGGCTGATGCCGGTCTGCGCAGTACGATGTTTGCTGCGGAGCTGAAATACAGAATCTCAGGAACGGTTAACCTGTCCCTTATCGGCGCGGGCACCAGACTTCTGAGAGATGCCCGAAAGAGCCCTTTTACACGGGAACCGTTTCAGGGTAAGCTGATCATGCAGACATTGTATCACTTCTAACACGATTTAAAGGAACGTTGACATGAAGACACTTATAAACAGGATCATCAGACAGCCCCTTACATACTTTTTGATAACTTTTATCATGGGCTGGAGTTTGTTCGGAATCCTGATTTTCACTGAAATGGGCAACACCCCCGTTGTAAAGAACATACTTTTTCTACTGGCCATGATGGGGCCGGGGATAACCGGAGTATTGTTTAGCTGTATCCGCAAATCAGAAAAGGGAATGATGGATTACGGAAAGCGAATCGCAGGGATTATGACACTGAGCAAAGGTTGGTTAGCCGTCATCATTGGATTTCCGTTTCTTATAAAAGCGCTCGCAGGTATAATTGACGGTTTTACCGGTGGTACCGGCTTACGCTGGGCGGAATCAGCCGGTATGCTGTTCTCTGATCCGGCGCGTCTTTTTCCGGTTGTAATTTATTTAATTCTGATCCCGGTATTTCAGGAAACAGGCTGGCGCGGTTACGCACAGAACCTGCTTCAGGAAAAACGCAATGCACTGTCCGCCAGTATCATTCTTGGTGTGGTGTGGTCACTGTGGTACATCCCGGTTTCATTGATTCCCTTTGCAGGGCAGGCCGCTTTTGGCGTTGCCCGGCAAGAATACTGGATGCCATTCAGCCGGTTGTTCCTTTTGAGTATTGTCATTTCCTGGGTATATGTCAATACCAATCGCAGCCTTCCGGCCGTTATCATGTTTCATGCCATGATCTTCCTTACTGATGAAATAATCTCTTTATCAGATTCGGGAGAATACGTATATATCCTTTGCCTGTTTTCAGCGGCCATCACCATCCTGCTGGGTTTTGGTCAGAAAATGCGTTTGAACCATGAAAACGTTCACGGTATTCGAATGAAGCAAGGTTTGTTTTTCCCAATTATGCTGACCGGTCTGATAGCACTCACGGGTATCCGTGAAGCTGTTCCGGAAAACAGGCAGACACTTAAATCCGGTTTTTTAACCGTACTGGAAGAAAGTCAGCTCAAATATGGATTTCCCGGCGCGACCGCCGCCTGCATTCTTCCGGATGGCACCGTGGAGGCCATTGCCACAGGGCAGGCGGACAGGGAGCATCACATCCCGATGACACCGGACTCCCGCATGCTGGCCGCGAGTATCGGAAAAACGTTTGTAGCCGCGACGGCTGTCGCATTAGTGCAGGAAAATCGTCTGGAATTAGATGCACCGGTTTCAAAATGGATGTCCGGCTTCTCCTGGTTCCGGCAGGTTCCAAATCATGAAACCATCACGCTCCGTCAGCTTTTAACCCACAGCGCCGGTATACAAAATCATGTTGAAACGGCAGGTTTCAGATCCGCTTTCAGTAACAACTGGCAGCACACGGAAAACCCATTCTCTCCGGCGGAACTGGTTGCTTTCATTCTGGATCAACCTGGATTGTTTAAACCCGGTGAAGGCTGGTATTACAGTGATACGGGTTATATTCTTGTCGGACTGATCATCGAGAAAGTAACCGGACGCAGTTACTACGAAGAAGTGACAAGCCGTTTTCTAAGGCCGTTACATCTGGCTTTTACGGCTCCCTCCGATCGTCTTGAACTACCGGATCTGGCTTCAGGTTACATGGCGGCAGAAAATGAATTTAATTTGCCGGAAAAAAGCACGGTTGAACCCGGTAAGCTTGCCTGGCATCCGGGTATCGAATGGACCGGCGGCGGATTAATCAGTAATGCACAGGATTTAGTCCGCTGGGCAAAATCTCTGTATGAAGGAAAGGCGATGGAAGGAAATTATCTCCCTTCCTTATTACAGGCGGTACCCGTAAGCAGGGAACATCCGGATGTTCGGTACGGATTGGGTGTTGCCATACATCAAAACGGCCCGTTCGGGCCAACGTACGGGCATGGGGGCTGGATTCCGGGTTATTGTTCCAGTCTCCGTTATTACCCTGAGTACGGGGTTGCCATCGCGTTCCAGATCAATACCGATATCGGCATGGATCAGGCCATCGAAAAAATGGAAGCACAATTCGCAGACGTAATAATCACCGGTTTAAACAAATAAATCCGGTAACACTAATAATACTAAGAAAAAGGAGCATGTATCATGGTTACTGAACAATTGAAACCGAACAGGGAACAGATCCAAATGAGGGCATTGATTCCGTTTATCTCGCTTACCTTTTTAATCGCCTGGGGCATCCTGGCACTGTACATTTTTCTGCCGGAACCGATGACATCCATCTTCGGGGCCATTTCCGGGAATCATCCGCTTTTTTATCTGGCTGTCTACGCACCGGCCATAGCAGCGTTTAGTATTGTCATCACCAGGGCCGAAATTACCGGTTTGGGCCATTTTCTCAGAGGATTTCTAATCTGGCGCAGTTCCATCTTCTGGTATGCCTTTCTGCTGATCGGAATGCCGGTTGTTTTTTATGCCGGTGCCGGCCTGAATGGAAATCTGTTCACGGAGCCGTTTCCGTTTGCCTCCTTTCAGGCGGTACTACCCGCATTAATACTCTCTGCGATTAAGGGTCCCGTCGAAGAATTCGGCTGGCGCGGATTCGCCTTGCCCTTATTGCAACGGAAATTAACCCCTGTTGTCGCTGCATTGCTGTTGGGCGTCATCTGGGGAACATGGCATCTGCCCGCATTCCTGTTAAGCGGTACACAGCAGAGCAGTTGGGCCTTCCTGCCGTTTTTCACCGGGACCATCGCGATTAGTGTAATCATGACGGCTCTGTTTAATGAGTCAAAGGGCAGCATCCTGCTGGCAGCGGTGATGCATTATCAGCTCATGAATCCCATCTGGCCGGATGCCCAGCCTTATGATACGTATATTTTAACGATTGTGGCCGTTCTGTTAATCGTTTTCAAACACAGGATGTTTTTCACGAAAGAACATTCCGTTTCGGAGATAATACGCTGGAAATGAAACACGGATTGGAAGGGGCAAAAATCATATCAACTTGTATAAATAACAATGGTTTGGTATTATTGTGATGTCTGATATTATACGTGAGGGAAATGTCAATGAAACCAACGAAGCCCGGGATTGTTACCATGATATCCATGATCATGATGATAGGTTTGATGCCCGTTAAAGCGGAAGAGAATATGATGCGGGAGCGTTCGCAAAACGTCGAATATACGATTCGAATGGAAAATGAAACCGTTGTCCTTTATTATAATGGCAAAAAGCTGTTCATATATAACATGATGGATTCATTGTTCAAACCCTATATAAAGGAGTTATATACTCCTGCCGGTCACAATATTCTCCTGGATAGTCCGGACGATCACAAGCATCACCATGGCCTCATGTTGGCATATAATGTAGATGGAATCAATTTTTGGGAAGAAACCAATAACAGCGGTCGGCAGAAATCCATTGGGATATCGAAACTAGTTTCGTCAACCGGTAAAAAACTGGGTGAGGGAGGATTCGCGACCGATATTCATTGGATCGATCCCGGGGATGGATCGATCATACTCCGGGAAGTTCGAACAATCAATGGTGAATATAATCCACGGCTGGAGGTTAATCTGTATGACTGGGAAAGTCGGTTTTTAGCTTCGGATTCAAAACCATCGGGCTCAGTGGCCGGTTCCCATTATGATGGATTGGGTATGCGTTTTGTCCGTTCAATGGATAACGCCGGGGAATTTGTTTCTGCTGAGAATAAAGCGGGGGATATATTTCGGGGCCAGGAACGGTTGATCACGGATCGCTGGTGTGCCTATCTGTCGCAGGTCGACAATCAAAAGGTTACAGTTGCTATGCTGGCCCATCCGGATAATCCCGGAGGTTTGACTACATGGTTCACAATGAAAGTCCCTTTTGCTTATATGAGCGCCACAATGCGCTTACATGAAAATCCCATGGCACTGCAGTCCGGGGAAATACTGTCATTGGGATATGGTGTTGCCCTCTGGGACGGGCATGTCGATAACCAACGTATTGAGGAGGCTTATCAGTATTGGTTAACGCATATAACGAATCGTGAAGGAAAATAAGCAGTCCAAAATAGTATACAACGCTGTATTTCGAACAGTATTCACATATAAATAGGGAGTCATGAATGCGGAAAGATCAAAAACCAGGCATGAACCGCCGTCAATTTTTACAGACATCGAGTGTGGCCACATCATCTATTCTATTAGGTGCGCATAGCAGCACAAGATTATGGGCCGGGGGGAAAAGCCCTAATGACCGGATGGGTGTTGCCGTTATCGGGACCGGCGGACGCGGAGCCTTTCATCTGTCGATGCTGAAACGCTTGCAGAGTGAGGGGGAGAATATTGAAATTGTGGCTGTATGTGATATTTATCGACCGCGTTTAGAGGCGGCTGCAACGCAGTACAATGCCAGGGCTTATGATGACCATCGCCGGTTGCTTGAGAATAAAGATGTGGATGTGGTATGCATTGCGACGCCGGATCATATTCATGGATACCAGGCCATCGATGCCATAGTGGCCGGCAAAGATGTCTATTGTGAGAAACCGGTTACGCACTGGCGGCAATTTGAGCTGACAAAAAAGCTTCTTAAAACGGTACAGGATAATGACCGTATTTTTCAACTGGGCACGCAGGCAATGAGTGATTCTGTCTGGCATCAGATGAAAAAATTAGTACAAGACGGATTGATTGGAAAACCGTTGGATGGCGAAACCGGTTTTTTCCGCATCGGTGATTGGGGAGAACGCGGCATGACAATTGACGATCCCAATGCAAAACCGGGAAAAGACTTAAACTGGGAAGCTTTCCTGGGAGATGCACCCAAACGCGCATTCTCCATCGATCGTTTTTTTCGCTGGCGTTTGTTTAAGGACTATGCCGGTGGCCCGGTTACGGACCTGTATCCGCATAGTCTGACGCAGGTAATCGACATTTTAGGGGTTGATATACCGGACAAGGTCGTCGCGTTGGGAGGTATTCACCGTTATGATTATGAATTGAGAGATGTGCCGGATACATTTAACCTGATGGCAGAGTATCCTGAAAATGTGACGATTTCCGTTTTGGGAACACAGGCCAATGATTTTAATGCCACACCGGTAAGAGGATCAGGGCAAAGAACCCCGGTCATTCGCGGTTGGGATGGGTCATTGACCGTCCATCCTAATAACAGGGAGATTGTTTTCACGCCCATTAAGGTCAAAGGAGCCAAGGCCCCTGAGACGATACCTATTGAATATGGTGAAGATAATATGAACCATTGGAAAAATTTACTGGAATGTTGTCGCAGCAGAAATAAAAACACCTGGAGTCCGATCGATCTGGCTTATCGTACACAAACGGTGCTGCATATGTCCGTCCTAGCCCACCAATTGGGGAAAACAATACAGTACAATAAAGACATGATGGCTATTGGGTAAATATTATGTAAATGGATGTACGGCCTAAGAGTGTATAAAATCCACATGTACTGTGGTCCATGTCATCAGATAATGTGATACCGACTTGATTGATCAGTTTTCTTTGATGAAGCCTTTATCCTTGTATATCTGAATGTATTTCTTATCGAGTTCCTCTGAATCGCCGTATTTAAGGCGCAGTTCGCTGAGCTTTGTTTTCAGCTCCTGGACAATATCCTGATATGCAGGATCTTCATAGACATTGTTCATTTCATTGGGATCTTTTTGCAGGTCATAGAGCTCCCATTCGTCCACATCGTAATAGAAATGGGCGAGCTTATAGTTTTTGGTTACAATACCATAATGACGTTTTACCATATGCCAGGCCGGATATTCATAATAATGGTAATAAACGGCATCCCTGTCCCATTTTTCGACATCACCCGTTAGCAGCGGCATCAGGCTCTCTCCCTGCATATCATCCGGGGCTTCGATTCCCGCGGCTTCAAGAAGGGTCTGGGCGAAGTCCAGGTTCTGTACCATTTCATCCGACGTACTTCCCGGTTTGATGACGCCGGGCCACTTTATGAGAAGCGGTGTATTGAACGATTCCTTATATATAAATCGTTTATCGAACCAGCCGTGCTCGCCCAGATAAAATCCCTGATCGGAGGTATAGACCACCAGCGTGTTTTCATCCAGACCGTTCTGCTCGAGATAGTCCAATAACCGGCCGACATTTTCATCAACTCCGGCAATACAGGCCAGGTAGTCCTGCATATAGCGCTGGTATTTCCAGCGCATGAGCTCTTCATCGGACATTGTCGGATAGTTCTGCTTGAATTCTTCAATCATCGGATCGTATACCTTTTTCCAGGCGGCCCGTTGTTCATCAGTGAAGCGGTTCATCATACTAGTGACCGAAGCCGTATCCCATTGACCCATCGGTTGGATGCCCATTTCTTTCATGATATCGGGATAGATTTTCATATCATGGCCAAACGTCATGTGTTTAAAAATATTCATTTCGGCGGTTTTTGCCGCGGTCCCGCGCCCTTCATAAGTATCGAAAAGGGACTCCGGTTCCGGAAAGGTTTTTTTGATATATTCTTTGAAATGGCGTTCGGCCGGCACCCAGGGGCGGTGCGGCGCCTTGTGCAGATAAAAAAGCAGAAACGGTTGATCTTCGACACGCCTGTTGTCAAGCCAGTCCAGGGTTAGATCCGTAATGATGTCCGTCGTGTGACCCGTAATCGTCGTATCACCCTGGTCCGTGATGAAGCGCGGATTGTAGTAGCGGCCCTGTCCCGGTAAAATCTTGAATTCATCAAATCCTTTTGGATTGTTACCAAAGTGGAGTTTGCCGAACATCGCTGTCTGATAACCGGCCTCATGCATAATCTGTGGGAAGGTGACATTTGTTGTATCGAAAGGCATGCGGTTGTCGATTTTACCGTGTATATGGGTATGCTTTCCGGTCAGAATGGTTGCCCGGGACGGTGCACAAATGGAATTGGTGACCGAGGCATTGGTAAACAATATGCCGTCCTGGGCGATACGGTCAATATTGGGGGTGTTGATCAGATGACCCGAATAGGCACTCAGGGCCTGAAAGGCGTGATCATCGGACATGATAAAAATGATATTGGGTTGACCTGCCGTTTTTTTACCGTCTTTACAGGAAGAAATCGCCAGAAAGATGATGATGGCGATGACAAAGAACCAGTTAAAATGTTTTTTCATAATGGTCGCCTTTTATTTTTTCGAGTAGAGTCAAATGTTATGATATAATTTGGATTATAATAAATCTTCATTTTATAACATCCCCCCAACCCCCTTTTCTAAGGGGGAGTTTTTACGATGTCCTTTTTATTGATGATGCTATAAAATTAAATTTTCACTAGATTAAATCCCGATTTTAATCAGGATGACGCTACCTTTTTTCAGATGAGGTTATATACTAAGATTCATTTCAGACCTATCCATTCAATAATCTACCAGACTTCAGAATATTATATTCCAGGGTATTCTCTAATTTCGATAGCTGATCAAATTCGTGTTCTTCATACGCCAGGATATCAAGGGGAGTGTTCACTTTCATGTATAATTCTTTTCGCAATTCTCGCATGATATCTATTTTCCGTTTGCCTTTTAAATCGGTTATGATGCACGGATCCAAATCGCTATTCTTATCCGGATCACCATGAGCATAAGAGCCAAAAAGAAAAATCTTCTTTAAATCAAATTTATCACTCAAATAAATAGCTAACTCAGTGAGATAATTATTAGATAGCATAGCGGACCAATGCTGTTAAAACTAAAATGAGTCTAATCAGAAAACAGTAAAAAAGCAAATTGCAGATAGATATGGATGACCCTGATATATAAAATTACACTCCAAAGTAGATGTAAAAACTTTTGCTCATTAAAAGATAATTCAATAACATTTTCATATTAAACATCTCAAGTTAATCCTGAAAATATTCCAATCAATTTTCAGGTTAAAATTGATCAGCAGGATAACATCCTATGAAATCAACTCTAATTGTATTTGTCCTGTTTTTATCCTTGTCTGCAAGAGAAATCAGACTTTCCATGATCGATACGCCCCCTGTTATCGACGGCATGCTGTCCGATACGTGTTGGGAAGTATCGTCTCCTACCTCCGGATTTATCCAGATGGAACCTGAAAAAGGAAAACCTTCATCAGAAAAAACCATGGTATATGTGGCGCAGACAGAAGATTATTTATACATCGGTATGAAATGTTTCATGGAAATGACCTCGACGGTAACAGCAAATATTTCTGCAAGGGATCAATTAGAGGGAACGGATGACCTGGTTTTTATCATGCTGGACACGTTCAATGATCTGCGCACGTGTTATGCCTTTGCCGTGAATCCGATTGGCACGCAGACCGATATGTATGTGACGGATGATGGACGTACAGAAGACCGGAACTGGGATACGGAATGGCAATCTGCGGTTCATGTGACGGATTCTCTCTGGAGTGCTGAGTTTGCCATCCCCTTCCGACATATAAAATATGATCCCGCACTGACGACCTGGGGGGTGAATTTTGGCAGAAGTATTCGTCACAATTCAGAAATCGCCTACTGGTCGGGAGAGATGAACAATAATCTGAGGGTGTCACAGAGCGGCAAACTCACCGGTCTGGTTCTGCCGGGGACAGACCGGAATATCCTGATCACCCCCTATGCGACCCTAAGAAATGAAAACAGTGATCTGACCGGACGGTATGATCATACGTTCACCGATATAGGTCTGGACGCGGCCTATCAGCTTTCCTCCGGTGTGCGCTTGGATGGCACTATAAATCCCGATTTTGCCACGGTCGAAGGTGACCAGCAGCAGTTGAATCTCACCCGGTGGGAGCTCAGTTTTCCGGAAAAACGATTGTTTTTCCTTGAAGGTAACAGCCTGTACAGTACCCGGATTCAAACGTTTTACTCGCGACGCATTGGTGATATTGACTATGGCGGGAAGGTGACGGGTAAGATAGATGATTATAATTTTTCTTTACTCACCGCTCAAACGTCGCAGAACAGTACGATGGGAATCCCCTCCGCATTGTTCAGTGCATTCAGATTAAAAAAGGACATTTTAAGATCTTCTTCCATAGGTATTACGGCTGTGGACAAATCCTGGGAGAATGCCTATACGCGCTCATTTAGTGCGGATATGCTTCTGAATCCGGGCACAGAGTGGAAAATCACCGGGCAGTTCGTCGCCAGCACACCCGGTCTGACAATGGCACATAGTGCATGGTTTATGCGTGTCGCGCATGAGAGCAATTTGCATCATGTGCATATCCGGTATTCGGATACCGGTGAAAAATTCAAGGATAATGTAAACAAAACGGGATTTATCCTTGACGATGATATGCGGGAGATCGATAGCGATCTTTCTTATACCTGGTGGACACGTAACAGTTGGGTTAAATACCTGAAATTCGAATCACAAAATAACGTGTTCTGGAGTCATAAAGGGACACTTCGAAGCTGGTATGTCACGGAAAGGGCCACATTATATCTTCAAAACAGGTTTGGACTGCGACTCGATTATAATGATGAGTTTAAATTGTATGAAAAGAAATTTTATAATCACAGATTTGGCGCTGAACTGGGATATAATGCGGATGAATGGGAATTCGCCGCCTGTAAGTACAGCCTGGGAAGGAATTATGACAGAGACTTTGAATTGTACCAGTGTATTGCCCGGAAACGGTTTTATAAACGTATTGCCATTGAATACAGTTTTGAAAAGCTGAATTTTTTACCTGATAAGGAAGGTGACTCAGAGACGTTACATATCTTAAGCGTCGATTATAATTTTACACGGGATCTGTGGCTGCGGCTATTTAATCAAACCAGCAGCAGAACAAACCGGTTTTATATCTATGGACTTTTTGGATGGCGTTTTATCCCACCCTTCAGCTCGCTTTATCTGATCTACACCTCAGACCGCTTTGACGAGTTGGGGTATCCGCAAAAACGAAAAAATGACATTGTCTTTCTCAAAATATCGTATCAGTTCGGAATATAATGCTGAAAATTGCGCCAAATTGATTTAACGTACTGGAAATATATTAAATAACATCGTATTGCTGTTTCGTTTCACTCCTTCATATAGGCCTTCACGTCGGTTCGCCACTGGTTGAGTTTAGCGAACATTTCCGCAGTTTTTTCCGGCATTTTTTCGGACAGGTCGTTTTGTTCGCCCGGATCACTTTTAAGGTTGAACAGCTCCGTCCGGTCCTCTTCATACCAGTGAATCAATTTATAATCGCCATCCCGGATCACACTGCAGGCGGAATCGCCCACATACCAGGGGTTGCCGGACTGGGTGTGCCAAAACGAGCGTTTACGGGTGGTCTTAACCTCGTTCTTTAAGACGGGGGCGAAACTGATACCGTCTTTGTGAAGGTCCGGCTGAGGCGATAATCCGGTCATTTCCAGAAAAGTGGGATAAAAATCCATTCCGTTAACCAGCGCGTCCGATGTCCCCGTATTGGTTACTCCGGGCCAGTGGACAATGAGAGGAACCCGTATGCCACCCTCGTACAGCCAGCCTTTTCCGGCCCGCAGGGGTAAATTGGAAGTTGCCAGCTCCCTCTGGGCATAGCCGGTGTTTGACAAACCGCCATTGTCGGAAGTAAGAACGATAATCGTATTGTCCGCCAGTGAGAGCTTTTCAAGGGTTTTCCTTATCCGGGCGACACTCTGGTCGACACTTTCAACCATCGCTGCATAGGTGGTATGGTTCTGGTGCACATTGGTTACCCCGGTTCCCTCCCTGATATACTCCGTGTGTGGTGGCGTTTCTATTGCCATCAGTTTCCGGTTATACTTGGCATCGAGTTCGGGTTTCGCCTGAATGGGTGTGTGGACGGCGTAATGTGATAACATGACGAAAAAGGGATTTCCCGCGTTTTTTTGAATAAACGCAACGGTTTCATCAGTCAGCCGGTCGGTGAGGTATTCGCCTTCTTCGCCCCCTTCTAGTCCGGGCACGCCATATTCGGATATGCGGCCATCTTCGTGTTTATAGGTGCCTTTTCCCTGATAGGGATAAAAAAAGTCTCCGGGCTGACCGATATGACTGCCGCCCTTGTTTACATCAAATCCCTGATGTTCGGGCAAAGGAAAGTCCGGGCTCTCTTTATCGCCCAGGTGCCATTTGCCGGCATAAAAGGTGCTGTACCCGGCTTCTTTCAACAATTCAGAAAAACAGGTTTCCTCATTTTTTAAAAACCGTTCTTTACCCAATACCCGTGCCGGATATTTACCGGTCATGATGGCATAGCGAGAAGGCACGCACAGGGAATGGGCGCTATATGCATCGGTAAACCGGATACCTTCCGAAGCCAGTTTGTCGATCGCCGGCGTTTCATAAAAGGTGGAACCGTAACAGCCCAGATCCCGCCACCCCAGGTCGTCAATAAGAATAAACACGATATTCGGCCCATGCGAAGCTGTACCGGACGGACGATTTTGACAGCTATGCACCCAGGTACCGGTTATCAGTGCGCCCAGCGCTGACGCGGATACATTTAAGAATTCTTTCCTTTTCATGATACGGTATACGGTCATTTCCTATATTATCAAAACGAATGGAAGAAATTTGTCAAAGTTACTTTACGCTTCCATACGATACAAATGTTTATTAGGATCCCAGGCTTTTCTTTTAATTATGACTTGTTTTTTGATTTTCTTTTGTGCAAACTTAAAATTATAATAGGCAGCGAGAACCCTTCTGTTGTTTCACTGTAATAATAAAAGGTGTTTGTTTATACATGAAGCGAGCAGATCAAAAAAAGACCATTAACAAAAAAAACAGCCGGAAGCCCGTCATCATATCCCTAATAGCCGTCAGCGTAATTATCCTGATATGGCTTGCCTATTCCTTGTTTTCCAACTGGAGAAACGGACTGTACATACCCGAAATACTGGATCTGTCAAACCAGCCTGAAACAGCCGGAAGCTTTATTCATGAAATGTATGAAGCGGCCATGGATAATCCCGGCTCGGACCAGGCGATCGGCAGGCTGGGTATGACCTTCCATGCCCTTTCTTTTTATGAAGAAGCCGAACGTTGTTATCTAAGGGCGATGCATCTGAATGAGAAACAATGGCGATGGCCATATTACATGGCCCTCATTCATGAAGAAGTGGGTGATATTCAGAATACCACTTCACACTTAAAAAAAGTTGTCGAAATTAATCCGGATGTTGTTCAGGCCTGGTATCGCCTCGGCAGCGCATACCTAAAACAAACGGATTATAATGAAGCAATATCGGCGTTTGAAAAAGTGATCACGCAGGAGCCGTTCGAAATCAAACCTATGAGAAATATCAGGCTTTTGAACAAAGGCGCTTATCCCCTGAAAGCATACGCGACATTCCATATCGGTCGCACCGAATTTGAGCAGGGTGAATATGATAAAGCGCGCCGGAGAATGAATGATCTGCTTGATACCTACCCCAGATTCGGCTCGGCTTACCGTCTGCTGGGTCAGATCTATTTCGAGCTTGGTGAAAAGGGGAAAGCCGACGATTATTTCATGCGGGCTGCTGATTTCATAGCCTATTTACCTCCGGCAGACATTATTTATGATGACCTTATACTCTACTCACGCAATCCGGATATCCTGATCAAACAGCTTGAACTCGCAAAACGCGCTCAGGACTATGATTGGGCGCTTGAGCTGAACCGGCATATTATTGAATGTAAGCCGGAACAAGAAGCCCTTCTAAGGGAATTGTTGAAATTTTCCATTGAGCTGAAACAGACAGAGGTAGCGCGAATCTATGTAGATGTTTTGATTCATCTGTTCCAATATAAAGAAGATGAATTACTAAGTATGACACGTTTTCTTATTTCCCATGAACAATATGAGCTGGCACTCTTAGTCATAGAGCAGATCAGAAGCGCAAACAGGGGATCTGTAGGGGCCCATCTGGAATATGTTTCAATTCTCCTGGAAACGAACGAATTACAAAAAGGCGTCGACTACTGCAATAGACTCATTGCATCCTGGGCGGATAACCCGTTCATACGGATGACCGTGACACGCCTGCTGATCAAACAGCAAAAATATGACGAAGCCGCAGAACATCTGTCCAGGGCAGAGAACATTATTCCGGATAACCCGGCCCTTCTTTTGCTCCGTGCCCGGATTTTACGAGGGCAGAATAATGCATCACACGCGATCGCATTATATCAGCGATTTCTGCAGGCAAATCCCGGAAATATACCTTACACAATGGAATTGGGTAACTATTATATCGAATTGCGCCGCTGGAAAACGGCTTTTCAATTTTTTGAGGAAGAATTGATGAGGTCACTCAATAATCGGGATTATATCGAACGTTATGCCCGCTTACTGGCAGCCTGTCCGGATCCGCGTTATCGCAACGGACAGAAAGCGAAACCGTTCGCCGAACGGCTGCACCTGATGCCAAAGCATACGGAGGAATTTAAATACCGGTCTGCGATGACCGTGGCAGTAACATTTGCTGAATTACAGGATTTTGATAAAGCCTTGAAAATAATCAATGATAATCTGACTGAGTTGAAAACGAAAAATGTTGAAGATTATTACAACCAATTTGAAGCATTGCAAAAATTATTCGAAGCCGGTAAACCCTACCGCATATAAAACGAAGGTCTGCCCTTCTAGAGAATCTAGTTGTCATTTTTAATTGACTTTACACTTAATAACTTGGTGGTGAATGATTCATCAGACTAGGGCAGCGGACTCGGGAAAATCCATTTCCGGGCGGACTCAATATCTCCCGGCTTGAATGTTTTTATCTCCATATTAATAAAATTCTTAAACAGGTTGACAATAAAGGTTTCGAATTTCATATCCGCGACGAGGGCTATCCGCTGTATCTTGTCGTTGAATTCCTTGAAAAAACTGAATTCATCGATAAGGATTTTAAAATCATAAACAGCAAGATGTGAGGCATCGAAAAGTACATTGATGGGACCGAATGTACGACATAAGGATTCCAGTTGGTGGATTATTTGCGTGAACTCCCCCTTTGTAAGCGTATCATTCAGGGCAATTTCAATTTTATTTTCTTCCTGAAAAACCACATGAAACATTGTATATCCTCCATTTTAGTTATATTCATGATAAAGAGAAACAAGAAACATGCCAGAGAAATACTGAATTTATCTAACCATAATGAAATTAAATGTTTATAAATTTTTTATGTAATTAGTATGCATTTCTGTTCAGGATAAAAACCGGCATTAAATTAAAGATGGGAAAAATTGGTACAAATAGAATCCTTATGAATGCATAGTGTGAAGGGATATGAAAGGTTACATTTTCCTTTCATGTTCATAATACTTAAATTTAAAAACGTATAAACCAGATTGTGGGATGCCGAAAGCAGAAAATGTATTGATTGAATACACTTAAAATATTCTGATTAAATATGGAATAATATGTATGTTAAGCACCGTTAAAGCCGTTTAAATGGTATAAGGCGTAAAAACTAATGAAAAGGGGAAACATGAACCGGTTACTTTTTAAAACTCTGGTAAACATCTTCATTGTCGTGATAATTTTTTCAGCGAACCGTTTTGAAGCCGTCGCATCGGAATGGAATCTGGATCAGGCGCATACGTCGATCAATTTTAAAGTCAACCACTTTTCCACACCTGTTACAGGCCGGTTTGACGATTATGACATCGACCTGACGTTTGATCCGAATAACCTTAAAGCCAGCAGCGTCCATGTCCGAATCCAAACGTCCAGTATTAATACCGGTTATGAACCCCGGGATAAGCATCTTAAGACGGAAGATTGGTTCGATGTTGAGACATATCCCGAAATGTCTTTCACAAGTTCAGAGATTGTGCGTAACGATGACGGAACGTATATTGCCAGAGGAACGTTGAAAATCAAGGGTATTAAAAAGGAAATTGAATTACCATTTAAATTACTCGGTGTCGAACGCATGTCGGAAGAGATGAAAAAAAACGCTGGCGGAATAGACCGAATAGCCAGTTTTGAAACCGAATATTCCATCGATCGCACGGAATTTGACATAGGAACAGGTGCATCAACTCCCGGGTTTGCCGCTTCGATGTACAGACAATCTGTCGGAAAAGAAGTTAAAATTAGTATTGCCGTTGAGGTTAACCGTACAAAGTCCTGATGGAATATTTTGAAGTATTTGATGAAAGCGGTGAACTAAAAGGCACCGCACCCCGTGAAGAAGTACACGCGGCCGGCTATTGGCACCGCTGTTCAAACATACTGGTACAGCGGTCGAATGGGGATCTGCTGATCCAGTTGCGTGCGAAGGATAAAGACGTATATCCGGATACCTGGGATTTCAGTGTCTGTGAGCACCTGAAACCCGGAGAACAGTTCCCTGAGGCCGCGATCCGCGGCCTGGCCGAAGAATTGGATATAACGGATTGTACGGTTGAACCGATAACCGGGGTTTACAGGTCTGAGATAGCGGACCCGGATGGGAAAATCCGTGACAATGAATTTCAGCAGTGTTTCCTGGCCCGCTATGATGGGCCGGTCAAACTGGATAAAGAAGAAGTGTTGGATTTCACATATATTTCACCGGAACAACTGAAGATTGAATTGAAGCAGGGGAACAGGCGTTTTACCCCTTGGTTTATTCATTTTATTGAAACGAAATCCGGCGTTTTTAAACGCCTCTTATAAAAAATTTATCCGCGCTGTCCGGTCTTTTTGATAAGGTGAAATCCGAATTGTGTCCGGACCGGCCCGATGAGGCGTCCGGGTGCTGATTTTTTGACAGCCTCTTCAAATTCCCGCACCATCTGGCCGGGGCCGAACCAGCCCAGATCCCCGCCCTTACTCTTGCTGGGACATGTAGAAAACTCCTTTGCCAGGGCACTGAAATTGCCACCCTGCTTCGCACGCTTCAATATCGAGTTGGCCAGGTTACGGTCTTTTACAAGTATATGACTTGCTCTCCATTCCATGTGTGGTCATCCTTTTAATAATATTTGGAGGTGAAAATAAATAAAAAATAAAAAATACAAAATAAAAAATAAACGAGATTGAAAAAATTTCATTTTCCTTTCCTGGTGGTTTATATTGCAGCCTTATTATAAAAGGTTGTGGCATGTAATTGTCATGGTCCTTGTAAAACAGAAGCGGACAATGTCCGTTTATACATAAAAGATCGGGAAGTCAATTGAAGTTAGCGAATTTGGACCAGCGCAGAGCTCTGCAGGGGACCGGACGGATTATAATCAAGGTGGGAACGCGGGTACTGGTTGACGATAACGGAAATCCGGATCCGGTTCGTATCCGGCGTCTCGTCAAGGAGATAGCCGCTTTACATCATGGCGGAAAAGAAGTCGTTCTTGTCTCATCGGGAGCCATCGCTGCCGGTGTCCAGACACTCGGACTGGAGAGCAGGCCGACACAACTGCCCCAGCTCCAGATGGCCGCTGCCGTCGGACAGGTTCGCCTGATGACGCTTTACGATACATTCTTTTCTGATGCCGGTTGCCGGATCGGTCAGGTCCTGCTCACCTATGATGATCTGAAAAACCGGCCAAGGCATCTGAATGCCCGGAATACGATACTTGAGTTGCTCAGGCAGAATCTGATACCTGTGGTCAATGAAAATGATGTCGTCTCCGTCGATGAAATTAAATTCGGCGATAATGATATTCTTGCTTCCATGGTAGCCATTTTAATTGAAGCAGAAACCCTCATTCTTCTGACCACATCAGATGGTTTGCAGACCGCTTTCGGCACCGATAACGCCAGGCGGATCCCCTATCTCAAATCGGTTACAAAGCGTGTCCTGGCACATGCCATGGGAAAAGATCATATGCTCTCCATGGGCGGAATGGAATCCAAACTCAAATCCGCACAGGCTGCTATCCATGCCGGGGCACGGGTGGTTATCGCTGATGGCCGGAAGAAAAATATACTCACACGTATTTTAAACGGCGCGGATACCGGAACACTGATAGGCGGATCCCTGGAGGATAGCCGTTCGTTGAAGGCCGCACGAAAACGCTGGATTGCCTTCTTTCATAAGCAGAAAGGCACGCTCGTCATCGATGAAGGGGCCCGTATCGCCCTGGAAGAAAACGGTAACAGCCTGCTGCCGATTGGTATTACCACCATTGAAGGTCATTTCGAAAAAGGCAGCCTGGTCAATATCAAGTCAGCGGATGGACGGCTGGTTGCCCGGGGGCTGGTCGATTATTCGAGCGACCGGTTGGCAAAAATCAAAGGACATCCCACATCGGAGATCAAATCAATCCTGGGATTTAAGGATTACGATGAAGTGATTCACCGGGATAATATGGTGGTATTAAAACGAACGGAAGAGGAATCGATATGAATGTACATGAAACAATGCTGGCAATGGGGGACCGCGCCGTAACGGCCGCCCGGGCCATGGTCAGCCTGGATACGGAAAAGAAAAATGCGATTCTGAACAGTATGGCCGTTGAAATCGATCGTCAGCGTAAGGCCATCAAGACAGCGAATAAACGGGACATGGAAGCCGGGGCTGCCAATGGTCTTGCACCGGCGATGCTGGACCGGTTGGAGTTGACGGATAAACGCATCGACGGCATGATAGAAGGCATCAAGCAGATTGTTTCGTTGCGGGATCCGGTCAATGAAATTTTAAATACAACAACCCGGCCGAACGGTCTGGAAATCCGCAAGGTCCGGGTGCCGATCGGTGTGATAGGGATAATATATGAATCCAGGCCGAATGTAACGGCCGATGCAGCCGCGCTCTGTATAAAATCTTCCAATGGGGTAATTTTGAGAGGAGGATCAGAGTCCATACACAGTAACCGGGCCATCGCCGAAGCAATGCAATCCGGAGGGGCAAAGCAGGGGCTGCCGGAGGGTGCCGTTCAGCTGGTGTCCAGCACCGACAGGGAGGCTGTCAGGGAAATGGTGCAGATGGAAGGCCGTATTGACCTAATTATTCCGAGGGGAGGCGAAGGATTGATCCGGGCGGTGGCGGAAATGTCGCGTATACCGGTCCTGAAACACTACAAGGGTGTTTGTCATACGTATGTGGATGATACTGCTGATGTGCAACAGGCCCTGGATATTTGTGAAAACGCCAAATGCCAGCGTCCGGGTGTTTGCAATGCCATGGAAACACTGCTGGTTCATAGGAATATCGCTGCGGAATTTCTGCCGCAACTGGCCGGACGGCTGAAAGCGTATGGTGTGGAATTGCGTGGTGATCAGGCATCGCGGAACATACTGCAGGGCATCAAGGAGGCCGGGGAGGAAGACTGGTATGCGGAATATCTCGACCTGATTTTGGCCATCCGGGTGGTGCCGGACCTGCAAGCTGCGGTTGATCATATCAACACGTACGGATCTCAGCATTCCGATGCCATCGTTACCTCATCCGAATCGAATAAAGACACGTTTATGCAGCGCGTCGATTCGGCAACGGTCTACGTAAATGCGTCCACCCGTTTTACCGATGGCGGTGAATTCGGGATGGGTGCCGAAATGGGCATCAGCACGGATAAATTGCACGCCCGGGGTCCGGTTGGGCTGGAAGAGCTGACGACTTATAAATATCTGATATACGGTAGCGGTCAGATCAGATCGTGACTTCGGATTGATGCCTTCTTAGCCAGGGCATCAGGAGATCGGAGGCGATATTACTTTTACACCAGTTTAAAAACTGGTGCTGTTACAAGGTTTTCGTTCCGTAACTTCTGTTGTACTATTACCGGAAGTTATCCTGGTGAAAAGAGACTTCCGGTCATTTGGGTGTACGAAATCTTTACAATTGAACGTATTGTGTAGATGCACTGTTCGGATTTTTCTCAGCCAAGTATCCAATGATCGCTTTCATCGTAAAATGAATATACTTCCATTTTTTTTTGATTGTACTATAACTCTTTTAATTTTATTAACTTACAGCTATATCACATTTTGTTGGTACGGTGTTTGTAACTATTAACAGGTGTACATGAACCAAACCAAAGGAGACTTTCTGATGAAAGAACGTAAAGAATATATCGATAAGATGGCCGAACAGCTGAATGCCTGGGATACCGAAATTGCGAAATACCAGGAAAAGGCCAATCAGATGGGCGATGATGTCCGGTCACAGTATCAGGAAAGGATTACCAGCCTGAAAGAACGCAGAGAGAATGTCCAAATCCGCCTTAATGAGCTGCGTCAATCCGGTGATGAAGCCTGGCAGGAACTGAAAAACGGTTTCGAAAAGAGCTGGTCCGAACTGAAGGAAGCATTCGATAATGCACGTTCAAAATTATAAGCTACCGTAAAAAACGACAGGTAGCAGAATATGCTGATCTGTAAGTAGTATTATGAAATCACGATTTGAAAAAAGGTATTTGCCTCATACAAGGTGGATGCTGCTGTCACTTTTTCTTCTGATACCCGGTAAAAGTTATAGTCAGTATTTTGGAAGAAATAAAGTGAATTATGAAGATTTTTCTTTTAAAATCCTGCAATCAAAGCATTTCAGGGTGTATTATTATGAAAAAGAAACCAATGCCGCCGGTAATGCCCTGAGGATGCTGGAACAATGGCATGCGGGTATGAAAGAGGTCTTTGGGACCGAACTGGGACCGGATCAGCCGATCATACTCTATGCCAATCATGCCGACTTCCAGCAAACCAATGTCACCGGCGGCATTATACCGCAGGGTACAGGCGGGTTTACCGAAGGGCTGAAAAACCGGATTGTCATTCCCTTCAGCGGAATTAACCGTAACGACAAACATGTTCTCGGGCATGAACTGGTACATGCCTTCCAGTATAATCACATGAAGAAAAATAAACAGATGCGGCAATCCGGGGCCAACCGCGTACCGCTGTGGATTATCGAGGGCATGGCTGAATACCTGTCGATCGGACGGAAAGATCCGCTGACAGCCATGTGGATGCGCGATGCGGTGATGAACGATAATCTGCCGGCGTTTTCCGATCTGGCCCGGTCATCTGAATATTTCCCTTACCGCTGGGGACATGCCGCCTGGGTTTATATCGCCGGCAGATGGGGTGACGAAATTGTTTTACCATTATTCTCTGCTGTGCTGAAGAACGGCTGGGAAAAAGGATGTGAGGAGACACTTGGCGTAAGCAGTGATTCTCTTTCCGTCATGTGGCAGATGGCGTTGGAAGAAACATTCAAAGCACCTGTGGAAACGCGCAGGGCCTGGCAGAAGGAAAACCTGCAGGAAATCATTATCGGATACGGCGGAATGAATATGGCACCCAGTCTCAGTCCGGATGGTGACTATATCGCTTTTCTGTCCCGAAAGGATCTGTTCACGATCGATTTATTCCTGGGCGATGCCCATACGGGTGACGTTATTAAAAAACTGGTCAGTTCCAATACCGACCAGCACTTCGATGCGCTCCGTTTCATGAATTCGGCGGGCAGCTGGTCTCCTGATGGCGGGAAATTTGCCTTTGTTGTATTCAATGAAGGGGATAATGCCATTGCCCTGCTCGATGTGCGCAGCCGCGAGGTGGTGCAGACGATCCGGTTCGATGCTGTCGATCAGATAGCTCATCTGGCCTGGTCCCCGGATGGCGACCGGCTGCTGTTCTCCGGCTCATCAGGTGGTATCAGTGATCTCTACATTTATCACCTGCGTGATGGCAAAACAATTCCCGTCACACAGGATACTTATTCCGAGATCCAGCCGGCCTGGAGCCCGGATGGAGAACGGATTGCATACGCGACTGACCGTGGGCCGGGTACCGATCCGGACCGGCATATATTCGGCGCGATGAATATCGCCATTACAACTCTTAAAACAGAGAAAACCGAAATCCTGTACATTTCGGAAAGCGCCAAACATATCAATCCGCACTTTTCGGCGGATGGTCAAAGCCTCTTCATGATTTCCGATCCGGATGGCATCAGCAATATTTACCGTTATGAAATAGAAACGGATCAACTCTATAAATTGACCGATCTGGTAACCGGTGCCAGCGGATTGACTGAACTGTCGCCGGCACTTTCTGTCGCCGGTAAGGAAAACCGGATCGCTTTTACGGTATATGAAAACGGTGATTATAATATCTATGCGCTGAAACAGGGTACGACGCACGGATCTCCTTATCAACATGCCGGAGCCTATTCCAAAATGGTTTCATTACCAATCACGGCGCGGTCTGATCAGGGTATCGTTGAGCAATACCTGTCAGATGAAACGGCTGTTCCTGCACCGGATAAACAACCGGAAACAATGAACTATAACCCTTCTCTGAAACTGGTTCATATTGGTCAGACCGGTATTGGTGTCGTCGCCGACCGTTACGGCGCCAGCATCGGTGGTGGTGTGAGTATGTTTTTCAGTGATATGCTGGGGAATCATCTGCTGGGCACCCAGTTGCAGAGTAACGGTAGTGTAAAGGATATCGGCGGGTCTATTCTGTATCAGAACCGCAAACAACGCTTTAACTGGGGAGGGATTATCGCCCATATCCCCTACCAGAGCGCACGCCTTTACAGAGGGACGGATACAGTTACTGTGGATGAAGAAAATTACATTGCACAACGTTACGAGCTGGAACGTCAGCGTATATACATAGACCGCCTCTCATTGGAGACCGCATTTCCATTGTCGATAAACCGTCGTTTTGAAGCGAGTGCCGGTTATACGCGCTATTCCTATGATTATGAGCGGGAGTATTATACGTCGCTGGGAGGACTGGGGATTGATCAGGGTACGGAGGAACTTGACAGTCCTCCTGGTCTGAACCTGTTTCAAACTTCGCTGGCTTATGTGGGGGACTATTCGTTTTCCGGATTCACTTCAGCCGTGCGAGGCAGTCGTTTCCGGTTTGAAGCCGAGCCGACATTCGGTACACTGGATTTCCTGACTATCCTGGCCGATTACAGACACTATTTCTTTATGAATCCGGTAACCATTGCCTTTCGGGGGATGCATGTGGGACGTTACTGGCAGGATGCGGAAAACAGCAGGATGTCACCCCTCTACATTGGATACCATACCTATGTGCGTGGATACAGCCTTGGTTCATTCAAGGTGTCGGATTGCCGTACAACGGCTGATGGAGGATGCTCCATATACGATCAGCTCACGGGATCACGGATTGCAATATTCAACGCAGAAGTGAGGATTCCCTTTTTCGGAACGGATGAATTCGGTTTGATTACATTTCCGTTTCTTCCGACGGAACTGGTGGCCTTTTTTGACGGTGGTGCGGCCTGGAATGAAAATGATTTGCCGGAACTTGTTTTTGACACGGCTCCGGTGGAACGCGTGCCCTTGTTCAGCACCGGCGGGGCGGCACGAATAAATGTGATGGGCTTTCTCATTGTACAGTTTTATTATGCCCATGCTTTCCAGCGTTTGAATGACAAGGGGCAATTCGGATTTGTCATCGCGCCAGGCTGGTAGTGATAAGGTGACAACGAATAGATAAAACCCAACATACAACCATTCGTTTTCCGTTAAAACGCCGTCCGTAAAACGGGAATCGGAAAGGATGACATCATGGAACTCAAAGGTTTAAAACTTTTTAAATTATTTGGATTCGAGGTCAGGATGGATCTGAGCTGGCTCATCCTGGCCATTCTGATTACCTGGTCCCTGGCTAAGGGACTCTTCCCGGCTTATTATGAGGATTTGGGAACAGTGACCTACTGGTGGATGGGTGTTTTTGGAGCGTTAGGACTGTTTGTTTCGATAGTTCTGCATGAGCTCTCACATTCGCTGGTAGCCCGCAGGTTTGATCTTCCCATTCGGGGCATTACGCTTTTTATATTCGGAGGCGTTGCCCAGATGAGTGAAGAGCCAAAAAGCCCAAAGGCTGAGCTATGGATGGCCATTGCGGGACCGATAGCCAGTATTGTTCTGGGTGGTATGTTTTTCGGCATACATCTGCTTGACATGGGGGGAAGCTGGGGGAGGCCGGTTCACGGCGTTTTGCTGTATCTGAGTGTGATCAATCTTGTTCTGGCGGGTTTCAATCTACTCCCGGCCTTTCCTCTGGATGGGGGAAGGGTGCTCCGGTCGCTGTTGTGGGGGTGGAAGAATAATCTGCGCTGGGCCACCAGGATTTCATCGAAAATTGGTTCCGCATTCGGTATTCTGCTGATTATACTTGGTGTTGTCAGTTTTTTCGGTGGAAATTTCATCGGAGGGGTCTGGTGGTTTCTGATCGGTATGTTTATGCGTACCGCTTCGGAGCAATCCTACCAGCACATGGTGATGCGAAAAGCACTGGAAGGCGAAACAGTGGATCGTTTCATGAAAGTGAATCCTGTAACAGTTAAACCGGATACACCGCTTGATAAACTGGTGGAAGATTATATTTATACTTATCATTTTAAAATGTTCCCGGTGGTTGAGGGATCGAAACTGTCGGGTTGTGTTTACTTGAAGCAGGTTAAAAGTATCCCCCGTGAAGAGTGGTCAACGCACCGGGTCGCCGATATCATGGATACTTGTAATGATACGAATACGATTGATATCGATGCCGATGCCGTCAAAGCATTATCCCGGATGCGCAGGAACGGACAGAGCCGGATCATGGTAACGGAGAATGAAAAACTCGCCGGTATCATCAGCCTCAAAGACATGCTGGATTTTCTGTCATTAAAAGTGGACCTTGAGGAAGAGCAATAGGAAACCGTTCGAAGGGAACAGCAAAAAATCATAATCTTCCGGTCTGTGTTCCGGATGACAGAATAAACTTGCCAATTTTAATATTTTGTAGTAAAATATATTAATATATATACAATTAACCCAGGGGTTGATATGGAAATTGATAAAAGCAGTGTGGTGCCCCTTTACTACCAGCTTGCTGAGATGCTGAAAGACCGGATACGGCGTGGAGAAATCAAAACAGGGCAGCCGCTTCCGTCGGAGACCGAGCTCATTGAGAAGTACGAGCTCAGCCGCGGAACGGTCCGGCAGGCCCTTCAATTATTGACACAGGAAAAGCTTATAGAGCGTTTCCCCGGGAAGGGATCGTTTGTAGCGCAGGCGAAGCTGGAACACGATGTGTCCAAAGCCATCGGCTTTTTTACCCAGATCGCCAAAGACGCCGGCCGGCGGCCGGCAGCCAAAGTGTTAAAACAGGAAATAATGCGTTCTCCGGATGTCATAGCAGAAAAACTGAACATACCGACAGGTGAACATATTCTCAGTGTTCAGAGAATCCGTTATGTTGATGGAGAACCCTGGGCCGTCGAATCGGCTTATTTCAATAATCCCGTTGCCGATCTGATAAAGAATGAAAATTTAAGTGAGTCCATTTATGATCTGATTCAGGATAAATATAAAATGATCGTTTCGCATTCTAATAACGTGATTTCCTCAGCGCTGGCCGATGAAATAATCAGCGAAGCATTGGGAATCGATCTGGGTGATCCCGTTTTTTCTGTAACCCGTGTCGTATATCTGAATAACAACATTCCTTTTGAATATTCAGCCGATGTTTATCGTGGAGACCGGATCTCTCTGAAACTGGATATGTCTTATCAAAAACAATATTCTGGTTTTAATCTTGAAATGAACGGATAGAAGATCCGTTAAAATGCTATGGAGAACAGATGAGCTACAATTTTCAACGCAGTTACCGCGGACCTGTCAAAGGAGTAATCCTGGACTGGGCCGGTACAACGGTCGATTTTGGATGTTTTGCCCCTGCGGGTGTATTTAAACAGGTATTTAAGGATGAAGGGGTAGAAATCACCGATCCCGAAGCCAGGGGACCGATGGGTCTTAACAAGCGGGATCATATCAGGACAATTTTAAAGATGCCGAGAGTCGCAGATCAGTGGATTTCGGTCAATAAGAGCGCATGTACGGAGGCGGATATTGACCGGATGTTTGAAAATTTCATTCCACGTCAATTGGAAATTATACCTGCACATGCCAAATTAGTGCCGGATGTACTGGAAGCACAGCGTTTCTTCCGTGAACATAATATTAAAATCGGCACCACGACGGGATATAATAAGGAAATGATGGATCTTCTGGTACCGCTTGCGGCAAGACAGGGATATAAACCCGATTCGGTGGTCTGTGCCAACGATGTACCGGCCGGTCGTCCCGCGCCCTGGATGGCCATAAAAAGTGCTATGGATATGCAGGTGTATCCCCTGGAAGCTCTCATTAAAATTGGCGATACAATTTCTGATATCGAAGAGGGCCTGAATGCCGGCATGTGGTCTGTGGGCGTGGTGATGTCAAGCAACGAGCTGGGTTTGAGCCTGAAGCAGATCGACGATATGGAAGAGACGGAACTGAACGGCAGATGTGCCGCCGTCAGACAGAAAATGCTGGGAGCGGGGGCGCATTTCGTGATCGATACTCTGGAGGAGATACCTCAATTAATAGAACGCGTTCAGGAAAGGCTGGCCCAGGGACTGAAGCCCTGAGATGTAAGAAAATGCATGCGATTGCTTCTTTAAAATGACAGGTGAGCCGAAGTCCTTTTATGAGTGGTCTGGTAGTTAAAAAAATGAATATTTAACTTGACAGGGAAGATTTTTTTTACTAGTATCTGTCTAGACATTTGAACATTAGGATGTATAAACCATAATTTCTAATTTATTTACCAATCTCGAGGTAGCGTTATGAATGAGAATATGATCAGCGGCTGGAAAGACAAGGTCTTGTATACACCTGGCCCACTCACGACAAGCAAAGCGGTTAAACAGGCGATGCTGCGGGATGTCGGACACAGGGATACGGAGTTCATCGGTATTATTGCTGAAGTTCGTAAAAGGCTTCTGAAAATCGGTGATGTCCATAACAAAGGATACGAAAGCATTCTGCTTCAGGGAAGCGGTTCGTATGCGGTCGAGGCAGTGCTGTCCACGGCAACACCTGAAAAGGGTAAATGGCTGGTTATCATCAACGGCGCCTATGGCCGGCGTATCGCAAAAACACTGGAAGTGCTAAAAATCAGTAAAAGCGAGCTGGTTTATGCTGAAAACGAAATCCCCGATCCGGAAGAAGTGGAAGCTACGTTGAAAGCAGACAGTGATATCACGCATGTAGCGCTTGTACATTCCGAAACAACGACCGGTTTGATGAATCCGGTTAAACCTGTTTCCGATCTCTGCAAAAAGTATAACAAGCTGCTTTTTCTTGACGCCATGAGTTCCTTCGGTGGGGTAGAAATCGATGTTGCCGGGTTGGGCATCCATTATCTGGCTTGTACGGCCAATAAAAATATTGAAGGTGTACCCGGATTTGCCTTTGTCATTGCGCACAGGGATACCCTTGAAAGGACAAAGGGAAATGCCAGGAGCTATGTGCTCGATTTATATGATCAGTGGCAGGGATTGGAAAAGAATGGTCAATTTCGTTTTTCTCCTCCGACACATTCGATACTGGCGTTTTACACGGCCCTGCTGGAACTGGAGGCCGAGGGCGGGGTTCCCGGGCGTCAGAAACGTTACCAGGAAAATATGCAGACCCTGATTACCGGTATGGATAAACTGGGCTTTAAGCGCTATATCGATGATGAATTACAGGGAAATATCATTGTTTCGTTTTATTACCCGGATCACCCGAATTTTGAATTCAGAAAATTTTATGATTATCTGAACGAAAGAGATTATGTGATCTATCCCGGTAAAGTTGCGCAGGCCGACCTGTTTCGCCTGGCAACCTGCGGGAGACTATTCAAAAATGATATGCTGAATATCATTGCGGTTATTAAAGAAGCAATGGAATCACTTGATTTTATAATTGAATAATCGAAAACAGGGTTGTTCAAAATAATATAATAATTATGACAGATAAAGGAGGTACTAATGGGTAAAGTCAGTATGGTTATGTTTGACCTGTCAGGAACAACGGTTCATGACGACACGGGTGTAAGGGATTGCCTGTATAAAGCGGCAGTTGAATTTAAGCTTGACACTACACCGGATGATATTCTCATGAATATGGGAACGAATAAAATACACCTCTATCAATTTCTGATCGCACGGTCTCGTGGAAAAAATGTCGACATTACGACATTTGAAAAGGAAAAGGACCCCGAAACGTACGATGAAGCGGTAACGATTTTCAAGCGCTACCAGCAGATCATGATCGAGCATTACCGGAATGAAGTCAAAGAAGTACCGGGTGCAACGGATACCTTTAAATGGTGCCATGATAACGGTATTAAGGTGGCAACCGATACCGGTTTTCATCGTCCGGTAACCGAGGCGATCATGGAAGGGCTCGGCTGGGTAAAAGACGGCCTGGTCGATATCTCCGTTGATGTGGAGCATGCGCCCGGTCAGAAAGGAAGGCCGGCTCCCTATATGCTATTTCATGCCATGGGCGAACTGGATGTTCAGAATGTTCATGAAGTGATTAAAGTCGGTGATACACCGGCAGACATGCTGGAAGGGTATAATGCCGGTTGCCGTGGTATCGTAGGGGTTCTGAGTGGTCCGCGGCCGGTAGAAGCCTGGGGTAAATACTGGCACACCCATGTCATCAAAAGTGTGAAAGATTTGCCGGCTCTGATTGAGAGTGAATTTCTGAATAAATAGTTGTTTTATACGTAAAGGCATGATAGATGGCCGGAGGGCTTTATATCATGCCTGTTTTTTTTAAAGGTCCGGAATAGCTTGCAAAAAATAGCTGATCCGGAGCAGCATGTTCCGTTTAGTACACAAGACGATGAGTTTCATAATGTCCGAATTGAATCTAAATAAGACCAACATGGTTCCTCTGTATTTTCAGCTTGCTGAATATTTCCGGACAGAAATTTTAAACGGCTCACTCAAACCCGGAGATATGATACCGCCTGAAAATATTCTGGTCAGAAAGTACCAAATCAGCAGGGGGACGGTAAGGCAGGCCATGGGCAAATTGATTCAAGATGGTTTGGTTGAGCGTTATCCGGGCAGAGGCTCATTTGTTTCTCATACTAAACTGGAACATGATGCCAACAGGTATCTCGGTCTCTTCTCACAGGCCATGCTTTCAACAGGTAAAAAACCTTCGGCCAATGTTATTGATGCCGGCGAGATAACAGCGCCGGAAATTGTACAATCTCAGATGAAACTGAGTGAAAAGGATACAGTGGTTGTCGTTAAGCGGCTTCGCCTGGTCGAAGGTGTACCGTATGCGATTGAAACTCAATACTTCCGGTCTGATATCGGACAGAAACTGCTGGAAGAAAATCTGTGCAACTCTTTGTATGAAATTCTGACGATGAAATTTGGATTAGTGCTCAAACGGTCTAAGAATTCAATAGAATCTTCATTCGCTTCCGATGAAAATGCACGGCTACTTGGCATTAATAAAATGAGTCCTGTCCTGCTGATTCGGAGGACAATGTACGCTTCCGATGAACGCATTATTGAATATTCCATAGACATATACCGTGGTGACAAAAACCGATTCGTCATTGAAGATACCTATATTTCAGAGAAGATAACGTTTGGTATCGAGTCCTGATACCAGGAATGGCAGCAGTAAAAGGGATACTGCTCTAATCACATTAAAACAAATTTGGAGAACTGATATGTCAACACATTCCGGAACCGGTAAATTGATATTTTTCATGGGAGTTGGAGAACCTTTGGAGAGCAGAGAATATCCATTACCTGCTGAACTTGAACCGGAGGCGGTTCTCGTTAAAACGACGATGGCAACCGTATGTGGGTCTGATTATCACAGCTGGCGGGGAAGACGCCCGTTTCCGACGCCTTCCGTGCTGGGTCACGAAGGCCTGGGAACGATTGTGGAAATGGGTTCCAAAGTTGCAAAAGATACGGCCGGTAAAGACCTGTCCGTGGGCGATCGTATTACCTGGACGATCATGGCGAATTGCGGGAATTGTTATTTCTGTCGTGTCAAACAGCTTCCCCAGAAATGCCTGAATCTCTTCAAGTATGGGCATGTTAAAAGTGATGAACCGCCATATTTCAACGGCACGTTCGGTGAATACGTGTATTTACGTCCCGGTACCGGTATTTTCAAAGTACCGGACGATATGGCTGACGAGGAAGCCTCACCCCTGATGTGTGCCGCTTCGACGGTCACAGCCGGTCTGGACCGGATCGGGGTTGAAGCAGGTGATGCAGTGGTTATTCAGGGTGCCGGAATGCTTGGTCTGTATGCCTCGGTTGTGGCCAAAGAAAAAGGGGCTAAAAAGGTCATCATGATCGATAAACAGGACGGTCGGCTTAAAATGGCCGGGGAATTTGGTGCGGATGTGTGTCTGAATGTTAGTAAGATGAGTGATGATGAAATGGTGAATCAAATCAGGGAGCTCACCGATGGATTTGGTGCGGATGTGGCGGTGGAAGTTGCCGGTTTTGCGGAAGTGATACCTCTGGGGGCAAAAATGCTTCGCATCGGTGGGCGGTACCTGATTCAGGGCAGCGTTTATCCCGAAGATTATTTCAAAATGGCATCCCATGATATTCTGATAAAATGCCTGACGATCAAAGGCCTGCATAATTATGATTCGCGTTATCTTGGTCAGGCGATGGATATCGTGCATAAAACCCTTGACAAATATCCCTACAAAAAGTTAACCGGACCCAAGTTTCCGTTAACAGTTGAAGGTGTCACTAATGCAATGCTGTCACTGGAACGCCAGGAATCGATCAGGCCAATTGTTGTGCCATGAAACAGACGAATGAAACTATAAACGAGTATTGATTTTTACCGGAGAATAAAGATGTTACAGATAAATTTCGGAAGAGAAGAAGCCGGGCAGGGTAAGATCACCGCGACGCACAGGGCTCTGCTCGGAAAGGCTGAATCGAATACAGGAGCGTCGGTAATAAAAGATGATGAGGCCTATTTACAGCATATTCTGGATGCCCACATCTCACTGGATCTCTATAACGAACTCAAGCCGCTTACGAGGTACTTCGGTGTTACACGGAATTTCCGGGATATCATTGATTATTTCAAGGTGCCTGCGGGTGAAACCCCGGCAGGATTCCGGCTTGAATATTGTCTGGAAGAGAACGGTGTATTACGGGCTGATCTCATTCGTGACATTTCATATGAGAAAAACAGCCGGAAGCGTCCCACTAATTTCCTGTTTTCCGTCGACACGGCGGATCCCTATGAAGTTGAACCGATAAAAAACCTGGTATCAAACCTGACTTGTAATCCCGGTATTATTTACGATCTGTTTATCAATAATCCGGAAGCAAATATCGATGGACGTTTCAAAACGCGTGATGAAGTAATGGAAGAACTGGGGCGAGTATTAGGCCCCGGCGCAGATATCAGCGTCGAACTCAATGATCCTTTCGGAAAATCGGATGCTGAAATTATGGAAGAGGTCGGAAAATTCCGGGAAATGCTGTCGCCCTATCGATTGGTTATCAAAGTTCCCCATACGGGCCCTGTGAACGCGGAGAATGTCGGTGAACTGCTCAAAGGCGACAAACGATTCCAGAGAAAATATAACGAGGGAGCGACCCAGGACTTTTTGCGCGGACATAATCTGGCGTTAATGCTGCGTGAGGAGGGAATTCGTGTCAACTTCACCCTCATGTTTGATCCCTATCAGACGGCCCTTGCTTTACAGGCCAAGCCCTATTTCATTAACAGTTTTGTGAGGCAGCGCGCTTTTCAGAGTGAAACCATCGCCAAGTTGCTTGCTTTCTATGAAGTGAGCAAAGAATGGAAATACCTGGAGGATTTAAGGGCTCATTTTCTGGATAAAGATTATATTCCGCCAAAAGAAAGCGGGATGGATCTGCTTCAGGTAAAAACCATGGGTGAACAAATCCTGGCATACAGAAACTATAATAACAGGGAAGGCAGTGATGGTCTTGATTCGGTAAGACACAACCTTCGTTTATTAAGGAATCTGAACCTGCCTGATACACGCCTCATTATATGCAGCATGGAAGGTGATACCATGTATCCTCAGATCGATAAGCTTCTGACTGAGGAGGAATTCAAAGATATGATGCACCGGATAATTATTACGGCTGTGCCGAATTACCTGGCACAATTTACAAGCGATAATCTCGTTGTTTCGTATCAGCGACGTTTTATGAATGCAGCTGAGGGCCAGCAATAAGCAGCAGGTACCTTTTAACCTGCAGAAAACCGTCAATTAAGAATAACCGCAGGACAGATTGTTGTGGATAAAAAAACCGATTCAAAAGTCGACACGGTGAAAACAAGAATTCCAAGATATGAACGGCAACGATGGATTGTGTTTTTTATAACATATCTGTCCTATTTCGGTCTTTACCTCACCAGAAAGTCATTCCCGGTTGCTAAGATTGGTATTCTGGAAGATCCTTCCGTTGATATGAGCAGAGAATTAATGGGATTTATTGATGGTGGTTACGGCGTCGCATATGCCATTGGTCAGTTTATATGGGGTATGGCTGCGGATCGCCTGGGGTCGCGTAAAGTTGTTCTATTCGGGATGCTTTCCTCGGTTATTGTAGCTGTCATGATGGGACTCTCATCAATAGCCATCGTTTTCGGTGTGTTGTTGTTTCTGCAGGGTCTTTTTCAGGCTACGGGTTGGGCACCGTTGGTAAAAAATGTAAGCGCCTGGTTTTCAAGAAAAGAGCGGGGACGCGTTTACGGCGTGTGGTCTTCCAATTATGCCGTAGGAGGAATGGTCGCGGGCGCCTTTGCCGGTTATATGGCCCTGGTTTTCTCGAGTTGGCGTTTTGCCTTTTTTGCACCGGCAGCGGTGCTTGCCATCATTTGGCTTTTGTTTCTCCTGCTGCAGAAAAACCGTCCTGAAGATATCGGTTTACCTCCCATTGAAGAATACCATGGTGAAGAAAAAGCAGTGTTACCGGCGGCAGAAACCAATTCGCAATCAAATGGTAACTTTGTCACGATACTGCTGGCTGTGCTCAAAACGCCGATGATTCTCCGGCTTGCGGCAGTGTATTTTCTTTTAAAACCGGTTCGTTATGCCATCCTGTTCTGGGGCCCCTTACTGGTGAGTGATAAGCTTTCCACGAACATCGGAGAATCGGCGGGTATCAGTGCCATGTTCGAAATATTCGGTGCTTTTGGAGTGTATTTTGCCGGATATGTTTCCGATAAAGTGTTTCATTCACGCCGCATGCCGATTGTCGTGATTGAATTTGTTCTTCTGGCTATCGTACTGTTTTCCTTTAATTATTTTGCGGATAGCGGCAGCATTCTTCTGATGAGTATTTTGCTGGGATTGATCGGTTTCCTCCTCTTCGGCCCGGATGCATTGATTTCCGGTGTTTCAGCTGTCGATTTCGGTACACAAAAAGGGGCCTCCTCAGCCGCCGGTATAATAAATGGATTCGGAGCAACGGGACAAATTATCGGTCTTTCCCTGCCGGGTATCGTATCTGCTATTTTCGGCTGGGGCGCGTTGTTTAAGGCGTTTGGCGTGTTTATCCTGCTGGCAGCGCTGATACTGCTGCCGAAGTGGAATGCCCTTCCTCCTTCCAAAAAAAGTAAGTGAAACGGAATACGAGCTGATCAAAAAATTCATTTGAAATAAATGAACGGAATAAAACATGACTAACAGAAACCTGAAAAAAATGATCGTATGGATCATGCTGATTCTGGTTATAACCGCCTGTAACGCAGGAAAAAGCAGCTTGTATGTAATGACATTCAATATCCGGTATGATAATCCGGAAGATGGTATCAATGCCTGGCCTAAGCGAATCGGATTGGTATCGGAAACATTGAATGCCCAGCAGCCTGACCTGATCGGATTTCAGGAGGTGCTCCACCATCAGCTGGATGTGTTAATCAGAGAATTACCCGATTACGGATGGTATGGCGTGGGACGTGATGATGGGAAACAGGGTGGTGAGTACTGTCCGGTCTTTTACCGTGCGGATCGTTTTGAAAAGCTTGACAGCGGCACCTGGTGGCTTTCTGAAACACCGGATTCTGTCGGCAGTATTGGATGGAGTGCCGACCTGCCCCGGATCCTGACATGGATTAAACTGTTTGACCGGTCAGAAAAAGACACCCTGCTTTTTTGTAATACGCATTTCAGTCACGTGAGTGACGAAGCCCGCGAATACAGTGCAAAACTTGTACTGTCTATGATGTATGACCTTGCAGGTTCTTCAGCGGCTGTTCTTACCGGTGATTTCAATTTTACCAGTACGAAACAGGCCTATCAAACCTTGTCAGAAGGGTATGAGGAATTGCCGGGACTGATCGATACCGGGGCCTCTCTGGATGCTTATAACGGGAATACAACCACGGTTAATGGCTTTGGCAGGTCGCGCAGAAATCGTGTTATTGATTTTATCTGGACCAATACGCAGCTTAGAAGTCTCGAATACAAGGTTCTGGAAATAACAGAAGATGATATTTATATATCCGATCATTTTCCGGTTATGGCCGGTCTTGACTGGTAAGAATATGTACAAAAACCACATAAGAGATGAAGGTAGGATATAGGTATGAAAAAATGTAGTCTAATCATTGCTTTATTACTTCCGCTTTCCCTTTTTTCGGAAAATACGATAGTCGCCGATTTTGTTTTCTGGCCTGATTATGCCCTTGAAGGTAAGGCTGAAAATTATCCCGGCTTCAAACCGGTGCATCCCCAACCGGATGTTGCCATTTTGCATACAGACACAAAGCCCCTGCTTTTTCATGGTGAGCAACCCGGGGAACGACTCAGCGGAATTATCGATAATACCACTCTTCCGAATAATGCGTTCAGTATTGAATTATGGGTGAAATACCATGTGAACAATCCTGTTGGGGCACTGGCTGCAGTGCGTGAACAGGAGGGCAATGGCGAGCCCTTCTGGGCCGTCGGTTTTTATGACGATGAAATTGTGTTCAGAATGAAAAGCGCAGTTGCGGAATATACCTTAAATGCAGACATGAAATATAAAAAAGGATTTAAAAAATACTGGACACAGATAACAGCAACCTTTGACGGCACCCGGATGAAACTCTATAAAAACGGTGAGCTGGTCCGGGAAGAAACCTTAAACAGGGAAGTGCGCCGGCCCGAACAGGCTGAATTTGAGCTGGCTGCTTATACCCGGCATGAACCACACATGCGCTTCGCCAATCTTGTTAAAGCAATGCGTCTCCATGACTACGCGCTGCCGGAAGAAGAAATTGTTCAACGGTATGATGAACTCAGGGAAATGGTTACGGCAGGGCGGCTTTATACAGACCGGTTTCATTTCACTGCCGGTCCCTACCTGAATTATGTGACCGGTGAAAGCATCAATATCCTCTGGGAAACGGACCGGCCGGCAAAGGCGCGCATTGCCTTCGGCAAAACAGATAAACTGGGTGAGGACAAACGTATCGATCTCCTCCGGAACAAACAGGAAATTCAACTTGACGGTCTGGAACCCGCTACACGTTATTTTTACAGGATAACGTCCGAATCGGAGAGCGGGGAAACGCTGGACTCGGGAATCCTTACTTTCTTTACGGCTGTGGATCCGGAAGCTTCCTTTTCATTCGCCGCATTCGGTGATACGGAAGCACGTCCGCAGATCAATGATAAGGTGGCCAAAGCCGTATGGGAAAAAAGGCCGAATTTCGTTATCCTCATGGGCGACTTAAGCGATGGTGGCAGAGAAAAACAACGTTTTGAATGGACACATGAATATTTTGTCGGGGTAACGCAACTGGCCAGCCGCATTCCTTTCTTCCCGGTTCCCGGTAATGGCGAGGGGGATCTTGTGTGGTATAATCATTATCATTATCTCCCTGAACCGGAAGCCTACTATACCTTTACCTACGGTAATGCCGATTTTTTTATGCTGAACAGTAATGAAAAGGAAGAAGAATTTGCTCCCGGTGGAAAACAGTATGTATGGCTGGAAGAACAGTTGGCAGCGTCTGATGCGACGTGGAAATTCGTCGCGCATCACCATGCACCCTATACCTCTGAACAGGATGATTATGGGGATAGCTGGGAAGAAAAAGAAATCAGATGGGGCGATGAAGAAATGCGTCAAATTGTGCCCCTGTATGACAAATATGATGTCGATATTGTATTTTATGGTCATCTTCATTCGTACGAACGATCCTGGCCCTTACGCGGGGACAGGATCGATGAAAATGACGGGATTGTATATATTCAAAGCGGTGGCGCAGGGGGTAACCTGGCAGACCATGCACCAACCCCTTCCTGGTTTAACGCGAAGAAATACAGGGGATTCCATTTTACGCTGGTCAATATTCATAAAAGCACGTTGTTGTTTAATATGTTCGATATTGATGGCAAAATGCAGGACAGTTTTGAAATACAGAAATAAAAATCTGCTTGTATAAATCGGTTTAGAATCTCTGAAAATGTTGCCTTTTGCATGCAATCAGTATATATTTAGGGTATTAAATGTATATACGTTTGAATATATTGAATTATGAATAAATGAATAAGTAAAGATAAGTCATTTATTGTAAGAGGTATTTTGATATGCAAAAAAGCGGGTTCCTATTATTAATTCTTTCGCTTTTCGCGGTACGGATACTATATGCCGGTACAACCGGAAAGCTGGTGGGAAGAATTACGGATGTCACCAATGATGAAAGTCTTGCAGGGGCGAACGTCGTCATCGAGGGTACATCACTGGGTGCTTCGTCTGACGCCGACGGATATTATGTAATTATTAATGTTCCGCCGGGACGTTATGAGGTTTCCTGCTATTATGTCGGATATGCTACAGCGAAAGTGACGAACCTGGTGATCCGTACGGACCGCACTACCAGGCAGGATATTGAACTGAATCCCGAGACACTGACCTCGGAAACGGTCATCGTTGAAGCAGAACGTCCGGCCATAGAACATGACAGGACCCATTCTGCAGCCATTGTAAATGCCGAGACGTTTGATAAAATGCCTGTTACGGAGCTTCGCGAGGTGATCGCACTGCAACCCGGTGTTGTAAGCACAGGGGGTGAGCTCCA
>CAYPHA010000035.1:30092-46318 GCA_964410215.1 uncultured Calditrichota bacterium | reverse complement strand
AACCCGTCGGCAGGGGACTCATTGAATGGCATGATCAGTCGGTTTTGCTTGAAGATGCGTACATCGCCATGAAAGATACTGCCAGAGATTCCGTTTGTATCCGGTTTACGGCACGGACAACTCCGGATGAAAAAGAAGTTCAAATCTGGTCGGGATTCGGATTCAGTGACCGGAATAACCGCTATGCACTGGGAATGCGCGGTGGCAACCATAATGACCTTTACCTGTGCCGCTATCAGGAGGGCGGTCGGAATAAAATGCTGGCACTCGAGTCACTTGATTTTGAACCGCTGACGGGACGCTGGTATTCATTTCGAATCGTTGTCTGGGATAGATTCATACGGGTTTACCTTGATGAAGAAAAACAGCCGCGTATTTTAATAACGGATTCCCATCCCTTGCCGCAGGGGCGTCCTGTACTGGGTGGCGGCTGGATAAAAACAGAATATAAAGACGTTTCCATAACGCATCTGTCCGAAAATGAAATGCGTCACTTTGAAAGCGATACGATTAAATATACCGTAAAACGAAGTCCACAGGAAAATGAAGTTTTACGGAGAACACAAAGAGCGGCTTATCAACCTGTGGTTGTTGAAACAATAAATAAAGCACGTACGGTTGTCTCTCTGCAGGGAAACTGGCTCTTTAAACCGGAGAAGGAGCTGAATGAACATAATAACCCGTATTCCGAAAGTCTGAATGATACCGATTGGCATGTGATGCATGTGCCGGATTTCTGGAAACCCGTGCGCAACTGGCTGCACCTGCAGGATTCGCCATTACCTCATCGCGGCAGCGGCGTTTCCGACAATTATCGTGAAAAAGAATTGGAGCGTTGCGGATCTTTCACGTTTGATTATGAATCCACGGACGCCGCATGGTATCGCCATGCGGTTATTTTGCCGGAGAACATCGGTAATAAACGCTTCAAACTGCATTTTGACGCCGTTTCCAAGGTGGCCGATGTCTATGTAAATGGTCAATATGCCGGTGGCCATGTGGGTATGTTCGGGGATTTTAAACTGGATATTACCGATCTTGTGAAACCGGGCAGAAATCTGATTGCCGTGAACGTTAAGGTGCGAAAATACAAAAAAACAGCCGATGCCGATAAAAACGTGGCCCGGGCTGTGTCGGTCGATATAAACAACGACATGCTTAATTCACTGCCACACGGCATGTTCAGAGGTGATGAAGGGGGTATCTGGCAGCCCGTTAGATTAATCATTACCCAACCGGTACACATTACCGGTTTCTATGCCGATGTGCGCACGGATGGCGGTGACTTTGACATTACGGTTACCAATGAAGGGGCCGGAAAACAGAACTTCGAAGCGGCGATAACGCTGACTGACAAATCCGATGATTCCGTATTATTTACTTCCGGCCAAAGATCAAAGGTTCTGCTGAAAAGCGGTGAGACGGCGCAGATTACCTGTAAAACAGGAACTGTAAATCCGGAATTGTGGAGCCCGGAAAACCCTCATTTATACCGTCTGGATATACAACTGTATCAGGACGGGAATGTAACCGACCGGATTTCGCAGGACATCGGATTCAGAACCTTTGTCGTTAAAGGCAATCGTTTTTACCTGAACGGAAAGCCATACTGGTTACGGGGCGCCAATCATCCGCCTTGCGGCATTGCGCCGAATGACAGTGCACTGGCCAACACATTCATGAACCTGATGCATGAAGGCAACCAGATGGTCACGCGTTCACACGGCTGTCCGTTCACAGCAACCTGGATGCGTGCGGCGGACCGGCAAGGAGTGGGTGTGAGCTACGAGGGATCGTGGCCCTGGATGATGATCGACAAAAAAATGCCTTCTCCGGAGCTCCTGGAAATATGGAAAGAGGAAACGCTCTCTCTGGTCCGGAAATACCGGAATCATCCTTCCTTATTGTTATGGACCATGAACAACGAGATGTATTTTACCATGTTTACCAGTGGCCCGGAAGACATCCGGCTTAAAAAATGGACATTTCTATCGGAAGTCATCAAAGAAGTACGCCGGTTGCATCCGGATATGCCCATTTCGGCTGATTCGGGGTATTCACGCGTACTGGGCGACTATAAAAAGAATCTGGAGCCGCATGGTATCGATGACGGCGACATCGATGACCGCCATATCTATTTTTGTTGGTACAATCGTGATTTCTTCCAGATTTATAACGGTGAGTGGGATGATCGCATCTACTGGTCACCCGGCGCGAATCCGGACCGGCCGTTTTTCAGTCAGGAAAATTCCACCGGTTATCCCAACAACGACAGCGGGCATTTTTGCCGTAAATATATATTTAAACACTATGTGCCGCAGGCATGGCTCGGCGACTGGGCGTATGAGGATCATGATCCGCAACTCGGACTTCAGCGGCATGCTTTTATGACGAAAGAACTGGCCGAAGTCATCCGCAGGAACGGTGGAGAGGCGGCCGGTACCCTGCTTTTTGCCAATCTCTGCTGGTATCAGAATGTGTACGATGCGGACAGAATACGCCCCTATCCTGTTCATGATGCCGTGAAACGCGCTTTCAGCCCTGTCCTGGTCAGTGCGGAACTGTTCGGCCGCCATTTTTATGCAGGCACGACCATGACACCGGAAGTCACGCTTGTAAACAATGCGGCAGACGGTACCGATCTTACCTCGCCCGAACTGGGTTGGAAAATTGTTCATGATACGGTTACACTGGCTTCCGGGAAAGTGGATGCGCCTGATGTGCCTTTTTACGGAAAACGCGCTGTTGAGTTATCGATTACACTTCCGGACGAACTCCCCGTGGTAAAGACCAATTGTAAACTTGTACTGAATCTTTCGGAAGGGGGACGCCCGGTATCTGAAAATGAATATGATCTGTTAATCGGTGCGAAAAACTGGGTAAAACCGCATATGTCGGTTAGTGATAAAACCATTGCCCTGTTCGACCGGACCGGTCAGACCGCCCGTGTGCTGGATTTTCTGAATATTGAATATATCCGTTTAAAAGATTTAACGGAAATCAGACTCATGGATATGGATCTTTTAATTGTGGCTAACCTGGATGCCGGTGAAGAGGTTCCTTATAACTGGGAGGATGTGAAAAACGTTGCACGTGCCGGGACACCAACCATTCTGATTCATCCCGGTAAGCATTTTCAATGGTTGTATCCCGGACGGGTGGAATCAATCTATGAAAGGAAAGGCCGGGTGGTTGCGATGGAAATGCCGGAACACGATGCTTTTGCGGATATCCATCCGCTGGAACTGGCCTGGTGGCAGCCGGAAAACGGGGCAAGGCCGCGGGCATGTCGTCGTTCGTTCCGTTTTAAATCCATGAAAGAGATTCAGGTACTCGCCGGCTATATTCGTCCCCATGTGTATTTAGGTGATCCGGTGGAACAATTGAAGGAAATGAGTGGTGTCCCCCTGCTCGCACTTCCGGAAGACCATATCATTTGTTCGGAAATGGAAGTGAACAGGGGAACAGAGGATCCGGTGGCTGCAAAACTTTTGATCAATTTGCTGGATGCGATGATCCGGTCGGGTGAGGCGTATCAGTAATCACATGAAAAAGGAGTAACTTCGTGCGGAAGAATAATCTAATGATTAGAAAAACGATATGTAAATTACATAACAATATCCTCTTGCTACTGGTTTTTTTGAGCGTACCCGTGATGGCTCAGGTTAATACGGAAAAGTACCGGACACCCGAAGAAGTTCAGGGATTGTCATATCACCTGGAAGTAACCGGTACCTATAAAACCGGTAATGCGGAGGAAATTGAGGCAGATATTGATGGACGTATCGACTGGAAAGCGGATAGAAACACCACTTTTTTTGTTTTTCAAAATGAATATGAATGGACGAATGGTGCACGGATCACAAACGAGCGCCTGTTTCATATCCGTAATGTCTGGATTCTGAACGCATTCCTGCGATCGGAATTCTTTGGTCAGGTTAATTTTGACAAGAAGATTCTAATCGATAATCGTGAACTGATCGGCGGCGGTTTAAGGTTTAACATATTGGACAGGAAAAACAGTCGCATCAGTCTGGGGACTTCCTACATGTTCGAACATGAAAAAATCGGTTTAAAAGGGGATTCCAGCCATCCGGAGGATGTCAAAGTAAGCCGCTGGAGTAATTATGTATCGGCCTACCGTGAAATCAGAACCGGTATACAGGTCAGCAGTGTCGTTTACTATCAACCCATGTTCGAGGCGTTTTCCGATTACCGGATCATGAATGAAACCGCATTAACTGTGGAACTGGCGAAGGTGTTGTCGTTCGCTGTTACATTCAAAGTACGATATGATTCCGATCCACCACATGGCATTAAGAATAGTGATACGGAGACCGACTTCGGCCTGGCCTTTCATTTCTAAACCACTATTTTTTTCTTTTTTCCTTTTTCTTTTTTCTTAGTCAGGCTGATTTGCGAAACGCTCTCCGGTGCCAGCTTAGGGCGAAAGGGACTTCCCAGTCGTTATTTCGCAATGCGCCGACCGTGGTGATCATCATATTATATACAATAGTATTGTCATCTATCGCTCCTTCATCGACCAGCTCCTGGAAGACGAAACGCTCGATGGCATGGATGCCCGAATTATCGCGGTAAAAAACGAGATCAGACGCCAGGGCATCCAGCCCGTGCTGATCCTTCATCGCTTTTAAAATTTTCACGCTGGTGTCTATAGAACACCCGGAAGTATCGTCTTCTGTTGCAAGCAGTAGAAACCGGTTGTCAACCAGGTTGTATGCACCCTGCACCGGTTTCCCATGCGATTTCCAGTTATGGATAAAGCCATCAAAACTGTGCCTGACTTTCCCCGCCTCCTGTTCTGTCAGTTGCCTGGAGAATCCATAGACCCACAAACGGGCATGATCCGGTAGTGTATCAAACATGATAAATCCTTATTGACAATGTGTATTAAATTTTTCTGCTAAACCTTCCGCAATTTGCTGTGGCTGTTTCCCCTCGATTTCATATCTTGGAATCATATGAACCAGTTGCCCGTCTTTGAAAAGAGCCATCGATGGTGAAGAGGGCGGATAACCGAGTATGTACGAGCGAGCCCGTTCAACGGCTTCCGTGTCGACTCCGGCAAACACAGTAACGGTCTGATCAGGAAGCACGTCATGACGCATGGCAAGGGCAACACCGGGACGTGCACTGCCGGCGGCACAACCACAAACCGAATTTATAACCAAAAGCGTGGTCCCCGATTCGGAACCAAGCACTTCATCTACTTCTTTGGCGTTTTTTAACTCCTTAACGCCTGCATCCGTAAGCTCTTTACGCATGGGTGCGACGAGCTCTTCAGGATATCGTGATTTGACTGCGAACATCTATATCCTCCTGGTTTAATTCTCATTTAAGTATACGTGTAACGCAATGCTCCTGAAAAATCATTCCCGGATCTGAAAATTAGATGTCAGAATTGACTTGGAACGTGTTTGCAAGTATTTTCTCCATTCATCCCGATACTGCATGCTGATCAGAGGACCACGAAAGTAACAGGAGCATGGTTGAAATACATTCCTTTTAAACACGGTATCCGTCAAGGCCTGATTGTTATGCTTTTTACGGCTCTTTTTTCTCATGTTACCGCTGCTACGATACCCTGGGAAACAGGTGAAAGCAGGGGCGAAGACCTGTTGATTCAACTGGTTACGTTCGGCCCGGGGGATGTTATAACGACGTATTTCGGACATACCGCAATCATTGTTCATGATAAGCGGCTGGATATTGCCCGTCTTTATAACTTCGGTCTTTTTTCAATCGAAAAGGGATTCCTCGTTAATTTTGCCCGGGGGCGGCTGATATTTTGGGCAGGGGATGCCCGCGTTGGGCCCAGTTTGCTGCGCTATGCCCGGGAAAACAGGGATATCATCATCCAGAACCTGGATCTTCCTCCCTCGAAACGTCTGGAAGTGGCAAAAAAACTGGCCTGGTGGGTACTGCCGGGAAACAACTCATACCTCTATCATCACTACCTGAATAACTGTGCAACCATCCCCCGCGATATCCTGGACGAAGCGGTGGACGGACAACTGGCAGCAGCTACGAAAGCCCCTTCACCCATGACCTTCAGGGATTTTACGATACGTTACACGGCACATCAACCGGCTCTGATGCTGCTTTTGATGTTCTTAATGAATGATTCCATCGATCAGCCGATCATGCAGTGGGATGATATGTTCCTTCCGATGGAACTCCGTGAGAAAGCCGGCAACCTGATAATTTCGGATAGCACGTATACACACCCGCTTGTTTCTTCTGAAAGAACACATTTTAAATCGGATCGCACACCTGTTCCGGATCAGGTACCGTCTTTCTTCCTTCCTTTTCTGATCATCGGATTACTGACCGGCGGGCTGGTTTTTCTGCTGACCCGGCTTATGATTAAGAAATATCAGCCCTATAAAACGATGCTGGCTGTCCTGAATAGCTTTATCGGTCTGGCTTTCGGGATTCCGGGTACAGCGCTGCTCCTGATGTCACTTTTCACAGATCACACTGTCACGTATTACAATGAAAACCTTTTTCTGGCAAACCCGGTAACATTAGTGGCCGGTGTCGCCGCCCTAATATGGCTCTTTCTCAGGCGGGGTTATTACAGTCTATTGTTTTATTGCTGGATACTGATAACGGCAGGAACGATCCTGCTGGTGCTCCTCAAACTATTACCCGCTTTTGATCAGGATAATGCCATGGTGATGGCCATCATCATACCGGTAACGGTGGCATCGGTTTTATCCCAATTCCAGTTGCGTCATACCTTTAAAAAGCGGGAAGGTACAATGAAACCCTGAGGTAGGCCTTGTCACTCTCGCGACTACCTTCTATCTTTGACCTGGCAAAACCGCCGGCAAATCGCAGCCCGTCCTCACCGAAGGAAAGCTCAATCCCATAACCGGTGGCGTCAATGCCGTCAGAGCCTGATTTATAAGGCCCTTCAACCCGTGCGGCATCCATGAATGCGCTCAATGCAACATTGCGAACCGGCAGGAATAAAAGAGTAAAGGGTGTGGATCCGGAAAGAAAATAACTAAGTTCTGTCGAACTCCAGTAAAGAGTTTCTCCGTAAAGATCCGTTCCCACACCGCGGACCGTGCGGGTATACCGCAGGTCCCTGGGCACATTATACTGATAATACCTGTCAATTCCCACGGCCTGCAAACCGGGCAGATTACCCGCCGCATGGACATAACTCAAGGCCGTATGAATACCGAGTTCCTCAAGAAAAAGCTGGCTCCCCAGTCGTGAGGTGGCCTGGTAGATGGTAAAGTCATGATCGGCGGCAATGGACTTAAAAATGTTGGCAGCGAGTGAAATATGCCGTTTAGGAACGGCCGGATAGTAAAGTGACGGCAGCCGGTATTCCCAGTTGATACTCCATTCCGGTCCGTGATAAAGAATTGATCTGCTTTCATCCTCAGGGTCCAGCCGGTCCAGAGCATAATATAAGGAAAGACGATAAGGAAGACGGGAATTGCCGCCAATAAAACGTTTACGGGATAATCCGATAGAACCATAGTCACGCACAATTTCCTGGTATTCCGCATCATTGAAAGCAAAAATAACCGGTCCGTGATAATAATTGCTGAAGATATCCATATCGGCAATCCTCAGGCTATGGGACAACACTGCGAAAGATTGATCAAGCTGTTCGGGAAAAAGTAAGAACGTACTCGCAAAAGTCTGTCGCTGAAGTGGCTCAAACCAGGCGCTGAGCCCGTAAATTCCCCATCCCAGGTTCTCGTCAAATGTCGGCAAGGCGATTGACATGATATGCGACATGGGTAATTGGGGAAAACGGACCGGTTCCGGGTCCGCGATGTGAATCTGTGTATCGGGCAGGGTGAAGAGATCCGGCTGCGGTTTTTTGGATATCCAGGATTCATAGCCCGGTTTGGTGTCGGGATGGATCGCTGTGTATTCAAGGGAATCAATGTGAATGGATGAGAATGCCGGTTTCCTTTCCGGTGTCAGGGAACGGAAAATCAGCTCGTTATGATCTGTTTTCCCGTGCAGCCAGTATTCATATTGATCCTCCCACAGTGGTTTAATGGTTCCGGTGTTCAGATTAAAGCGGGACAGCATGGGCTGCTGACGGGTATAGCGGTTGAATATGATCACACTATCGGACAGAAATAAGGCGTTCCGGTCATCGGTCCGGTCATCAGTCAATGGCGAAATAGCGCTATCCCGGTAGAGGAAGAGATCGCGGTTACCGTCTGTCTGCTGAGCCTCAAACACAAGGTCGGAATGGTTGTTCATTATGAATCGTCCTGCCGGCATACGGGTCTCGAAGAGGATACCCTCCTGCTCCGTTTCCGGGTCATAAACACGGAATACAGTGTGGTCGGCAAGTATTTCGGCCATAACCAGATGGTTTTCAGCCGAGAAGGAGGCATAACGGCAACGCCTGGAACGACCGGCTTTCTGCTTTTTACCCTTTTCTGTATCATAGACGAACCACTGAAAATTCAGGGCGTCTATATTGTCCTTTATACCGAGATCAGCACGTGCGTATGCGACATATTTCCGGTCGGGGCTGACGGTCAGGTAGGTACCGACGTTGTTTGAAATCCGTTCCTTTATCCGCATGGCGCCGTTATCCATACCGGTGATTATGGCGGAAAGATAACGGTGATTTTTGTCTTCCTGCGTCAAAAACAGGTACGTGGAGTCGGCTGATGAGAGGGGAATAATCTGTACCGGCTGATGTCCGAAGGAAGGGAGTGGCTTTAACGATTTGGATACCGGGTATTCGATCATTTTATTACCGTAATAGAGCACCAGGTGCCGGACGAAATCAGGAAATATCTGGGAAACTTTTTTGCCGTATGTGTCTTTAAAGGCATCATTAAAGTCGTAGAAAAGGCCGTCTTCGTCGTAAGACATGAGTTTAATCAGCGAAGAATCACCATACTGATCGGCCAGATAGCGTGTGAAAGCATGGGCGGTGCCATAGAGCAGGGCGCCGTCACGGAGATCATAGAGGGCGGTCTCGGTCAGTTTTCCATACAAAACGGCATTCCGGACAAAAAGGTCCCCCCGGTACATGTTCCAGGATTCACTGAAGTATTGTGCGATGCCTTCATAGAACCAGCGCGGAACTGTAAGCTTGGTGAATTCACCGAGAAAGCCCAGTTTCCGGTTAATTTTACGAAACGTGACATGATGTGCCAACTCATGGGTAAGTACCTGGTTGTACCAGGTGATAAAACCCGTCCATCCCGGGATGTACGAAGAAGAAACGGCATAGATGACCACGGATTTCCCGATGGCGAAACCGTTGGAAATGTCCGGTGCATCCGTCAGAATAATCTTAGCGGGATCGTCTTCGAATACCTCCGGGGAGAGGCCGTGCATTTGACATAAACGGGGAATCGACCACTCGGCGGTTTTCAACAATGAATCGGCAATGGTTTTAAGATCTTCCGTGTATTCAACGGTTGCATATTTTCCGGAAATGCGGTACCATTGTGCCTCCGACGGTTGTACAGAAAAAATGAGTATCAGGAAAATAGCTGGAAAGAGCGGAAAACGCATAAAATTGCCTCGTTTAAAATGTTATTAAAAAAAATGCATTATTTGTGCGATACTTCACCATTTATTTGACCAAGTTTAAGGAATTTTTACTTTTCTGAAAAATGAATATGTAATAATTTTGCTTAGAGTAGCACGAATGCGCTATTTTCATCATACAGGAAGGAATCACTAATGGCAGGAAAAGTAGTTGTCACGGGTGGTGCGGGTTTTATCGGCAGTCATATTGTGGAATACTGGCTGAATGAAGGCGCGAAGGTTCATGTGATCGATAACCTGCGGTCAGGGAAGCAGGCAAACCTGGACCTCTTTCCGTCGGTAAAGCACCATCATGGGAGCATTACAGATAAGAAACTGGTAAATACGGTCCTGCAGGGAGCGGATTATGTTCATCATCTGGCGGCGCTGATTTCTGTCCCGGAATCAATGGAAAAACCGCATGAATGTGTGGATATAAACGTCAACGGGCTATTGAATATACTCGAGGCAGCCCGGGAGCACGGCGTAAAAAAGGTCGTACATTCGAGTTCAGCCGCCGTTTACGGGGATAATCCGGATTCACCGAAGCGGACACAGATGCGTCCGGAACCGAAGTCGCCTTATGGAATCACCAAACTGGACGGCGAGTACTACCTGTCCATGTTCAGCGACCATTACGGACTCGGAACCGCATCTTTGCGGTATTTCAACGTGTTTGGCCCCAGGCAGGATCCGGCAAGCCAGTATGCCGCGGCGATCCCCATTTTCGTTAATAAGGCGCTTCAGGGCGGTGATTTAACGATCTTCGGGGATGGAGAACAGACCCGCGATTTTGTATATGTCAAAGATGTGGTTCGCGCCAATGTGCTGGCCGCAGAAAATGCGGATGCCCGTAGTGTATACAATGTTGCCTGCGGGTCAGCGATTACGATAAAGGAACTCGCGGAACTTATCATCGAAACAACAAAGAGTAATAGCAGGATACGTTTTGCTCCTCCCAGACCGGGCGATATCAGGCACAGCCTGGCGGATATCAGTGAAACGGAACACGCGCTTTCCTACAGGCCTCAATTTGATCTGGTGGAAGGGCTGCGGGAGACTATTCAGTATTTCATGAAATTATTTCAATCATAATCATTCAGAGATCCTGACTCATGAATAAGGATTGGCCGTTGATCAAAGAAACATATTGCTTTGATTGTACGCTATGCGGTGAATGCTGCCGGGGTGACATGGAGGTCATGCTCAATCCCCATGATCTTTATAAAATGGCAGTGTTTGCCGGTCTGAGATGTACGGATGATTTGTTTGAAAAAAACCTTGTGGAACTGGTACCGGGACAACATGGCATGCCTGTTCCAACGATCAGGTTTCGCAAAGTACACACCGGATTCTGTCCGTTTTTAAGCAATGAGCTGACGGCGGAAGGTGACCTGATCGGGACCTGTATGCTTCATCCGGATCATAAACCGCTTGTATGTGCCATGGCACCTGTTGCCAGGGAAGTTGATCTGAAATCGGCAACCGAAGTGTACCGGCTTGCCGATCCCGTGCTCGACTGCCCCGGTATGTCAGGCAGGAAGGAAAATTTTCTCACGGATCTGAAAAAGCATTACAATCTGGAATTGGATTTCCAGGAGCGCTATTTCCGATTGCTCGAAATGCTTAAGCACACCGATCTGAATACCGGGGTGTTGACCGGAATGTTGTATTTTTTTCCTGTACAGCTCTCTTTTGAAGAAGTATGGTCCTCGATAGAGAACCATCCGGTTTTTTTGGATTTCTCTCCACCTGAATGACCTCCATCCATATCAGGAATCTGAAACAGTGTCAGATTTCTGATACCATCATTCCCTTTCACTCTGTTTCCTCCGGGGTTGATCCCTTGTATGGCACGGTTTCAGCGAATCACCTTTTTTTATATGATCCTGGCATGGTTATTGTTTAATTTACAGGTATATACATTCGCGTTATCTATGCACTTAACCGGGAGATTCCGTTATGATACGTTTCATCACTTCCCTGATCATTATTATAACGTTTCTGTTATCGGGCTGTGACGACAATTCAGTCAGTCCGGATAAAACAGATCAGAACAAAAGAGACCTGAGCGCCCCTGAAAAAGAAATTGTAGAAGCGGCAAAGAGTTTTGGATTCTCTTTATTTCATCAGATAAATACCATCCAGCCTGAAGAGAATATCTTTATTTCTCCGCTCAGCGTTTCCATGGCACTGGGCATGACCATGAACGGTGCCGACAATGAAACCTATGAAGCCATGCGTCAAACCCTTGAATTTGAAGGACTCACCGAAGCGGAGATCAATCAGGCTTATAAGGATCTGATGACGTTTCTGACCGGTCTGGACGAAAAAGTTCTTTTCGAAATAGCCAATTCAATCTGGTACCGGGATTCGTACCCCGTGGAAGATTTGTTCATCCAGACCAACCGCGACTATTTTGATGCACTGGTCACGGCTATGGATTTTACAAATCCTTCTTCGTTGGATATAATCAATAACTGGGTCTCGGAACATACACATGGTAAGATCGAATCCATTGTGGATGAAATCGATCCGCTTACGGTCATGTTTCTGATCAATGCCATTTATTTCAAGGGCACATGGACCTATGAATTTGATCCGGATAAAACCGTGGATGATATCTTCCAGGGTGTTGACGGAAACCTGGACTGTAAAATGATGCGGATTGAGGGGATCTTCGATTATTATCAGGACAGCACCGTGCAGATGGTTGACATGGCTTATGGGGCGGGGGATTACAGTATGACCTTGTGCCTGCCTGCATTTGGTACCGATGTGAATACGTTTATCGGCAATCTTACCCGTGAACGCTGGAAAACGTACATCGATGCGATGAAAGCGGACAGCGGCGTTATACAGATGCCAAAATACAAGCTGGAATATGAACTCAAAATGAACGATGTGCTCAAGGCAATGGGCATGGACATTGCCTTTTCTCCCGGCCAGGCTGATTTTTCCAGGATTTCTCCCGGTTCCGGACTCTATATCCATCTGGTGAAGCACAAATCCTTTATTCAAACCGATGAAGTGGGAACGGAAGCGGCTGCAGTAACGGTTGTGGAACTGCGTGAAACATCCGCGGGTCCGGAACCGCAAATTTTTTATCTGCGGCTGGACAGGCCCTTCTTCTTCGTGATCCGGGAACGATCTTCCAATGCCGTGATTTTCATGGGTAAAATCGTTGATCCGGAATGGGCTTCCTGAGACGGTTAATGAAAGCTGTAATACGAATTCAGAGGTGTTGATATGAAAATCAGACAATTGATAGCAGCGGGGGTTTTTCTTTCCGTTCTTCCCGTGTGGTCTCAACTCATATCCATAAAGACGGTGCCGGTTTCTACCGGTGACCAGTTTACCATGTTCCCCAACCGTTACGCGGGTATGGGCGGTGTCTCCATCGCCCTGCCGGACGGGCTGGCGGATCCTTTTACGAATCCAAACAGGGGGGTATTTGTTGATAATACTATTGTGACGGTCTCGCCGGTCTATTACCGGATTTCAGATAACAACGGTTCTGCCCGCACCATTCCGCTGGCATTTCAGACCAACCGGGATTCCTGGTACGGCGGTAGCTTTGTTTCAGCCCAGGACCTGGATATTACCTCCGGAAATGGAGGTGGAATAAGACCGACCCAGTTACCGCCGGGTAACCGCCTCAAAGATCAGTCACTGAGAAATGTGTATAGTGCCGTATACCTGGGTATTCCGCTCGAACGATACGGTGTAACCCTTTCAGGATCAATGTTTTATGGTGACCTGGGGGGGATGGACGGCGTGGAATTGCTCTATCCGAACAGCAGTGATATTGAGCAGGAAGGCCATTTCAGAGACTTCCGGCTGGGTATCTCCAGGACTTTTTCTGAAAACCGCCGTCTCGAGGCCCTGGTATTATATCATGACTTCAATATGCGGCATAACGTATATTACAATGCGTTCTGGGACGAGGACTTCTGGAGAAATGATGTGGTGAACAAGCACACCGATCATTCAAAAACACACGGCATTCATTTTGGATATACACAGCCGGTTGGGGAAAATGACTGGATGATGGGAGCGATTGCCACGCTTAACAGGAAAAGCCATCCAAAAATACCGAATTATGAACTGATGAATATCCCGCGCGATCCCGGCGATACCTGGGCCTATAACCTGGGAATCGGTTTTTCGAGGGAAAAAGACGATACAATCTTTGGCATTGACCTGATCTACGAACCGATCTGGAGCACGACCTGGGCCGATGCGGTAACGCCTGTCAGCACGCGAACGGGGCGAATCATTGCACCGGGCGAAAAAACGGTCGAAAATGAATTTACATTTTCGAATGCGTTAATTAAATTCGGTATCACCCATGGCCCCAATGGAAGGGGATTTCAGGTGGGATTGCAGGCCCACGGCTATCAGTACTGGCTGGATCAATATGACTATGTGGATGAATCGCGACGCAAACAGCATGAACAATGGACGGAATGGAAACTAAGCTGGGGATATTTCCATGAATATGACCACTTTGAGCTGCGCTACCTCGGCAGAATGATCGTCGGAACAGGGCGGCCGGGTGTGGATATTACAGCATCTTCCGTAATGTCGGAGTCTGCTGCCATGAATGACATCCTGCTGGCGCCGGACGGGGCATTGACCCTGACTGAGACGCCCATTTTTACCCATCAGCTTGTATTGATCATTCCCTTATAATTGCTGGTGCGATTGCAGGCGGATGCTTGATGTATTTTCAACAAAACGATGAGTCGCTATGAGAATGCTTTCCCGAAGCGGCATAAAGTTTAAAATAATCATAACCTTCAGTATTCTGGTTACTCTTTTAGTGTTTTCCCTTTCACGGATCAGTTATCTTTTTGTACGTAATATCTACCTGGAGCAGCTATACGATCATATCAGCGAAATGAGTCATATGATCTCCGATAATCTGGATACGAAATATCTAAATCTGGTTGGAAATAACAATAAAACCCTGGCAGCTTCAATGTACCGGGATGAATTACTTCAATCCGCTGAACGGCTGAAACTCAATAACGCTTTTATATTTGACCGGGAGTTGGATATTGTGGTGGCGGCCCGATCCGGTATTTCAACGACACGGCTGCAGTTGAACCGGAAAGAAATCCGTGAATTACAACCCGGTATGTTTACCAGCAGTCTGCCTTTCAAAGGGCAGGACAATAAATGGTATTTATGGACTTTCCAGCGCCTCGATGACCAGTATTTTCTGGGGATTCAGGAAAGTGTCGACCGTCTTTCCCGGCTCGACGACCTTTCCAGGATCTTCATCCTGATCGGTTTTATCGGTTTTGGACTGACCGTGCTGAGTGGCTGGTTTCTGGCGGGTACGATTGCACGTCCCATCGACAAACTGGTGTCATTCAGTGCGCAAATCGGTAGGGGCGATTTCAAATCAGAACCACCGTCAAAGATAAACGGTGAATTACAGATTCTGAACGATGCGCTGGTTAAGATGCGTGATGACCTGGTCCGCATACATCAGGAACGGGAAAGCATGCTCGCTCAGGTGGCCCATGAGATCCGGAATCCGCTGGGCGGGATTGAACTGCTGACGGGTCTGATCAGGGAAGATATCGATGCCGGCAGTAAAAACGCCCTGTATGCGGGTAAAATTCAGGAAGAAGTATCAGCACTTAAAAACCAGATAAACGCTTATCTTTCATTCAGCAGACCGGTCGAGGTTCAGCCGGAGAAGGTGCCGCTGGCAGAACTGTTTGAGACGATAAAACGCGATTTTCAGCAAAAGCTGCATTCAAAACAGATCAGCCTGGAAATTGAAACGCATCTCCCCTATATTCGCTTTGACCCGGGCCACCTGCGACAGATTCTTAATAACCTGATTGCCAACAGTATTCAGGTACTGGATGAAAAGGGACGTATTACAGTCACTTCCGCTAAAGAGGATGGCCTGCCCTGTGTTGCCGTCAGCGATAACGGACCGGGTATCAACGGCGAGCACATTACAAGGATATTTGATCCTTTCTATACAACCCATGAGGAGGGAACCGGCCTGGGCCTGGCTATTTGCAGAAAACTGGCCCGTGAAAACAACGCGGATATCACTGTGAAAAATAACCTGAAAAACGGATGTACATTTTATTTAACCATAAACACATAGATGGAAACAGTGTCAGATAAAAATAAACGTCAGAACAGTAAACAAATTCTGACCGTTATGGTTGTTGAAGATAACGATACCATGCGTCTTGGCATCCGGGAAACGCTTGAACGGGATGGCTACGGAGTGCGGATCTTTGCGGATCCGGAGAAAGCGGTGGCCGCTTTTGAAAAAGAGCCCGTCCCGATCGTCATCACGGATTTGAAGATGCAGCCCCTCACGGGAATGGACGTGCTGAAATATGTGAAGGAGTGCGAACCGAAGTCGGAGGTACTTCTTATTTCAGCATACGGCACGGTTCAGACCGCCGTTGACGCCATGCGTCTGGGTGCCGCCGATTTTATCACCAAACCCTTTTCACCGGAGGAGCTGCGTATCCGGTTGAAACGAGTCGAGGAGCAGATTCAGCAAAACGACCGGATCGAACGTCTCGAAGCGGAACAGCAGTATTACCGTGACGAGCTCATGCAGGGTTTCGGGGAAATCGTAGGTGCGTCTGCTGCAATGCAGGAAGTGTTCCGGCTGATAA
>CAYPHA010000035.1:0-30082 GCA_964410215.1 uncultured Calditrichota bacterium | reverse complement strand
AAACGCGTATCGGGAGAAGATGCTTCCGTTCTGATCGAGGGTGAAAGCGGTACCGGTAAAGAACTTGTCGCCCGGGCAATCCACAGAAGCGGTCCGCGAAGGGATGGCCCGTTTATCCGCGTCAACTGTGGTGCCCTGAACGATAATTTGCTGGAAAGCGAGTTGTTCGGGCATGAAAAAGGTGCCTTTACCGGGGCGATTCGGTCAAAGCAGGGACGTTTTGAGCTCGCGGATGGCGGTACCCTGTTCCTGGATGAGATCGGCGATATTTCGGCGGCGATGCAGGTCAAGCTGTTGAGAGCGTTACAGGAAAAAGAATTCGAAAGGGTCGGTGGCGAAAAAACCTACCAGGTGGATATCAGGTTGGTCACAGCGACGAATCACAACCTTTTGCAGCTCATTTCAGAGAACCGCTTCCGCGAAGATCTGTATTACCGGCTCAACGTCATTCCGATCAAGCTGCCGGCATTACGGGAAAGGCCATCGGATATACCCCTGCTGACCGAACATTTCCTGGAAAGATTGAACCGAAACCGGGCACGGAAAAAAACAATCAGTCCGGAGGCCATGGTTCTGTTAAAAGACTATTCCTGGCCCGGGAATATCCGGGAACTGGAAAATCTCTTCGAACGCCTTTATGTCATGACACCGGATACTGAAATCGGTGTTAAGGAAATAAGCGGATTTTTAGGCCGGCAACCCGTTCCGGGTGCCGGTTACAGCGGGATGCAACTGGACCAGGCCCTGCAAAGTTATGAAAAGAACATGATCCGCCATGCTCTCAGGGAGGCGGACGGCGTAAAAAAAAGAGCAGCACGGATTCTGGGTGTAAAAACCAGTACCCTGTATTATAAAATGGAAAAATACGGATTGTTGAAATGAAGGCTTTGTTCCTGCTGATCTTGATCATCGTTTCGATTGGGTATGGTCAGAATATAGAAAAACTGGAATCGGTCTATGAGGAATACCAGTCCCGCCTGAACTTCTATCAGAATCGCACCGATTCTGTTCAGAACAAGCTTGATATTCTTATTGACCGGATCGATATGGAAAAGGGCCGTGAAAATCCCGACGAAGAAATGATTGCGGAAATAATGGCACAGGCTCTTTCCCTTTCCGATATAGTGGATGCCTTCGGGAACCGGATAGAAACATTGCAGGATACGGTAGAACATGTCAGCCTGGCCCTTAACGAGCGATACACCTATAAGATCGACTCCCTGAGCCAGGCAATGAAAAACAACGCAGATGAACAAAACGAGGTGTTGCTGTTACGCTATATCCTGAAACGAATGCGCGTGTCTCCGGTTCTTCCGGAGCTTTCCTTTGATCCGCTGGTTCTGGAGTCCGTACAAATCGATACGGCAGATACGGAAACGGATTTTAAAATCTATTCTGATTTTTTATCGAAAGCCCGTGCTGAATTGACGGCTCAGTACGAAGTAATGGTCCTGCTGGAACAGAACGTCGGTGAACTGATCCGTCTCGAAGAAAAAGCGGTGACTTTCCTGGAGGATGTTGAAGACGGAGCGATGCTGCCCGTTGGCGATGTGAGGCAGAACTACTCTGCAGCCAGTCCAACGGACTACCGTGAAGAGTCAAACGGTAATATGATATCCGAGAGCGCATCCCGAAAGTCCAACCTTTTTATGGATGATCATATACGTTCGATATTGATGCTGAACCATCAGCTTCTCGGATCCGGAAAGCCATCCCTGTCGCAGTCCGAACACACAAAGATGAGTAATGAAGACTATCTGGAAATGATTCATCAAACGAAAAAGTCACTGGAACATTATCTGGAAACGACCCGGTACAAACTGGGAAAATTGAAAATCGACGAATGAAATACCTTCTCAGTTGTCTTCTTCTGTTCATGGCGTGGTTGAATGTGCGTGCAGAAGATCGTATGCTTCTGAAATGCAGCGCTGAATCCGGATTCTATCTGCATAACCGATCGCGTACACAGTTGCAGAGCTCCCTGAATGCCTCTCTGCAATACCGGTATAACCAATTCCGTAACCGGTTTCTGGTAAAAAGCCGGATTGTGCCGCGTCATTACTTTACGGATAATGTAACCACCGTTAAGTTTTCCACCGGTGTGGAATACCGCCGTTTTTTTTCAGACAATACCCTGGATGCGCATATCGGTATCAAGCGAAACGATTATTCCGGTGATACTTTCTCCGCGTTCTCATACAACCTGGCCCAGGCGCATCTTGCACTGCATGTGCCATTGCATGATGCTGTTACGTTCGTCGGAGAGACCAGTTTCTACCACCGTGATTTTGCAGAAAACCGTTTCAATACCATGAACGGTTATGCCGTGAAATTTGCTTCGCTCTTTGATCTGTTCGATGTCTTTCGTGTTGGAACAGGCGTATACCTGGAGCGGTTTTCCATTTCAGCAACCGTTTCAGATTTCAGTTATTCAAAAAATCCGGGTTACCGTTACGGGCCGGAACTTACAATGCGTTTACGTTCGTATTATATTGCCTCTGCCAGTATCCTGTTTTACCGTCAATCATACGACCATCATTTTGACCCGGAATCCAATATACGATTCATCTTCCTGTTCGGACGCTATATTTCAAAGCGGACAACACTGTTTCTGTACATTAATTATTACCAGGCACAACGCCTTTCGGACATACCTGTTCAGCTTTCCTATAAACCCCTTACCGATGAAAATACCTATTACCTGAAGTTCGGATACGATGTTAAACCGTCCGCGGAGCTCTATCTGAAGGCCGGTTACCAGAGTGAGGAGCTGTTTCATACCCGGCTGACTTTTTCCGGTGCTCAGCTTTTGATAGGCCTGGCAGCACGGTTTTGAACCTTCACAAATAAATTCTCAAACAGACAAAACGGAAGAATAATCTGAACCTTTATCCCGTTTGCAAGTTTAAGATTACAATTTGGAAACGGGGGAAATGTATGATTGGACTGCGATTTACAAAATATATACCGGACGAAAATCCGCATAAAAATCCCTTTGAAGCCCTGCTGGAGCTGTTCCTGCAACTGTTGACCTATACCGGGGGCGATGTCTCCGAAGCGCTAAACTGGATGACCCAGCTCGATAATAAATATAACATGACCAATGATCAGTACGGGATGGGTGATTTTGTAGAGGACCTGAAAAAAGAAGGTTACATCGAGGAAACCGTTCCCAATTCCGGTGATTATTCCGTTGCATCGAAGTCCGGACAGGTCATCCGGCGAAAGGCGCTGGAAGAGATTTTCGGTAAATTGAAAAAATCCGCCCGAGGGGACCATGCCACACCATTCTCCGGTCTGGGTGATGAGACCACGGCAGACCGGCGTCAGTACGAATTCGGAGATTATCTGGATCTGATCGATAAGTCGGAATCCATCAAAAATGCACAAATCAACCATGGGATCGACCGGTTCAGTCTGACAGAAGACGACCTGGTGGTAGAGGAAAGGGAATACAAAACACAGACATCGACTGTTCTGATGATCGATATTTCCCATTCCATGATCCTTTACGGGGAGGATCGGATCACACCGGCAAAAAAAGTAGCCATGGCCCTGTCCGAGCTGATCACGACGCGGTATCCCAAGGATACTCTGGACCTTATCGTATTCGGTGATGAAGCCTGGCCGATAGAAATAAAGGATTTACCTTTCCTGCAGGTAGGGCCTTTTCATACTAATACGTATGATGGATTAGAACTGGCTCTGAATATTCTCAGGCGGCGGAAGAATAACAATAAACAGATATTCATGATAACCGATGGAAAGCCGACCTGCATGCGGGAAGGCGCCGGTTATTACAAAAACAGTTTCGGCCTGGACCGCAAGATTATCAATAAAACGCTGAACCAGGCCGCCAGATGCAGAAAATTGCGTATTCCGGTTACGACATTCATGATCGCCCGGGATCCTTACCTGCAGCAATTTGTGCGGGACTTTACACGGATCAATCATGGCCGTGCCTTTTACAGTAATGTTAAGGGACTGGGTGATTACATGCTTGAAGATTATGTGCGAAACCGCAGAAAACGAATCCGGTAACGGAAGGAAGGAAAATTATGAATAAAGACCATAAGCATATCAGGACACTGGGTGACCTGAAGGCATCAGGATACCGGCCGTGCACCATCAAGGAGGAAATGCGCGAAAATTTAATCTGTGCACTGCAGACACGAAAAAATCCGTTCGAGGGTATTGTCGGTTATGATGACACGGTCATCCCGGACCTTCAGCGGGCTATTCTTTCCAGGCATAATATCATTCTGCTGGGTTTACGCGGACAGGCCAAAACGCGGATCGCCCGTCTGATGGTGAATCTGCTGGATGAATATATTCCGGTCCTGGAAGCATGCGAATTGAATGATGATCCCTTTGATCCCATTTCCGGGAATGGCAGAACGATCGTGCAGGAAATGGGGGATGCTTCCCCCATCGGCTGGATGCACAGGTCGGAACGGTATACGGAAAAACTGGCCACACCCGATGTTTCGGTGGCCGACCTGATCGGTGACGTGGATCCGATCAAGGCCGCTTCCATGAAGCTGCCTTATTCTGATGAACGGGTTATACATTTCGGCCTGATACCGCATTCACACCGGTCCATATTTGTAATTAATGAACTGCCCGACCTTCAGGCCCGTATACAGGTCGCCCTGTTTAATATCCTGCAGGAGGAAGATATTCAGATACGTGGATTCAAGTTCCGTCTCCCGCTGGATATCCAGTTTGTTTTTACGGCGAATCCGGAGGATTATACCAACCGGGGATCCATCGTTACACCATTGAAAGACCGGATCGACAGCCAGATCCTGACCCACTATCCCCGGACGATTGATATGTCCCGTGAAATTACGGCACAGGAATCACGCATCCTTGATAACCAGAAGGAGAAAGTAACCGTGCCGGAGCTAATCAGGGATTTGATCGAGCAGATCGCTTTCGAGGCACGCGACAGTGAATATGTGGATGAAAACAGCGGCGTATCGGCCCGTTTGCCCATATCGGCGTATGAAAATCTTTACAGCAGTGCCGAGCGCCGTCTGCTGATCAACAATGAAAAACAAACAGTCGTGCGGATTACGGATCTGTATGGTGTCATTCCCTCCATCACCGGGAAGGTCGAGCTGGTGTATGAAGGAGAACAGGAAGGGCCCATGAAAATTGCCCAGATACTGATCAGCAAGGCTATCCGGACGGAGTTTGTGAAATATTTTCCGGATCCCGAAGAACTGAAACGCGGTGAACAGGTCAATCCCTATCAGAAAATTATCGACTGGTTCAACCGGGAAAATACCATTGACCTGCTGATGGATAACATGGAAAAAGATCACCGGAAAATGCTTCATTCTGTTGACGGACTGAAAGAGCTCGTAGAAACCTGTCAGCCGGATATGAACCGGGATGAACAACTGATGATGATGGAATTCGCCCTTCATGGTCTGGCCGAATTTTCCTTCCTGAACAAGTACAGGCTGGAGCGGGGTGTGCAGTTCTCGGATATGTTGAGTGGCATGTTTTCGACGGAAGAGGCAGATGATGACGAACGGTACAGGGAGGCCTATTAATATGAGGAATGATGTAACTTTTACCGCATACTCCCGTAAGTATCATCAGGAAGTTAAATGGAGAGTATCATGAAAGCATATTTCCAGGCCCTGATCGTTTTGCTGCTGGCAATCCCGTTTCTTTATATGGCTTTTGATGTGTTTCGGGACATCATTCGAAAATCGATGACCATTTACTGGCGGAAAGCGAAGACCATTATAATCAGTTTGCTGACACCCATTAAGACCTGATAACCTCCCCCGGAGGTTTTTATATAGATGCGTTTGTTAGATGCCCCTGGTGAAAGCGCAACTTGAAAGAGTTGCGCTTTTTTTTGTCTTTAGTACCCCTGCCTGTTAATTTATATCATGAAACGACTGACGCTGCTTGCCGCATTGAAAGCCGAATTGCGTCCCCTGCTGGATTGTAACGAGATCCGCGAAAAAGCCCCTTTGGGTACGGGAACGCTGATCAGGTCAACGGCATACGATTTTTTACGTACCAGTGTCGGCAGAAATAAAGCATTATCGGTTTATACGGCTTACCTGGAGGCTTTCCGCCCTGCGGTTGTGATCAATCTCGGCCTGGCAGGTGCCCTGTCCCGTCAGCATAAAATAGGGGAAATACATATTATTGAACGCTATGGTTACAAAGAAAACATGCTCGTGGAAACCGATCTGAAAACATTGTTCGGAGGGGATATGCGATTCGGCGGCCTTCTGACCGTTGATGCCCCGGTTCTGGATAGAAAGCGTCGTGAAGAGCTGTTCGATGCGACCGGTTTATCAATGGTCGATATGGAAGCCTACCATTTTGCAGCGCTGTCCAGGCGATATGGCATCCCTTTTTTTTCATTTAAAATCATTTCTGACCGTGCTGACAGGAAAGCGGTCATCGATTTCAGCCGGCATCTGAAGTCCTGTTCTGAAAAACTGGCTGCACACCTTAAGGAACTGATAAACGATGGATATTTCAGTCGTTATACCGGTGTATAACCGGGCTGCATATATCAAAAAAGCCCTGGATTCCGTTATCGGACAAACCCGTCCCCCGGCAGAAATTGTCGTAGTGAATGACGGTTCTACAGATGACACGCAATCCGTGCTGGATACGTACCGGGATATAAACGTCATAAGGCATGATACCAACCGGGGCGTCTCCGCTGCCCGCAATTCCGGAATAAAAGAGGCAAAAGGGGAGTGGATAGCCTTCCTGGACAGCGATGATCTGTGGACACAAAATAAACTTGAAACAAATGTAGTGTTTCATCAAGAGCACCCGCATTATCTGATCTTTCAGAATCAGGAAGTGTGGATACGGAACGGCAGGCGGGTGAACCCGAAAAAAAAGCACAGAAAATACGCCGGACGCATTTTCCGTCAATCCCTTCCCTTGTGCATTATTTCTCCGTCCGCCGTTCTGGTGCACAGAGAGGTGTTCAACGAAGTCGGTTTTTTCGATGAAAGTTTTCCGGTTTGTGAGGACTATGATCTGTGGCTGCGGATCACCCCGCGTTATGAAGTGGGGCTGGATCCCAACGAAGGAACCATTAAGTACGGCGGGCATGACGACCAGCTCTCACGACAGTTGCCGGCAATGGATATCTGGCGGATCCGGTCCATGGAAAAACAACTGGAAAATCCCCTGGTAAAGGGTCAGGACCGGACCTGTCTGATAAAAGAAATGATTTACAAACTGCAGATCTATATCCAGGGTGCGGATAAGCGCTCCCGGTCCATCGAAAGAGAACGCGCCCTGTTAATACGGCTGCAGAAAATGACAGCCTGATCCCGGACTGCCTGAAACAAACGTTCCGTAACCGAATTATCCCGCGATCAGTTCCCTGAATTTTGCAAATACTTCCTGAACCTTATCGATATCCCTGGCGCCTGCCGTGGCCAGGTGGGGACGGCCGCCGCCCCCGCCGCCGGCAACTTTTGCCGCCTCTTTGACCAGCTCGCCGGCTTTCAGGGATTTTGATTTAATTACATCGTCGGTAATAATACAGACGAGATTGAGCTTGCCGTTCTGCTCGGTCGAAAAGAGCGCTGCGGTCATTTGAGATGTTTCCCGGATACGGTCGCCGAGTGTTTTCAACTGATCCATGGTAACGTTCGGTATGGATTCGGTAATGACCGATATATCACCGATTTTTTCGGCTTTTTTCATCAATGCATCGCTGTTTGACAGTAGCTGGTCGGATGCCAGGCGCTGCAGTTCCTTGTCCAGTGTTTTCCGCTCCTGGATAAGATTTTCCACTTTTACGGTCAGTTCCTCCTCTCCGGTGGCCATGAGCTGAGTGAGCGTGTCCAGTGTTTCCCGAGATTTCTGAATATGCCGGACAGCCTTCGGACCCGTAATAGCCTCGATACGCCTTACACCGGAGGCGATCCCGTTTTCATGTAATATGATAAAGGGACCGATTTCCCCGGTCCGGTTCACATGCGTGCCGCCGCAGAGTTCCAGGCTGAACGTATCCACTTTGACGGTCCGGACGATTTCACCATATTTTTCACCGAAAAGGGCCATGGCGCCTTTTTTCTGTGCTTCGGAAAACGTTTCCCGGGCAATTTCCAGCTCGGCATCCTCGCGGATTTTGGTGTTAACGATATCTTCGATTTGAATCAACTGATCTTGGCTGATCTTCTCGAAATGGGTAAAATCGAAGCGCAATCGTTCTGGTTCGACCAGGGAGCCGGCCTGCTGGACATGATCGCCAAGAACCGTACGCAGGGCGGCATGCAACAGGTGGGTCGCCGTATGGTTCCGGGCGGTATCCCTGCGTGCACTGGAAAGGACTTCGGCGAACACTTTATCGGATTGGGGATCAAAAGCATCATTCGGTTTACAAAAATGAACGATTTGGTCGCCGTCTTTTTGCGTATCGTAAACCTCGAGTTCAAAGCCTTCACCGATAATTTTCCCCCTGTCACCGATCTGGCCGCCCGATTCGGCGTAAAAAGGTGTTTCCTTCAAAACAAGGCGGATGGCCTCATTGTCTTTGAAATAGCGCATAATATGTGTTTCGATGGCGAGTTCCGTGTATCCGAGAAACGCAGAGTCCGCACCCTCGTTCACTGCGGTCCATGCGTCACCGGAAATACCACCCATATCGAACTTTGCCGCTGCACGCGCGCGTTCACGCTGGGCTTCCATCTCTATGTCGAAACCCTTCATGTCCAGGGACAGGTTGTTTTCATCAGCCAGTACCCGTGTAAGGTCCACCGGGAAACCATACGTATCATAGAGGCGGAAGACATCGGAACCCGGAATGAGGACTTCCTTTTTCTCCTGTAGCTGTTCTTTAATCTTGTCGAAGATTTCCAGCCCCCGGTCCAGGGTGCGGTTAAAATGCTCTTCCTCCGCTCTGATAACCGAGGCAACATGTTCCGCCCGTTCCTTTACGTCGGGAAAGGCACCGGCTAAAATATCAATGACGGTCGGTACCAGTTTGTAAATGAAGGGTTCGTGCATGTCCAGTTTCCGTCCGTAACGTGCTGCCCGGCGCAGTATGCGGCGCATGACATAGCCCCTTCCGTCATTGGACGGCAACCCGCCGTCGGCGATGGAAAAGGTCAGCATACGCACATGGTCGGCAATGACACGAAAGGCCATCTGCTCGGTTGAAGACAGGTAGGGTGTTCCGGTGATGTCGCCAATATGATCGAGGATGGGTGTGAAAAGATCAGTGTCGTAATTGGAACGTTTTTCCTGGAGAACGGCTACGATTCGTTCGAAACCGGCGCCGGTATCGACATGCCTGGAGGGCAGGGTGTGCAGTGTACCGTTCTCATCACGGTTATATTGAATGAATACCAGGTTCCACAGTTCGATATAGCGGCCGCAGTCCCCGTTTACGAAACAGACATGGTCTTCACCTTTATGATCACAATATTCGGGACCAAGGTCGATATGAATTTCAGAGCAGGGACCGCAGGGTCCGGTATTACCCATTTCCCAGAAATTATCCTTTTCATCAAAACGTAAAATATTTTCCTTTTTGATATCCGTCTCCTGCTGCCACAACACGGCGGCTTCATCATCGGTACGGAAAACGGTCGCATACAGTTTTTCTTTGGGTAACTTCCAAACATCGGTGAACAGTTCCCAGGCCCATTGGATGGCTTCTTTTTTGTAGTAGTCGCCAAAAGACCAGTTACCCAGCATTTCGAAAAAGGTATGATGATACGTGTCATGCCCTACTTCTTCGAGATCATTGTGTTTGCCGCTTACACGAATGCATTTCTGGGTGTTTACTGCACGAACATAATCCCGTTTGCCTTTGTTTAGAAAAATATCTTTGAATTGATTCATTCCGGCATTCGTGAACAGCAGGGTCGGGTCATCCAACGGAACCACCGGTGAACCGGGAACAAATTTATGTCCCCTATCTTTAAAAAAATTAATAAATTGTTGCCTTATTTCCTGTGATGTCATACATTCCCCATTCGTATTGTCTTCAGGTCATGAACGCTGAATTCTTATTCAGATAACGCCTGTTTAACGTCAGGCTGGAAATTATTAAACTTTTAACCCGTCTCCAAATAATTAAACGGGAAGTGCAACCAGGTTGAAAACGATAATATACATCGATGATAATCCCCACGCCGGGCTCCTTGTCAAACTTTTTCTGGAAAAAGAGGGGTACAGGGTGAAAATCTATGATAATACGGATCGGGCGCGAAATATTCTGGAAAAGCAGAAAATTGATCTGATCATTACGGATCTGGGTTTACCCGGGGAAGACGGATTGTCTTTCTACAAATGGCTTCAATCCTCGGACTATCATGAGATTCCTGTTTTAATCGCTTCCGGCCATGCTTTTGGTGTCGATAACGAACTGTCACGTTTGAAAGACATTTTCGTGGAGAAACCCATCCTCTTTCCGAAACTGGTAGAACGCATCAGGAAAATTTTCGACGGCGGGTCGTCACCTCATTCCTGATCATCTTCATGGTTAATACCGGTTTTTTCCAGAGCATATTGAATCATTTCCCAGCCATAGCCCCGTTGTTGCAGAAAGCGGACCGTCTTTTGTATCCGTGTTTTCAGAACGCTGTCACGAAGCTGGTGTGCTTTTTTGAGAGCCAGTTCACAGGCATTTTCCTCCATAAGTCTCTGCGGGTACTCTTCCTCGAGGATCTGTGATACGGTTTCAATACCGGCGCCTTTTGTGATGAGGTTTTTACGAATCAGCAGGGGGCCGGATTTTTTAAGCCGGCTCTGGTCCCGGATAGAAAGACGGATAAATTCCGCGTCGTCCAGGTACCGTTTCTTTTTCAATTCGTTAAAGGTGGCTTCTATACGTTGTGAAGCAAATCCCTTTTGGTTCAGTTTGATTCTGAGTTCGCTCTCGAGGTGGGGCCGGCGGGCCAGGTAACGATAAGCCTGTTCCTGGCAACGCACCGTTTCGTCATGGATGCGGATAGCCGCCAGCCGGTCCGGAGCGATCACGGTATCCCTGGATAAACTGAAATGAATCAGCGTATCTTCAGAGACCTCAAAATCAGAATGCGTGTCCGTCGATACCTGATAACGCCGCTTTGCCGGGCTGATGCATTCAATCCTGGTGATGCGGATGGCTTAGGTCCTTTCCGGCGTTACGGTGTTTTCGGAGCTGTTTCCGGTTTTGGCCCGGTTTCGGCAGGTTGGTTATCATCATGAATCAGACCCATTTTCTGGCGCACTTTCAGGTCAATTTCCCCGTATAAGTCATCGTTTTCGCGCAGGAAGCGTTTTACATTTTCCCTGCCCTGTCCGAGCCGCGTTTCATTGTAGGAGAACCAGGTGCCTGTCTTCTGTATGATCAGATGGTTTACGGCCTGATCCAGAATATCACCTTCTTTGGAAATGCCCTGGGAATACATGATATCGAATTCCGCTTCCCGGAAGGGCGGGGCCAGCTTGTTCTTGACCACTTTAACCTTGGTGCGGTTACCCACCATCTCGTTGGCTTCCTTGATCGTGGCAATGCGGCGGATGTCAATACGCACAGAGGTATAGAATTTGAGGGCTCTTCCGCCTGTTGTCGTTTCCGGATTGCCGAACATGACCCCGATTTTTTCCCGTACCTGGTTGATGAAAATAACGGAGGTGTTGGACTTGCTCACCGTACCCGTCAGTTTCCGCAGCGCCTGGGACATAAGCCGGGCCTGGAGACCCATGTGGGAGTCACCCATTTCGCCTTCAATTTCTGCTTTGGGAACGAGTGCGGCCACGGAATCGACAACGACGATATCCAGCGCACCGCTTCGCACCAGTGTTTCCACGATTTCAAGGGCCTGTTCCCCGTTGTCGGGCTGACTGACCAGGAGGTTTACCGTGTCCACACCCAGTTTTTTGGCATAACCCGGATCCATGGCATGCTCGGCATCAACAAAGGCCGCCAGCCCGCCTGTCTTTTGGGCTTCTGCGATGACATGAAGGGCAAGTGTGGTCTTACCGGAGGATTCCGGACCGTATATTTCGGTAATCCGGCCCCTCGGAATGCCGCCCGTTCCCAGTGCCGCGTCCAGTGAAATGGATCCGGTCGGAATAATATCGACATTCACCCGGACCCGGTCTCCGAGTTTCATGATCGACCCCTTGCCGAACTGCCGCTCAATCTGTGAAAGGGCAACGTCTACAGCTTTAAGTTTTTCCTGGTTTGTACTCATGTATTCTCCAATCCGTACCAAATTTTTAATGGATTTTTTTTAGTCGAAACAAAAAAATACTACAATTTCAGGGAGTCTGCAAAGAATATTTTTGAAGGGTTGCATACTCGGCTCCTGAAGGTTTCAAAGTACTTTTCATCAGGGCAAATTCGGATACATCGAAGGTGTATTCCGGAAACGGTTCTGAAGTCATGTAGTCCCATAACCCGGTCATATCGAGGGAGAATTTGACACGCCCCAGGGTGAGATGGGGCGAAAAGCGTCGTTTCTCCCGTTCAAATCCCATCGGTTCCATCAATGCATCGATCTGAGAATGCAGCTGATACAGCGGCTGCTGTGGAACAGCTTTTAAGCCCAGCCAGATGACCCGCGGCTTCCTGCGGTTGGGAAAGGCCCCGAAATTCGATACCACCATCCGGAATGATTCGATTCCGCGTCTCGAACCGGTCAGTTTATCCTGCACTGTTTGCAGGGTTTTAGCGGGAACAGGGCCCAGGAACTTGAGTGTAATGTGCAGAGCCTGTGCACGAACCCATTTTACCTTCGGTGCCCGGATTTTCAGTGCGTCGATGTATTCCTGCAGGTCCTCTTTGAGTTCCTGCGGGAGATTCACGGCAATAAAACAACGAATGGTTTCATTCATAATACGACCTGATGAATATATGTGCCGGTCAGGGAATATCCAGCAGCAGACGGCGAAGCAGTTCCAGTCCGGCGATGGCGCCGCGTCGTTTGGTGCGAATGCGGTTTTCACCGAAATTAAACCGTTTGATGCGTTCCCTGCCGTTACAGGAAGCGGCCAGGTAACACAGCCCTACCGGTTTGGCATCGGAGCCGCCTCCCGGGCCGGCAATACCCGTCGACGCAATACTGCAATCCGTTCCGAACCGTTCCCGCACACCCTGCAGCATTTCGAGCACCGTGTTTTCGCTGACGGCACCGTATGTTTCCAGTGTATCCGGCTGCACACCGAGCAGGCGGATTTTACTCTCATTGCTGTAAGCGATGACACTGCCCATGTAATATTCCGAACTGCCCGGAACATTGGTCAGCCAGTCTGCTATTAACCCTCCCGTAAAACTTTCGGCCGTGGCGAGCGTCAGGGACCGTTCGCGAAGAAGCTCACCGATTTTCTCTTCCATCGTGATATCGGTTTCGGTATAGACATGTTTCCCGATACCTGCTTTGAGTGCGGAAATAAACGCTGCAAATGCCTGCTGCTTTTCCGGCGTATCTATGGATGCTTTCAGACGCAGATCGATACCGATACCACGCGGAAGAAACGATAACTGGATGTTTTTTTCGGCATCGACAATGTTTTTAACACGTTCGTACAATGCGGCTTCCGTGATACCCGTAGTGCGCAGCAGGTGCGTGGTCACCGGTTCGATATCCAGGTTTTCTTTCAGGTAGGCGAGCACCGGGCCGCTTAACATCCTTTGCAGTTCCTGCGGTACTCCCGGCATGAAGATGAAAGGAACCCGGTTTTTTTGTAAAATCAGACCGGGAGCGGTCCCTACCGGATTGCGTATGATTTCCGCCGCATCGGGTACAAGCGCCTGGTCCCGGTTGGATTGCAGCAGGTGCAGATTGCGGTTCGTTAATAACCTGCTGATGTCGGCGAAAACCTGTTCATTGCGGATAAATGCCGTCCCGAAATATTCTGCAATGCATTTTTTGGTAATATCGTCGGGTGTCGGACCCAGCCCGCCCGAAACAAGTACGGCATCCGCCCGTTGTTGCGCAACACGGAAGGCGCTCAATATTTCTTCATGGGAATCCCGTATCGTTGTCACCCAGCCGACAGAGATGCCAATCGTAAGAAGCTGCTGCGCGATGAACGTCGCATTGGTATTGACGGTATAGCCGGCCAGTAATTCGTTGCCGATGGTAATAATTTCAACCTGCACCGCTTTCATGTCAGAATCCCTGTCCATACAATAACATGCAGGATGATATTGGCCAGTATACCGGCCAGAACATCGTCAGCCATGACGCCCAGTCCGCCTTTGAGACGCTGAGAGCGGTCGATGGGAAAGGGTTTCCAGATGTCAAAGACCCGGAAGAGAATAAATCCCAGTAAAAGAATAATACCGGTCCTGGGCAGAAATAGCAGGGTAATCCATTGCCCGGCGATTTCATCAATGACGATCAGGCCTGCGTCTTCGCCACGATCCTTTTCAATGCGGGATGAAACCGGTATTCCGATCAGCATGACGATGATCGCGATCAGGGCCCAGTACAGCGGTTCGAGCGGAAAGAGATAATAAACAGCCAGGGCCAGCAGACTGCCTGCCGTACCCGGGGCCAATGGCGAATAACCGCTGCCTGCTCCGGTACCCGTCATATATATGATGAAAGATTTAAAAGATTTCACAAAAAAACCTCATTTAGAAAAACCATTTGAACGTACGCTTGGTGAGCTCGATAACATGGGCCCTGTTTACGACAAGGTAATGAATACCGCTCAGTACCGTTAAAATAACCACGACGGATAAGGTAAGCGTCGTCCACAATAACCAGGGATTTTCGGCGCTGTCCAGCCGCAGATCGGGCAGGCCGGGAATGTTGATATAGATCAGCAGGGTTACGAGAAAAGCCATCTGAAGAAATGTTTTCCATTTGGCGAAAGTGCTTGTAATAATGGACTTGCCATGGTAGAGTGCGTAGCTTCTGAGAAATGTTATCAGGAAATCACGCCCCACAATGACCACGACCATCCATGTATAGGCGTAATTCATGTAGGCGAAGGTGGCGAGCGCTCCGGAAACCAGGATTTTATCGGCCAGGGGATCCATGAACTGACCGAGACGGCTGGTCTGGCTGAAGCGCCGGGCGATGTAACCGTCGTACCAGTCGGTCAGGGCTGCCAGGAAAAACAGCAGTGTTGCCAGAAAGCGCGAGCGGGCTGTATTTTCAATAATTATAAAGATAAATATGGGTGTAAGAATAATCCGGAAAAAGGTCAGCTGGTTGGGAATATTTATTTTCATTAAATCGCTAAATTTTTAAAAATGGGAATCAGGAAATTTCCGTTTCATAAAAACTATAATTTATCTTAAAAAATAAAAATATTCAACTTATGATATAATTTACAGACTTCAGACCAACCGGGCTGATGTAAAAATTCCATCGGGGAAATAAAATACTTTGTAAATTCATAAAAATTCATTAAATTTTTCTATTTACGGCTATGTGAAAGTTATCATTTGTTAAATGTATTTAGGCGGAACAGATGGCAGATTTTTCTTTGAAAAAAGGGTATGACATTAAAATTGCAGGACGAGCTGAACGCGTTCTGGAAGAATTGCCCGCACCGGATTTTGTTGCTCTGCAACCTATTGAGTTTAGGGGGATCAAGCCTAAACTGTCTGTGAAGGAAGGCGATGCCGTTAAGGTCGGTACACCTCTTTTTACGGATAAGACGCGCCCGGATCTTAATTTTGTATCACCCGTCAGTGGTACGGTTGAGGCCATTAAGCGTGGCGAACGCCGGGTTCTATTGGAAGTTGTTGTGAAAAACGACAAGTCCTACACACCGGAGGCCCTCGATTCCCATTCGGAAGAAGAAGCACGTAAATTGAACCGTGAACAGGTTATCGCACAGTTGCTCAAAGGGGGGCTGTGGCCGATGGTCCGGCAGCGTCCGTTCAGCAAAATTGCTGATGCGGCGGATACGCCCCGGGATATTTTTATATCCGGGATGGATACGAGTCCGCTTGCGGCCGATCCGGGATTTTTGCTCCGGAATGACGCGGAAAATTTTCAACTGGGTGTCGATCTGCTCGGGAAACTGACCGACGGAGCGGTACATCTTTCGATCGATCAGAAAGAATCGGAATACCAGGACGTGTTCAGGAATGTGAATAATGTAGAACTGCACCGTTTTAAAGGTCCGCATCCTGCCGGGAATGTCGGTGTCCATATCCATCATGTCGCTCCCCTCAAACGGGGTGATATCGTCTGGTATGTGAACCCGGTGCATGTGGCGGCGATCGGAAAATTCTTTAAAACCGGCGTATTCCCCGCGGAACGGATTATTGCCATTGCCGGTTCATCCATGAAAGAAAGAAAATATCTGAAAACGCTGCTGGGCGCGCCGGTTACCTCCCTGGTAGAGGAGAACAATCTGCAGGATACGGATGTGCGCTTCATTTCCGGGAACGTGCTGACCGGCAGAAAAATTCTTTCCAGGGGCTACATGGGGTTTTATGACAGCCTTCTGAGCGTGATTCCGGAGGGCAGTAAACAGAAAAAATTGGTCGAATACGCGTTGCCGGGTTTTGACAAGGAAAGCTTTTCCAATACCTTTGCCTCTTCTCTGCTGGGTAAAAAGGAATTTGTGCTCGACACACGGCTGAAAGGCGGCGAAAGAGCGTTTGTACAAAGCGGCAGCTATGAAAAAGTCGTTCCCATGGATATTTATCCGGTATACCTGATGAAAAGTATTCTGGCGGAAGATATCGAAGAAATGGAAGGACTGGGAATACTGGAATGTGATGAAGAAGATCTGGCATTGTGCAGCTATATATGCCCTTCAAAGATTAATTTCGGGGGAATATTAAGGCAGGGTCTGGATCTGATCGAACGCGAAGGTTGATAGAAAAGAATACTAATAATACGAGGTGTGAAGTTGAAGTTCATTCAGAATTTTTTTGACAAGCAGAAACCTCATTTTCAAAAGGGTGGAAAGCTGGAAAACTTTTATCCCTTGTTTGAAATGATGGATACAATCCTGCTCTGGACCAACAGCAGGACCACGAGCGGGCCACACGTCAGAGATGCGCTGGACATCAAACGGTTCATGTCCATGGTTATTGTTGCGCTCATCCCGGCTACTTTGTTGGGTGCCTATAACGTCGGCTACCAGCACTTCAGTGCACTGGGTGTACAGGCCGGTTTTATGGAAATGTTTATTTATGGTTTGTTGAAAATAATGCCCATCATCATCGTTTCGTATGCGGTCGGCGGCCTGTGGGAGGTCGTGTTCGCGCTGGTGCGTAAACACGAGATCAATGAAGGGTTTCTCGTAACGGGAATCCTGTTCCCGCTGACCTTGCCTCCGACGATTCCTTTGTGGCAGGTCGCGGTGGCCATCAGTTTTGGTGTTGTCATTGGAAAAGAAGTGTTTGGCGGAACCGGGATGAATATTCTGAACCCGGCGCTGACGGCCCGCGCCTTTGTGTTTTTCGCCTATCCGGCGCGTATTTCAGGCGACAAGGTCTGGACGACGATCGATGCGGCCAAGGATAAGGTGGTCGATGGGTTCTCCGGAGCCACGCCCCTTCTGGTAGCTTCCGGCACAGAGCCCGGCGGTTCTGCTGTCCAGGCTATCCAGAACGTCTCCTACGGTGATTTCAGTCTGTGGAACATGTTTCTCGGATTTATACCGGGCAGTATCGGGGAAACCTCGGCGCTGGCTATTCTGATCGGTGCGGTGATCCTGATCATCACCGGCGTGGGAAGCTGGCGTATCATCGTCTCGGTGTTTGCCGGCGGATACCTCATGGCAATGATCTTGAATTTTCTGGCCGGTCCGGCTTCAACAGGAATGTTTACCCTGCCGGCTCATTATCATCTTGTCATGGGCGGATTTGCCTTTGGAGCGGTATTTATGGCCACCGATCCCGTTTCCGCGACACAGACCGAAACGGGGAAGTGGATCTACGGGTTACTCATCGGTGCACTGGCCATCCTGATCCGGACGGTAAACCCGGCATATCCGGAAGGGATGATGCTGGCCATCCTGTTCATGAATGTCTTTTCACCTCTGATTGACTACTATGTGGTCAAACAGAATATAAAGCGGAGGTTAAGTCGTGCATAGTAATGGATATACATTTCGCTTTGCGGCGATCGTTACGATTGTCTGCAGCGTGCTGCTGGCAGGTGCTGCGACGATTCTAAGACCACTTCAGGAGGAGAATGAACGGGTTGATGTTCAGAAGAATATTCTGGCTTCCGTCGGTATCGTTCCTGAAGAAGGACAGTCTTTTTCAAAGGATAAAATCAGCGAGCTTTATCAAACCAATATAAAGGAGCTGGTTGTGGATACAGAAGGTCGCCTGGTAGAGGGTAAAAAACCTTCAGACCTGGAAGCGGGCGTAGATACAGGGCAAATGCCGCTTTACGAATATATTCTTGATGGAGAAATCCAGGCGTATGTCTTCCCGGTTTCAGGCAAGGGACTCTGGTCTACAATTTATGGTTACATCGCCCTTGATGTGGACGTCGAGACGGTCAGGGGGATCACTTTTTACAAACACGGTGAGACACCCGGACTTGGCGGTGAAGTTGAAAAAGAGTGGTTTACGGACAATTTCAAGGGTAAACGGATTTTTGATGAAAACGGAAACCTTGTGTCCATCACCGTGGTAAAAGGCAAAGTAGAAGGAACGGTTCCCGAATCGGAGGCCTGGCACTATGTGGATGGTATCAGCGGTTCAACGCTGACCGCCCGGGGTGTCACGAATTTTCTCAAGTCCGATCTTAAGAAGTACGAACCGTTCTTAAGGGAAATCAGAAAATCCGGAGAGGGGGATATAAATGGCTAATGGAGATCAGGCAGTAGCGGTTAAACAGCCAAGGGAAAAGCTGTTTTCCAAGAAAAACATGCGGATTCTTCGTGAACCGCTCAGTGATAATAATCCGATTACCTTTCAGGTACTCGGCATCTGTTCGGCTCTGGCTACGACCGTTCAGATGCAAACCGCACTGGTAATGTCGTTTGCGGTGATGTTTGTGTTGGGTTTGTCGAATGTGGTCGTGGCATCGATCCGCAACTACATACCTTCTAAAATCCGCATTATTGTGGAACTTTCCGTCGTCGCATCACTTGTAATTATTGTGGACCAGGTTTTAAAGGCGTTTCTTTATGATATCAGCAAACAGCTCAGCGTGTTTGTGGGATTGATTATCACGAACTGTATCATTCTCGGGCGCGCGGAAGCGTTTGCGCTGCAGAATAAAGTGTGGCCCTCCTTTCTGGATGGTCTGGGAAATGCCCTCGGATACGGCTGGATTCTGATGGTAATCGCTATCGGCCGGGAAGTGCTTGGAAGCGGCAGCTTCATGGGCTTCCAGGTGATTCCCGATTTTCTGTACAATGCAGGCTATGAGAATATGGGATTGATGGTGCTTGCTCCGGGAGCGTTCATTCTGCTTGGTTTGCTGGTCTGGGCCCAGAGGGCCATAACGAAAACGGTGCATGAATAGGGAAGGAGCGTGGCAATATGTTGGAACATTATCTTAGTCTTTTTGTTAAAGCGGTATTTGTTGAGAATATCGTGCTGGCCTTCTTCCTCGGTATGTGCTCGTTTCTGGCCGTTTCGAAGAAGGTGGAGACGGCATTTGGTCTCGGGCTGGCGGTGATCTTTGTATTGACGATTACAACGCCTACAAACTGGGCGATAAATACGTATTTGCTTCAGGACGGCGGTCTGGCCTGGGCAGGATTGCCGGAAGTGGACCTGAGTTTCCTGGAATTTATCACCTTCATCGCGACTATCGCCGCCATGGTGCAGCTTGTCGAGATGGTTCTGGATAAATTTTCACCGAAACTGTATGCGGCGCTGGGTATCTTTCTGCCCCTGATAGCGGTAAACTGTGCGATTCTGGGCTCGTCGCTTTTTATGGTAGAACGTGAGTATACGTTCGGGGAATCGGCCGTTTTCGGATTTTCATCCGGGTTCGGGTTCTTCCTGGCCATTGTCGCCATCGCCTCGATTCGCACAAAAATACGGTATTCCAATGTCCCTGCAGGTTTGCGTGGTCTGGGCATCACCATGCTGATTACCGGTCTGATGTCCATGGCATTTATGATTTTCTCGGGAATTCAATTATAAACGGGGTAAAGTGAATGGGTACTTTAGGTATAATTGCTCTCAGTACGGGGGTTTTTACAGGCACAATAATTCTGTTGGTGGCGGCCCTGACGTATGCAGAGTCCAAGCTGGTCACCAAGGGAAAGGTCAAACTGACTATCAATGACGATGAAGAAAAGAGCCCGGAAGTGCAAGCGGGTTCCAATCTTCTCAACACACTGTCCGATCAGGGCATCTTTTTACCTTCCGCCTGCGGCGGGCAGGGTACATGCGCCATGTGTACCTGCAAAGTGGTGGATGGCGGCGGTGATGTGTTGCCGACGGAAGAATCACAACTGAGCCGGCGCGATATCAAGGATAATGTCAGGTTGGCCTGCCAGGTGAAAGTGAAAAACGATTTGAAGATTGAAATCCCGGAAGAGATTTTCAATATTCAGAAATTCGAATGTACGGTCCGTTCCAATAACAATGTGGCCACCTTTATCAAGGAACTGGTTCTGGAACTTCCCAAAGGCCTCGATCTGGATTTCAAGGCCGGTGGCTATATCCAGATTTACATTCCGCCTTATAATATCTCATTCAAAGATTTTGATGTGGAAGACGAATATAGGCCGGATTGGGATAAGTATAAACTCTGGGATCTGCGCGCAACCAATGATGAGGAAATTTTCCGTGCCTATTCCATGGCCAGTCATCCGGCGGAAAAAGATATTGTCATGCTAAACGTGCGTATCGCCACACCGCCTCCGGGAACCGATTTTCCTCCGGGAATTTCCTCTTCCTTTATCTTCAATCTCAAACCCGGCGATAAGGTGATGGTAAGCGGCCCTTACGGAGAGTTCTTTATCAAGGATACGGATAAGGAAATGGTATATATCGGTGGTGGTGCGGGAATGGCGCCGATGCGCAGCCATCTGTTCCATCTGTTTCATACTCTGAAGACAGACCGGAAAGTCAGTTTCTGGTATGGGGCCCGCTCGAAACGTGAAATGTTCTATGATGAGGATTTTAAAGATATCGAGGCAAGATTTCCTAATTTTTCATATAACGTGGGTCTTTCCGAACCGATGCCGGAAGATAACTGGGACGGTCCGGTGGGATTTATCCATCAGGTTGTTTATGAAAATTACCTGAAGGATCATGAAGCACCTGAAGATATCGAGTATTACCTCTGCGGTCCTCCCATGATGATCAGCGCGGTTAATACCATGCTGTATAACCAGGGTGTGGAAAAAGAACAAATCGCTTTTGACGAGTTCTGATTACCGACGTATTACCAAAAGCGGGTGTTCACAGGCACCCGCTTTTTTTTACTTCATTTCCTGTACATTCTCCTCCGGTTTTTAGTATATTATTGCTTAATCTGTATTGTGTTCAATTCCAGGCATATACGCCTTTAAATTTTTGTTGGTAATGAAACATAACCATTATACAGACGTCTATACCACTAGTCTGAAACGAAATAAACCGTAACATCTGGAGATATCATGCAAAAGAATTTTATGCCCGTATTCCTTCTTCTTTTTTTTACGGCAATGATCACCCTGCGCTGCAGTCCCGGTCAATCCGGCGAGGAGACGGAACAAGCGGCATCTGCAGATTCCCTGAAAAATACGGAAGAAGCTGTTGCCGAAAATGAAAAAAAAGATGCGGAAAAGGAAGAAAATAATGAAGATCTGATCCCGGTGGAAGTAACGACCGTTTTCCTGGGAGATATCTCCGATTTTATCCTGCTCAGCTCCAATCTGGAAACAGAAGTAATGGCAGATGTCTATGCCCAGGTTCAGGGAATCGTGGAGAAAATCCATAAGGAAGAGGGGCAGTATGTAAACAAAGGTGATACACTGCTCTCGCTGAAAGCCGAAGAGTACGAACTGGCTGAAAAGCGCACCCGTGTTGAATATGAACGGCAGCTCAGTAATTATAACCGCCAGAAAGAAATGCACCGCAAACAACTGCTCAGTGATGATGAACTCGAACAGGCGAAATTTACTCTTGAAACGGCCCGTATCGTCTGGGAAGAGGCGAAATTGAACCTGGATTTCATGCAGATTCAATCGCCCATCAGCGGCTGGGTGGGTGAACGATTGACGAAGGTCGGTGCCCGGATCCAGCAGAGCGATAAATTGTTTAGCGTCGTCAATCAGTCACAGGTGATCGCCGTCGTATGGGTGCCGGAAAAGAGCATCAACGAAATTTCAATCGGTCAGAAGGCCATGCTTACATCTGATCATATTGAGGATATCCAGTTCGAGGGATGGGTCAAACGGATAAGTCCGATGGTGGATCCGGCCAGTGGTACATGCAAAGTAACCGTGGGCGTGCGCAATGTGGGACGCGTTCTGCGACCCGGCATGTTTGTCAATGTTCATATTATTGTCGATACGCATGAAGACGTCGTACTGGTGCCTAAAACCGCCGTGGTTTACGAAAAGGAATATATGAATGTGTTCGTGGTCCGTGACAGTGTTGCGCATAAAGTGCGCCTGAAACCCGGCTTTGAAGATCATGAAAAAATCGAAAGCACCGCCGGCGTTGAACCGGGAGATAAAATTATCGTAGTCGGACAGGCGGGGATGAAGGATAAGACCCGCGTACGAATCGTGTCCGAACGAGAAAATATGCTGGGAAACCGCGAAGATGTTGAATCACCCGGCGTCTGAACACGCCACCTGAAAATCTGAACAGGGAGACCTATATCCAAATGGAAGATACCAATAAACCGGAGCCCCGGAGTTTCTTTAAATTTACCACGGAGCGTCCCGTAGCCATCCTGATGGTCGTCATCGGCGCCTTCGTATTCGGATTTATTTCCTATCAGCAATTGCCTCTGAATCTGATGCCGGATATGACGTATCCCAGTCTTACAGTCCGGACGGAATACCTGGGCACGGCCCCGGAAGAAATCGAAACAAGCCTTTCCCGTCCGATCGAACAGGCCCTCGGCGTGGTCAATAACCTCGTTTCCATGAGTTCCGTTTCCAAGGCGGAACAATCCGATGTCATCCTGGAATTCACCTGGAATACGGATATGGATAAAGCTACCGCCGATGTAAGAGAAAAACTGGACCAGGTTTTTTTGCCGCAGGATGTGAAACGGCCGATTATCCTGCGTTATGATCCTTCCCTGGATCCTATCATGCGCCTCGGTCTGTATGGCGAATCCAGTCTGACTTACCTGCGCTACCTGGCGGAAGAGGAAATTAAACGCACCCTCGAAACCGTCGATGGCGTGGCTGCAATCAAGGTGAAAGGCGGGCTGGAAGAGGAAATCCGGGTTGAACTGAACGAGCAGAAGTTAACGCTTATCGGCATGAGCATTCAGAATGTACGGGACCGTCTTGCTCAGGAAAATGTGAACCTGGCCGGTGGGAACCTGAAAGAAGGACAAACGGAATATCTTGTCCGGACTCTGAATGAATTCAAAACCACCCGGGAAATTGAAGATGTTATTATCGGACGCTTTAATAATGCCGACATCAAAATAAAAGATGTGGGTAATGTGTACAGAACCAGTAAGGAACGAGAAATCATTACCCGTATCAAGGGCCGGGAAAGTGTCGAAATTGAAGTTTACAAGGAAGCGGATGCCAATATCGTCGCCGTGGCCGAACGGGTGAAAAGCCGCGTATATGGCACACCCGAACAGAAGGCTTTCGTGCAGCAGTTGGAAAAGAAACAGGAAGCCGAAGAAAAAAGTGAAGGCCCTGCGCAGGATTTCCGCACGAAACAGATGACAAATTTTATCGCCTACAGCCTCCCCGATGGTATCGATATTGAAACCCTTTCAGACCAGTCCATTTTTATCCAGAATTCGATCGATGAAGTGAAAGGAACCGCTGTTGCCGGTGGTATTCTGGCCATTATCGTCCTGTTCATCTTCCTGAGGATGATGGGGCCGACGGTTATTATCGGTCTGGCCATTCCCATCTCAATCGTGACAACCTTCGCACCCATGAAGATGTTCGATGTTTCACTCAATATCATGTCCCTGGGCGGCCTTGCACTCGGAATCGGCATGCTGGTGGATAATTCGATCGTCGTACTGGAGAGCATTGCCCGCTGCCGTGAAGAGGGTGACGGGTTGATCCCGGCTACGATTCGCGGTGTCAGTGAAGTAGGCGGGGCCGTTACGGCATCGACACTTACAACGATTGCCGTATTTTTTCCCATTGTTTTCGTGGAAGGTGTGGCCGGGCAGATTTTCGGCGATATGGCCCTGACGGTGGTCTTTTCGCTGCTGGCTTCGCTGGCTGTGGCACTGTTTCTGATCCCCATGCTGTCTTCGCGTCAGACGGAAACATTTGTTAAAGATGCAGAAACGCAGAAAATCCCCAGAGAGTATATACTGAATTTCTCGATCCGGGACGAAGTGGATAACCTGCTTTCCGGGTCCGTTCCTATTCCGTTTATTGCGAAAACAGGCCTGTGGTTCCGGCTGCTGTTTCTTACGGTGGCCATTTCGCTCTTTAAAGCTGGTAAAGTTCTCTTTTCGCTGCTCACGGCTTTCATCAAGGAAGTTATACTGTTATTATTATTGGTGGTGCAAATCCCGGCAGGGCTTGTAAAACTATTTTACAGAAAGGCACAATACGGAAATTTCCTGCGTCGTTTTGCCGCTGATACCCATGACCGGCTGCGTTTTGTTACCGAGATCTGGCCGGAATTTCTTTCTTTTAAATCTGTTGAATCCCTTTACGGTGATTTCGGACGCGTAAAAAATACATACAGGGAACGTACTGTTCTGATCAGTATACTCCTGACACCCTTCCGTATCATCCAGCTGGTATTTTACGTATTAAAATATATCATGGGTATCATTCTGGAACTGACGTACCGTTTTGCCCATGCCGTGTTCATGTTTGCGGGAGTGCTGGTATATATGCTTTACCTGCTGGCGCGTCTGGTTTTTTCACCCCTGGCATATATCATCATTCTGGTATTCGATTATGTATATGGCGCCGTCGAAAAACAATATCCCCGAGTTCTGAAATATTCCCTGGACAACAGCCTAAGCCTGATCGGTATCGTGATTGTCATTTTCCTGTTCACGCTTTATGTCATCGGTCCGCGACTGGGCAGTGAGTTGATCCCGGAGGTCCATCAGGGTGAGTTCTATGTTGAATTAACCCTGCCGATTGGTACACCGGTGGAAGGAACGGATGAGCGGGTAGGCAGGATTGCGGAACGGATCGAGGATATCCGCGGCGTGAAACAGGTCGCAACGGTTTGCGGTACGGATAAAACGGCGACGGCCGATACGGATGAAGGGGAGCACACCGCACGTATTACGGTGACCCTGGAACGTACCTCCAATGTAGTCGATGCGGAGGAAACCGCAATCGCACGGATTCGGGGCCTTCTGCAGGAATATTCCGGGGTGACGGCCAATATCGCACGTCCCGTGTTGTTCAGCTTTAAAACACCGATTGAAGTCCATCTCAGGGGGTATAACCTGGTGACACTGCAACGGCTCAGCAAATCGCTGGAGTCACGCATGAACGAAATACCCGGTGTGGTAGACGCGAAAGCGAGTCTCCAACGCGGGAATCCGGAAATACAGATCTTTTATAATCGTCAACTGCTGGCCCGGTACGGGCTGAACGTGATGAACGTCGCTTCCATTGTCCGGAATAAAGTGAGAGGTGATGTGGCAACGGAATTCAAGGATGAGGACCGTAAAATCGACATCCTGGTACGCTTGCGCGAAGAGGATAAAGAGAGTATCGATGATCTGCGCCGCCTGGTTATCAATCCGGGCGATGATAAACCGATTTCACTTCAGGCGGTTGCCGATATTCGCATCAACGAAGGTCCTTCTGAAATCCGCCGGGTCGATCAGCAACGAACAGCGATTATTTCTGCGAACCTTGCACCCGGTAGTGACCTGAAAACCATCAGCCAGGCGATTTATGAAGAAATAGAAAGCATGAATATGCCCGGTGATTTCAACTACCACCTGGCCGGACAGAATGAAGAAATGGAGACGTCTCTTAACAGCCTTATGATGGCCCTGGGGCTGGCGATCTTTCTCGTTTACATCGTCATGGCTTCGCAGTTTGAATCCCTCTTACATCCATTCGTCATTATTTTCACCATTCCGCTGGCCCTGATCGGCGTGATTCTCTTCCTGTATATACTGAATATGCCATTGAGTATTGTCGTATTTCTGGGATTGATTATGCTTGCGGGAATTGTCGTGAACAATGCCATTGTTCTGGTTGATTATATCAATCAATTGCGGGAACGGGGCCTGTCCAAGATAGATGCCATCCTCGAAGCGGGGCAGGTGCGTCTGCGTCCCATTCTGATGACGACCATGACGACGGTTCTGGGATTGCTGCCGATGGCGCTGGGGCTTGGTGACGGGGCGGAAATCAGGACACCGATGGCGCTTACGGTTATCGTGGGACTGATCACATCCACGTTGTTGACGCTTGTTGTCATCCCGACCGTTTACAGTATTCTTTCGAGAAAAGCATAAAAGGACCCATGGGGTAACATCATGATAAAACGCAATAAAGAACATATACCCGAAAACACAGGTCTTCTACCCAAGATTTCACTGGGGCGGCCTGTGACGGTGTTGATGACGCTGCTGGCATTGCTCGTTGTGGGCTTCATCGCCTACCAGCAGATCGCCGTGGAATTGATGCCGGCCGGTTTCACACCACCGTTCCTGGGTGTCTGGACACCCTATCCGAATGCCAACCCGGAAGAAGTGGAACAACTGATTGCCCGTCCGATCGAAGAGGTCGTACGGACCATTTCGGGAGTAAAGCGGGTGAATACGTACAGTCACAGCAACGGATGCTGGACCTGGATCGAATTTGCCCAGGAAACGGATATGGATCTGGCATACGCCCAGTTGAGGGATCGCATGGACCGGGTACGACCGGAACTGCCGGATGATGTGGAACGCTTTTACCTGAGGAAATGGAGTGATGATGATGACCCCATCCTGTGGATTGCCCTTGTTCAGAAGGGAGATATTGAAGATCCCTATTTTGTCACGGAAAACCTGATTAAAAAACCACTCGAACGGATTGACGGCATTGCCAATGTTGAAATTTGGGGAGCCGATGAAAAATCGATCCAGATTTATATCAACCAGGATGCCGTAAGAAGTTATAAAATCAACCTGTTCAATGTCATCGAATCCTTACGGCAGGACAATTTCGCCCTCTCTTCCGGTCATGTTAAAACAGGCGGGCAGAAAATATTTGTGCGTTCCATCGGGAAATTCCATACCCTCGATCAGATACGTAATCTGCCGATCCGCGGCACCAATATCAAACTCAAAGATATTGCAGATGTCAGCTACGATGTCCCGGAACGCCGGTGGTTTCAGCGCGTCAACGGCCGTCCGGCGATACAGCTGGGTATCTTTAAGGAATCCATGGGCAATACCGTTGAGCTCTGTCAGGCTGTCGAAGACAAGTTCTACAATGAGTTCAAGAAAGACCCGCGGTTGTCCGGTTTCCAGATGGAGATTTTATTCAACCAGGGTAATTTTATAATGGAATCCATCGAAAACCTGCAGAATGCCGGCATCTGGGGTGGCCTGTTTGCATTCCTGGTCATTTACTTTTTCCTGCGACGGGTGCGCATGACCGGTATCCTGATATTTGCCATCCCCATTTCCCTCATGGTGAGCCTTACCGTTATGTATTTCATAGGCTGGACACTGAACCTGATCACCATGATGGGCCTTATGATCTCCATCGGTATGGTGGTGGATAACTCGATCGTCGTGCTGGAAAATATTTATCATAAACGGTCGGAAGGTATGAATTACGTAAAATCGGCCGCCGTCGGGGCAAGCGAGGTGTCACTGGCCATCTCCATGGCTACGTTTACGACCATCGTCGTCTTCCTGCCTCTGATCCTGATGAATGATGAAATTGGTATGAAGTTTTATATGACGCGGATCGGTTTACCCGTCATCTTTGCATTGGTTGCCTCCCTTTTTGTGGCGCTGGTCTTTATCCCCCTGGCGGCAAGCCGGCTGGTCAGCAGCCGTCAGGTTGAACCACCGGCGATCATCGGGAAGGTCAATACACGGTACCAGAGAATCCTGAACTGGAGCCTTACACACCGGACCGAAACATTTATCATTCTTCTTTTCCTGCTGTTTTCCCTGCAATTTACCAGTGTGTCACAGACGGAAGGGGGCGGGGGGCACGGTAATATCAATGATTTCGTGGTAGTCCTGGAAATGCCGGATAATTTTACCTACAACGATGCAACCCGGGCTGTTACACAGGTGGAAGATACGATAAAAGTAAAATACGACGCATACCGGATACGCACGATCGATGTCGGTTATCGTACAAACTGGGCCCGGATCCGGGTCTTCCTGCATCCGGAAGAATCAAAAAACTGGTATCAGAGCCTGATCGCCGGGGCACGCGATATATTCGATCCGGGGTATACGGAACCCATGACCCGCGATGAGATTGTTGAAGATGTGAAAAAGCGTATGCCGGAGATGCCGGGTATCGAATTCCGGACGAGCTGGCGGCAGCAGGGTGGGAGTGATGATGCATCGGTTTCGATTAACCTGTATGGTGACGATACGCGCCGGCTTGCCGAATTATCGAAAGAGGTTGAACGGCGCCTGTCCTCCATCCCTGAAATCATCAGTGTTGAAACCGACCGTGAAAAGGGCTCTGATGAGATTCACTTAAATATCAACCGCGAACAGGCGCAAATTTACGGGATCAACCCGCGTGTTATCTCCGGAACGGTTATGTACGCGCTGCGTGGTATCCAGCTTCCGAAGTTTCAGACGGAAGAAAAGGAAATCGATGTGGTTATTCAGCTTCAGGAAGAAGACCGTAAAAACCTGCAACAACTCAAGAATATTACGTTTTTTACGGCAAACGGAAAGGAAATTCCGCTCGATGCCGTTGCCTCTTTTTCGGTAAATAAAGGATTCGGTGAAATAACACGCGAAGACGGTAAAACGTTCCTGAGTGTGAAAGCGAACACCACATCCGAAAAGCTGGATCAAATACATCAGAAAATCGATAAGGCGATGGCCGGATTCACGATGCCGTACGGTTATAAATGGTCCAAGGGACAGCGTTTCCAGCGCATGCAGGAGGCGGATAACAGCATGTTTTTTGCCCTGATTCTCTCCGTTACCTTTGTTTTTCTGCTGATGGGGATCCTGTTCGAATCATTTGTGTTGCCCATGTCGGTTATAATTGCCATTCCGTTTTCCTTTGTCGGCGCCTATTGGATCCTGTTTATCACGGATACCACCCGTGATATCATGAGTAACATCGGTATGGTGATTCTGATCGGTGTTGTGGTCAATAATTCCATCGTTCTGATCGATCTGGTCAACCGGCTTCGTAAAGCAGGCTATGCCCGGTACGACGCCTTGATGGAGGCCGGCAAAAACCGTTTTCGCCCGATTTTAATGACCGCCTTTACCACGATCGGCGGACTGGTTCCCATGGCTCTCGGTAATGCGAAAATGATCGGCATGTCCTATGCTCCCATGGGCCGGACGATTATCGGAGGCCTGATTTTTTCGACGCTGGTCTCGCTTATTGCCGTACCCTGGGCTTACACGATTTTTGATGATTTTCGTAATTACATGAAACGCATCGTCAGCGGTGTGTTATTACGGAAAAAGCTGGCCGGGCAACGTTCATAAAGGTTCAAGGTTGAGTCCACTCTGAAAAGCACGATGGTGTCATGCTGAATTTATTTCAGCATCTCGAAGTTCATTAAAAACAGTGGATCCCGAAACGAGTTCGGGATGACAACTCTGTGATTTGCACTTTTCGTAGGGGACTCAAGGTGCAAGGGACAAGGAAGCAGGGAGCAGGGTAACCCTCCCCCGGCCCTACCCGATCTTCTCCCTGACCCAATTCTCCAGCCCGCCGGCAACCAGGATTTCCTGGGCGGCCAGGCCCACCGGATTGATGTCATAGGTCTTATCATTCGTGACGACGGTCGATTCGGTGAAGTGAACCGTAGCCCGGATCCCTGTTTTAACCGTCAGTTTATCCGTTCCAAATGCGTTTTTAAGGTCTTCAACCA
>CAYPHA010000034.1:0-48029 GCA_964410215.1 uncultured Calditrichota bacterium | reverse complement strand
CTTCTGAACGATATGGATTAGTTCCTGTCTTTCCTGCTGCGTTAAAGTTACTTTGTACTTTTTCATAGCAACTCCATCATTAGTGTGATGGAGTAAGATACAATATATTATACGACATTACAAGCATGACATGACACTAGCATGATCGCTCTTAAATGCGCTTTATCCTTCAGCTAGATTATTGACAATCCTTTTTACGCCGCGTTTTATCATAACATCTCCAAAATTAATCAGTATCCCAAGCCACATATCAGTGCTCTTTAGATAAGTCAACAGTTGTCTGTAGTGAACCGGTTTATTTTTTTCAGTTGCTTTCAATTCCACAATTACCTTGTCTTCTATAAGAAGATCCGCTCTGAAGCCTATGTCGATTACCATTGAATCCCAAACAATCGGTAAGCCGATCTCTTTAAATACTTTTAACTCATGTTTTTTTCAGCTCATAGCAAAGTATTTCCCGGTAAGCTGTTTCTAAAAGTCCCGGGCCCAGCCGCGTATGAATCTGATAAGCAGCATTTAAAACAATCTTTGCAATTTCATTATGGTCATACTTATTCGTCCATGGCATAATGTCCAATCAACACTGCGATTAAACCTCCTCTCGCAATGACGCTAAGAACACGAAGCGGCTGAGTTTACCGTACGAACGATGCAGGAGCTGTATAAGGCATCCGGAGGCAAAACGTTTACTGCTTTTCTCCGGACTGGCGAGCGATCCACAGCAACGAAGCAAAAATAGATATCCGGATTAATCCACAAGGTTCCCATGCCATTCAGTCGACCGGTTCCGTGCATCATATTCTATTTGATCATCACTTCATCAACGAATAGCCAGGCCTTGCCTCCGGCCCCGGGATGCCAATCCGGGCAGGTTATTATGTTGTCAGCCTCGATTTTAATATACCGCGCTTTTTCAGAGCAGTCTGTTTTGTAGTCGATGATTTTCCTTGGCTCCATCTGTGCCGGATCGGGAAAGCGTGTTTTGTCTATAATGCTATAGACTTTGCCGTCATTCGAAAAAGAGATACGAATTTCTTTCGGAAAAAAGATCCAGGATCCCATATCCCGAAAAAACCCGAGAACGATCGTATTTATATCCGTGAGATTTTCCAGGTCAATTATACATCGAAAATGATCTGCTTCAAATCCCAGCCATTGTCCGTCGGAGAACACATTGCTTCCACGAAATCCATTGGTAAGGATGACGTCACCCGCGGATCCATAGTTATTTGTAGCAGGAACAAGCAGTTTTACTGGTTTATTCCATGCTTTGTGCATCTCCAGCGGTATTCCTGCAACCGTACCCCTGAGACCAGGACGCGGATCATTTTCAAAGGCAAATAATGCCGACGTTACATTACTTCGAGCCATTTCCTCAGGAATCAGACTTGAACGAACGAGGGTTGATTTTTCTAACACAAACGGGCCTTCGTATTTAATCGATGCCGGTGTCGGCTCACTGCCGTCTGTGGTATAGTAAAGCGTTCCATCGGTCAGCGGTGCTTCAAGGATGTTCACCTCAACCGGCTCCTCCGCAGAAATATAACCTGCGGGTTCAATCCGTGGAGCATCAACACCTTCAAAGGATATTTCGGTACTGGCTTTCTGTGTTGCGGCATCATCCACCAATACCGCCCGTAAGATACCCGGCTCCTTAATTTCCACCGGATCCGTATATATTTTTGAGTTTAGTCCCGGCACGGTGCCATCCCGGGTATAATAGATGGTTCCGTTCTGTATATTTGTCCTGAAAGTGACGTTGACTCGTTTATTCAGGTACCGTTCACCGGCTTCAGCCATGAGCCATGCCTCCGGCTCGTTTACCGGTTTGAAATGTCCGACCCAGCCACCGCCGGGGACCATATGCACCTGCATACTATTCTTGCCGGAATATACCCCTTCGGTCATATCAAACGCAGCCGGTTCTGTAAACCGGTCGGCAAAAATCTGTGCGTCATAAATCCCTTCCCCGAGGAAAGGCAGCGACAGGTTATAGTGTCTTGCGGTTTCGCCATTCAAAAGCGCGACAAACCATTGGTCCCCTTTTCGCCGGGCCATGGCCGCCAGTTCTCCAATTTCACTTCCCGGCAGGATAACGGTTTCATCCCAGGTTGCAGGTAATGCCTTAATAACATCCGCCGCCCGGCTCTCCAGATAGAGTTCCGGGAAATCGGCGAAGTGCTGCACGGGTGATGTAAAAGCCACGGCCGAAGCCAGTTGCAGGGCAAAAGTCGTACCTCCGAGATAGTCCTTCTGGAACGTAATCACCGTAAAATCGCCATGACCGGCCACAAGGCGGGTAAACGGGAGCGTCGCATAATGGTTGACAGGAATCCCGTTAAAATTCTGTTCCAGGCCGTAAATCCCTTCCCGGGTCATTTCATGCGGATACGTCCGCGATTCACCTGTTGGTTTATTGGCCCCATGGAAATTGATCATCAATCCCACCTCCGCCGCATCCTCCAGCACCGCGGTATAGTAGCGTACGCGTTCCAGGCTCTCTGAATCCATGAAATCTATTTTCAATCCGACCACACCAATTGATTTCGCTTTTTTGAAAAACGATCTGCGATACTCCGGGTCACGAAAGGATCCATCATAACCATCACGCATATCCCAATGACGCCAGATCCAGGTATCAATCCCTTTGTTCCTTGAATAATCAACCAGTTCTTTAATAATATCCCACTTACTTTTTCGATCCTCTTTCCAGTTTTCCCAACCCTCGTCGACCAGATTATATTCAAAGCCAAGCTTTGCACCGGCATCGACAAACCGCCTCTGGTCTGCCGGTGAGCCGGAAGTACGCAGTGCCCACCAGTTCCAGACAGCCCGGCCCGGTCGGATCCAGTCTGCATTTTTCAGGCGTTCATCCGGTGCCGGACAGACATTATGAATCAGGTCACTGTTTACAAGCCGGTCCAGATCATCTGCCAGTATGATCAGACGCCAGGGCGTAACAACGGTACCCTCAAAGGAAAATCCCTTCGGGTCATCATCAAATACGGCAATAAGCCTGTTCCCTTCTTTTTTGATTAATTCCATACCACTGAAATCAAACAGGCCGCCTTCAGCCACAACAATATAACCGTCGTTTCCGGACATTTTTCCGATGAAGGGCAACGCAATCAGCGTAGCATCCGGGATATCTTTAATGTTTTCTTTACTGTAAGTACCTTCAAAATTCAATGTTTGTGAATGATACCATACAGCCGTTTGAGACGGAAGCTGCCATGATGTGAGGTCCTCATTAATCTGATGCGTTCCTTCCAGCGGAATTGTATAGCGCCAGGCAACGCCGTCATCATAAACCCGCAGCTCTACGTGGAGTTCTTTTTCTCCGGCTGAAATGGTGAAACGGGTCCTGCGGTAATGGTTATGTGCAACGGAATGAACACCACGCCAATCATAGGTTTCATTTATAACCGTATCGTCCGAATCTACACTGACGGTTCCATTTCTGCCATATATAATATCATCTATACGGATACCAAGTGTTCCACATGTTACAATTTCACTTCCATTCCTGGAAACAGCATAGGTGATGCGTTCATCAGAAGTCCTTAATAACTTAAAAACGATATGACTATCCGGACTTTTTACCGTCAGAATACTATTATCCGTACAGGAAACCATGAATAATCCCATCACCCCCATCAGGAAATACACATTTTTCATTATGGACCCCATGAATGGAAATCATTATTTATAAAAGCTGAAAATAGTTTGTGCAATCTCCGTATTATCAAGATATGGACCGCGAACGGGATCGATCTGATCAGCCCGGGCCTCAAGTGCCTCGCTTCCTGCCCCTTTCGCATATAAGGGAACCAGTGTATTCGTATGGCTTCCGGAATGCCATTCATGACCGGGTACGTTACCTTTTCCGTTATTCACGAGCGGCTTCCACACTTCGTTCCAGTTTTCGGCACTGATGTTACCGGCCTTACCTGAACCCGGACCGGTCAGATAACCGGTTTCATGGTCCGCGGTTACGATAATCAGCGTCTCGTCCCAGCTGCTGTTTTTTTCAACCCATTCAATAGCCGCTCCTACCGCATGGTTAAAGTCTATTTCTTCCTCAATCAAGCGACCGATCTGGTTCCCGTGGCCGGCCCAGTCGATAGCGCCGCCTTCAATCATCAGGAAAAAACCATCCGGATCTTCATCGACCACGTTGATAGCGGCCAGGGTCATCTCCGGGAGTGAGGGGACGGTCATGTTTAACGGCACCTCGAATGGCGGTTTCTGACTGTCTCCGCTGCGATGCTTCTGCAGGGTACCCAGAACCTGAGGGATACCGAGAACACGTTCCGGAGTCTCCCCTTCCATCAGGTCCAGGAACTGTTCTTTTGTTTCAACGAAAGTCCATGGTTGCAGATCTTTATTACCCGGATTTTTGTTTCCGGCTTCGCCGTTTAAAATCGCTTGCCAGGTTTCTTCTCCCCCTACATGTTTATAGGTTGTATCCGTTGCCGGCCGCGCCTGATCATCAAAATAGGGATGTCCGCAGGCCATGATGACTTCCAGGTCACTTTCCTCAATCATCTTTCGGGATATTATTTCGTGTTCATTCCGATCAGGGTGATGGACAACAAAAGCAGCCGGTGTCGCTTCGCTGAGCAAGACACTCGACACCACCCCGGTTGCTTTACCCAGTTTATCCAGATAGGTCATAGTGATTTCTTGAGGAACATTACTGGTATCCACCCCCAGTATACCATTGAAGGTCTTTATACCGGTGGCTATGGCGGTTCCTGATGCAGCCGAATCGGTCGGTTTCCGGCGCACCCAATCGAACGAGGCCCAGGCCGAATCCGGATTATAGCCACGCGTCGTCGCCGACCATGTACTCATGGCCAGTTTTACCGGGAAATCGGCATACGGTTGCATACCGGGTTGACCGTGTTCGAAGATACTGGCGATATCTTTCTGATAATACCCGCAACCATCACTGATGAATAAGATGATATTTTTAGGCGCCGCCGGTTTGTTCGAACAGCTTTGAAGGGCATATGTGCCTGTAAAAACGATGATTATAAACAGCCAATGCAAACGATATTTCATACATGTATTCCTTGTTTTATTCGTATCCGGACTTTTTTATTATTACCTCGCTGAACAGCGATTTCATCTTCACACCCTGCATTTTGCCGTTACATCCGTCGATCACGTCAAACAGGAAACCTTTCCTGGAAGTATAAAAACCGGTCCAATAGGGATACCAGGCTTTAGAGGCAAGCTGCACATCTTCGATGGTGATCCCCGGACGAAAACGGTGCATGTGATTTCTGAACTGCCTCCGCGCTTTGTCCGCTGCATCTGCCGTATTTAAGTTGAAATTAATCTCCGGTTGATTATCCGGTTTGTGTTTGGACAGATTCGCGGTCTGGATAAGCGCAAAATGGCCCTGGATGCCATCGATGCAAACCTCATGGACAACCGGGTTTCCCCTTTTATCCCGGGTCTTGATTTCAAATATATAAACCGGCAGATGGAAGCATTCTACTCTGACCAGTGTTCGTTTCATCGAAAACAAACCGGCAGGTTTTCTCAGAATCCGTACGGCTTCCGTCTGATCGATAGCAGGTTCAATTATAAACGTTTCCATGAAAAGCTGCGTTTTCCTGCGAGATTCTACCCTGGTGCCATAATCAGTATGACCGGGCTGACCATCAAAAGTTCACATATACCAATACCTGAATAGCAACCAAAATCACAATCCACCATTTCAGATTGCGCCATTTTTTCTGGTCTTTTGCACCAAGATAGATATAAGCACGGGGCAGAACAAGGGCAAAAATCAGCGGGATGATAAATGCCAGCAAAATGATGATATGTGCCGCTGTCAGCGATACGTCTGTTAGCCAGTTAAAATTCAGCATAATTTACTCATTTTCTATATTGCGTTTTAGTGCTTCCTGTAATTCTTTATCTTTGAATACCTGTCGAAAAACCAGACCCCTGAGTTTTTCCTGCCCGGAAGGTTTGGTCACCAAACTGACAGCAACGCAGAGTAAGACGCTGCCAAGGAAACTCCACCAGGCGATATAGAGGAAAGGTTCAGAGATGGTAAACAGGCCTTCCCTGAAAACATACAAGCTTCCGGAGAGGATGACGCCGCCGACCAGACCGACTAATCCGCCCCACTGCGTTGCCCGCTCCCAGAACATGCCAACCAGCAAAATGGCAAATACCGGACCCTGAACAAAGGAATTGATGGTCTGGATATACACATAAACACCGGGGAACCGGTTGCTCAGCGGTGAGGAAACCACGGCGATCACCAGAATCAAACCGGTTACCAGGCGTCCCATGAATAACGATTTCCGGTCACTGGCCGATTTCTGGAAATAAGGTTCATAAATATCTTTCGTCCATACGGTAGCCACGGAATTGATGATGGAGCTGACGGATGACATCAATGCAGCCAGGAACGCGGCAAAGATCAGGCCGGTCAGGCCTGGCGGCAGAAGATGCTTGATAAGCTCCGCATACACTTTATCACCGTCCTCTATATCCGGGAAGAGCGCCAGGGCCAACAGACCGGGAATGACAACCAGTATTGGTATGAGAACCTTTAAAAAAGCGCCGAAAATCATGCTCGCCTTGGCGTGCCATTCATCACGGGCACCCAGGGAACGCTGAATAATCACCTGATTCCCAATAAAATATGCCGGGGCCAGCACAAACGCCAGGCCGAACAGAATGCCTGTCCAGGGATACGGCGTGTTAGCTTCCGGTGATACAACCAGCGAGAAATGATTGTTGTACTGCGGCCCCATGGATTCAATTTTAGTAACGAGAGCATCCCATCCGCCGACTTCATTAAATCCCAGAATCAGAATAGCCACGGCACCGAATGACATCAAAAGCACCTGAATAACATCGGTCATGACAACCGCTGATAAGCCGCCGCTGATCGTATACAGACCGACAACGACCACCATGATCAGGATGGAAGGGATGATCGGCCAGCCAAACATCGACTGCATCAACAATCCGGTCGACCATAGAAGGACGCCCAGGCTGAATGCAATAAAAACAAGCCAGATCAGAGCACTGATCACCCGTACATACACATTATACCGGCGTCCCAGATACTCCGGTATCGTGAAAACCCCGGCACGCCAGTAGTAAGGGATAAAGACCAGCCCTGCCAGAATCATCGCCGGTACAGAGCCGATCCAATCGAAGTTAGCCACAACGATACCATACCGGTAAGCCTGGCCGGTCAGACCGACAAAATCGACGGCACCGATATCGGAACCGACGATGGACAGGCCGATAGCCCAGAACGGTAATAATTTGCCGGCCAGAAAATAATCGCTGGATGTCTTAATCCTGCGCTGATAAAAGAAACCAATGGCGATGGTCGTTATCAGATAGAGGATTAAAATGGTGTAATCAATTCCATATAGACGCACAGAAGTTCTCCATCAAATAAAATATGAAAAGTTATAAATCCGTCCCTTGTTTGCAGATCGGATTCCGTTACGTGTTCATACTAAACTGCCTGTTGCTTTTTCTTCGCACATTCAATTAAAGGATGATATTTCTTATACATGGCGATTGCCGTTTCCAATCCATCAGAACGTGGTTCAAACGGATACTGATGGTTGAAGAATGGCCAGCGCGCTTCCCACTCCAGTATTTGTTTATTGAAACGCTTCTCATCGAAGGGCTGGCCTTCCCTCATAGCAAACAGCATCGCTTCGATAAACATTTCCCAGCGTTTGTGGTAATAATCTTCGAGTAATCCTGCCCACTGTTTATTAGCATAATCATGAAATTCAGTAATTTCCGGTGAACTCCACAAGGTTACCTGTGTTGAGGCATTCCATTCCAGCAGTTTCATCTCTTTTGGTGTTTTACCTTTATTGCGGGCATCGTTCAGCCATTTTCCAAAGAGAAAATGTTCCTCGGTTTCCAGTAGATGGTCCAAATCCAGAATCAGTGTCAGAAATTCCTGGCCGGAGGATTCAAATGCCGTATAATCAGACAATGTAACGGCCTCCATCATCCGCCTGTACAAGATTCTGCCATAATCAACCATGATCTGCCGGGAAAGATCGATCAGATCATACATATAGGTTCTTGTTCCGGCCAGGTGTTCACTATCCTTCAGGAAAAGCGGCCAGGCCTCTGCGAGCACGAACGGATCGTAATAGATTTCGGTGGACCCGTTGGAACTGACATTTTTAATATCCATGGCAGGTCGGGCACAGATTTCGGATTCCATCGGTCCGTATGATGCCGGACCGGTATAAACAGTCTGTAACAGAATTTTCCATGCTTCAAGAATACTTTCCGAATGCATGCCATACCTTCTTTCGGTATAGTGTTTAATCCATCGATCGAGATCAACGGGCGCATCATGCCAGGCCATTTCCGCCATAAGGTCATAAATCACCGGATTGTTTTCAATGCCTTCCGGTGCCACACCAATACCTTTGAAACAACCTTTTTGCAAATGATTAAGACTCTCAACCGGGTCATTGGCAATAATCCGGATATCACCTGACATCCCGGTGCGTCCGCCAAAGTTATGTAACATGCACCAGATCCATGGTTTACCGTAAAACGCATTTGTTTTACGCCATTTCGGATCAGAATCACAATAGAGGTCCAGGATCAGTATATGATCAGGAGGTAAGTTATCCAGAATTTTTTCACGCAGACTCCAGCTTTGCATAATCCATACCGCTTTCGGGTCATTTTCCAGTATGGCATCGAGCAGGGCTTTACTTACCCGACTCAATTCTTCCTGATTATTATCAGGTAAATCAATTTCATGAAACAGGTCGGTTGTATAAAAATGATTGGTACCGTAAAGCTCACGCTGATGTTTCATATATTTACTGCACATCTTTTTAAAAAGCGGATCATTGGGATCCAGAAAATGGTTACCAGGATAACCATACCAGCTGGGAAGCTGATCAACCCGGGCATCCGGAAAGAGGCTCTTGAATTTCTGGGGTATATGGCCTGAAAAACTGTGCAACACCGGCTGCATGCCAAGATCTCGTTGACGTTTCAGAATCTGCTTTTGAAGTTTCATCTGGTCATCTATCCAGTTCTGGGATAAAGGGCCGCCCCAGTTCTCAATATTACCCATCCAGCCCCAGGCCCGGTAGGCAGGACCGGCGAAAAATTCATAGACTTCACTGTTTGTCAAACCGAAATCCAGTAAAAGTTTTTGCCAGATCGCCTCATGCCCCACGACGGAAAGCGGCATATTAATGCCGTTTAAAGCCATCAGGTCGATTTCACGCTCCCACCGTTTCCAGTCCCACCAGGCCATCGAGTAACTGAATGTACAGTAGTTCAGGTAATACCGGTATTTATGCGGGCTGACACGGCGAAATGTATCCCTGACTTTTGGTAAAGGATGGGGTAAACGCAGTTGATCGCCACACCAGGACAGGTGCACGTTACAATAATATTTCAAATACCAGTGCAATCCGGAAGCCCAGGCGACCCCGCCCGATCCGCCCAGCATGATCGTATTTCCATCGGATTGAAGTTCGAAAACATCATATCCGTTTTCAGAAGGAACATTATAAAGCTTAAAGGTATCTGCAATATCAGGTAAGATCCGTCGGATTAATTCTCTGACAGATTGTTTTTGCACCTCTGGACCAGATTCTGAATTTATTTCCATTTTTACTGTTTTCCACCGTATCCGTTTAACTTGTTTTAGCGTTCATTCCAGGGGTCGTCACTATTACGGGCCTATTGTTTACGTATGATTCCCTTGCGGCATAAGCAATCCGGGCCGAAGCCAGGCCATCTTTGCCGGTTACGACCGGTGCCCTGTTCGCCAAAATCGATTCAATAAATTCCTGCATTTCATTAATATAGGATTGCGTGTACCTCTCCATGAAAAAATTCAGGGGTAACGCGGCATGACGTCCCTGTTGATCCAGATAATAATGATTGTCTTCGGTATTATTTTCCGTACTGACCATACCGGCCGAGCCAAATACTTCAACCCGTTGATCGTATCCGTAGACGGCTTTCCGGCTGTTATCGATGCAACAGATCGTCCCGTTCTCAAAGGTTAGCAATATCATTGCCGTATCGACATCACCGGCCTCACCGATAGCGTCATCCACCCGGACCGTTGCTTTTGCATATACTTCCGTTACCTCGGAGCCGGCCAGATACCGTGCCATATCAAAGTCGTGAATAGACATATCCATAAACATGCCGCCGGAAACTTTTATATAATCCAGCGGCGGTGGCCCGGGATCCCGACTGGTAATACGCACCAGGTGCGGATCGCCGATTTTCCCGTCGCGTATCATCGCACGAATTTTCAGAAAATTCGGATCAAAACGCCTGTTAAATCCGAGCATAAAGGCAATTCCGGCATTTTCGACCTCATGCAAAACATCATTAATTTTATCCAGTGAAAGGTCTATGGGCTTTTCACAGAAAATGTGTTTTCCCTCAGATGCGGCCGCTTTGATAATTTCCGTATGTGTATCGGTCGAAGAACAAACGAGTACAGCATCGATGTGTTTATTCGCTATCAGGTCCCGGTAATTCGTGTATTTGTGACTGATATTAAACTCCGCGGTAACCTCCCGGAGAGCATTTTCACTTATGTCTGCGATAGCTTCGACTTTCGCAGAGGGTATACGCCGTACGATATTTTCCACGTGAACACGTCCTATTCTGCCCAGACCGATCACACCAATTTTCAGTTTTTTCATGCTTAAATTCCTAATCCGTTTATGAATAAGCGGTTATCCCGCGCACAATTTTTTGGATTGCCCATACCGGGCAGTACATCCTGTTCCACGACAATCCAGCCGGAATACTGTAACGTTTTCAATTCCTCAACAATAGACTTAAAGTCGACTTCGCCTTTTCCCAGCGGACAGAAAACGCCGTTTCGCACCGACTCAAAATAATCCCATTCCTTCTGCCGCGATTCCGCAGCAATACGCGGTTCACAATCTTTGAAATGGATATGCCAGACACGGTCGCCATACATCTGCAGTGCTTTAAGCGGATCACCACCTCCGAAACGGAAATGTCCCATATCGAGGCATAGTCCGAGCAGACCGGGATCTGTGCGTTTCATCAGCGCATCCACTTCTTCCGGTGTTTCGACATAACCCGCGCAATGGTGGTGAAACACCGTTCTCAGACCAGTCTTTTCACGGATACCATTGGCAATTTTCTGCACTCCGTCCGCGAAGACGGTCCATTCATCGTTCCTTAGACCCTCTTCCGGCTTGATGCGCCCGGCGCGGGCGGTACGCAGGGCATTTTTCCCGTTATCATCAGCCAGGACGATGATAGCATCACTGAATCCGGCATCAGCCATGAGCCGCGCCGTCCTGAGGGCCGTCTCCATTCCCTGATCATGCGTCGATCCATCGGCAAAGGCGACCGGGACAAAAGCCCCCAGCAAATGTAAATCCCGCTGCACCAGTTCGTTTCGTAATACTGCCGGATCTGTCGGCATGAATCCCCAGTCACCCAGTTCCGTGCCTTGATACCCTGTTTCTTTAATTTCATCCAGAACCTGTTCGTAACCCGCAGCTTCACCTTCCAGATCGAATTCCAGTACACCCCACGAACAGGGTGCATTTGCTACTTTAATCATTATCATATCCTCAAAATTTGCGTGACCATTCCTTCGGCCATCGTTCAATAACCACTTTTGTCTGCGTAAAAAATTCTACGGCATGCCGGCCCTGTCCATGAAGATCCCCAAAAAAACTGCCCCGCCATCCGCTGAATGGAAAAAACGCCATCGGTGCTGCAATACCGATATTAATACCAATATTGCCGGTCCAGGCTTCCTTCCTGAACTTCCGGGCAGCCGCCCCATTTTCTGTAAAAATACTGGCGGCATTACCGAATTCACCGCTGTTTACAATGCTAAGCGCAGCGTCGATATCGTCCGCATGCATCAGTCCCATCACGGGTCCGAATATTTCCGTTTTGAATACATCACCATCAGGGTTTACATTCCTGAGGATGCTCGGATTCATGAAATTTCCTTTTTCATAGCCCTTTACCTTTGTTTCCCGGCCATCCAGCAACAGGTCAGCACCTTCCTTTACACTCTGATCAATAAGGGATTGGATACGCTTTTTACTCTCCGGCGTAATCACCGGCCCCATCTCTGTTTGGTCGTCGAGTCCATATCCGACCACCTTCGCTTTAGCCCCTTCATGCAGCGCCTCAGTAAACACTTTTCCGGCTTCGCCAACAGTGATAACCGTAGCCGCTGCCAGACAACGCTGCCCTGCACAACCATATACACTGTCATTTATAATCTTAGCGGTAAGGTCCATGTCGGCATCCGGCATGACCACGACAGGATTTTTTGCGCCGCCCTGAGCCTGTACCCGCTTACCGTAAGCGGCGCCCTCGCTGTATATGTAGCGTGCCACGTTCGATGATCCCACAAAGCTGACGGCTTTAATTTCCGGATGATGCAAAATGGCATCGACGGCCGGCTTGGCGCCATGAACCAGGTTGATAACGCCGGCAGGCAGATCAAGCTGACCGATCAGCTCAAAAATCCGTTCCATCGTAAACGGTACTTTTTCGGAGGGCTTGACAATATAGGTGTTCCCACAGGCGATCGCGTAAGGCATAAACCAGAACGGGATCATTGCCGGAAAATTAAAAGGGGCAATACAGGCGGCTATGCCCAGTGGTTGACGGATCATGTATTCATCGATGCCTCTGGCAATGTCCTCGGAAAACTCACTCTGCATCAGGCTTGGAATACCACAAGCCACCTCTACATTTTCAATAGCTCTGCGAAGCTCGCCACGGGACTCGGCAAGCGTTTTGCCACACTCCATCGTAATAATACGTGCGAGCTCCTCCAGGTGTGTTTCAAGAAGATCCTTAAGTTTGAACAAATACTGTATGCGTGACGTTGCCGGGGTGTTCTTCCATTCCGGGAATGCGGCAGAAGCGGCAAGGGCAGCGTCCTGAATATCGGATGCATCTCCGGCCGGTACTTTACCGATCAATTTACCCGTACCCGGATCAATCACATCCAGCAGATCAGTACCTTTACTCTTAACCCATCGTCCGTTTATATAACTCTTTACAATCTGATCCATTTCAAAATCCCTTATTCTTACCTTGTTAAAGCGGCCATTAAAGCAGTGTTTAATAATCCGAATTACAAATAATACCGCTGATTCGCTTTATTTTTTAAATACTCCTTATAAGCATCCTTTACGGAATCCATTTCCGAAACTTCTGCAACCGCAACTTCCCACCAGGCATAACCCGGAACACGCTGCTCCAGATCTGTATCGATGGTGATAACCGTGGTTTTATCCTGTTCCTTCATTTCCTTCAGCGCCTGACGAAATGAATCCATATCCGTACATTCGATGACATGGGCACCGAGACTGCGTGCATTCGCAGCAAAATCCACCGGAAGCACGGCCCCATCGAGCTGACCGCTTTCCGGATTACGGTAACGATATTTGGTACCGAAACGCTCACTGCCAAGGGATTCGGACAAACCGCCGATACTGGCAAATCCATTATTATTCAGAAGGATTATGTTGATTTTATAGCCTTCCTGTACAGAGGTTACTATCTCATGATTCATCATCAGGTAATTACCGTCGCCGACCAGCACATAAATATCACGGTCGGGAGCCGCCATTTTTGCACCCAGGCCGCCCGCGATTTCATACCCCATCGTGGAATAACCGTATTCCAGATGGAATCCCTTGGGATCACGTGTACGCCACAGTTTATGAAGGTCACCGGGCAGGCTGCCCGCCGCACAGAGCAATACATCCTTTTCATCACTGAACTCATTCACCGCACCGACCACCTCACCCTGGCTGACAGGTACACCGTGATTCAGATGATAGACACGGTCAACTTCCCGGTCCCATTCCCTGTTATAGTTTTCCACACCCTTGCGATAACCGGCATCGACCTGGTAACCATCCAGAAGCTGACCCAGCTCTTCAAGCACAACGCAGGCATCACCGGTCAAAGGAAGGGCCGCGTGCTTAAAGGCATCGAATTCGGCGATGTTGATATTGATAAAACGTACATTCCGATCATGGAAAAGTGTTTTTGATGCCGTCGTAAAGTCTGTGTAACGGGTTCCTACACCAATAACCAGATCCGCTTCTTCGGCAATGGCATTGGCTCCCGGTGTTCCCGTTACACCGATAGCACCCACATTTTCAGGCGCATCATAGCGGAGAGCCCCTTTTCCGGCAAAGGTTTCAGAAACAGGGATACCGGTGCGTGATACCAATTGTTTCAAAATCCCGGTGGCTTCGCTGTATATAACACCACCACCGGCAATAATAAGGGGTCGTTTGCTGTTTCGGATCCACGCTGCTGCTTTTTTCAACAATTCTTTGTCCGCTCTGGGCCGGGGAATGGTCCAGATTCTTTTTTCGAACAAGGCAGCCGGAAAATCGAACGCTTCCGCCTGAACATCCTGGGGCAAGGCGAGTGTCACGGCACCCGTTTCCGCCGGAGATGTCAGTACCCGCATCACTTCGGGCAGGGATGTGATAAGCTGCTCCGCCCTGTTGATACGGTCCCAGTATTTCGAAACCGGCTTGAAACAGTCATTGACAGAAATATCCTGTGTCCCGGACAGTTCCAGTTGCTGCAATACCGGCGCGACATTGCGCCGGGCGAAAATATCACCGGGCAAAAGCAAAACTGGTAAACGGTTGATCGTTGCCGCGGCAGCCGCCGTAATCATATTTGTAGCACCCGGGCCGATGGAAGACGTACAGGCGAATGTTGCTAAGCGGTTTTTCATTTTTGTATAGGCCGCCGCCGTATGAACCATCGCCTGCTCATTACGGGTCTGATAATAGGTAAAATCCGGATTCTGCTGCAGAGCCTGGCCGATTCCAGCCACATTGCCATGACCGAAGATGCCGAAGCACCCGGTAAAAAAGGGATTTTCGATCCCGTCCCTCTGCACATACTGATTTTTCAGATACTGAACCAGGGCCTGGGCCACGGTTCGTTTTACAGTCTTAAACGGCATTTTTAAAATCCACCATGTTTTTCAATAAAATCAAGCGCCTCTTTTTCATAGGGCATAAAATTTGCGCAACCATGGCGCGTTACAACGATTGCTCCGCAAGCATTTCCCATGCGTGCGGCTTTATACCAATCCCAGCCTTTGATTACACCATAGATGAAACCGGCGGCAAAGGCATCACCGGCACCGAGGATATTATAGACCTCCACTGGAAAGCCGGGAACATTCTGAATGGTATCATCAGGGAGATGTACCGTGGCTCCTTTTTCACCCCGTTTGACAATCAACACCCGCGGACCGAGTTCCAGGATCCGGTCGATGGCGGCATCCAGATCACCGGATATGGTCGGGGCGGAAATCTGCTGGTCTGAAATTGATATCTGTTCCGCCCGTGTCAGTGTTGCCGCTTTCACTTCTTCTTCCGTACCGATGGCAATATCGACATTGCGAAGTAGGGCCCGGCTCATTACCCCGAACGCGCGGGGATCGTGCCACTGATCCGCACGGAAGTCAAGGTCCAGGACAACAGGAACGTCTGCTGCGCAAGCCTGTTCAGCGGCAAAAAAGGCAGAAGAACGGCTCGGTTCCCTGCTCAGGGCTGTACCGGCGATCTCAAGCAAGCGCATCTGTGGAATTTGTGCGGCAATGACATCATCGATCGTTATCTGCAAATCCGCGGCATTATCGCGGTAATAGACGAGTGGAAAACGGTCCGGCGGTTCAATACCCAGAATCACTGCGCTGCTTCTCGCATTTTTTGCAACAGGAATGTAAGCCGTCTCGACGTTTTCATCGCGCAGAAATTTGAGAAGGAACTCACCGACCTTATCCTCGCCCACGGCTGTGAGCAGGGCACTTTTCAAACCAAGCCGTCGGCAACCTACGGCAATATTCAATGGTGAGCCTCCGACATAGGCGGCAAAGCTTTTAATCTCCGGAAAGGGTGCTCCGATATCGTTTGCGTACAGGTCAATCGAAGATCTCCCGAATGTCAGGACATCATAGTTTTTTTCATTCGTCAGCATATTGTCACATCTCCTTCGTTACCACCGGAACCCGGGGATCCCTTTCCGGCCATTTTTCCTTTAACCATTTATGCTGCGGATCGTCAAAACTCGCCAGTGATTGGGCACTGCCTGCCAGAAAATTGAGATAATACACGTTGTATCCCGGTGCCGCCGCAACAGGATGGTATCCTTCCGGCACCAGCACAATATCATTATTACGTGCCGGGGTCAGTTCATCCAGTGAGCGGTCATCGTTATAGACATGCTGAATTGCATAACCCTGCGGCTTATCCACCTTGTAAAAATAGATTTCCTCCAGGTCCGCCTCTATCACCTGTCCGTCCTTTTCCTCGCGATGCACATCATGCTTATGCGGCGGATAAGAGCTCCAGTTTCCGGCCGGTGTATAGACTTCGACGACAACCAGCCGCTCGTTCGCGAAACCGGGGGGAATGATTCCATTAATCTGACGGGTGGCATTACCACCGCCACGAATTTCTATTTCCACATCTTCAGGTGTGACGAGTTTTGCGGCATGATCCGCACTGCTTTTGCACCAGCCTGCAGCGATGTCGAGTTCTTCTGACTCGGCGATAACGGTAAACTCCGTGTTTCCGGGCAGATAGACGGCCCAGGGCATGCCGCTGAATACATTCCTGCGTTTTCCAATATGCTTCCACGTACCTGCGGAACTTTTTATGGTGCAGGTACCGCCCAGAAGAACCAGTGCATATTCGTATTCGCCCGTATGCTGGGTCCATTCAGTTCCTTCACGCATCAGGCGTGCCGAAAAATGCAGGTGACGCCACCCGGCTCCCTCAGGGGTGACCGACTGGTAAACGTTTGAATCATTATCCGGTTTTACTAATAACGGGTATTTGGTATCGCGTATCATTTTATGTACGACTTCTCCTTCCTGGTTCTCATTCACTACATGTTTGCTCTTTTTATGCCTGCTCTCTGAAATCCCTGTTCCTGCCTTCTGCACCCAAAAGGGAACACTTTTGTGATACGAATTCAGACAATGCCTGCATATATTGTTTTCCCGGTACAACAGGATCGAACTTTTCCGGCTCATCCCTGAAAAATTCGCGGTGAACACGTGTCCAGATAAGCCGTGCATCCGTGGCAATATTGATCTTACAAACCCCAAGCCTGATCGCTTCCAGCAACTGATGCGGATCGACCCCTTTTGCCGCGGTTTTTAGGCGTCCGCCCGCTCCATTAATACGTTCCACCTCTTCCACCGGTACTGCTGACGCCCCGTGCAGAACCAGCGGCATCTTCCGGAGCTTTCCGGCGATAGCTTCCAGAATATCCAGTTGAAGGCCCTGTCCGCCGGAAAATTTATAAGCACCATGACTGGTCCCGACAGCGACGGCCAGGCTGTCACACCCGGTTTTTTCCACAAATTCGCAGGCCTGTGCAGGATCGGTGTAACGGGATAACCGTTCAGCCACAGCCATATCGTCTTCCACACCACTCAGCACACCAAGTTCGGCTTCCACAGAAACACCGCTTGCATGGGCCTGTTCAACAACCTGACTGGTCATATCAACATTCTTCCGGAAGGGTTCATGCGACGCATCAATCATGACCGAATGATAATCACCAGAGGCAATCGCATCGGCACAATGTTCCCGGTCACCATGATCAAGATGTATGGCGTAGATGACACCGGGATATATTTCTTCCGCTGCCCTGATCATCGAATGAAGCATGGCCGGGCCGGCATAGCGGCGCGCTGCAGGCGTTAAGGCAATGATGACCGGTGCTTTCGCTTCTTCCGCACCGGAAAATACCCCGTGTACCTGTTCCATCGTGAAAACATTGAACGCTCCGATGGCATACCGTCCGTAACATGTTTGGAACAATTGTGAGGTTGATATTCGCATTTTAAAACCTTGTCGTGTCCTGCAGAGCCCAGAAAGAACTGGCGATCGGTACGGCCATCCTGTTAGTACCGCTTCTGAAAATATGTACATCCAGCCAGCGTGATTTCGGGGTTTCATTAACCGCTATCGAATCCAGAAGGCTGCTGTCTACGTCTACGGAATATTTTTCTTTCAACTGTTCGAGCACTTCGTTCACCTGTCTGACGGCAACCTTTCGATAATCTTCCGAAGTGGTCTGATCGCCTGGTTCAGTCAATTCGGAAATCATTTCTTCCATAACCCATTTATCCCGCCAGCGGCGCAGTTCATTCTGAAAAGCCGGTTCTTCATCCAGTCCCAAATCCCGGGCTTTCTTCATGAGAAAGGTATTACGGATATGAAGGCCTATTTCCGTACTCAATCGCGGCCTGATACGGTTTGTGTCCTGCATAACGGAGCGGAACCGGTTGCCTTTATAATCATCGAGAAATTCCCCGATCGTCATTTGTCCCTCGCTAAAGGTGCTCAACGTCCTGTCCCGGTTGTTTTTAACCTTATATAACGCTGGAGACTCCGGAGCAGCGCTCTCAATACTGGTCAGAAACGATTCTTGCTTATTCAGTCCCTTCCTTTGCCATTCCAGAAGAGCATCGGCCAGCATTCTTAGAGCCTCGCCTTTTGTCGTAACATCCTTTGGTGTCATCATATTTGATACATACCCTGTGACCGCCTTCTCGAATTTTCTGTTCGCTAGTACCTTTTTCAGAGTCGGCGCTTTGGACAGGTACTCATTCGTTGTCACTGCTTCCCTCCGGATGTCCAGTACCTGAAAGATGAAATAGCTGTTTTGCAGTTTTACCGGTTCGGAGATGTCCCCCAGCGGTACATCCTGAATCACCGCCAGGACTTCCTCAGGAACTTCCAGCCAGGTCATGTAATCCGATGTAAAATCCTCAATTGTCAGACCTGTTTCCGGATTATCTTCCAGAATGGAACCGACCACATCACCATACCCTCTGCGTTTCATTTCAGAGGAGAGTATCCGGGCCTCATCCCGGGAACGCACCGGCCAGTACCTGAATTTGAACTGCACTTTCGATTTATTGACTGCTGCCCGGATCTCGGAATCACTTACGTGTATCGTATCCCGGATTTCTTTCTGCAGCAGCGTTTCGATGAGCAAATCTTCTTTCAACAGTTCTTCCTGTTTGCGCACATTCTCCGACTTATACAACCCCTTCCGATATCCTTCAAGGGCCAGAAGTTTTTCATTAATCATCCAATCCAGATAGGCTTTTTTACGTTTTGCCGTTGTCCGGCCTTTTTTCAATGCGGAAAAACCGAACTCAAAGTTTAATTTGAACTCCTCTGCCGTTATCGTGCGGTCACCTACCGTAGCAACTATAGCACGCTCCGTTTCCGTATCCGACGAGCTGCATCTGATCAGAAATGAGGCAGCCAGGAAAAGGATAAGTACGCCTGTTACCGGTAAAATCCCGCTTTTTCTTTCGAATACATGCATCCAATCACTCAAAATATCACACATAAAGAGAATCGCTGTGCATTATCCAGAATACCCCAATCCGACCAGGCATAATCGATCCGCAGGCCCAGGTCTCCAAGGTCAATATAATCGACCCCCGCACCAAGTGTCAGTCCGTTTATCGCTTCTTTTTCGAACATGTTTTCATAGCCGCCTCGCAGGAAAAACATATTTTTCCAGCCGTATTCAAAACCCATACTGACGCTTTCTGTTGTGTTACTGGGGTGATTAAGATCCATCGAGGTCAACATACTCCCCCATTTTCCGAAATCGCGCCTGTAGGACAGTCCGAACCGGAACAGAAGCGGCAGGGGAAAGGAATTGGTATTATAGTTCACGGGGACACGGTCAAAATTTCCGACCTTTTTATCGGGATCAACAATCGTGCGCAAATGACGTCCGCTAAGCTGAATCTCCGATCCAAAATTGCTGATACTGGAACCGATCTGCATCCCGTTCAGCGGTGTTTTGTAAAATACACCCAGGTCAAAGGCAATGGCATTTCCGGTTTCACTCCAGATACGCTGATGGACATACTTCGTGTTCAATCCGAAGGCAAAACGGTCGGTGAGCGCCATGGCAAAGGTCAAAGCCGCCGAAACATCGGACGCGTCATAGATTTCACCGGTTCCCTCGGGACGTTCCACTGTTCTGACCGGCTGACTGCCATAATCCAGGGTTATCAGATGGAATCCCAGTGTCGATCGAAAACGGGGTAGCGGTACAACGATGCCGACAAAATTGAAATCCGTATCTGCCAGCCACTGATTGTGCATCAGTTCGATCTGCATCCGGCTGGCAAAGGCTGTCCCGGCCGGATTCCAGTACAATGCGGTAGCATCATTGGCAATCGCAGCATAGGCTCCGCCCATGGCCATGGCACGGGCACCAACGCCGATTTCCAGGAAAGCTGCTGCACTGGTGCCGACGCCGGATACGTTTGTTTCAAATGTCGTTCCGCTGGACTTCTCCTGAGCTTGCATCTTGCCGGAAAATAGGAATAACATGAAAAACAGTGTGTATAAAGTTTTAAATGTACGCATGTGTCACCACTCTATTTTTATTGTATTATTTAATAATTGCCAGTTTTCCTACTTTTTTACCGATGCCCGGCGCTTCCACGACATAGAAATACATTCCGTAAGTCACTTCCAGGCCATCCCTGGTACGCAGATCCCAGCTCTCACGACCTTCATTCTCCGTCGTGAAATGGTCCAGTTCCCGCACCAGACGTCCCGAACTGGTGAATATCGAAATAGTGCACTCGGGAGGGAGATTTACAAAATCGATCCGGCGGTCACCGCGGCCCACTTCCTCGCTCACCATCCGCCGTTCCAGCGTACTCACTGCGATATAGGGATCCGGTACCGTATATATTTTGCTTAAATCGGCCTTGATTTCACGTTCTTCGATTGCGTTGCCGACCAGCGTGAATTCAAACAGATCATTGCGGTCAAACGGCTTTTGGGATTGCGACAAAAACACGTCACCGGCTTCCGGCAATACATGCATGCTGCTGTCCAGTTCTTCCGGGAACAGAAACTCATAGCAGGTTAACCGCTTCCGCGCCGCTTCATGCCATACAAATATGATATCACCATGGGCAAGGTATCCCTGCAGTGAATCCGCCTTATCGCGGCTCTGACGAAAATAAAAATCGCACTGGAACATGCTGTCCGGATCCGTCACATCCCATATCGTGAAATTGGCCGCATAGCCCAATACAGAAGTATCCACACCTGTCTCCGCCATTCGGAATTCATAGTCGCGCGGTACAGGGGTGCCCCTCGAACGCGTCGTAACGATCTCCGGAAACAGCGTCGAAGATCCTGTCGTCCAGCCGCTGCCCGGTGTGGCACATTCCACCAGTTCGTCATTCGTGAAATTCAGCCTGAAACCGTCAAACACCTCATCATTCAGCGATTCCGTGAGATCATCACCCAGGTGATAGTAAAGAACAATATCTTCCGTGTCATTTTTCAGCATCGCTCCGGTCGTTTTGCCGGTGTACAGGGGACCCAGGGAAGAACGCGAACTGTCATCGAAAAAACTCAGATGGTAGCGCGTTCCGGGTTTCACCGAATAGGGTTCGATGATTTCCAACTGTATCGCCCCGGTACCAACGCCCGAGGTCTGCACAAAACCTTCTTCATCCAACTCGGGTTCCTGCCAGCCGCCCGGGGCTTCCTGTGGGACCACTTCAGCCGTGTTTACCTCCGTATATATCACTCGTCCCAGGGGATCTGTCTGGATAGTGGCTGAACATTCGGTAGGGGAAATCGTGATCAGGTTATCCTGTTCAGCCAGGCCGCGTTCGTAAAAATCCTGGTCGTAGCCCCTGTCAAGGGAAACAACCGCATAATAGTATGTCCGGCCGTTTGTGACCGATGTATCCAGATATGAATGCTTGAGACCACTGTCAGTACCCATGTTATAGGCGATACCCAGGTCGCTTTCCGGACTGATTTCCGCACCGATCCGGATCGGGTGGGGGCCTTTTAATCCATTATTCAGATCATACATGACCAGCGGTTCGAACAAAATCGGATTACCAAAGGCATCTGTAATGGTCTTTATGTCACTGAAATTAGGATCCGTGCTTTTGTATATCATATAGGCTTCAAAATCATTCCCGTACACCGGATCCCTGGAACGTTCCGCCGCGTCATCCCAGAGCAGCAGAACCTGGCCGTCACTCGGCTTTGCTGTCAATATCGGTTTCCGTGGTGGCTTCGTGAAGTTATAATCGGCATCATAAATGGCCTGTATGGTCCGTTTGTTACGGATGATATCATTTTCGTCATTTCCGAATGCCAGCGCGATAGCGTAGCGCTGCGTGCCATCCTCACCGGGGATCAGATCGATAAATCCACTGCCATATACCCAGGCGATATCCCGTGTGTAATTGGGACGCACGTAAAATGTACCCGGTTGAATCTCATTATTCCAAAAATATTCATCATTTGCCGGTGCGTTATCCACATCGCGCAAATAAAACGAAGTCAGGCCGACCTGATCGGATTCGTCGTTGTCCGTAAATTCATAATTTGGTTCCCCCCGGTCAGGCACACCGTTGGCCTCGCTTCCGTCGGAATCCGGTCCGCTGTAACCTTCCATGGCCGGTCCGATACCATCCGATCCAAGGTCATCCCCCAAAGGCTCCCAGTCAAGGCGTCCGTCATTATCCAGATCTTCGCCCTCATCCAGGATCCCATTGAAATTCGTATCCTCCGTATCCCATACTCCGTTTCCGTTGAGATCTTCCCAGGATCGCCAGTCACCGTCATCATCGATATTATTATATTGGCTCTCATCGATCATTCCGTCCTGATCATTATCGATACCATCGAAAGCGAGGCCCGGACTTTCCAGGAAGGCATACCCCAGATAGCCCGTCGGCAGGCCCTGATCCGATATACCGGCTTCATTCCAGGCATAAGTGATATCATCGATTTCATCAAAGCTGGCGTTATCTCCGCTGAGTGAACCGCCCAGATCCGGGTCGTTGACCATGCCGACAACGGCCTTATCCAAAGGTTTGCCGTAATTGGTCACATCATAAATAGAGATCAGGATATCCTCCGCCAGGCGGGCGGCCCACTGATAGGTGCGCACTTCAACCGTTACCCCCAGGCCGCGGCGGCCTTCCGGCCACGGACGCATGGAAAGGGAATCTTCAAAGGGAAAGTAATCGAACTCATCGTTTTCATGATCATCCATCAGATAATAAGATTCCTGATCAGCACGAACATAAGCACCGTACTCCCCGTTCCAGCGGCCGCTTCGCGGACCGGGTCTTTCCTCCCCTTCACTGCGGTCGTCACCCGGATAGGAACCGGCCGGCCAGTACTCCGGCCAGGTTTCCCTTCGGCTGCTGATGGCAAACCATTCCACTTCATTCAACATACTGAGGTCCAGACGGCCGTTTCGGTTAAAATCCTCCTGTACCTGAAGAATACCGTCGCCTTCCCCTTCATCACCGGTGAAGGGAATGCCATCGATGCCCACATCCTCACTGATACCGCCGATATCCCAGTCCAGTGATCCGGGCTGACGGTTGTTATAGTATTTCGGCAGGGGCATGAAATGGTAATTATGTGTACCATCGACCGATTGTTCTGAGGATTGGCGGTTGAACCGGTCGGAAACAATATGAATAGTGTCACCATTTACATCGATGACTTCCGCAGCCACAAAAAAAACGAAATTATGACCGTATTCCGTTCCCGATCCTTTCGGCCAGATAAGGTCGACACTGCCCCCCGAAAAATATCCATGCGAGATCTGTCCCTGATTGACAAGACCGGTTTCGATGAGGTTGCCGTCATGTACAACCGGACGTACATATTTGAGCCAGCCCTGCGCTTCCTGGGCTTTTTTCATGAACGCCGGCAGATCTTCCCTGTTGCCCGGTAATACGTAATCGGAATTTTTATCTTCCTCCGACCCGGTCGTCACCTGTGAAAACAGGTTTGAAAATAGCATACAGGAAAGGATAATCCCGGTAAATACATTAAAAGTTTTGCTTGTAATACGCATTATGCTTACAACCTTCCCTTTAATAAATATTTAATCTTACCTTCGTTTCTGTTTTATAACTAAAAAAGAATTTCCAGGCCAAGCTCGATTTTACGTGGTTCGGAATACCATTCCGGCCGGTTATCCACTTCGTCCAGTGTGAAATGACCTTCCTGGGCCAGAGCCGAGCGTTCAATCCGTTCCTGTGATGGAATACGGGCATTATTGGAGGCTCTTCCCGATGTGGCATATACATAATTTTCATTGAGGTGATCAAACAGGTTATCCACTTTCAGGAACAGGATATAGCGCATATTCATCATTTCGAAGAATTTCTTGGCTTTGATGTCCACACTCCAGCGTACCGGTTTACGTGCGGTATTTTTAAATTCCCGTTCCGGCATTTCAAACGTCTCCACGAATTCCGGTGTATAGGGCAGCCCGCTACCCCAGGAAGACAGTACACTGAAAATCCAGTCGCGCGGACGGCTGATGTTCAGAATGGCATTCACGGTATGACGCTGATCCCAGTCCAGTGGCAGAATCTGACGTTCAATAAATTGCTGTTCGGTACCACCGACCCTTGTAGCCGTTTCAACAAGCTGCAGAAAATCCGGATTGGAGGCACTGCCGTTGGAGTATTGCAGCGTATAATCGACCGATCCGGATACCAGGCCGGTCGGCGCTTTGTTAAGTGCCAGGGTTAAACCTTTTACGGTCCCGTAATCGCGGTTGATATAGCGCGTGTAACCTATGGCGTCCACAGTGGTTACCTTTTCGATACCCAGCAGGTTTTCGATATCTTTATAATAGGCCGTACAGGTCAGTGACAAGTCACGGGTAACACCCTGCTGAATACCGATTTCATAAGCTACCGTCCGTTCCGGTTCCAGCTCGGCGTTTCCCAGCCGCCGGTCTTCCAGTTGCAGCGGTGTCATGGTATACAGGGGCTGATTGTACATCTTCGAGAAACTGGGCATCTGGAAAAAATGTCCATAGGCAACATGAAAGGCCCCGGTGGCAGAAATCGGGAATGAAATACCAAAGCGCGGGCTGACCTGATACTGTGTTTTGGCATCCTCAAGATTGGAATCCGTGCCAAGCAGATAGGATTCAACCCGTTTGTTCTTTACAACCTTTTCCTTCGGATCGAACATATCCAGACGCACGCCGCCGTTCAGGATGATATCACCCAGCTCCAGTTTATCCTGGATATAGAAAGCTGCTTCGAACGGCCGTATGGTATAATCACGGTACTGTGTGATCTCATCTTCGTCCAGTTTACGGTATTTGGTCGTACCGAAATTTTCATTCCAGTTTTTCCAGTAATTGACCAGGGTATCCCAGTACACGGGCCAGGTGTAATCCCTTCCGTTAATGGAAGGCGAATACTGGTTACGCTGCCAGGCTTCGGTTTCAATATAGCCCCAGTCGTATGTATTAACCTCGTGCTGCTTTATCTCGAAACCCGCTTTGATGAAATTATATTTATCCACCTGCCAGTTCAGATCACCATTCACCATGTACAGATCACGGTAGTTCTTACCTTCTTTCCCCGTATAAAAGCCGGCGGTGTTACCCAGTGAAAAACCGGAAGAGGAGGATCCGATTGGATGAATGCCCGTATCGCCCGGAAACTCGGCTATTTTATTATCTTTTCTGTAATAACTGTCTGAAATATTGTGCTGGAAAGAAGCCCGAAGGTTATAAAAGAAAAAAGCCGTTGGTGAATGTTTAAAAATCAGGAAATGGTGCTGGGAATTCCCTGTCCATGTCGCCGTCTCATCCGGTTGATACCGGTTGAATTCATTACCACCCGTGCTTTGATCCCAGGAACCGAACAGTTGATAGGTAAGTTTCAGGTTAGCAGTCGGCAGATAGGACAGTTTGGCGTTGAATGAAAGGCTCTCCCTCTGATACAACGGTCCGCGTTCACCATCACCGGTTTTCAGGGAATCCGGGATAGTAATACGACCGCCCTGGGTCAGCTGCCCCGCATAATGTTCCCCGTACCAGCGGTTATAGGCATTGATTTTCCATCCATCGATTGGATTGTAACGCCGTTCGTACCACTCATAACTTTCGTTATTACTGTACCTGGTGGAAACAAAAAAACCGAGTTTATCGCTGAGCAATGGCCCGGAAAAAGTTGCCTGAACATCTTTTGTAGCCAGGGGATTCACATCATTGATACCGATGAAAATATCATCCTTATTGCTGATCCATTCACCGGTGTACATGCGGACAGATCCTTTGAACTTTTGCTCAACGCCCTTGGTGATCACATTGACAATACCGGACTGGGCCGAACCGTATTCCGCATTGAAGGTTCCGCTGATAACCTGTAATTCTTCAATCACCGAATTCTCGATATCCACATTGCTACCGCCACCCTGACTGAAAGCATCCGTCACAGGGATGCCGTCAATCAGATATGCCACTTCGCGTTCACGCCCGCCTCTGAAATGAATCTCATTGCCCGCACCAGTAACAACACCGGCCTGCAGTGATATAACTTCTGAAATTTCGGTGACTGGCATATCCTCGATACTTTCGGAGTTGACGATCGAGGCGGAAAAGGTACGGTCCTTCTCAATGATGGGACGTTCCGCCTCTACTACAATGGTCTCTCCTGTCATCGTCTCCTCCGTCACCTGAATATTCTGACGAGTGGTACGATCCACATTAATCTTAACATTTTCAACGGTAGTTGTCACATAACCGACATAATAAACCTTGAGATCATAGGTACCCGGCGGTATGTTGATGATCATGAAATATCCGTCCTGGTCTGTAGCAGCACCCAGGGTCGTTCCGTCCAGAGTCACATTGGCTCCAACAAGAGGTTCATTGCTGTTCTTGTCTGTGACGGTACCGACAATTTTGCCGGTTGTACCTGCCATTATTGATCCGGACAGAAAAAAGAACATAATAAGTAATGTCAATAGAAGTCTTGAAGATTTCATTATAACTATCCTCATTTATTTATGTTGGAAATGAGTGAAGTGATATCAACAATATACATTCTTAGTGTACTTTTTACAATATCAAAATAAAAAAATATATCCGTTAATTTCATCGCATTCTCATACAGATCATTCTTTTTAAAATTTAAGGTAGACCGGCTTGGAAATTATTAAAATATTGTTTGACTTTCGTTTGTATAGGCTTTTTCAAGAATTTCCGGGAACACGTTAACCTCATCGGCTGCATAAGATGAAGGAAGATAGTTCTCGTGCAATTGGGGATAGTCAATCCGGTCTGATTTATCTGTTTCCGGCCTGGCGGATGTGAGACGCGCTTTATCTAAACTGTCGAGCACAGCCAGGGTCCGGTAATAAAGGTATTTAATCCTGGACCGCATTACCTTTTCCTGTACAACCGGATCCTGATCGATGCCCTGTTGAAGAGCTTCATTTTTTACAATTTTATCCCTTATAGCCACTTCGACGGCTTTCTTCAAATTCGGCCGCATCAGGTGCCGGGGTAAATCGGGAACACTGCGGATAAATTCACCAACGGTGAACGGTTCGCCATCCACTTCAGCCAATACGTTATTCTTCATCGTTGGAGTCAGATCATTTTCGATACCCTGATAGGCAAAAAGGGCACGTTCTTTTGTAGTACCGGGTAAATGTGGTTCGATAAGTCGCCACAGGTCCTTGAAAAGAGATACGCGGACACGAAGCGGCTTTGACCAGATCAAATCCCTGTAGTGCCGGGCCCCGGCCGTCTCCAGTTTACGCCTGAATAATTTCTGACGTATTTCGCGGACTTCGAATGGATCATCCGAGGTATTAAAATCAATCGTCTTTTCAATTGAGTCGATCCGGAAGATATGCCAGCCCATCAGGGATTCCACGGGTTCCGATACATTCCCTCTTTCCATCGAATACAGTACATCCTCTACGTGTAAATCCGTATCGCCCCATCCGATCCAGCCCAGGTCTCCTTCACGCATGGCAAACAGGGGATCAGGTATGGTTTCGCGGGCGAGTTTTTTAAAGGCAGTGCCCTGTTTCAATTGCGCTTCCAGCACACAGATACTGTCTTCCGTCCGGGCATATAACTGGCGAACCCTCAGGCGTATCCTGCTACGCTGCAGTGCTTCCTCTAATTCGGTGTCCGATACGGCTGTCAGGGTATCTTTTATGGTCTTTTCCAGGTAACGTCTTCTCAGAAAATAATCCTGTTCACGCTCCAGTATGGGTCGGATATCCTTTTCCGCCACTAATCCAGAGGTTAACGCTGAATCGGCAATGAGTTCCTCTTCGATCATCTGAATAGCATATTGCCGGCGCAGTTCAGGCGAATCGGGCTGGTGTGTGGTCTGCCAGTAATAAAAATAAGACCGCTCAAAATCAGAGAGTGTTACGTGAACGTCGCCCCAGGCGGCAACGATTTCTGATTCTGATTTGTCGCTACATCCGGTCGCGATAAGACACAAAAGAAGCCCCGGCATCGTAACGGCAAGCCTGTATAACGTTTTAATCATTAAATGCCTTTAACATAGTCATTCAGACCGGTTTTTATTAATTGTTACCGGTATGTTCACCCTATTTACTAAAACCTGATTGCCACAGAAAAATACTGCACTTCGTTCAGACGCTGACGGTCCCCATAGGCATAATCGAGATGGATGTTGTACAGCTTAAAGCCGGCACCCAGCGTCAGGCCGCCTTCCCTGTTTTTCAGAAAGATCTGACGAAAACCGCCGCGCAGGAAAAAGATGTCCATAAAACCATATTCGACACCGGCATTGACATAATTTTCATTCGAACCGGGATACAGGACATCACTCATCAGCATCACCTGGTGTGTTGGGGTATCCAGCATATCATAAGCCAGTCCAAACCGGAACAGGATGGGCAGATCCCAGTCTCCGGTTGATTGTTCGGCAACGATGCCGTCATTATTACCACCCACCCGCAGATCGGGATCAAAACGAATGGCATTGTCTGTTCCGGTCATATGCATCTCTGTTCCGAAATTGGAAATACTCAACCCCATGTTTACACGGTCAAACGGCAGCCGGTAAGTCAGTCCCACATCAATGGCGAAGGCTGATGCGCTGTTATTCCAGATCTGGGAATGTATATATTTAGCGCTGCCACCGATATTAAAGCGGTTTGTCAGGGGCCTGCTGTAACTGAGTGCAACCATCAAATCCTGCACAGTGTAGACATCCCCGGTTCCGTTCGGATAGTCTTCAGTCGTGACCTCAATCTGATCGGTCGTAAGCGAATAAAAAGTGGCCGCAAAATTGCCCAGTCCCCCGAATGCAAGCAACGCGGATCCATAATTTAATTCAATCCCGGCGAACCATTGAATATGGTTAAAATATACCTCATGTGTTTCCGAAAAAGCGCCCAATGCGGGATTCCAGAAAATACCGGAGATATCTCTGGATGAAGCTGAAGAGGCCTCGCCTGTGGCAATGCCGCGTCCGCCGACTCCGATTTGCAGAAAATTAGCAGCCGTTGTTCCCACTTTGGATTGAGGGTAAATCAAACAGGGCATTAATATGAGGAAAACAGCCTTGTAAGTTATTTTTTGAAAACGTCGCATCTTCTTCTCCCTCATGATCCTAATTAACGATGGCAAACTTACCGATTTTCTGACCAATACCCGGGGCCTCCACATGATAGACATACAGGCCAAATGCAACCTCCAGATTATCCAGTGACTTGAGGTCCCATTTTGCTGACCCCTGGTCAATACTGCTGTGCTGGATGATCTGCACGAGATCACCGTTTACCGTATAAATCCGGATCGTGCATTCGGAAGGGAGATTGATGAAGCGGATAAACCGTTCGCCTCTTCCACTGAAAGCGGGACGTTTCTCCAGTATCGATGATACGATATAGGGATTCGGGACTACCTTTATATTTTCGAGTGCGTTTTCAGCAACAGCAGCCTGACGCACTTCTTCCGCTTTAGTTTGAAATGTATAAAGGTCTTTCTCACTGAAATTGATTTTGCTGTGCACGATAATTTTATCTCCCGGCTGTGGTGCGATCCATTCACTTTCCGGAAGCATATTTCCAAATTCATCAAGCGGTTCAAGAAAGGTGATACCCCATGACAACGAATAGCGCCTGGCCGTGGAATCCTCCTTAAAACAATGGGCAATACTCTCTCCCAGGTCGACCCGGCCGTTATATTCCTGATCACGTAAATAGAAATCAATCGGTACATTGGTTTCCAATTCATAAACCTTGAAATTCACCGGAGAAGAGCGGGTACCAACCACACTTGTGAAGGTGCTGTCCAGTACATCGGTTGTATCCCCGAATTCAACGACGAAGGAGATGGGATACAGGGCAGAATTGAAGGCGTACTTGCCGATTTCAAGCTGATAATTGCAACGCGAACCGGGTGCCCACCCTGAATTTCCGGCCGTATAGTTTTCATCAGGATAATCATTAGTGAATTTCAGGATCAGCCCGGAGTCAAACAATTCGTTGATCCAGTTTCTGCTGAAACGGCCCTCATATTCAACCCAGAGAAGATCTTCATCCTGAACCACATGGGAATCGGTCAAACTGTTATACACGGAAAAGGACCGTGTTTGTCGCTCACCTTCGATTTCACCGGGCATCGTCGTAAAGGATATTTCATAATCACCGTCTGTGATTTTGGTCCCATCGACAATGAGGACTTTCACTTCACCCGTAGCCTGGCCCTTTACCTGTAGAACGGAATCACCGGATGAGATGGAGGCCGCACGTTTATCGCTTGGTATGGGATTTGGCGTAGCAATGGCCGTGTTCGGATCGGTCCGGGTGATCAGGCCATCGGTTACGACGATGGATGCCGGGCATTCCGCAGGTGTTATGGGAAGCAGATTTTCAATATCAGTAAGACCCCGTTCATAAAAGTCGGTGTCATATCCCTTATCATAAGCGGTGACCGCATAATAATAGGTTCGGCCGTTAATCAGACCTTTATCTACATAATGATGTTGTAATCCGGTATCTTCACCCATGTTATACTGGATTCCCGTATTCTGCCCGATCTCTTCGCCAAGATGGATCGGATGTGGTCCCTTTAACCCGTTATTCAGATCAAACTGTGCCAGGGGCACCTTAAACACATCATTGCCATAGGTGTCGGTAACGGTTTCCACATCGAGAAACTGCGGATCGGTTGCCCGGTATATCCGGTATCCTTCAAAATCAAAGCCATAGATAGGATCGCGCGACAGTTCTGCAATATCATCCCATATGAGAGTAACCTCTCCGTCACCGGGAATCACTCTCAGGTTCGGTTGATTCGGTGGTTTGGCAAAGCGGTAATCCGCATCGAAAATGCGCTGAGCCACAGCGGCTGTCTGGAATAAAGCCCGTTCGGTGAAAGCAAAAACATAACTGGTGGAAAACCGTTCCGTTTTTTTTGAAGGCAGGTTTACCGGTCCTGAACCAAACAGCCAGAACTGGTTGACCGTTTGTGTCGGTTGAACAAAATAACCGGGTGCCAGCCTGGGCCAGACCACTTCTTCATCGGAAATTTCAATGGATCCGTAAAGCGGCGCACTGAAACTGCTCAGCCCGATCTGGTCACTTTCATCGTTATCGAGTCGCCCGAAATTCGGTTCCCCCTGATCGGGTATGCCATTCATTTCCGTACCATCGGCATCGGGACCGGGATAACCGTCATCATAGATATAAATGCCATCCGAACCTACATCGTCTACTTTCTGCAACCAGTCGCCGTCTTCATCGCCACTCCAGTGCCATTTGGGTTCACCATATTTCCCAACCGGCCCGAAGATCCATTCACCGGCATCATTATCCCGTTTTTCATCCACCAGTCCGTCTTCATCATTATCGATGCCATCGGCATCCAGCCCGGGTGATTCCAGAAATTTCCAGCCCAGGTAACCCGGAGGGATATCCCGGCTCACGGCCCAGGTACCGATATTATCATGGTCCCATCCATAGACCATATCCACAATGGGATCGAACGCGGCATCATCATCGCGTGTACCACGCCCGCCCGGACCGATATCACCGAATCCACCGAAATACATGGATCGGTCTTTTAACGGATAATCATAATCGCCGGCATTGGAGATCTCGAAATAAAAGAACAGGATATCTTTGGCCAGCGGATGGGCCCACTGAAACAGCCGGGTATGAATCTGAATACCAAGACCCCGCCGGCCTGAATCGCTTTCAAAGGGATAAAACGGAAACTCTTTGTTCCAGACGTCATCGACATAGTACATCACCTCCTGGTCGGCATTAAACTGGTTCTGACCAAAGAAACCGTTCCACTTCCCGTCCCAGGTCGCATCCTTGCCGGGCCAGGTCTCCGGCCAGGACAGCGGATTAGAGCTGTTGGCAAAATCATCCTGTCCTTCCGTTTCATTGAAATAGCCGGGCAGAGGATGGAATTTCCATTCGACATTGGTTACAGGATCTCTCTCCCCGGAAGTCCCCCCTCCGTCAACATAACCGTCGGAGATGACGATCATCTCGTTATCATCACGGCCAATGACTCTGGCGGCCACGAATCCGGTAAACTCAAAGATATGGTCATGACCGCTGCCCTTGGGCCAGACACCGCTGACCGGATTCGGTCCGCTTCCCACCACGCCCCAGTTGCCCACCATGGATTCGACATTATTACCATTCATGATTACCGAGCGTCGCTTATTGGCGTCGCTGACATTGGGATCGATCCAGATACCACTCTCATTGTTTTGAGCAGACAGCATGGGTATCCCGCTCATCAGCATAACGACAATCATAAGCAGGTAAAGGAGTGTTATATTTTTCATTTTAATCCCCATTGCGCGGTAGTAATCCGTTTAGAACTCAATTCTTGTCCCAATGCGTAGTTCCCTCGGCGTCGGTTGCAGGGAAGGATCCAAATTATATTCATATAATGTATTAAAGCGGTCGAGCCCGTTATCCTGATGGGCCTGATTATCAATCGGGAATATTGTCGGCAGTAAATCAATACGGTAACGGTCAAAGACATTTATGACTTTAACGAAAATTTCCAGGCGCGTGTTTTCATACACTTTGAAACGCTTATAGAGGGATACATCCGCGAATAAATCACCCTTGAAACGGCCGGCATTTCTCAATTCCGCGAATCCTTCCGGGGAAAACGGATAGCCGGAATTCATTTTCAGAATAATGCTGCCCCCGTAATCCTCTGCTGCATAACTCAGAAATGCATTAAATGTGTGGCGCAGATCCCAGTCCAGTGGCTTCAGCTTAATAGCTGCTTCATTTCGTCCGCGGGCATCATAAAATTCCTGTTTGGGATCACTGGCAATGCCTTTTGCCGTCTGATAGGTATAATTCACGTCACCGGTCAGGCCGAATTCCGGTAAACGGATACGGGTCGAAATAGCTACACCGCGCACACTGCCGTGGGTGCTGTTGGCATAACGTCCGTACAGTAAATCAGACCGGTACGTTTCATAGAGTTCCGAGCCCATCAGGTTTCTAATATTCCGGTAATAACCGGTCACATCGACCGCGAGAAACCAGGCCAGCTGCTGCTGCAATCCCAGTTCATACATATCGGTTCGCTGCGCCTCAAGGTCGGCATTTCCAATGTAGGAACCGTAATAACCGGACACTTCATATTCCGGATTTTCATAAAGGCGTTCGAATTCCGGAATCTGGAAAAACTGGCCGTATGCGGCATGAATCACCCCGGTTTCCGTAATCGGAAAGGCCAGGCCCAGTCGTGGTGACAGTTGTGTTTTGGGGTCGACTTCCCGGTAAGCTTCTTCCAGCGGAACGGGATAGAGTTTATTGGCCGGGTCGCGGAAATCGGCAGGGATATTACTTTTCGGATCAAAATAATCAAAACGTAAACCCAGATTTACGATGAGATCGCTGATTTCAATTTTATCCTGTATATAGGCGGCAAACTCCAGCGGCTTTTTCTGATAACGGTTATGATCGGTGGAACTGATCGGCGGAATACGTCTTTCCCAGTCATTGTATGCCAGAGGATCCACATTGATCGCAAATGATTTATAATCGAGTACATGGGTACGGTATTCGGTTCCGATTTTAACAAGGTTGGACCTGTTCACCTGCCAGTTAAAGTCGGCACGAAGCGCATAGGTTGTGCTGTTTTTATAGGTATGTCCGGGATCGATGCCACCGGTTGAAAACATGCCGTCCGGTTGCCGGTTTCTTCCGAAAATAGCCCGGTACGCAGGATTATAGGGATCTTTTTTGACATAACTTTCATCGTCGTTTTCATAGAGGGCCAGTTTCAGTGTGTAAAAAATGCGCGGCGTCAACGTCTGTGCTATATTGATCATATGATTATAAGCAGCCGTATAGTGCGTTCTTCTTGAATCGGGATTCAGTCGGTAAAAGCCGGAATAGTAGTTGTAATCACCGGAGTTGGTCATCAGACTGTATGACATTTTCAATGCCGGCGTAAATTGATAGCTCAGTTTCATTTGTCCGGAAAGGCTTTTTGACGGGTTCATGGGAACATATTCTGAATCACCCGATTTTTCAATGTACCATTTATCCGGATTCGTCGAGGCAAAACTGGAGGAATCGATTGGCAGAAACACACGACGCCCGTACAGCCAGTTTTCATGATCAGTCAGGCGCCCGGATATAAAGAATTTCAGCTTAGACCCGATCAGAGGACCGCTGATACTGCCTTCAAGATATTTCTGTGATAATGGATTTATATCGCCGATGTTCCAGAATACATCGGTGCGGTTTGACAGAAAATCACCGGTATAAACAGAAATATTTCCCGTAAACTGATCCGTACCTTCTTTGGTGACAATATTGACAATACCACTCTGGGCCTGGCCGTATTCAGCGTTGAATGTCCCGCTGATGACTTCCAGCTCCTGGATGGAGTTATTTTCAACCGGCACAGCCAGGCTGTTGTTGAAAGGATTCGATACGGCGATACCATCGACATAGTACTTGATCTCGGAAGAACGTCCGCCGCGGATGTGAATGCCACCGGTGATTCCTGTTGTAATGCCGGTCTGCAGACTGAGGACCTCCTCAAAGGTTTCGACAGGCAGGTCATCAATTGTTTCGCCGGAAACCTTTGCCGTCGTTGACGTCAAGTCTTTAACGACCATGGGACGATCCGCCGTCACGACCACGGTTTCACCTTCCAGCACTTCTTCACTAAGTGTAAAATTCAGGGAAGTAGTGCGGTCGACCGATACCTTCACCGGACGTTTGATGATGGTTTGATACCCGAGCATGGAGCATTCAACGACATAGATGCCTGGACTGACATTCAGAATAAAGAACTCGCCGTTCAGGTCCGTGGCAGCCCCCATCGGTGAGCTATCCAGATTCATTTCCCGGTCATTGACAATCTTGGCTTTCATTATAATATTGGCACCGGCGACAACTTCCCCGCCGGCTGACACCACCATGCCGGCAATTTTGCCCGTGGTTCCTGCCGGCAACCAGGTTACAGCGATAAAAATAATAATAACAATAAACCATAAAATTTGAATGTTACGCATGTTTACCTGCTTAAACACTTTACTTGATCCCCCATTTTGTATTGGGTGTTGGTCCCATTTCAATGATGAGTTCACCTCCCTGAAGCAGTTCACTGGCAGGAAATTTAAAATCCTTCAGTTCACGTCCATTCATTAAGACCGACTGTACATACTTATTTATGCGGGAAGCATTTTTGGCTGTGATGACAAACGTTTCGCCACGGCCGTATTGGTTACCGAGATCAATTTCCACTTCCCGAAAGAGAGGACTCCCGATTTCATATACAGGTTCTGTGCGGCAGCCGCCATCTGTTTGAAAAAGTCCGAGTGAAGCCATGATAAACCAGGCACTCATTTGTCCCTGGTCTTCGTCACCCAGATAAGCGTTAGACAGACCGTATCCATAGTAACGCTCAATGATCGATCTGCTCCATTTTTGAGTCAGCCAGGGTCTTTCAACCCAGTTAAAGAGGAAGGCAAAATGCATGGACTGCTGGTTGCCCTGTGCGACGGGGTAATCCCAGTATTGATCGTTTTTACCGTTAAATCGCAGGTTGTAACTCGCATTAAATCCCCAATCCAGTCTTTCGATAAACCGTTTTTTTCCGATTGCCTCGGCAAGAGAAGGTACATCCTGAGGTACAAAAAAAGTGAGCTGCCAGGCATTTCCCTCCACATAATGATGGTTTGCACCCGACTTATAAGCATCGAAATCCGGCAACCACTGTCCTTTTGAATCTTTCATGCGGGCAAAGCCGGTTTCAGGATCAATAACATTTTTCCAGTAATAGCCCCTTTTCAGGAAAGTGCTGTAATCCGCTTCTTTTCCCAAAGCTTTCGCAAATTGTGCAACAGTCCAGTCATCAAATGAATATTCCATTGTATTAGAAAAACGGCCTTCATCATACGGGACATATTTATACTTTAAATAGCTTTCCAGATCCCGGTTGCCGGCCAATCCACCACCAACTTTTTCAGCGGGCGTGGTTTGCATTTTTTTGACAGCCCGAAAGGCCTTTTCCGCATCAAACGTGCGGATACCCATCTGCCAGGCTCCTACAATCATTGGTATTTCATGCTCCGCCACCATCACCGGAATATATTCCATCCCGGCGGGTCCCTTGGCCAGCCATCCCCCGGCATCGTACATGGCCAGTTGGGAACGCACCCAGCGTTCGCTCCACTCGGGTGTGGCCAGGTTCCAGAACTGGTTCAGGTTCCAGAATGTGTTCCAGAACGCATCACAGCCCAGTGCCGGATAATCCGGATCGTCCATCTGACGAATGGTTTCATCCGCATCCACCCATTTGCCGTCCACATCGCTGAATATATTCCTGCTGCATAAGGCCCGGTACATATTGGTATAGAATCTGCGTTTTTCACGTTGGTCGATGCTGCTTACTTTTAAACGATTAAAAAGCACATTCCAGGTGTCCTTATTATATTGCCTCACGGCATCAAAATCCCAGTCGAAGGGCTTTGTAATTTCCGTTTCCAGGTTTTTCGCGGCATTTTCGATACTGACATAGGAAATACCGCTGCGTACCTGTACAACCTGATTATTTTTCGTATTGAATTCAACAAAAGCCCCGGCATCAGCAGGCGTGTTCTTTTCCAGAACTTCGGTATCTTGAAAAATATCTTCATCGATCCAGACACCCATCTTTTTGACAGGCTGGTCAAATTCGATCACAAAATGAACCGTATATTCCTGGGATACCCCACCGGACCAGGTATTAGGCGAAAGTTGATGGCTGTAACCTTCGATCCGGTTTTGGCTGACTTTTTCCATACGCACTTTTTCAAGATTGTAACCGTATTCAGCCGGTATTTTTAAATCGATGAGTATCCGTGATCCATCTCTTTTCTCAGGAAAGGTGTATCGTTGAAATCCACAGCGGGTGGTCGCTGTCATTTCAGCTATAATCCCGTAATCGGTTAATTCGGCTTTATAATAGCCTATGGGAGCTTCCTCGGTTTCCTTATTCAGACGTGAACGGTAGCCTTCATCAGGATTTCGTTCATCCCCGGTCTGTGTTTTCAATGCACCATTGGCCGGCATCATGCCCAGGCCTGCCATGGTCCATTCATGAATATGACTAAAAGCTCCAATGCTTTCAAAAATGGGATCATAACCGGCCTGCCAGCCACCATTCTGATTATCGGGACTCAGCTTAACCATGCTGAAGGGCATCCATGGTCCGGGAGCAATCATCCAGCGTGAATGGGCGGTACCCATTTTCGTATCCACATAATCAGCCAGCGTTCGAATCGATTGCGTGGACCGCTCAATCCGGTCTTTCTCAAGTAACATATCATCTGACCAAATCTCATACATGCTTTCCTGCGGTCTGTCGACGGCAGGCATTGGTACTTCTAAAATATAGCGCCCGGTTTCGAGGGATTCGTTCAGAATGATGTTGCCATCCAATAATACTTTCAGTTTCGGCAGACCTTTCAGATGCTGCACATCCACGAGCAGTGGTTGAATGCGTTCATCTTCCTGGTTCAGCTCATATTCAGCAGGGATTACGTTTCTCAGGTATACCTGATGATCCTTTCGCAACTCAGCCTGATCCGGTGCTTCGAGGTGAATGTGATCAAACAGCAGCCAGGATCCCTGAATCGTCGTCAGGTTTATTTCATTCCCGCCCTTTTTAATCAGTCCGACCGGGACAGGTATTTCGATAATATATTCTCTGTCATCGTCGCGACCTTCCCCGGTTAATCCCTGACCGGTTCCGGCGGGAATCTTATATTTCCATGATTTTCCGTTTATGGTGGTTTTAAATACCGGCGGATCGTCCTTATCATTACCGGCCAGATCGATAACGAGTTTCCATGGTCCGTTTTCCGGCACGTTCTGTATACCAAAAAGGATCGTCAGAGTATGAGACCGCCAACCGGATGTACCCCAGGTACCGCCCCATTCATTAGAAGGCCCGGGCAAAACATAGGGCCAGTGTTCCTTTTCGGTAGAAGTCCCGATAAGATAATAGCCGTCTTCCCATCCAAAATCGTGTTCTAAAAAAAGCTCATACTTATCCGGAGCCAGCGAAAATTCAGCAGCGCTATTATCCGCCAGGCCGATCTGCCAGAGCACTTTCGCCTCGGTCCGGCAGGGAATTACGAAAAAAACGGTAATGACAGATAGTGCAACGAAAGTCTTGTATTTCATTCCGGCTCCCCCATTTAGGGTATATGTTTACTTTAAAACATGACTTCCAGGCCGATTTTAACCAGACGCGGGGCTGCATACATGGCCGGATTCTGAATCCGGTCATAATAGTCATTGAAATTACTGTAATGCGAATTCAGGTCTGATTCTCTGACGATGGCAGTGTAGGCTTTTCCCGTCTGGCTGTTTACACTCACCGGATTCAGACGATCCAGCAGATTGAATGCCAATAGTGTCAGGCGCATTTTCATATTATTATAGGTCAGCAGGTTATAATACGCATTTAAATCAACGGTAATCTGGTTCGGTTTATGATCATTGTTCGGTAATAAATTAACCCTGGAAAGCGTGCTTTCCTGGATCGGCGACCAGGTATAGGGTGTTCCCGAATTGTAATAAGCCGTCAATGTACTTCCGAATTTGGGCGTGTTGTACCCTGCGGACACATTAATCGTGTGCCGCTGGTCCCAGCTCATCGGTATCAGACGGTTTACCGGATCTTTGTTATCGCCGGCCCGGGTATAACTGAACGTGGGGTTGTCCGCATTACCCCGTGTGAACTGCAGCGTATAGTTCATCATTGCCGAAAACGGTCCGGAAAAATAATCCAGCTTCAGTTCGAGTCCCCTGGCGTTTCCATAATCTTTGTTACTGTACAAACCATACTCAATCTGATTGTAGGTAGTTATTACCTTAGCCGTCAGCAAGTCATAAATATCGCGGTAAAAGACGGCTACCTCCATGCTCATACCCTGCATTAACTGCTGCCATAATCCCACTTCGTACTGTATCGTTTTCTGTGCGTTAATCTGGGCATTACCGAGGGTCACACTGTAATCATTTGGAGGTATCAGGAACGAATGATTTTCGTAAATCGCATAGAGGGGCGGCATCTGAAAAAAGTGGCCATAAGCAAAACGTAAAAGGGCGCTTTCACCCAGCTGGTAAGAAATCCCCAGGCGCGGGCTGATCTGATATTGCGGATCCGCTTCCGGATAGGTGCTCACCCGTTCCGGATTGTCCGGAAAACTGAGCTGGTTTGCCGGATTACGTAACTGGGACGGGTACTGTGTATTGGGATCGAAATAATCCATTCGCAATCCCAGATTGATCACCATATCTTCATATTCCATCTTATCCTGAACATAGAATGATAATTCCAGCGGTTCGACATTATAGATATCTGAATAAACCGATGAATCGGACATAATCATGGGTTCATAATACTGGTAGGTCCGTTTTTGGGCCACGGAGTCGTAAGTGAACACTGTTTCCAGGTCGGTGCCGAAGTAGCGGTTTCGAATGTCTGAATTCTGATGTTCCAGGTAATGCTGAGTAAAGAGTATGCCGCTTTTCAGGCTGTGCCGGCGGTTAATCTGCCAGGTCAGATCCAGTTTAACATTGTAATCGGTAATGGTTTGTTCGATAAAATGCTTCTGCTGCCCACCCGTTATAAAACCGGTTCCTTCGCTGCGCCGGTATTCATCATGCACATAACGATCATCATAGGGATCCTCATAGAGATAACTGCCCGTGTAATTGTCCACATAGGAAGCCTTGAACTCATAGAAAGCCGCGTTGGACAGGGTGTGGTTGAGCTGGAAGGCCAGCATTTGTGATTCCCTGTGGTCGGAAGCAATCCCGTAGGGATTATATTTGTAGGAATGATTATAGCTGCGATATTCATCATCATTATGTGTCACCGTCAGTGACGTGCGCATGAAATTAAAAGGCCGGTAACTCAGCTTGGTGAAAACCGAAAAATTCTTACTGTCGTTCATCGGAACATAGGAACCGTCACCATTGTGTTCGCTGTACCAGAAGGTGGAATCCTGGCGTGAAAAATCGCTGTAATCGTTCACGTTAAAACGATGAATCCCGTTCAGGTGTCTCCGGTTATCCTGAACACGGGTATTTAACACGAAACTCAGCTTGTTCCTGAATACAGGACCGCTTAAAAATACCTTATAGTCTTTATTACGGTCGATTTCGGAATTTTTCAGTCCCGGAAAGACATCGCCATGTGATGTATAGTAATTGGCCATATTGACAGAAACCGATCCGTGAAAGTCGTTACCGCCATCTTTTGTGACCGCATTGACAATACCACTCATTGCTTTTCCGTATTCCGCATTGAAGGTTCCGGTGATGACCTCGATCTCTTCAACAACCTCCGTTTCCACATCGACGGAGCGCCCGACCTGCTGGAACTGTTCATCCACCTGCAGGCCGTCGATCATATACGATACTTCACTCAGGCGGCCGCCGCGGAAATGCCCCTGAACAACACCCGGCTGCATTTCCACTACGTCCGACACACTTTCAACAGCAAGTACTTCCATATTCTCAGAAGAAACATTGCGGATGGAGCTCGTCTGGTCCTTTTTCAGGCTGACTTTCTCAGCCACAACGACAATTTCCTCCGTTTCCATCAACCCCTCGTTCAGTTCGAATTCCAGGGTCGAGGTTCTGTTTACGGACACACGTACATTTTCGATTATTGCTGTTTCATAGCCGATCATCTGAGCCTGAACCTTGTAAACACCGGGTTGTAAATTAAGGATAAAAAAGCTGCCGTCCAGGTTAACAGATGCGCCAAGTGTGGTGCCTTCGATGATCACATTGGCCCCGGCCAGTGGTTCACCGGACTGCGCGTCAAATACCGTACCGGCGATTTTTCCCGTCGTCTGGGCAAAAAGACTCCCCATGCAGAGGATCAGGATCAACATGGCATGTGTAAAAAAATGTGTACCTTTTTTCATAATATCATCCCATTGATTTTGACTTTGTTACATTTTTAACTGATTAGAAGAGTACACCAATACTGTAACTATGCGTGTTTCCAAGAACACCCACATCACGATAGGCATAGTCTATTTTCAACCCCGTATTATAGAGCAGATGAGTGACAATACCGAATCCCAGGGACATACCATATTGTGAATCCTTCATAAACAGCGCTTTATAGCCACCGCGTAAAAAAACGGATCCGAAAGTCGGCGACTTGAAACGGTACTGGGCACCCACGTTTACGGATTCGCTGTTATTGTTGGGATGCAAGGCATCAAATGACACGATGAGCTGATGCTGGTCAATCATGACGGGTGTCAGTGAAGCACCCAGACGGAATATTAGCGGCAGTTCCCATTCCTGTAGCCGGAACTGTCCCGGCACATCCCGGAAATTACCCGCTTCATCCGGTTTGATATCGATCGGATTGATCAGATCGATGCCATCATAGCGCATACGTGTGCCGTAATTCGATATGCTCATCCCGATATTCAAACCGTTCTCCCGGTTTCCCGTTGCCGAAAAGAATTTCGTATTAATGATCACACCTAAATCAGCCGCAAAAGCACGCGCATTGGTATGCCAGATCTGCGAGGAGATGTATTTTGCGGAAGCGCCGAAGGCGAACCATTGCACCAGTTTACGACCATAGGAGAGTGAAAAAGCCATATCATTTACGGTAAACTGTTCACCGGTTCCTTCCTGCATCTCCAGAGTGGTCACTTCCATCTCACCATAATCCATACTGATCAGGCTGAGTGCCAGAGTACCGACACCGGGCAGCACCATCCCGACTCCGGCAAAGGAACTGTTCACATCCACCAGCCAGGGTTGATAGATAAACAGCGCTTCGCTCTGGCGCATATAAGCAAGACCGGCCGGATTCCAGTAAGCGGAGGAAAGGTCATTAGCCATACTGACATAGGTATCGCCCATGGCACTGCCCGCCGCACCAAATCCGATTTCCAGAAAATTTGCCGCTGTTGTTCCGACCCGCGTCGGATTCTGGGAGAACCCCGCCATGGCCATAAAAGCCACCAGAATTATACAGGATAGCAAACGTTTAGGATTCATTGTTGACTCCTGTTTTTTTGTTATGAAACGTTTTTTTTCTTTTTTCTTTTTTCTTTTTTCTTATTCACTTGATCACCGCAAACTTACCCAGCTTTTCATCGCCGGTGACGTGCGATTTTACATGGTAAAAATACATACCTGCCGCAATTTCCAGGCCTTCCTGCGTCAATAAGTCCCAGTACACCAGGCCCTGTTCCGGCGGATTGTCCACATGGATTGCATCGATAAACACGCCGCTGACCGTAAAGATCTTGATCGTACATTGTGCCGGTATATGGGTGAAGATCAGTTTGCGCCGCTGGTTCAGATACGGATTCAAAATCGCTTCTTCCATGGCATTGGTGGCAACATACGGGTTCGGAACAACCCTGATCTCATCCATCGAGTCTGTAAGTCTGATTTTATCTACTTCCTTTGCCGGTAGAACCGTGAACAGAACTGAATCCTGCCAGAAATAAGGACGTTTGAAATCGACCCGGTAAACATCATCATTTTCAGGCATCGCTCCACTTTGTTCCGCATCACTTAAATCAATACCGAATACGGTCCCTCCCCAGTAAACCCTGTTGAGCGCCTCAACCGCATGACCGGCTAGAACAATATCATCAGACACGTTAAATTCATTATCACCATTCACATCATGAACGATTAAATCCAGTTTCTCATATTCGCCGTTTTCATCCGGAAACGTTTTATTGAGCACGTAGAAATCAAAGGATTGATCCAGTAAAATATCCCCGGGTCCCAGAGCCGTATTGTCAGCCGCCCTGATCTTGTTGTAGTTTGAAGTGCGGCTTTTATAAGCGTCCGGCTGATTTTTAAAAACAATATCATACTGCCAGGGGAAATACCTCGATTCTTCCTTATTAACAATAATATTGACGGGTGCGTTGCCTACCAGCCAGCCCGAATTATCAGGATCAAATGCGCTTGTTAGAGACTGGGGTGGATCAATTTCAATCTGCATGCCGTCGAACACATCAGAAAGGACACCGGCTTCCGTATTGAAATACCAGTAATCCTCCGTTCGGTTATAGAGTAAATTATCATGCGCGAATTTTTCCGGATTTTCCTGATATACCATTACTTCCCCGTCTGTAATGTCATAAACGGAAAAACCCGTTGTCGTAAATAAGAAATCAAAGGGATGACGGTATAGTTCGACAACCCGTAAATGATCCATTACGCCTGTTTGAAATGTCACTTTATATTGATGATCCGGTTTGACATCCTGAATATCATAGACAACGGGTAACACATTTCCCTTATCCCGGACAGTCGCCGCATCCGTGATTTCGATCTGGGGTTCCACATATCCGGCAGCAGGTTGGTGCGGTGTCACGATCTGCACATTTTTCCCGATAAACCGTACGTTTTCATCTTCATCCAGATCCACTACGACATTATTTTCTGAAGGGGCAATTTCCACATCCATCAGTTGTATGCCATAATCATAAGCCACAATGGCATAATAATAGGTACGACCATTCTGCACATCCGTATCAACAAAATAATGGAGGATACCTTTATCACTGCCGAGGTAGTACTCAAATCCATTAACCTGACCATAATCGGCAAATCCCATAATACCATCTTTCAGATCACACTGATAGATAGGTTTTTTGGCGATCGGATTACCAAACCCGTCAAAGAGCATCTCCGCATCTGAAAATTGCTTATCTGTTGCTTTATATAGTTTATAGCCCTGAAAATCATTCACTCCTTTCAGCAAGGGTTCCCTGGTGTATTTCTCAGCAAAATCATCCCAGTGTAAAACAACCTTTCCGTTGCCTGCTGTTGCTTTCAATGTGGGCATCTTAGGCGGAATAGCGAAACGATAGTCACTTTCATAGACAATCTGTACAACCTGTTTCTTTTCAAAAAGGGATGGAGCCGCATGTTCAGGTGACTTTAATCCAGCCAATTCCTCATAGGAGTGCAATTCTGCCATGGAAATGCGTTCGGTTCTGCCTTTCGGCAAAGGAAAAACCCCTGATGCAAACGTAAGCCCCAGGTTATCAACATAAAAGATTTCAGGATTCAGACCTGTTTCCGTTATAAACAGGTAGAAATCACGATCATATCGAAGCTGAATATAAGGTGAAAAATAGGGGAACAGCTCGAACATGGTCAGACCTAACATATCCGATTCTGAAATATCAGTAAAACCAAAATTCGGCTCCGCACCCACCCCTTCCAGCAGATCCGGACGATGATTACATTCCGTGCCGTCCGCATCGGGTCCGTAATAGTTCAAATCATAGGGGCTTACCCCATCCAGCCCGACATCATCACCGGCATTTTCGTCTTCATCATATCTTCCATTTCCGTTTAAATCGTTTCCGTCCATCCAGTCCTGATCTTCATCGGCATCCCAGTGTTCCTTCAAATCCGCTTCGTCCAGATTATAAAACTCAAGGAATTTAGAGAGGTTATCAATTCCATCATACGGCCCAATCTTCTGTATCGCTTCGTTATCGCGCTGTTCATCGACCAGGCCATCCTCGTCGTTATCCATGCCATCGAAGGGGATACCCGGACTTTCCAGATAGGCGATTCCCATGATTCCCGGTTCAAGGCCGCCAATACCTAACCCATCATTGTCCCAGCAATAGGCCATATCGAGCTGATCATCAAAAAAACCGACATCATTATCCGGGAATTCACCTCCTATACCGACATCCATATAATATCCGAAGGCCATTTCAGGCAAATCGTAGTCAGAAATGTTGGCTATGGTATATTCAAAAAAGATGGCATCACGGGCCTGGGGATTATTCCATTGCAATCCGCGTACCTCCACCCGGACACCAATTCCGCCCCAGGGATTTCCTTTTTGTATGGTTACTCCCGGATTCCGGTCACCAATTCTTATCCCGGGTCTCGGATAGTATTTAACCCGGTCATCCGTTCCCAGGTATTCCTGGTCGTGGGCATCATTGGCAACAAAATAGCATTCCAAATCAGCATAGATGACCCCGCGGCCAAAACGCCCGTTCCATTCTCCCAGCCATTTCGTTTCAATCCCCCGTGAAGGCCAACCCCCGGGAGGCCAGGAATCGGGACGATTGCTCATTGCGGGATATTCACTGGTCTCATTAAAATAACCGAATACAGGGTAAAACCCCCACTCAATACTTCCTGTCGGATCCGTTTCGGTTTTTCCGCGAAATTTGGTTTGTATATAATACAATGTATCTAAATCCGTCCTGTTCTGTATGATTATTGGATCGGTTACCGGAATCGTATCCTGTTCTAAAAATACCCTCGTGCCAATGACCAGAGCTATGTTATCGTGCATATCCAGTCCGTTTTCATCATTGGGCCATCGTACCTGCCTGTCGGGAAATTCGCCCAATTCTGTCGTATTGTGAAAGGGCAGGTAGATTCGGTTACCATTCATGATCCCGACCCGTTGCGCAGCAATATCGGAGGCAGGATCATCCGGACCTTCATATTCCCGGCTTTGAGCACCAAGCATTTTCAGTAACATAAAAATCATTAGTAGGATTAATGTAGGCTTCATAAGCTAACAAGTCCTCTTATTATTAAAATTTTCTATTTTTCTTTTTTCTTCTTTACTTGATCACAGCAAACTTCCCCAGCTTCTCATCACCGGTTATATTGGATTTCACATGATAGAAATACACCCCCGCCGCGATTTCCAGCCCTTCCTTCGTCAGCAGATCCCAGTGTACCATGCCCTGCTCCGGCGGATTGTCCACATGGATTGCATCGATAAACACGCCGCTGACCGTAAAAATCTTGATCGTACATTGTGCCGGAATATGCGTGAAGATCAGTTTGCGCCGCTGGTTCAGATACGGATTGTAAATCGCCTCCTCCATTGCGTTGGTCGCTACATAGGGATTGGGAACCACGTTTATATCATCCATGTTGCCAACCAGCTGCCGTTCATCCACCGCCTCTTCCGGGTTGACTTTGAATATTACCGAATCCTGCCAGAAAAACGGCCGCTTGAACTCTATCCGGTATACATCATCCGCTGCCGGCATCCTGCCATCACGGAACGCTTCACTGAAATCGATCCCAAATACGGTACCGGCCCAGTAAACCCGGTTCAGTGCTTCCACGGCATGACCGGCCAGGACGATATCGCCGTCCCAATCAAACTGCCTGTTCTGATTGACATCATGTACGATCAGATCCAGCTTCTCATAATTGCCGTTCTCATCCGGAAAGGTCTTGTTCAGCACATAAAAATTGAACGTCTCTTCCAGGAGGATATTCGCCGGACCCAGGGCCGCATCATCCGCCGCCTTTATCCTGGTTGAACTGGTCGTACGACCCGTATACGCCGTATCGGATCCGGTAAATACGATATCATACTGCCAGGGGAAATAGGCTGATTCCACCGGATTCACCATGATATCAAGCGGCGCATCGCCCACCAGCCAGCCCGACTGTTCCGGGTCATAGGCTGCTGTCAGAAAAGGCATATCCAGCTCGAGCTGAATACCATCGAACACATCCGAGGTCAGCCCCTGGTCGATATTGAAATACCAGTAGTCTTCCGACATATTATAGAGCAGATTGTTCATGACATACCCCTCCGGCGATTCACGGTAGATCAGCGAATCCCCGTTGGTGACATCATACACCGAAAAACCGGTGGTCGTGTACAACCGGTCGAAGGGATGACGGTACAGCTCAACCACGCGCAGATGTTCGATCGTTCCCGTTTCAAACGTTACTTTGTAGGTATGCTGCGGCTTTACCGCGTGCAGGTCATAGACCGAAGGGGTGACCGTCCCTTTTCCGGCAATCGTGGACTGATCGATCATTTCAATGGACGGGCTCACATAACCGGCCGCTTGCTGGTGTGGCGTCACGATCTGCACATTCTTGCCTATATAACGCACATTCTCGTTCTCATCCAGGTCCACCACCACATTGTTCTCGGATGGGGCGATCTCTACATCCATTAGTTTAATCCCGTAGTCATAGGCCACGATGGCATAGTAATAGGTCCGGCCGTTCTGCACATTATGATCCACAAAGTAATGGGAAATGCCGCTGTCGGTGCCCAGGTTGACGGAAAAACCGTTCACTAGGGCAAAATCAGTGAATCCCTGGATACCGTTTTTCAGGTCGCACTGGAAAATCGGTTTCTTGGCGATGGGGTTACCGTAACCATCCAGAAGCTGTTCGGCATCGGAAAACTGCTTGTCGGTCGCTTTGTACAGCTTATAGCCTTCGAAATCATTGACGCCCTTGAGCAGCGGTTCGCGGGAATATTTATCGGCGAAGTCATCCCAGTGCAGAATCACTTTACCATCTCCGGCGGTAGCCCGGAGGGTCGGCATTTCCGGTGGACGGGCAAAACGGTAATCACTTTCATAAATAACCTGAACGACCTGTTTTTTTTCAAACAGGGACGGCGCCGCATGTTCGGGGGAATTCAATCCCGACAGTTCCTCGTAGGAATGCAGTTCCGCCATGGAAATACGCTCGGTCCGGCCTTTGGGCAGGGGGAATTCGGCGGAAGCGAAGGTCAGGGCCAGGTTGGCAATATCG
>CAYPHA010000033.1:0-48171 GCA_964410215.1 uncultured Calditrichota bacterium | reverse complement strand
AAATGTGGATATGATTAATAGCAACTTCATTAATTAAGATCTGTCTAAAGGGTTTATAATAAGGGCCATTACAAAAGGATCGAGGTATAATAGCCACTAATTCTCCATCCTTAGAAAGTAGTTTTACGGCCAGAGCAACAAATGCTGTGTATAAATTAACTGTCTCAATTCCTAAAGAGCTAAGTGTTTTTCGATGTTCACTTTTGGTCGAGATTTTTTTGTATGGGGGATTCATCAGTATATGTGTAAATCCATCATGTCTGACTTCAAAAAATGTACCATCTACCCATGAAGTGGTAGAAAGAATAAAGTCACTAAATGAGGGAATGATATTCACATTTAAACCAATATCAATACATCTGGATCGACATAAAGAAAGAGTATTAAGAATTTGAGCTTTAAATAGTTCATCAATTTCAAATGTATGAATTAAAATATCCTTTATCGATGAACGTTTTATTGCTTCATCAACAAATGCTGCAGTAAGTGACCCAATTCCAGCTCCAGGATCAAGAAATCTTACCTCATCTTTTATATTATTAAATAATGATGCCATAAACTCACAAACTGGAGCTGGGGTAAAATATTGTCCGTAGTATGATTTTCTTTCAGGTTGAATCTTGCGACTTAAGCTAAGTCTTACTAATTCAACTTCAGGTAGTATTAATTTCAATTTGAAATACTATACACTTTATGGATTTAATATTTACAAAAATATAACAAAATAAATGCTTTTGTGACAAGAATACCATAATATTTTTAAACTCAATAATACATATTATTTTTTATTGATTTTCAAGTTATTTGGCATGTGTCGCACCCCCTGCGGGTGCGTGGATTGAAACTTTTCGTTTTTACTGCGCATTCTTATTTATTCTATGAATAGAAATTAACAGGATGTTTTTCCTTAAGAATGCAGAAATCTAAAATTTAACTATTTTTCTTTGCAATTTCATCATTATTACCATATTCATTATACCGTGTGCCTCGCCATAATTGTGAGCCACTCATGAGACCTGCCCGCACCAGAATCTGCCCCGCAACCGGTGCAGTGAGGAAAAGAAACGCGATAACCAGCAGCGATTTTCCCACAATAGGCAGGCTTTCAAAATATAATGCTGAACTGAGAACAATCAGACCCACGCCGAGTGTCGTCGCCTTGGTCGCCGTCGAAACCCGCATATACAGGTCGGGCATACGCATTATACCAATAGCAGACAATAATATGAAAAAACTGCCGCTCAGCAGGAAAACGGAAATCAGCATATCGCGCATCATCGGCTCTGCCCCTTTTCCATGTAAAATGAAAAGGCCACCGTTGTCAGGAAGGCAATTAATCCCAGGATTACAGCAACATCGATAAAGACGAACTTCCCGGTCATCATGGCAAATATAACAATATAGGCAATTCCCGTGGTCATCAGAATGTCCAGGGCGATGACGCGGTCACCCAGGTCCGGCCCCAGCCACAGGCGCACCAGAATCAGGATCATCGATACGCTTAATATGATCAGACTTATGTATAGTGAAATTTCCAGCATTATCGCAACACCTCCAGCAGACGACGTTCAAAGCCCTCTTTTATTTCACGGCGAAAGGCATCGGCATCGTCCACATACATGGCATGGACATACATCACCCTTTTATCATCGGACACATCGACACACAGACTTCCCGGTGTTAATGAAATAATATTGGCCAGCAGACTGATCTCGAGGTCGGTCTTTGCTTCCAGCGGAATACGGATGATCCCCGGTTTCATGTAATGTTTCGCTGTTACGATATCCATCGCCACGCGGATATTGGCTTTCACTAATTCAAATAAAAAATAAAAAATAAAAAAAACTGCCTTGTATCCCCAAACAGCGTAACTGGTTTGTCCAAATACACTCTGGGCCAGTGAGAGCATTATGAAACCCAGAATAAAACCGATACCAAAATTTCCCGGTGTGAAAACGCCGGTCAATGCAACCCAGACCAGTGCCAGAAAACTGTTAAATACGAAAAGTTTCATGAATCTGTCCCCAAAACCGCATTTATGTAAAAGGTATTGTCCAGAAGCTGATCCGCCGCCCGGCTGGCCACGTCGAATACCGTACCGGCACCGATTCCGATCAGGATGGTCAAAACGGCAAGAACCAGCACGGGAAGCCATTGTGTTACCGGTACAGCATGCATGACAGTATCGGCTTCCTCTTTCTGTAGATCATTTTTCCAGAAAACCTGCGCCCAGATTTTGGTCATCGAATACATGGTCAGCAAACCAACGGCCAGAGCGGCTAAGACACTGATCCACGCCTGCAGATCCAAGCCTGCCATTATGATAAACAATTTAGCCCAGAATCCGGAGAGTGGGGGAACCCCGGCCAGGGAAAAAGCCGGGATGAAAAACAAAATTGCCAGCCAGGGATAATCCCGGTAAATCCCGCCCAGTGAATAGACATCGAAGCGTCCTTTAATACGATGTACGATCCCGGCAACCAGGAACAGGTTTGATTTGACGATGATATGATGAATCAGGTAAAAAACCGCTCCGGCCAGGGCCAACCGACTGAAAAGGGCCAGCCCGAGGATCATGTACCCGATCTGGCTGATGATATGAAAGGACAATATCCGCCGGAAATCCCGTTGAACCGCTGCGCCCAGCACACCGCTGAACATGGTCAGCAATCCGAGTATTAAAAGAAGCAAATGTGTAAAGGCCGTGTCATCGATAAAAATCAGCGTAAACACCCGGATCAGTGCGTATACACCCACCTTGGTCAGCAAACCGGCGAAAATGGCGGCAATGGGAATGGGTGCGGTATGATAGGAAGCCGGTAACCAGAAATACAGTGGAAATAGCGCCGCCTTTATACCAAAAGCTGTCAGCAGCAGCAGTGCAGCGGCATTTAAAAGAAAATGATCACCGGGCAGGGCCGCTTTCCGGGCCAGGTCGGCCATATTGAGTGTTCCCGTTATCCCGTAAATCATTCCAAGCGCCGTAAGAAACATGAGAGATGCCACCATATTAATAGTGACATATTTGAAAGCACCGGCAAATTGCCTTTTCAAGCCGTTCAGGGAAATAAGCCCGAAGGATGATATCAGGAGCACTTCAAACCAGACATAAAGGTTGAACAGGTCTCCGGTAAGAAAAGCGCCATTGATTCCCATCAGCATGAATTGCATCAGTGGATAGTAACGGCTGGATACATGCGTTTCCGGAATGGCCTTCAGGGAATAAACGGCAACAGCCAGCGCGGTTATTGCTGACAGCATGATCATGATCCCGCTGAGCAGATCGGCGACCAGCGTTATTCCGTATGGCGCCGGCCAGTTTCCAATCTGAATGGTCAGAATACCCTGTGACAGGAGCTCCAGCAGCAGGAATGCGGAAGCCGCGGCCTGCAGCAGGCTGCCCGTCAGATTGACGGCAAATTGCCAGCGCAGCTTTTGCGAATAGGGAATGAGAAGAATGGCTGTAGCCATCGGTATCAGAAGGATTAGCACCAGTTTCATCCCTCTTCCTCCCGAAGAGGCAGGGGAGATACAGCATCCTCTTCATCTTTCAGTGTCCCGCTGTCATCGCTGTGCACCGTCTGGTACACCTTTCGAATCAGTACAATGGCAAATATCTGCAAACCAAATCCGATTACAATGGCTGTCAGAATCAGAGCTTGCGGCAACGGATCAGCATAATTACCGGTCAGTTGCTCCGCACCGGCTTCAATTATCGGAGCGGCAGCGGGACTCAGCCTCCCCATCAGGAAAAGAAGCAGGTTGATAGCATGTGCCAGTAAAATGATCCCGATAATCAGTTTGACCATACTGCGTCGCAGCAACAGGTAGAATCCTGCCGCGTAGAGGATGCCGATCGTCAGAGCCAGGATTACTGCCATCTATTCATTCTCCACCAGTGCAAAGATTATAGACGTTGTTATACCAACCACAACCAGGAACACGCCCACATCGAACAAGACCGGTGTTCCCGCCTTTCCCAGGATGGGAATAGTCAGGTCAAGCCATAAACCGCTCATAAACGGCTTTCCCTGCATCAGGGCCGGTATACCGCTGATCAGCGCTATGAACAACCCCGTATTGGCAATGCGTAACGGTTTGAAACGCAGTAACTGTCGTGCCCTCATCGTTCCGGCGGAGAGCACAAAAAGGGCGATGGCACCCGTAAAAACAAGTCCGGCAATGAATCCACCGCCCGGAGAATTGTGTCCGCGTACCAGAAGGAATAATGACAGCAGGAACATGAGTGGTATTAAAAACCGCAGGGCTGTATATAAAATAAGTGATTTCATGATTCGTTTTCTTTCGTAAATGTGTGCCGCATCATGGCAATAATGCCAACAGCGGCTACCAGTAAGACCGAAATCTCCCCGAGTGTATCCAGGCTGCGGAAATCGACCAGTATCACATTTACCACATTCTTCCCCCTGGCCTGCAGATAACTGTTCATGGCATAAAAGGAACTCACGGTTTTATCCACCGGTGCACTCAGAATGGCATAGGCGAAAATACTCATACCCAGGCCAACCGTTCCGGCAAGAATGCCATCCCGTAGCCGGGCCGATAACCTGGTGTACGGACGAAACCGGGGAAGCTTACGAAGCACCAGCACAAATACGATGACGGCAAGCGTTTCCACTGAGAACTGTGTAATAGCCAGGTCCGGTGCACCGTAGCTCAAGAATATCAGGGCAACGGAGAAGCCGATGACGCCAAGGGCCACAATGGCCATTAACCGTGAACGGGTAAAGGCGGCAACCAGGGCAGCGGATACGATCATTATAGAAAACAGTACACCACCGATTGTAATATCATCAGGTGGGATGGGCTCGATGGGCGTTTGTCTCAGAATGATATAAACCACGATTATAAGCAGGGGAAAGCTTATGATGATAAACAGGTAACGCCTAAGCATACCGTTCTGTATACTATTCGTAATGATTTCCGCTGACCGGGTGAATGCCGTCAGAAATGTATCATAGAGCATATCGGCTTTAAGCATATCGGGTAAGCGCACTTTAAGGAATTGATCGTAATATTGACGTAATAACAGGTAGATAAGAATACCCCCTGCAAATGTAAGCAAACTCAGTAGGAGAACCGGATTGAAACCATGCCACAAGGCCAGCTTAATATCTATAAAACGGGCGTCGATAGCCGCCAGTGCCGGTTCCAGTAGAACGGTTCCGAGCAGGTCCGGGAACATGCCAACAATCAGACCGATCATACTCAGTAACAGGGGGCCAAACCAGTAAGCCGGCCTTAGTTTTTCTGCGCGTATTGTTTCACCCTTTGCCGGTTTACTGAAAAAAGGTTTCATCAATATACGTCCTGCAAGAGCAACCATTAACATATTGGCAGCGACACCGAAGGTAGTAATAAGCCAGGCGGCGTTGGGTGCCTGCATTTTTGCTTCATAAACCAGCTCTTTGCTGATAAAGCCGAGCAAAGGCGGCAATCCGGCCATGGACAAAGCGGCCAGGATGACCGCCGGATTGATAAGCGGGAGGCGTTTGGCCAGGGCGGTCAGTTTCCGGATATCACGGGTAGCCGTGTAGTGATCAATAATACCGGTAATCATAAAGAGAGCCCCCTTGTACAGGGCATGTACGATCATGAAAATAAATGCGGCTTTAAAAGCCTCTTGCGTATCGATTCCTAAAAGCAGGACCAGTGTACCGAGCGCGCTGATGGTTGAATAAGCCAGCATTTTTTTTAAGTCATGTTGACGAACAGCGAGGATGGCGCCGTATAACATGGTAACGGCACCCGCGAGTGAGAGGCTGATATGCCAGAATGCTGTATTACCCAGCACCGGATTCAGGCGCGATAACAGGTAAATCCCTGCTTTTACCATGGTAGCGGAATGCAGGTAAGCGCTTACCGGTGTGGGAGCTTCCATGGCATTCGGCAGCCAGAAATGGAAAGGAAATTGCGCTGACTTTGTAAATGCTCCGGCAAGAATTAAAAGCATAACAGGCACATACAGGCTGTTTTCCTGAGTCATGCCCTGCATCATGATCAGTTCGCTTAATTCATAGGATCCTTTGAGATTTCCTAAAATGATAAAACCGGCTAATAGGGCCAGACCGCCGGCTCCGGTGACAAGTAATGCCTGCAATGCAGCCCGACGGGAAGCTTCACTATGATGCTTGTATCCGATCAACAGGTAAGAGCTGATCCCGGTCAGTTCCCAGTAAATAAATAAAGTAACCAGATTATCGGCCAGCACCAGTCCCAGCATGGCCCCCATAAACAGCAATGTGAAGCTGTAAAAACGACCGAGATGCCTCGATTCTTCGAGATAGGCGCTGCCGTATATAACAATCAGCGTTCCGATTCCGCTAACCAGTAAGGCAAAAAGCAGACTCAGGCCATCCAGGTAGAAAGAAAAATCAATCGCCAGGGCAGGAATCCAGCTCGTGCTTTCACGTATGGTCTGTCCATTTATGATACCCGGTAGAAGAAAAAACAAATGCACGGTTATAGCTGCCGGGATCGTTGCCAGGAGCCATCCGGATATGGAGCGGCCGCTTTTTTTGCAGATCCAGGGCGCCAATATCGCGCCCGCAAATGTGATCAGACTTATCCAGGTCAGTTGCATGAATGCTTGCTTTCAATTTACTTTCAATTTACTACGTCATTCATTCAAGTGAATTTAATTAAGATTTTATCTTAAATATTCCTATGCATTGCGTAATTTGAATAATCAAAACGCTTTTGGCAATCTGTTGTTTCTCAACTATTATTCATTTTATTTTAATTTTTTTATGGATTTTACGATTTTTTAGCATCATGTATTGCGACATTAATGTCGCAATACGCGCCATCAGGCTTCCAAACCGTGGCCCGAAGCACCCAGTTCCTGCTTTTTTAACAACCAGGCAAATAACAGCCCGAAAAATCCCAGCGATGAAAAAATCCACATTCCCAAGGTGTAACCGCCACTGATATCATTGGCCCAGCCTATGAGAAAATTAAACCCGGCTAACCCTACATTCTGAATCATCGTCATGAAACCGTATGCCGTTCCAAGCTTATTATCCTCTACAATGAGGGCAACAGACGGCCACATGACCGCCGGTATTAAAGAAAAAGATAGACCCATAACGCCCATTGTCACCAACAAATTTGGATAATATATCACAAGAACACGAATCATATAAAAGAAATGCGATAATCCACCCAGAAATCCGCCATCCCCCTTTACGGAAACAGCCAGACTGTCCAGAAGCGACTGCGATATCTCCGGATCGACCTTCACATACGTCATCACAAGATAGACCGGGATCAGCATAAATGATCCTATAAGCATCAATGTCGCCCGTTTCCCGATCTTGTCAGCCAGTAAACCAAACAGCGGTGTCATGACCATCGCCGTAAGTATAAGCAGACTCGTCAGGAAACCTCCCATCGAGCGCGCTACATCCGTATCAAGTGCCGTAAAATGCTCCTGGATGAAAAACTTAACGGCAAAGGTCTGAAAGGGAAAAATGGCTGAATAAAAGGTTACACAAAGCAGCGTAATCAGCCAGAACGAACGGCTGAATACAAACACCTCTTTCAGGTTGATTTTATCCTGGTTCTCAAAATCACCAAGATAGTAGCGCTTTTCCGAGCGGTTATCTATGGTCATGTATATGATGATGGAGAGTACCGAGATAACAGCAGCACCAACCGATACCAGCAACGGCCCCTGCCAGTTTTCATAAAACGCCGAACCCCAGGTCGGAGAATTTAATGCCGTAAACGTCCCCAGACGGGCGATCGTGAGGTTAAGGCCGAATGCAAATGATAACTCATTACCCTTAAACCAACGGGCGATGATTGTGGTAATGGCAACGATCAATGACTCCGCTCCCAGACCAAAAATCAGCCGTCCGATAACCATAATGACAAAATGCGGCGTTAACGCCGTTACAACCGCCCCCAGCATGCACAGCATCGAAAAAATAAATGACGACCGCCGCGGTCCCAGCCGGTCGATCAATAACCCCCCGATTACAACCATAATGATATTGGGAAGACTGTAAATTGCATTCAACGTCCCTATATCGGCATCTGTGAAATTGAGATTCGATGCCAGGATATCCGCCAGAGGACTGATGCTGTCATAAACATAATAATTCCCGAACATGGCCAGGCTGGTAAAAACCAGCACCGCCCAGCGCACAGGAGCAGGTGGACGCGGTCGTCCTTCATGATTCTGTGTCATTATAGTTCCCTTTTAAAAATAGATGATCGCCTATTTTATTTTGTAAATAATTTCGGTTTCCAGTAATTTTTCCAAAGGGACATCGATAATATCGAATCGCTGCCAATTCTTAAGATCATAATGCCACCATTCCGATGTGATAGGTTTGAATCCATATTTTTCCATAATCGTACGGAGGATCCAGCGGTTTCGTTTTACAGCAGACGGCAGTTTCTGATAAGCTTGGTGTGCCCGTACCGTAAAATCATCGAATCCTGTAGGCATTTTAAGCTCTTTGCCACTGCTGTCCACTAGTGACACATCAACAGCAGCCCCGCGATTATGCCGCGAGCCGTTTTTATAGGGATTTGCCACATAGCGCGGATCGGGCATGACTTCCCACATCAGGCACTGGACCTCCAGCGGCCGGAAACCATCAAATATTTTCAACCCAAGTCCGATTTCCTCTAGCTCTTTCTGGATCGAATCCAGTCTGACGGCGGCTGCATATCTTACAAAACAGCGATCATCAGGATAAACCGCCCTGCCAATGAAATTGTTTTCCGTCGCATACCTTATATCCAAACGGATATTCGGATTTATTTTATGTATGTCGACCAGATCATACGGGGATTGACCCCATGCAAAGCCCCAAAGAAACAGCATGATAGCAGCTAAAAAACGTTTCATTTTTACCACCTGCAGATTTTAAAAAGATTTGTTTTTTTTTAATATAACTTATATACTATGTCTCTAATGTTCCACTTTTTTTTAGAATGTCCAATCCTTAAAAAGTGTTGATATACAGGCTTTTTAGGGCGACAAAATTTTAAGTGTATTTTACTGTCTGGAGGCTTAATGGAAAGAACCCCTTGTTGAATAGAAACCAAATTTAATAAGGGGTTTTTACTTTTAAAAGCAATCCACCGCTAATACAGGAGTTTTTAATGGAAAGAGCAGATTTAAATTGGTCTGAACTGACATTCGGTTTTATGAAAACCGACTGCCACCTGGAATATTATTTCAGAAACGGGAAATGGGAAGATGCCAGGGTAGTTGAAGACGATACCCTTCATTTAAATATGGCGGCTACATGCCTGCATTACGGACAGGAAGCGTTCGAAGGACTCAAAGCTTTTGAGCAGCAGGACGGCACCATTTCCGTTTTTCGTGTCGAAGAAAATGCCCGGAGGATGAAGAACTCCGCCGAAAAAATCCTCATGCAGCCGTTTCCGGAAGATATGTTTATCAAAGCTGTAGAGAAAATTGTTAAACTGAATAAACGCTTTATACCACCCTATGGCAGCGGCGCCAGTCTTTATATCAGGCCGCTTCTGCTTGGAATCTCCGGTATTATCGGTGTAAAACCTTCCGAAGAATATCTCTTCACCATCTTCTGCACACCGGTAGGGCCCTATTTTAAATCCGGAATAAAACCAATACGGCTCTATGTGGAAGAATCCATGGACAGGGCGGCACCCGATGGCGTCGGCGATGTCAAAGTGGGTGGCAATTACGCCGCCAGTTTGAGAGTTTCTAAAAAAGCACGCGACCTCGGTTATAATGAAGTACTCTATCTCGATGCCCGTGAGAAAAAATATATCGATGAATCCGGGCCGGCAAATTTCTTTGGTATTACGCCGGAGAACGCCTATATAACACCTCAATCTCATTCAATACTCCCCAGCATTACCAACAAAAGCCTGATGACCCTTGCCGAAAAAAAACTTGGCATGAAAGTCGAAAAACGTCCGGTGCACATCGATGAAATTAACACGTTTCAGGAAGCTGGTTGCTGTGGTACGGCTGCCGTCATTACGCCTGTAAAAAGCATCACCTATAAAGACCAAACGGTTACCTACTGCGACACCGACGAGCCGGGCGAACGGACAATGAAGTTATATAATATGCTGACGGGCATTCAGAAAGGCATGGAGGAAGATACCTTCGGCTGGAACCATAAAATTGTTTTAGACTGATACCTTTGTAAAAAAACGGTGCTATTTTTTAGCACCGTTTTTTTGTTTAGCGGATTTACGAAAAAATATCCTGTTGGCCAACTGCAATATAGTTGACAGTGCCTGAGCAATATTTTTAAGCGGATCTTTTATTTCTTTGCTGACAATCTGCTCGATTTCTGCAATATCCTCGATCGCTGTTTCAAATCTTTCACTGCTTTTCGCAACCGAACCGGAAATCTTGGTCAGATTTTCCATCATTTCAGGCAAATCTTTGTTCAATACATCCAGGGTCGTATTTAAACGTTTAACCGTATCCTTTGCCCGAAGAATGAGAAAAATTACCTGGAACGCAAGAACTGCCAGAGAAATCAGCAAAAAAGCCAGAGCGGTTTCCCATAATCCAGTCATTCTCAAATCCTCAATGTAAATTGTTTACCGGAGCAACGAGAGTCAGCTCTTTTTGGTTCTCCGCGTGGACTTTTTTTCTTCTTTTTCCTCTTCCATGGAGTTTACTTCCGCTTCAAAATCTTTTTCTTCAGTAGCCGTTTCGTGCCCTTTGTCAAAAATGCCCTTACTCTTATCGATCGTCTCTGAAATCTTGTCTTTCAGATCGTTCAGCTCATTTTTGATTTTATCGAGCTCGTTCCTGGCCTTACCCAGAATGTCATCGCTCTCGCCCATCAACTCATCCCGTAAATCCTTTCCACTCTTCGGGGCAAACAATACACCCAGGGCAAATCCTATGGCACCACCAACTAACATCCCCTTGAACAGATTACCCTCATGATTTGATGACATAATACCTCCCTTGCAATTAAATATGAAGTCCCGGGTTTATGCCCGGAACATTAAACGCGGTTGTTTAAATATATTACACACATTCTCTTTAAAAGTTTCCGCTGATGTCTCGTTTATAAAAATAACCAATCTGATGCAGCTTTTCAATTAATAAAAAACCAATAAAACCGGTTCCCATAAAAATATCCTGAATATTTAATTGACAAGAGCCCGTAATGACCTTAAATTACATGGTTTTTTCGACAATTAGGAGGTTTCTTTTTATGGCCATTAAAACATTGGATTTACGAGATTTCAATAACCGTCATCTGAATATATACGAATCCTGTCTGCTTATTGCCGCCCGCGCCCGTCAGATTAATTCAGATCGTATCCAGAAGAAAAAGGAAAATGAAATCCTGAATGATATGGATCTTTATGATGAAGCGGATATTTATGACCGCGAATTAATGGAAGATATGAAATTTGAAAGAGAAATAAATCCAACAGTGGTTGCCCAGGGTGAGTTTTTTGCGGATAAGATCCGGGCATTTTATATTGAGAAAGACGAAGAGGAAATTGAAGAACAACTTTAGCTGACAGCCCCTGCCCGCAGGGGCTTTTTTTTTGCCAGTATCGAAATGGTGCGTTATGGTCCATACCCTCCTGTACAATGCAAAAATTTATACACTAGCCCGCGAAAAACCCTGTGACTGGATATTGTTTGCCGGTGGTACCATTATCGCCTGCGGCGATGCGCATAACCGCCCTTCGTCCGGAAGCTTCACTATCGAAAAAACCGATTTAAAACAAGCCTGTGTTCTACCTGCTTTTGGCGACAGTCACCTGCATATCATTCCTACAGCCCTGAGATTGCAGCAGATCAACCTTGAACCATGCCGCTCTCCGGAAGAGGTGGTAACCCTTCTGAAAAAACATTTTCCGGCCCAAACCGAAACCTGGGTCCTCGGAGCGGGATTCAATCCGAATCTGTGGAAGGACAGCCAACCGCATCGTTCTATGCTTGATACTGCTTTTCCGGCGACTCCGGTTGCCCTTGCTTCGAAAGATCTGCACACCCTGTGGGTTAATTCTTTAGCTTTGCAGGAAGCAGGCATCGACAGCAGAACACCCGATCCGGAAAACGGCCGGATCGTAAGGGATACTGACGGCACACCTACAGGATTACTCCATGAAATGGCCTGCGAGACTATATACCAGCGCTTTACCAATGTATCTCCTGCAGAGCTGGAAGAACTGATGGATATATTTACCGGACATTTTCATAAACTGGGTATTACTTCCGTTAATGCCATCGAAGAATTAAATACATGGAAACAGCTTCAGCAACTGCACAGAAAACATAAACTGCGCATACGCATTACCTGTCATCTCCCGCAAATTCATCTGGAACAACTTATCGAAGCAGGACTGGTTTCCGGCTTTGGCGATGAATGGCTTCGACTTGGAGGAATAAAATTCTTTACGGACGGTTCCCTGGGCTCACAGACGGCTGATTTATTTGAAAGCTATCAAACCAATCCGGGTTATACCGGGATTTCCACCATAACGGAAGAAACACTGACAGAACGGGTAGCCAAAGCGGCAAGCAGCGGCCTGAGCAGTACCATTCATGCAATCGGGAATCGCGCCGTGAACAAAACATTGAATGCCTTCGAAAAAGCCCTTCCCTGGCAACAACAGTTCAAACTGATCCAGAGAATGGAACATGCACAACTGATCAATCCGGAAGACCTTCCCCGGTTCAGCGCATATGGCATTGTTGCCTCCATGCAACCTTCCCATATTGCCGATGACGTCGAAGTCGCCAAACTGCACTGGGGCGATCTCTCCAGATACGCCTATCCGATCAGGGAATTGCTTGACCAGAATACCGTTGTCTCCTTCGGAAGTGATTCACCCGTAGCCGATCCAAATCCCTTTCGGAATATCTTTTCTGCCGTCGAACGTAAATACTTGCTTGATTCCGGGAATAAAAGCTGGTATCCCGAGCATTCTATTAGCATGCTTGAAGCTGTTAAAGCTCATACGGTCGGTGTGGCTGCGGCATCCGGCAGTGAAACCTATCTCGGCACGCTCGCTCCGGGAAAACGGGCGGATATCATTGTACTTGACAGGAATATTTTCGAAATACCAATGAAAGAAATCTTACATACACGTGTTTTAACTACGTTTTTAAATGGTTCAGTCGTTTATTCAGAGCGATAAAATCCTTGACTAATGAACGATTATACTTTAATTTGCGTCAAATTCATATACGATTTTGGGGAGTAAGTCTATGAAAATCAAAGAAAAAATCGAAAATCATGTAGCAGTTCTCACACTTTCAGGTAAAATGATGGGTGGACCGGAAACAACAGCACTCCATGATCATATACGCGGTTTGATAAATGACGGCATGAAAAATGTCGTGATTGATCTCGGTGAAGTAAAATGGATGAACAGCTCCGGCATGGGTGTTCTCATGGCTGCGATGACGACTCTCTCCAACTCCAGCGGGAAACTCGTCCTGGCACGCGTGACTGAAAAGGTGGAAAGCCTGCTGATTATCACCCAGCTCATTAAAATTTTTACGACCTATGAGACGGTCGAGCGAGCTATCTCCTCGTTCGAATCTAAATAAATAGATCGAGCCGGATAGCGTTGTTATCCGGCTCGTATTTTCACTAATCCCCCCCGACATTACCCTTTCGGCTTTTCTCCGAAAAATATTCCTTTGTATACGCGTTTATCATGTTGATTTTAGTTCGCTGCATGCCCTATATTAAAACAAATAACGATAATCAGGAGGTATGGTGTGCCGGACACAGCAAATGATCTGGATGTCCTGAAAGAACGTATCAGACGCCTGGAGATGGAGCGAGACTCCATTCAACAGATTGGTAAAGCGTTAAGTTCCGAATTAAATCTTGACCGCTTGCTATTGTTGGTTATGGATGAAGTAAACCGGCTCATGAATTCGGAGCGTGGAACGTTTTATATTGTCGATGAAGAACGGGGTGAACTCTGGTCGCGTATCGCCCAGCAGGCCGAAATCACGGAAATACGTTTGAAAATAGGCACGGGGATCGCCGGGCATGTTGCAAAGACAGGCAAAACGATCAACATCAAAGACGCTTATAATGATGATCGGTTTGATCCGACGACGGATAAAAAGACCGGTTACCGGACGCACAGCATGCTCTGTATGCCGATCCTCGAATCAACAAAGGATGAACAAAAAAAGAAAAAGATCATCGGTGTGCTTCAGATTTTGAATAAACGCAATGGTGTATTTACCGATGATGATGAGGAACTTCTGGCGAGTATCGCCTCCCAGGTTGCTATTACCGTCAATAACTCAAGGCTTTATACACAACTCGCAAAGAAAGTGGAAGAACAGGAGCTCCTTTTTTCCATCGAACAGGAAAGTAACAAGGCTTATACGCTCGATGAATTACTGAACATAGTCATCAAAAAAATCACGGAAACGCTTAAAGTCGAAGCGGCCTTGATCAGCCTGTGGGATCAGGCAGCCAATGAATTCATATGCAGGTCAGCACAAAATATCAATCCGGAGAAAATAAATGCGGCCGCAGCCTTTTCAAAACGCGAAGTTGCCGCCAGGATTGAAGAATCCGGAGAAATCTACTATTCAAATGATGCGGCTTCGGACCCCCTCTATAACAGGGAATTCGCCCGGCAAATTGGACTGTCCTTACATCAATTTGCATCCGCACCGCTCAAAATCAGCAATAAAGTAATCGGCATTCTCGAAGTCTTTAATAAAGCCGAAAAAAATGAATTTTTCCGTGATGAGGATATCCGGCTGATTCAATCCCTAACCAGTCAGATCTCGCGCATTATTGAAAATTTACAGTTGCGCGATGAAAAAATTAAAGCGGACCGTCTGGCTACGATAGGCAACATGATGAGTACGATTGTGCACGACCTGCGGACTCCGGTTAATAATATTTACGGTTTTGTCGATCTGATGCAGGAAGAAGAGGACCAGGAGCTGCGAAAAGAATACGCCGATATTGTAAATCAACAGATAAAAAATCTGAATAATATGACCACCGATATTCTTCAGTTTGCCAAAGGCAAAACTACCATCCTGCCGGTTAAATACGCGCCGGATAAAATTATAAAAGATTTTTCGCGCCTTTATGAATCGGAAATAAAAAAACGGGGCTACCAGTTTATTTCCGATTGCAAGGCTTCCCAGATGGTCTATATCGATCCCGAAAAGGTCACACGAATTTTTATGAACATTATGAAAAACGCCCTGGAAGCTATGGAACCCGGCGGAACATTTACACTTTTTGCCGATAATGCCGGCGATGAAGTGGTTTTCCTCCTTTCAGATACCGGAAAGGGCATCCCGCCCGAGATAAAAGACCGTCTGTTCGATTCGTTTGTAACCAGCGGGAAAAAGGACGGTACCGGATTGGGGCTGGCTATTGTCAAAAAGTTCATCGATCAGCATAAAGGCCGTATTGAGGTTGAATCGGAACCCGGTGCGGGAACAACGTTTAAAATCTATTTCAGGGTTTTGAATTAATGGGACGGCTTGCCTACATTTACGATCCCGTTTTTCTCGACCACAAACCCGGTGCTTTCCATCCCGAACGGCCCGCCAGGCTCGAAGCCGTTCAAACGTATCTGACCGAAAAAGGATTTTTTAACCGCGTGCGCGTTACACCGCCCCGCCCGGCCACGCGGGAACAACTATACCAGGTTCATGCGCCAGCCTATGTCGACCGCATCTTAAGCCTCGCCGGTAAAGAACATGTCGTGCTGGACATTGGTGATACCGTTATGAGCATGCATTCCGTGGAAGCCGCCGTGCATGCCGCAGGTGCGGCAGTGACTGCTGTCGATCTTATCTTCAGCGAAGAAACCGCTGACTCCGTTTTTATTGCCGTACGACCGCCCGGCCATCATGCTGAATACGATCATGCAATGGGATTCTGTATTTTTAACAACCTGGCCGTGGGCGTGGGTTACGCCCTGTCCAAAGGCTATGCGAAGAATGTGCTGATTATCGACTGGGATCTGCATCACGGTAACGGTACCCAGCATATATTCTACAACGATCCACGGGTTGTGTATCTGAGCACACACCAGTATCCTTTCTTCCCCGGGACCGGCCGTTCCGAAGAGCACGGCGGCGAAGACGCGCACGGCCATACCATTAACCATCCGGTATCCTTTGGCCAGACGGATACCGATATAATCGAACTGATGGAACAATCCCTGGAAGAAATTGAATCCTTCTTCAAGCCGGACCTCGTATTTGTTTCTGCAGGATTTGACGGGCACCATTCGGACCCGATCGGAAGCATGCAGATGACAGAGAAAGGTTTCTACAAACTGACCGAACTGGTCGTACGTTTTGCCCAGAAACATTGTAACGGCCGCATTGTCTCTGTTCTTGAAGGTGGATATGACCTGGACAGCCTGGCAAAATGTGTCTATCAGCACGTCATGTGTTTATTGAAACATTGAAGACAGGAGACGTACATGTTCCGGAAATTAACATCGATATGTTTATACGTATTATTTTTATTTTGCTTGTCGTGTTCACAGGATAATAAAATGAAAAACAAAGAGGAAGATTTTCCCAAACTGCGGGATGAGATGGTCAATCGTCAAATTATATCAAGGGGTGTAAAGGACAGTCTCGTCATTCAGGCCATGCGCGCCGTTCCCCGACACGCCTTTGTGCCCGGCAGCGAGGTACAGTATTCCTATCGTGATGAACCCCGGCCCATTGGCCACAAGCAGACAATAAGCCAGCCTTACATCGTCGCTTTTATGACCGAGCAACTAAAGGTGAATCCGGGAGACCGCGTGCTCGAAATCGGAACAGGTTCGGGTTATCAGGCCAGTATATTAGGCCAGATCGTTGATTCTGTTTTCACTATTGAAATCATTCCTGAACTCGCAGACCGGGCCCGGGAGATTATTGATAAACTCACGTATACGAACATCGTTATTAAAAATGGTGACGGATATAAAGGATGGGAAGAGAAAGCCCCGTTTGACGCTATCATCGTAACCGCCGCGCCGCCGACCATCCCCCCCGCACTGCTTGAACAGCTTAAAGTCGGCGGCCGTATGGTTCTGCCGGTCGGCGAATACGTTCAGGAACTGGTCGTTGTCAGTAAAACAGAAAGCGGACTGGCCATGGAAAATGTCCTGCCCGTGCGCTTTGTCCCGATGACCGGAAAAATTCAGGAACTAAAAAACGACAATTAATGACTTATCCCGGAACCTTATTAAGATATACGACTATAACAGGCAATATAAGTTGAACTGATATTCATAAATATGTATCATTGCACCGGCATCGCGGTATGCAGTCCATTTAAGCGGAATCGACATTTTGAATTATAAAGAACTTCTCAAATTAACGGAAACCATTAATTCCGGAAAAATGAATATTGCCCGCTCCAGTAAATGGTTCGGACGCATTCTCCTCTGGCAGTCGAAAGAGAAAATGAACGAAGAGGACGTGCGCAACCTTCAGGAGGTCTTCTACAGGAATGGAATTTACGCTGATGCGGAATATGACAATAAACGTTTTTTCCTGCGCGTACGACATTATAAAGATTATGACCGGAAACCGCGTTATGTCGTGCATTCCTTACTGTTCCTGATGACCATATTTACGACTACGATCACCGGTGCTATGTTGCAGGGGCGTAATCCGTTCGAATCCTTTGACACATTTTCCACCGGATTCCCTTACTCTTTCGCGCTGCTGACAATATTGTTTGCACATGAAATGGGGCACTATTTAAGCGCCCGTTATCACAAAGTAAATGTCACATTACCCTATTTTATACCTTTTTTCCTTCCGGTCTTTCATCCGGGAACCCTCGGGGCTTTTATTAAAATAAAATCACCCATTCCCGATAAACGCGCCCTTTTTGATATCGGAATCGCCGGCCCACTGGCCGGATTCATCATCAGCATACTTTTTCTGGTCTATGGTTTTGCAACCCTTCCCGACACGGCCGGTATTTTCCGGTATCTTTCCGATATCCATCCGGTCGATGATCCGGAAGGCCTGAACCTGACCATGGGTAATACCCTTTTATTCCATTTCATATCAGATATATTTGATGGTCACCGCCTTTCCATGAGCGAAATTTATCATTTCCCGTTTATCTTTGCCGGCTGGTTTGGTCTGCTTGTTACAGCGATAAATCTGATGCCGATCGGTCAGCTCGACGGTGGTCATATCACCTATGCCCTGTTCGGTAAACCGGCCCGGGCACTGGCCATTCTGGCATTTCTCCTGCTTGTATTACTGAATGTCTATCTGATTCTGTTTTTTGAATCCTATATCTGGGTCCTCTGGTCCGTGTTGATTATCATTCTGATCCGTTTCCGCCATCCTCCGACACGTGATGATTCACAACAGCTGGGCCCCGTGAGGAAAATACTGGGATGGATGTCTTATGCCATTTTTATCGTATCATTTTCACCAATGCCCATTTATATTCCCTGAAAGTGGATAAATCATGTTTTTAACGGCACTTCTGATTCTCATTGTCATTCTGGTCCTCTGGGCGGTACTCATCTACATACGAAAAACGATGTGGGATGCCGTGCACCGGAATCTGCTTGACCTTGAGGATGCATACGAGGGAAAGGTCATACGTCGCAGTTTTGCATCACGCCCCGTATTTCAGGGAACGTTCATGGACGCCGCGCTCACTATAAATTTCAGCTCGGAGCGCAACCGGAATGACCGTCGGAACTATATTGATATCAGTTATGAGAAGACATGCCCCGTCTCCCTGACCATATCGAACAGGCAATGGCTGGAAAGTCAGGAGACGGATGAAAAGCCGAAAGAATTTGAGACCGTATATAACCATGGCGGTACCGCTTTCCTGCTGATGCCGGCATCACAGACTGTCGTAAAACAACTGCAGGAAACCGATGCTTTTATTAATTGCCTTGACGAAATGGACGACCTTTCCTACATTTTTTTTGGAAAAACAGGGGTTATTTGTGAATTCCGTTCCGAACAGGTTATTCCCGATACAAAATTCGATATTATGGAAAAACGATTACATCTGTTAAACCGTCTGATTAATTTGATTAAAAATGAGAGTCGATGAGTAAACAATTCCGTTCCGGCTATGTAACTTTGTTCGGCCTGCCCAACTCGGGCAAATCGACATTGATGAATGCCCTGTTAGACGTCAAGCTGTCCATCATTTCACCCAAACCGCAGACAACGAGGCGGCGCGTCCTTGGCATCTTGAATAAACCCCTTTTTCAGGCAATTTTTCTGGACACTCCGGGTATTGTCGATCCAAAATACATGCTTCAGAAAAAAATGATGACCAGCATGCGTGCGGCGATTGATGATGCGGACATCCTTGCCCTGATCGTCGATATTTCACGTAAAACACATCCCGTTGATATCGATCTCTTATCACTCAATAAAGAGAAAAAACCGGTACTGCTTTTACTGAACAAAATTGATCTCATAGAAAAAAAAGAACTCCTGCCGATAATGGACCGGTATCAAAGTTTCTATCCTTTTCGAGCCATTATCCCTATTTCATCTAAAAAAAAGGATGGGCTCGATCTCGTGGAAAGCGCCATTTATGAACAGTTACCGGAACACCCGCCATTTTACCCGGACGACATCCTCAGCGAACACCCGGAACGCTTCTTTGTCGCTGAAATAATCCGGGAACATATTTTTAACTATTTCCAGGAAGAAATACCTTACTCGACGGAAGTTCAGATTGAAGAGTTCAGGGAACGACACAAGGGAAAAGATTTTATCGCCGCTTCGATATTTGTCGAACGCCGTTCCCAGAAAGGAATTATTATCGGCCGGGGCGGCAGTGCCATAAAAACCGTCAGTTCCGCGGCCCGTCAGGATATAGAAGAATTCCTCGGCAGAAAAGTATTCCTGGAACTGCTGGTTAAAGTTAACCAGAACTGGCGGAAGGACGACGGTAAATTGAAACAACTGGGATATACCTGATTATGACGGATCCAAAATTGCTTCTCTTCGATATTGATGGAACGCTTTTACTGGGGAAAGGTGTTCCCCGACAGGTATTTCTCGAAGTCATACGAAAACGCTACCCCGGCTTTTCAAGGGATCAGAGTCTTCGTTTTTCCGGAATGACCGATCCGCAGATCGTTCATGAACTTCTATCGACAAACGGTTACGGTACCCACTTGAATCCTACCCTGGTGCAGGAGATCATCGATGAATTCATCGAACTGCTCGCGGAACGGATGGACCGGAAAAATCCTCCTGAAATCCTGCCCGGCGTCCGCACCCTGCTCGAGTATTGTGAATCGCGGCAGGACTGCTACCTGGGGCTGGTGACTGGTAATGTCATGCAGGGCGCACGAATCAAACTGACGTCCGCCGATCTTTATCACCACTTTGCCGTAGGGGCCTTCGGATGCGATCATATCGACCGGAACCAGTTACCGCCTATAGCCATCGGAAGGGCTGTTCAATATTTTGACCAGTCATTTGACACGGATCGCATCTGGATAATCGGTGACAGCGTAAAAGATGTCATCTGTGCCAAAAGCAATGATCTGAAATGCCTGGCCGTTTCCACCGGGTTCACGTCCGAAGAAAAACTGCGTGCGGAATACCCGGATCACCTGCTTACTGATCTGACCGATCTGGACCGGATCAGCGAAATAATAGGCCTTTCCTGAGAATACACACCCTCATTCGGATATGCTTTGAATAGACGGATAATTTTGGTTATATTTACCCCTTCTCTCGTTCAGAATACCATCATCAACAAGGAGCTTCTATGCTGAAAAATCACCCGAAAGGATTAATGACGCTTTTCTTTACGGAAATGTGGGAGCGTTTTGGATTCTACACCATGCTGGCGGTCTTCACACTGTATATGGATGAAGTACTGGGTTGGAGTGATGCCTATAAAGGCCAGGTTTATGGTATTTTTCTGGCTTTTGTCTATTTCACACCCATTGCTGGTGGTTATATCGCCGATAAACTGCTCGGATACCGTAAAACGATTATCATCGGTGCGATCGTACTTGGAATCGGTTATGCCCTGCTGGCATTCTCCGGAGTCAACCGCATCTGGCTCTTTTATGTGGCCCTGACAGTGATGGTTATCGGAAATGGTATGTTCAAGGCCAATATCTCCGTGCTTGTCGGCAATCTCTATGAACCGGGCAGCCCTTATAAAGATGTCGGTTACAACATTTTTTATATGGGTATTAATCTCGGCGCTTTTATCGCTCCCCTGGCAGCAACGGTTCTTCACGAAGTTTTCGGCACCTATAACGCCGCATTCGGCGCCGCGGCCATCGGGATGGGTTTATCCCTGGTTGTGTTTGAAGTCTGGAAATCGCGTTTTATCCATGCCGACAACAAAGACGCCGCCGGACAGGAAAACCAGAAAAGACAGGAAGCCGAAGTCGTCAGTAAAGAAGAAGAAAAAGAACGGCTGATGGCACTGGGAATCATCTTTTCGATTATTATCTTTTTCTGGATGGCCTTTCACCAGAACGGACTGACTTTTACGCTGTTTGCCCAGCGGTCCACCGCGGATAAATACGTGATTACAGAAGTAGAAATGTCCGACTGGCAGGGATTCAGAAAAGCGGTACTGAATGACAGTATACCCCTCTCTGAAAAAATGGCCCAACTCAATCCGGGTGACCAGCTTAGAGAAGACTATTTAATTAAACTGAATGCACTGTTACGGGAACCGGGAATCTTTTTCAAAGATGGCAAACGCATGCAGAAACTGCCTTACGAGAATATTCCCAATGAAGAATTGCGAAAAGATTTTATGTTCGGCATTGAAATTCAGGACAATGAACGGATCAAGTTGAAAAAATCCGCCAATAAACTGAAAAACCTGATCAATACACCCATGGATGAACTGGAAAAAGGCGCGCTTCGCGATATCCGCATCGTTAACCGTGAATTACTGTCAGCCCGATACGATCAGGTCGCATACAGTGTGCCAAGTATCGGAAACCCATCCACTTATCTTAAACCGGAAACCTATGCGACCTTTAATCCGCTTTTTATTTTAATCCTTACGCCGATTATCGTTGCCATGTTCAATCGGTTGAATAAAAAGGGCAAGGAGCCTTCCACACCCGGTAAGATGGGTATCGGCATGTTTATTACTGCGGGGGCCATACTGATACTGGTTGTAAGTTCAATGATGAGTGGAAATTCCGACTCAAATAACATGAGTCCGAACTGGTTGATATCCATGTATTTTGTCATCACCATCGGAGAACTGTTCATAAGTCCGATGGGCCTTTCCTTTGTATCGAAAGTGGCACCGGCCCGTATACGCGGCATGATGATGGGATTCTGGTTTGGTGCAACAGCCGTTGGTAATTACCTTTCCGGTTTCATCGGCGGTTTTTACGACAGCATGTCTCATTCCATGCTTTTTGGTATCCTTTTTCTGATTTCAATCGTTGCCGGTCTGGCTGTGTTTCTGTTCCTGAACAAACTGAAGCGCGCCACGAAGGGTGCTTAGAGAAGCTGTAATATATTAAATTCAGGAAATGGCCGCCTTTTGATATACACGTCCTTAAAAGCATGTATCGATGACCTGGAACGGAACGGTCATCTCTTACGCATCACCGAAGAGGTGGATCCGGACCTTGAGATGGCAGCGATTCACCGGCGTGTCCATCGTAATGGCGGCCCTGCCCTGCTGTTTGAAAACATCAGAGGCTGTGATTTTCCCGCCGTATCCAACCTGTTCGGCACGCTGTACCGGTCCCGTTTCCTGTTCCGGTCAACACTGCGCCAGGTTCAGAAACTAATCCGTCTGAAAATGGATCCGCTTGAAGCCCTGCGCAAGCCCCTCAGGCATGTATATTCCCCCATAGCGGCCATACATGCGCTTCCGCTGCGAACAGGTAAAGCGCCCGTTCTTTTTCGACAGATATCGACACAGCAATTGCCGCAGATCCGCTCATGGCCGGAAGACGGCGGCGCGTTCATTACACTACCTCAGGTTTATACGGAAAATCCATTGAAACCGGGCATCATGAACAGCAACCTGGGGATGTACCGTATCCAGCTCAACGGCAATGATTACAGCACAGGAGAGGAAATCGGCCTGCATTACCAGTTGCATCGCGGCATCGGCATACATCATACTGCGGCCATTGAATCGGGACTGCCCCTTAAAGTCAGTATTTTTGTGGGAGGACCGCCATCCCACTCGTTTGCCGCTGTCATGCCGCTGCCGGAGAATCTTCCTGAAGCTGCCTTTGCCGGCGTGCTTGGTGGCCGCCGCTTTCGCTACACAGACTGGAACGGGTATTGTATTTCCACTGATGCCGATTTCTGTATCGTCGGCGAGATCGATCCGCGTATGCTTAAAAAGGAGGGACCTTTTGGTGATCACCTGGGGTATTACAGCCTGAAGCATGATTTTCCGGTAATGAATGTTAAAGCGGTGTTTCACCGAAAGGATGCTATCTGGCCGTTTACAGTGGTGGGAAGACCGCCCCAGGAAGATACAAACTTTAACCTGCTCATTCAGGAGATAACCGGCCCCGTTGTACCCTCGGAGCTGCCCGGTCTCAGGGAAATTAACGCGGTGGACGAAGCCGGCGTGCATCCGCTGCTGCTTGCTATCGGAAGCGAACGCTATATCCCCTATGAAAAACGGGAACCGCGGGAGATATTGACCATCGCCAATGCCGTACTCGGCTTCGGTCAGCTTTCCCTTGCTAAATACCTGGTGATTGCCGCCGGTGAGGATAATCCACGGCTCAGCACACACGATACAGCAGCCTTTCTCCAGCATGTCCTGGAGCGGGTTGACTGGTCCAGGGACCTTCATTTTCAAACCCGGACCACGATCGACACCCTCGACTATACAGGTCATGGGTTAATCAAGGGTTCGAAAGTGATTATTGCGGCGGCAGGCAGAACAAAACGTAAACTGGCCACAAAGATCGATAACGGACTTAAACTGAGCCGGCATTTTTCCGATCCACGGATTGTCATGCCCGGTGTGCTGGCACTAAGGGCACACGCATTTACCGAATACGACCAGGCCCACAGCGAGATTACAGCCCTTACCGATCCTGCAAAGACCACTGATGGCACAGAATTTCCATTGATCATTATTGCGGATGACAGCGATTTTGTCAGTGCCTCTGTACCGAACTTCCTCTGGGTTACGTTTACACGCTCCGATCCGGCACGTGATATTCATGGTATTGACAGTTTTATCGAAGACAAGCACTGGGGATGCAGGGGGCCACTGATTATCGATGCCCGAATTAAACCGCATCACGCCCCGGCCCTGGAGGAAGACACCGCTATTCTGAAACGGATACGACGTCTCGCTGTCAAAGGTGCCAGCCTTCATGGATATTTGGACTAGGGCTGGCATTTTTCAGGTATTTGACCTATTTTTGTTGTGTACAGTCAGTCAGGAAAACATGATAAACCGGAATCAACTTGTATGAACCGTAAACAGTTCCTCATCATCGGCGGAGCCGCCGCCGGCATGACCGCGGCAACACGTATCCGGCGGAATTGCCCGGATGCCTCTGTTACGGTTATTGAAAGAGGTGCGCATATCTCATACGCTGCCTGCGTCCTGCCTTATCATGTTTCCGGTGATATTCCCGATATAAATAAACTGATCTTACACACACCGGAAGACATCTTCGAAAAGTATCATATCAGGGTGCTGACAAAACATTACGCCGAACGGATACAAACCCGGCCCCGCACTGTTGAAGTACGCGATACCCGCAGAGACCGTATCATCGATCTGTCCTATGACCGGCTGATTATCGCAACCGGCGCGAACGCTGCCATCCCCGACTTACCGGGAAACAAATTGCCGGGCGTACACGTGCTGCGCAACGTTGAAGATGCGATCAACTTGAGAACGTCCGTCACGGGTACCGGGAAGAAGGCCGTGATCGTCGGCAGTGGCTACCTCGGACTGGAGATGGCCGAAGCCCTCCGCAGAAACGGCACAGACGTCTTTATCATCGAAGCGAAACCAGGCATTCTGGATTCGTTCGAACCGGAGATCATCACAGCAGTACGTAATGAACTTCTTCAACACGGCTGCCGGATACAGGAATCCGTTACACTTTCCCGTATAAACGGTACTGCAGAGGGTGTCCATTCTGTCGAACTGGATAACGGGGTGGATGTGCAAACGGATATGGTCGTTTTTGCCACAGGCGTTACGCCAAATGTTTCACTGGCGAAAAACGCGCGAATGGCATGTGGGAAAAGCGGTGCGATACGCGTTAATAACAAGCAGGAAACCAGTTTGCACGGCATATACGCCATCGGGGATTGTGCGGAGACAAGAGACATGGTTACCGGCAAATATATATTTTCACCCCAGGCCACATCCGCACTGAAACAGGCACGGGTTGCCGCGGATAATGCATGCGGCCGGTTTTCCCGCTTTGAGGGCATTGCCGGCACCGCCGTCGTCAAGGTATTCAACCTGCAGGTGGCCCGAACCGGTATCGACATAAACACGGCACAAAAGCTGGGCATGAATGCGGATACAGTACTGGTAAATACAACATCAAAAGCAGCCTATTTCCCGGGATCAGAACCCCTGATTACCAAAATTATATTCAAGAAACCGGACGGCCGTCTGCTTGGTGCACAAATGACAGGCTCAGAGAGTGTGACCCGGGGGATCGATGTATGTGCCACGGCCATTCAGAATAAAATGACGGTTTTCGATATGCTTCATCTTGACCTGGCTTACACACCGCCGCTTGCCCCCGCGTGGAGCCCGGTTCTGCTATGTGCCATGCAGGCTGTAAAAAAACTCGACCGCAGATAATCGATAAAAACTCGTTTCACGAAGCTCCACGAAGAAGACGCGAAGTGCCACAGAGAATATTTTATACATTTTCAATATATTAAATACTTGGATTTTCCTGATACTTTTCTTATACCATAAACCCAACCATTATATATCCTTCGTGGTGCTTTGTGTCTTCTTCGCGTCCCTTCGTGTACTAAATATTAACGTTCGATCGTCTTTTTCAGCTCGTGCAGGTTATCCCTGGTGAAAGCATCGATGGCAGGTTTCAAACGGAATTGTGCGATGGTCCGCGCGACAACTGGCCGGATTTGATAGCGGACATTCCAGGTAACGGACGTACTTCCGTCAGCGAGGGATTCCGTGGTGAAGTCAGTTTGAAAATTATCAAGAAATGAGGTTTTATGATCCGGGGCGGCGCGCATGGCAACAGAATGTTCCGTTTCATTGATACGGATATGTTCTCTGATCGCAAGCGACCCGGTCGACAAATGATATGTTGCATTTCGAAGGATCATCTGCCGAAGCGTGTCCCGGGTCGTCTCCCCGAAGGTGGTATTGTTACACCAGCGATCGTAGGTTTCGATGCCTGCCAGGTGACGCCATACGACCGGTTCAGGCGCTTCCACAATGACGGTGTTTTCAATATGCGTATGCAAACCGGTTACATTGCCGTAAACAATGATAAATGCAATAAACAGAAAGAGCAGTATGCTGAGAACCAGCCTGATTTTCATTTAATAAGGACCAGCTTTAACGTCTTTACATCAGATGCCCCTGCCAGCCATGCATAATAAATGCCCGAAGACACGCGTGAGCCGTTCCCGGACGTACCATCCCAGGTAATAGAATGGTTCCCGGATTCATAGCTGGTATTGACAAGGTTTTTCACCAATCTACCTCTTGAATCCAAAATATTCAACTGAATTATTTGCGGCTTATCCACGCTGAATGCAATCGTGGTCGACGGATTAAAGGGATTGGGATAATTTCCCTTCAGCTCAAAACGCATCCTGCCCGGCATGGGATTTTCGATTGAAGTTGCCAGTAGATTTTCTATGGTTTCGTTTATATTGGAGACACTGGCGCCGGAAGAAGAATATTGAATAATGCCGGATTGGTCGATAACCATACTACGGTCATAGCCGATTTCATAGTTACCCATCACTTCACTTCCATCGAGCAGTAAGGGATACGTAATGCCCGTCTGATTTTTAAATCCCTGTACATTTGACGGGGATCCATCCCAGCAGTCGATACCGATAGCCTGAAATACGTCTTCCGTATAGAGATCAGCTATTTGTGTTTGCGTGCTGTTCCCGACAGCGCGACAACTGGTTCAGCCATAACCGAACCAGAATATATACACGACTTTGCCTCTGAGATCACTCAGGGTTATCTCTTCACCTTCCAGGCCGGACAGTGTAAAATCCGGTGCCATATCACCGACACCGGCGGCAGGCAGTTGTGTAACCGCCAACAACAGCATACATGCAATGAGTATTTTATTCATAATCTGCTCCTCAAAATAACGTACCTATTCTGAATTCAACTCCTTCAAACGGCTGGACTTCGTAACATATACCTCCCGTACAGGCATTGCCTCCCCTTCGTTTTCCGTAAAAAAGAGAAAAATCTGTATTTTGCGTATAATTATATGAAAACGTCAAACCCGGCCAATAACTCTCATCAAAAAATAGAAAGGATGCATTCCGGCTGGTGACATTTTCATCATCACTCCGTTCAACAATGATGCCGGCTGAAAAACCGGGAGAACGGCTCAGCGTTAATCCAATCAGATTATTCTGCGCACTGTAATTTGCCTCCGGATTGAAGGCATATCGTACATCGTAATGCTGGGTTTGAAGATCCAGCATGATATTCCAGACCGTTTTAAACTGCCTGTCATATGAAAATCCGCCCGTGATGCGGTTATAAGCGCCTTCGAGCTGATCTTCGGAGAAATCGATAAAACCGCGGAAACCGGAGAAATCATCCGGATAATAGTTTATATCCGTATACAAGGCATAGTACGCATACGTTTCACTGAAAATGTTGTTCTCCGCGCGGGCAAAATTGATCGTCGCCGTATTCAGGTCAAACAGACTAAACAGGGCCTCCAGCTGAACACCCCGCTCATCCAGGGGAACGACCGCATGGGTGCTGCGGTTGAGCAATGTAAATGAATGCTCCTTGACCAGGGACGGTGGTTCATTGTAACCCAGCGTGAAATTATGGTAATCCTTGTATTCCAGACTCAGGCTCATCCGCCTGTATACCCAATTGACGGAGGAATATAACGCATGAGTGGAATTCTGACCTAATGCCAGCCGGTCATTGCTCCCCTCAAGATCCTGTACAAATTCGATATAGTATTGCACAGCCGCAGCAAGAGAGCCCTGCATGTTAAAACCGCCAAATTCACGGCGTATACCCTCACTTTCTTCACGCAGATAGAGGACACCCGGTCTGAGGCGGTCATGCAGACTCACATTCACTTCCCCGCCCTGGATCAGCCTGGGACGCCGTGTTTCCCGCTTCCTGGACGGAGGTTGCGTACGGTCCAGGGGATAACCGTGCAGAAAGCGCGCTTCCAGCAAATCCGACCGGTAACGCAGGGATATACCTTCGATATCCTGATAAAAACCGTAGCGTTCACGTGTGGCCAGGTCCTCGTAGGTTACACCGGGAATATCAAAAGCTCGCAATAACAGTCCTTTTCCCAGTATTTCGTAAAAGTTACCAACCTGTAACTGCACATTTCCTTTTTTATAGCGGAGGTATTTTTGTGAAATGCGGGAGAATGCGTTTTCGGAATGATTGACATTATAAATTTCAGCACGCATACCCGCAGAAAGATATTCGTTTCGGTAATTCAGGTTCAACTGGTTAAACAGGTTGCTGCGGCTGTCAGGCTGCTCACCCGGCAGGTTACCGACCTGATATTCAATCCGGTTCGAACCACTTATCTGTGCTGACACCACCCCCGCCAGTAACAACAGCAGACGAAGCAGTCCTAATGGAAAAAGGTGCCGAAAAGGGCTCTTATTCATCTTCATTGGACGTCAGATGCTTTCTTATTTCTTCTTCAATAACCTTTTCGTCACCGGGGCGGTAACCCCGGTGGACATAAAGAATTTCCCTGTCTGCATTTACAATGATCAGCGTCGGTAAACCCGATATATTTACTTCGGATGAGTATTCACTGTTCGGATCCCGTAATACCGGGTATCGGATATTGTAAGTATGGACAAACGGCTTGACCTTCGGATCATTCCTTGGGCTGTCTACATTGATACCCAGAAAATGGACGCCTTCCGTCTTAAAACCGGCAGCAAGGTCATTCAGTTTGGGAATGGCCCTTGCACAAGGCTTACACCAGGTTGCCCAGAAATCGATGACGGTCAGTTTTTCACCCCTGATATCTTCAAATGTCACGCGTTTGTTTTGCAGATCATTGAGTTCAAAAACCGGCAGTATATTCTGACCGCTGCCAACCCGTACAATGATTAAAAGGACCAGCAGGGAGCGGACAGCATTTTTTTGAATGACGGTATGTATCTCTCTCATATGAGTTGACTCCGGTAATGGGATTTACATAGAAAAACAAGTCGATCCGGACTAATATTCCATGATCCGTTTCGTATATCGTTTTATTTACCAATGTTAATGCATAAAATATCCCGTTTCTGTAGCATTTTTATCAATTTCTTGCTATAATGGCAACTCTTTGAGGATGGATGTATTGAAATGGACGTGAAAAGCTGTTTTACGCTCAGAACAGGCAGCGGCAACAATGCCCTGGAATTAACCTGCTTCCCGGTTGGAAAGGACTACCTGGTTTTTCTGGGCGGCGGGGAAGAACATATCGGTGCCGTTGGCGTGGGACAGTCTTACGGTTCCGGCAAGAGAAAATCTAATGCTTCTGTAATCGCCGTTCACGGCCATAAAGAAGATGATCTCACAATAAATATGAGCCGGAAGCTTTCCAGAGAACTGGCAGCAACGGTAACCGTCGTGGCAGGCATACATTATGATAACCTTGAAACCTCCGATATTGAGGCCATCCTCAGAAATACCGACATTCTGGCAAACCAGTTAGTGTCGAAGGTCAGGGCCGGACGAGGTGGGTAATCATGACAAATTTGATCAAAACCCGGGCGCTCATTATTAATGCGATCAAATGGAAAGACTCCAGCAGGATCGTGACACTGTTCACGGAGAACCGCGGGAAGATTAAAGTGATCGCCCATGGAGCGGCCCGTGAAAAAAGTCCGTTCCGCGGTAAACTTGAAACGCTGAATCTGGTTGAGAGTATATTGTCATTCCGGGAATCACGTTCCCTTCAGGTTATGACTGAACTGACAGTACTGCGCGATTTCAGGATACTGAAAAGTGATTTCAGCAAAATGGCCTGTGCTTTTGCCGTGATTGAAGTAATCGATCACGTTTTTCATGAGGAGGAAACGGATTCTGTTTTCTTTGATTTTTTAGCGGTTCAGCTTGGGAACCTTGAAAAGACAGGTCAACCAAAATGGATTTGGTGGTTTTTTCTGCTGAAGATCGCATCCTACCTGGGATTTAAACCGGATTTGGATGCCTGTGCATTCTGCGGTCAGAAGCCAGCGGGAAAGGTATATTTTGCGATCGGGAAAGGTGTGGTTTACTGCTCCGAATGCCTGTCGGGTGATGAGCCTGTCAGGATGCTGCATACGGAGGAATATGGCACATTATTGCGGATCCAGCATTCCCATCATAAAAAAATTGGCCTGGAAGCAACCGGTGAGGAACCCGGAGAATGTGATTTAACCGGATTACTTATCGATTATCTCAATACGCACCTGGGTTATGATTTACATTTAAAATCCCTGGATCTGATGGGGTGAATGAACCATCAAGGCACTATAGGCACAGAGGCACAAAGGCACAGAGGGACAAAGTGAATAATGTAATGAAAATGATCGTAGTCACATTTGCTTTGTGCCTATGTCCCTTTGCCCCTTTGTGCCTTTATGGTAAAGAGAAACAAGAACGATGAAAACAGATAGATAGGAGGTAATTCACGTGTCTCAGAAAACCGGTAAAGACAAGACGATGGAAAAAATAGTATCATTAACCAAAAGACGTGGATTTATTTTTCAGAGCAGCGAGATCTACGGAGGTATTAATTCCTGTTATGACTACGGTCCTCTGGGAACAGAGCTCAAGAAAAACATCAAAGAGCTCTGGTGGCGGAGCATGGTTTATGAACGCAGTGATATCGAAGGAATCGATTCGAGTATCCTGATGCATCCGAAAATATGGGAAGCCTCCGGCCACGTAGCAGGTTTCAGCGATCCGCTTATCGATTGCCGGGAATGTAAATCGCGCTTCCGGGCTGACAATATCGACCTGGATAAACCCTGTCCGGTCTGCGGAAAACGGGATTCGTTTACGGACGCCAGGCAGTTCAACCTGATGTTTAAAACCTTCATGGGGCCGGTGGAAGACAATGCCCATACCATATTTTTAAGGCCCGAAACCGCCCAGGGTATTTATGTGAACTTCCATAATGTACGCGAAACAGCCCGAAAGAGGCTTCCTTTTGGTATTGCCCAGATTGGTAAGGCCTTCCGTAATGAAATAACTCCGGGAAATTTTATTTTCAGGACACGGGAATTTGAACAGATGGAAATGCAGTATTTTATTCGGCCGGATGAGGACGAAAACTGGTTCGAATACTGGATGGAACAACGGTTAAACTGGTTTAAGCGACTGGGGATTTCGGAAAACCGTTTACGTTTCCACGAACACGGTCCGGATGAATTGGCACATTACGCAAAAAAAGCCTTCGATATCGAATACGAATTTCCATTCGGCTGGCATGAAGTCGAAGGCATCCACCACCGTCAGGATTTTGACCTGTCCCAGCATAATGAATATTCCGGTAAAGATTTGCGATACTTTGACGATATAAAGAAAGAACGGTTTATACCCTATGTGATTGAAACATCTATTGGTTGTGACCGTAGTCTGTTAGCGTGTCTGGTAGACGCTTATACAGAGGAAGAAGAACGAATTGTCCTGAAATTAAAACCATCGATCGCCCCTGTAAAACTCGCGATTTTTCCTCTGGTTAAAAGGGACGGAATGCCTGAACTTGCTCAGAAAATTTATGATGACGTTAAGGGCAGTTTCAGAGTATTTTACGATGACAGCGGATCTATCGGCCGGCGCTACCGGCGTCAGGATGAAGCGGGCACACCATTCTGTGTTACAATCGACACAGAGACACTTGAAAACAAAACCGTCACGTTACGCGACCGGGATTCGATGCAGCAGGAACGTATTCCCATCGAACGCATCAAAACATATGTGACCGAGGCTATAACATAGTTTTACCAGAATCGCTATAACATTGAAAACACATCTGTTAAAAATTGTGGCTGTGGTACTGATTTCTTTTCTCGTGTATAATGTCACATTATATTGTGTGTTTCTCGTTTTGCCGCATGGTCAGCTGAATGGAATCGTTTATATTAATTTCAATCTGTATTTTCTGGTTTTTATTCTAAGCTTATACTCGCTTAAGTTTACGGTTGCCAACCGGATTATAATTAAAATTTTCAGCACACAATATTTTTTATATGCGTTCCTACCCCTGTTTAATGTCTTTATCGGACAGGATCTTGGATTCAATGGAAATAAGGACGGGTTGCTGGGATATCATTTCAGCCATTTGTACTGGATCTTTCACTATGTGGCGATCTCGGCTTTCAACTTCCTGATTACGATTTTCTTCTTTTTTAAATTTGTCTTCGCAACCCGGTTAACGCGCTCGGCGACTTTCATGATATCCGCGCTGATCAGTATCGCCGTATGCCTGGCAGTCTATTATAACGTCTTTTTTTACGAAGACCTGTTCACACGGGCGGATTACGTACCGGTTCAGATTCAGTTTTATAAATCCACCTATCTGATCAACATTCTGAATCTGTCCTTTCTTCTGGTGATCTGGCTGTATTATAATCGCGGGCATTTTGTTCTTTCCGATTATGTACCCTCCATCCTTTCCCTCTATACGCTGGTGGTCATTCTGGAAATCTTTCATCTGTTCATTTTTATTAACCATAATCTGTACATTAACGGCCTATATTTCCAGGCCTTGATCAATTTTGGGTTCCTGCTGCTCTGGGCCATACGAATCGTCTATCTCCGTAGTCCGGAGGCTAAGGAAAATGAAAATTATGTGCTCAATTATGATCTTTTGCAGGGTTTTATAGAAAAACCGCGGATCAATAACTTCAATATGTTTATCATGAAATTCGGTAAGAGAAACTTAATGTTTATTTCTTTCTTCCTTCTTCTCCTGATTGCTGTACCGGTATGGATTTCCGAAAGACAGAATTTTTTCGTAAAATTTAATATTTTGATTCTTACAATTTCTCTATTTGTTTCGATAATCTATACACTGATTTATATCCAGAAACGATGGTATAATATTATCGGATTTATTTTTAAGAACAGGCTTAACTAGTCCATGTTATTCAGGAAAGACAGCGGCGCTAACTCCCGTCTCACGGCCATTATCGAAGACCTGCAGGATGGTTTCTGTACTATCCGGCTGGACGGTACCATTGTTTATGTCAATAAAATTGCCAAGACGCTGCTAGGTATAAGCGATTACCCGATCGAAATGAATTTTTTTACCGATTGTATTAAAGACGACGTTGTCACGGAAACCATCAAAAACAATTTTTCCAACAAGGACCATCTCAAAGATATAGAAGTTGACTTGCATCCCACTTCCGGGCAGAAATTCCCCGCAATGGTGACCCTGAACCTGATTCGCGACCTGAATGATCAGACCATCGGACTGGCCATTCTGTTCAAGGATATGACAACCTTCAAGACCATGCAGGCGCAGCTTCTCCAGGCACAAAAGATGGAAAGTATCGGTTTACTGGCCAGTGGTATCGCCCATGAATTCAACAATATCCTGGCTGGTATCATCCCCAATGCCGAGTTGATTCGCATGACAACGGACGAAGCTAACCCGAATTCGAAAAGGGCCGATTCTATCCAGAAATCAGCTCAACGCGCGGCCAGTATCGTACGGCAACTTCTCAGCTTTGCCAGGGACGACAAATATGACGATGACACCTCCCTCGACCTGCATACTATCGTTACGGAAACCCTGGAGATCGTCGATAAATTATTTTCACGTGATATCGTAATCGAAAACAGAGTGCCCGTTGATCTGCTTCCTGTTAAGTCCGACCCGACACGCATTCAGCAGATCATCATGAACCTTTCCATAAACGCCCGGGATGCGATAAACGGACAGGGTATCATTACGTTTGAGGCCAGGGATATCCGGATCGGGCCCGGTTCCAGGGAAGCTAACCTGCGTTCAGGAAATTATGTGAAGCTGACGGTATCTGACACAGGGCATGGTATTGCACCGGAACTCATCGAACGCATTTTCGATCCGTTCTTTACTACAAAGGAACCCGGCAAGGGAACCGGTCTGGGCTTATCAACCATTTACGGTATCGTAAAAAACCTGAACGGCGATATAAAAGTATACAGCAAACCGAATGCCGGGACACGCTTCGAGATTTTCCTGCCGGCCAGCGACAAGAAAATCGCCGCTGAAGATCATACGGCCCCCGTCCACCCGACGGCTGAATCGAAACATGTGTTTGTGGTGGATGATGAAGAAATGATCCGCGAAATGACGCGGGATATGCTGATTTATCTGGGCTACGAAGTGACCCTGGCCAAAAACGGCATTGAAGCATTGGAAATATTCAGGGAAAGCAGCGGCTCATTTGATCTTATCCTGCTCGACCTGGTTATGCCGAAAATGAACGGCGTCACCTGCTTTTCTAAAATCAGGGAGATCAATCCGGATGTCCCTGTTATCATTACGTCGGGGGTTGGAGAAGCGAACAAGAAAAAATCCATGCTCGACATGGGTGCGGCCGAATATCTGGAAAAACCCTACACGATCAAAACCCTGTCCGATACCTTCACCCTCATTTTTTCAAAACCGTAACCAGCTTACCGGTAAAACATCCCGATCATATCCATCACGTAATCCTTCTGTTCATCCGTCAGTTCGGGATAAATCGGAATGGCCAGTGTTTCATCGGCTGCCGTTTCCGCCTCGGGGAATGCGCCGTTTTTATAGCCCAGGTAACGAAAACATTCCTGGTTGTTGAAGGTCACCGGATAATAGATCTCACAACCCACATTTTTTTCTTTCAGCCAGGCCAGCAGGGCGTCCCGTTTTTCCGTGCGGATAATATACTGGTTGTAAATATGGCGGTAGTCATTCAGGGCCACGGGGAGTGTGAGATGGGAAAGCAGGCCGCGTTTTTCAAAACCCCTGTCATAGTAAGCCGCGTTTTCCTGCCTGCCGGCTGTCCAGCTGTCCAGATGTTTTAATTTGACATCCAGAACAGCTGCCTGCAGGGCATCCAGGCGGAAATTGCCGCCGATCATCTTATGATAATACTTGGGATGGGCGCCATGGTTCCGGAGGTAGACCAGTTTTTCATGGAGGGCGGCATCGTTTGTCGTCACCAGTCCGCCGTCGCCGAACCCGCCGAGGTTCTTGCTGGGAAAGAAGGAAAAGCAGCCCATATGACCGATTGAGCCGGACCGCCGGCCGTCCCTGTATTCGGAACCGATCGCCTGGGCGCTGTCCTCGATGACATACAGTCCATGTTGTTCGGCGATTTTCATAATCGGATCCATATCGGCCATCTGTCCGTAGAGGTGAACCGGGATGATGGCTTTGGTTTTATCCGTAACGGCTTTTTCAATTTTTGCCGGATCGATATTATAGGTGACCGGATCGATATCCACCAGCACCGGGGTAGCGTTCAGCCGGGCGATACAGCCGGCCGTTGCAAAGAAGGAATAGGTGGACGTGATCACTTCGTCTCCGGGGCCTATATCGAGGGCCATCAGGGCGAGCAGGAGGGCATCGGTTCCCGAAGAGACGCCGACGGCATAGGGTGTATGGCAATAGCCTGCGATATGTTCTTCGAATTGTTTCACCTTCGGCCCCATGATGAAATACTGGGATTCGATCACTTCTTTAACCGCCGGTTCGATTTCAGCGGCGATGGTTTTATACTGGGCTTTCAGATCGAGCAGGGGTACACTGTTTATGTCATCCATATTATTGCCTTCCCGTTTAATCTTTATTCTATTTTATTAATATCATGCGTTTTGAATATTGCTCTGAATCTATATCAAGAACATAATAATACATGCCGCAATTAACTAGCATACCGTTATTGTTTGTTCCATCCCATTGGAAGACTTTCCGGCCCGCTGACATATGTCCCTCGAAAAGTGTTGAAATTCTCTGCTCTAGACTATTATAAATAGTTAAACATATTTCGGAACTTTAATTTAAATGGAAACGAATGGAGGTCTGTGGACTAAATGGATTAGGGAAATTTTGTAAAAGTTCACGTTTCTGAGGAATGCGATTCTCCTCATCGAGCGCTTGATAGGCGTAACTAAGTTCCTCAGCGGGATCGCTTTCATTTCCATGAACATCCATCACCGTAACATAGTAATAGTATGAACCGTCCTCCTGTATGGTTTCATCAAAAAAGGATATATCTTCTACAATGGCAAATGGATCCGAAGCTGTTACAAACGTGTGAGATGTCTCATTCCTGAGCTGAATCTGTTCCTCTACATGTAACAATTGATTAGGTAAAATTTCAGATTGTGTTAATTTTTCTCCTGAAGGCCAAAACACTTTTAATGAATCCACAATATCGGCATCACCCAGCCTGATATGTTCAATATAGCCGGCCTGGCTTCTATTGCCTTGTTTGCACTGGACCTCACGAAATTGCATGTGGGGTCTGTCATTTATTTTTGCATAAATATATAATTTTCAAAGAATCCTTTGGATATATTTTTTCAAAATATACGGAATATTTCTGATATATTCCATTTCGACTGATTCATAAAAAGCAAAGAATCCTAGTAAAATCGGATAACTTATAATTATGCAGAATTTAAGTAAAATTCTCCAGCCGAGATCAAATGTATTGATTGACGATGCAAGAGTAATCAATGCGATACCTATTAGAACGGCCTTTATTATTTTCTTATATTCATAAGGGATAAAGTAAAATTTTTGTGCAAAATAAAGAATTAAACAGAACGTTATTAACTGAGCTATCAGTGTGGCAAGTGCTGCACCTTTCTCTTGCAGCAAAGGAATCAATAATATATTTAAAACAATGTTTACCAGTGAAACTGTACCTATAACAAGTGCTGTTGTTTTAGTCTTTTTCATTACATTAATGCCAAATGCCGCGATATTTTTAGATATACCGAAGAATAAGCCTATCGTAATGAATGGGACGATGTAGTGAGCTTCCCAATAATTCATATTTTGTGATAAGATCTCAATGAGCTCTTTTGCAAAAATGGCCACTGGTAATATAAACAGCATCATTCCAAAGCTAAAGTAAGTAAGTATTTTTGAATAAACGCGATATCTATTTTTATCATTTAACATTTTATACATTATTGGAGTGATGGCATATATTGCTGATTGTCCAACAAAAATGTTAACAGCATTACCTATTTTATATCCAAGCGAATAAATACCAACACTTTCCATTCCTGATAAAAACATCAGACAATATCGATCTGAAATAGAAAGTATAACACCGGATAAAGAAGTAAATACAAGAGGTATGCTGTAACTAAACATTTCCGATAATAGTGTTCGTTCAAAAATGGGTGTCATGTTCCTGAACAGATAGGGTATTAATAAAATGAAAAAAAACATATACCCGATGATGTGAGCTTCATAAATCCCTTCAACTTTATGATTAAATTTAACAATCAGAAGAATTGTTGCTGACAGGTTTATCAGAAGCTTTCCAATATTTATTAGAGAAAACAATATGGATCGCTCCTGTAAACGCATCAATGTTAGGACAGATCGAGCGATAATCTGTAGGGCTGTATTAATAATCATTAACCGCATCAGATAAGCATAATCCGCAGAATCCAAAAGAAGACGGGCAAGATCCCGCGCGAAAAAGCTAAATCCACCGAAAATTATTATACTCGAAACTGACAGACTGATAAAGACAGTAAAAAATATGGATTTTTGTTTGCCAACATAATCCTTATCCCAATACCAGCGGTTGAGCGCCATATATAATCCAAAACCAAAGATTGCTATAAAAATTGTGGAGGTAATTTCAAGAATACTAAGAATACCATATTCTTTTACAGTAAGATAACCTGTATACAATGGCAAGAGAATAAAACCGACCAGCTTTGAAGACAGATTACCAATACTGTATATTAAGGAATGCTTGAATATACGTGTAAATGTAGCTTTCATCTGTCTAAGGTTTCCGCTAATTCTTCATACACTGAAACAAATTTCTGTCCATTTTTTTCGAAATCCATTTGCCGACGAATATACTCTTTTTCAAATGACCAGTCCTTTTTAGCTGGAAAGTCCATGAACATGGTGATCCATTCTGAAAGGGATGTTACATCTTCAGGAGAGACTAAAGGTACATCAAATCCAATTATATTTTTTAGATACCTGTAGGATGGAATATCACTGAGCAACAAGTGCGTGTCGCTCATAATAGCTTCGATGACGGTTCTGGAAAATTGTTCCCGCGAGGTCAATGAGAAGGTTAGATTTGCCAAACTGAATAGTGCAGCTATCTGTCGGTTTGTAAGAGATTTATGTGAAATAATAACTTTGTCCTGCAAATTTGAAGCAGAAATAAGCGCATGCAGAGTGTCATCTATTTCAGGATCTTTATTGGGATTATGTAGAATTAGTTTAAAACTACGTTTTGATTTAATCCGAGAAACAGCTTTAATGAGCTTATCCTGGTTTGCATTGGCAGAGAATCTTCTCACATAGATCATCAAAAACTGCTGGTATTCAATATTAAAAATTTCCCTGACAAAGTCTTTATTCTCTTTCGAGGGTTTCAAAAAAAGTTCTTTTTCCGCTCCCCAGGGAATAGCTCTAACTTTTTGATTATATCGGGGAAATGAATAACGAATATCATCGGCCATACTATACCAGTTCGTCCATATCAAATTTGCCCGTTTAAAAAGCCAGTTAAGAATTATTCTATTTTTAAGCACCCTGTCATATATAGTATGGTAGTCACTGCCCCATACATTATAGATTATTTTAGGTTTTATACTGATAAATTTAAGGGGAAGTATCATATATGTGTAAAAAGAACCTTGTAAATGAATGATATCCGGCTCATAATTATCAATTTCATGAGCAATGGATTTAATATACCTGAAACGATTCAGATAAGAGCTCGATAACAGCATATCGAGTTTTTTAAAATATAAAACTTCAAAATCCGGATTGAATTCATTTGTATAATGATCTTTTATTTCTTGACTGCAATCCTGAATGATAACGTTAAAATCAAGACCCGTCTGGTTTTTAATAAAATGAAACCATTTTTGGTTATTGGCAGAATAAAAATTTCCGCTTGTAAAAATATAAAGTATTTTCAGGTTTGCCATTCCAGTCGCCTAGTCATGAGGTTGATTTATAAAATTCTGATATTCGTTCCATTTACCAATATCCGTCCACGATTTTTCACTAATGGGAAAAACCCCAATTTTACCCTTTTTTCCGTGGATACTATTAATCAGAAAATTCATATCCAGGTATGTGTTCGAAGGGATATGATCCAGAACATCAGGTTCAAGAATATACATGCCGGTATTGATCTGAAATGTCAACTCCGGTTTTTCCATGATTTTCTCTAAGATACCATTGGGACCAGTATCCACAATTCCATATGGAATCGGATAATTTTTAATAGAAGATATTATGGTCATATTGTTACCGTTATCACGATGATAAGAATAGACGTCCCGGTAATCCTGATCCACCAGAACATCACAATTGGTTACAAAAAATGTCGATTTGATTTTTCCCATAAGCAAATAAAGACTTCCTGCCGTACCAAGCGGTAAATCTTCCTGAATATATTGAATGGTAAATGGTGGATCTTCAAGTTCTTCAAAATATTGTTTAATCATTTGAGCCTTGTAGTTCAAAGAAATGATAAAGTCCGAGATCCCAACATCCATAAATTTATCTATAATCATATGTAGTATTGGTTTTTCTCCAAGTGGTACTAGCGCTTTGGGAATGATATTCGTCAGAGGTTTTAACCGGGAGCCAGTGCCACCTGCCATTATAACCACAGGAACTTTTAATGGCGTTTTTCCAGTAATTTTCTCATCTTTAATGATATCTTTCCAGAAAATAATTCTATAAATACTTTCATCATCATTGAGAACAGGCATAAATTCTGTCTTGAATTTAAGCATGATTTGTCTAATGGAGTCATAGTCATCGGTACGCTTTGCAACACGAATTTTTTCTTTTTTCCTGAGGATTTCAGAAACCCTTGTATGGAGGTCGTTTCCTTTTAAGAGTGCTCTCTGAATATCGCCAATACTCAGCAAACTCATAAACTTATCTGACTTTAAAACAATGAGCAGTTTATAACGAACTTCATCCATTTTTTTCAATGCCTGTAGAATACTTTCATTATGAGAAATGCTAAGATTTCTTATTTCTTTCATTGATCTTTCACCTGAACTATGTTTGTGCATTACTTATCCCAATCAAAATTTTTCTCGAGTAATTCATAAAGCATCTGATTATAGGGGTAGTAGAAATCAACCAGCTCCCCTCTTACTGAGTTCGTGATATCAGAATAATATAGTTTTCTGAAAACCTTGAATTCACTGAGTTGAAACGCTTCCACTCCAAGAAATTTCAAGGTTCTGATATATGCAGCCTGCGTATTAGACATCATTTCTTCCAGGCTGAAAATATGGAACTGACTTCTTGGAAACAGCCTGAACCATTTTAATAGTGTATAATAATATAATCCTTTTTCAATCATGTAATAATCAACATCATGAGCTGAATTCAAAAAAGACTCAAAAGAAGAATATTTTTGCTTCCAGCCGGGAATCCATTTATAAGCATGTTGAAAATTTGAATACAAACGGTCAACGGGATTACGCAACATTACAATCAGTTTTATATCCGGTAAAACTTTGTGGATGCGGTGTAAGGCCGTTGCCCGGTACATGTACATTGGCGTGGCTTCACCAGTGATCTCATCCGGCTTTGTATCCGGAAAACAACGTTTATACCAATCAAGCCCTTTTGCGTAATACCGATCAAAAAAACGAATTTCCTTCGTTGAATAGGTAGGATCTAATTGGTCACCATTACCGTAAGTATCTATAATTTTAGGATGTTTTATCAGATAATTATAGAATGATGTAGTTCCACATTTTGTCTCACCAATTATCATATAATCCGGAAGCGGCATGGTGCTCTCCTATTTGTTTTACGGTATACTACTTGGAATATTAATCACCCTGTCGGCCATGTATTCCGCCTGACTTAGATCACCCCGTATACTGTTCTTATACATGCGTAAAAAATGCATCAGTTTCCAGGCAGGTCGTGTTAATATTTTTGATCTATTCGTAATACGCAACATCATGTCTTTTTCTTCTTTACTCTTTAGAATAATGGCGTTCAGCCAGTAATTGGATCTTGCTCCGGAAGGCTCAATTATGAAATCTATACCTTTTTCACGGAAAAACGACTCATACCTTTTTGCCAAATTACGTTTTTTTAAAACGAATTCATCAAGCTTTTCCATTTGCGCACACCCCAGTGCAGCGTTGATATTAGGCATCCGGTAATTGAAACCGGTATAATCATGTTCGTACTCCCATGCATGAGGGAGTTTTGCTTGTGTAGAAAGATGCTTTGCAAGGTCAGCTTTATCTGCATCATCCGTTATAATCATTCCCCCTCCGCCAGTTGTTATTATTTTATTTCCATTAAAACTTAAAATTCCCATCAATCCATATCTACCCGTATGCGTATTCTTATAAAGGCTTCCCAGCGATTCAGCGGCATCTTCAACAATTGTAATATTCTCTTCGCTGCATACTTCAATAAGCTGTTCAATATTAACAGGATGGCCAAAAGTATGCATAGGAACACAGGCAGCTATTGGTTTTTTACTTAATTTATTTATGCATTGTCCATTTTTACGATAGGTATTATTTTTTAAAAAACTTTTTAATTTTTCCGGGCACAACCCCATTGTAGACTTTTCTATATCAATAAATACAGGTTCAGCACCACAATATTTTATGGCATTTATGGTCGCTATAAAAGTAAAGGGTTGAACCAGTACTTCCATGCCAGGCTTTACACCGCTGAGCAGAAGAGCCAAATGTAAAGCCGACGTACCATTTACAACTGCTACCGCGTGTTTAGCGCCTGTATAAGTCGCAATATCTTTCTCGAAACGATCCACATACTCCCCTACACTGGAGACAAAGGTTGAATCGATGCAGTTAAGGAGATATTCCTTTTCTCTTCCCTGGAATTTTGGCTCATGCAGCGGAATCAGTCCATCGGTATTATAAATATTCCTTATAAAATCGATAATATCTTCATACATTGTAAATATCTGTCTTGTATTTTTTGATGTTTTCTTTTTGTTTCATCCATTTAATCGTTTCTTCTAATCCCCTTCTGAGATCAAATTCTGGTTTATACCCCACTAGTTCTCGGGCTACGGCATTATCACACATTAAACGACCCACTTCAGATTTATCCGGCCTTATACGCTCTTCCTTACAAATGTAAGTGGCTCTTGCATTAAGTAATTCTACAATCATGTTAAATAGATCACCAATGGAGATTTCAGAATTCGATCCGATGTTTATCGTTTTTCCTATAGTGTTTTCAGCCTCTGCCAGGAGTATCAACCCCCGACAAGTGTCCTTGACATAGTTAAAATCACGCGTTGGTGTAACACTTCCCAGATCTATTTCAAGTTTTCCGGCAAGAACCTGAGAAATGATGGTTGGGATTACTGCACGCGCCGACTGTCTCGGTCCATATGTATTAAAAGGCCTGGCAATAATTACTGGTAGATTGAATGAATAATAATGACTTAGGGCAATCGCATCAGCGCCAATTTTGCTGGCACTGTAAGGTGATTGTGGCTGAAGCGGATGTTTTTCATCTATGGGAACATACTGCGCTGTTCCATAAACTTCGCTGGTCGACACCTGTATAACCTTTTTACAGCCATTCGATAAGGCCCCCTGGCAAATATTAAGTGCACCAGTAATATTTGTATCAATATAGCTTCCCGGTGCCTTATAAGAATATGGAATTGCTATGAGAGCAGCCAGGTTAAAAACCATATCCATATTTTCAGTTAGTTTCTGGCAAAAATATGAATCCCTTACATCACCGCTTAAAACTTCTAGATTTTTACTGTTTTTAAATTCTTCAATCCATCCCCAGAAATTAAATGAATTATAATAAGATAATGCCCGGACAATAGCTCCTTCTTTCAGCAACATTTCGGTAAGATGAGATCCTATAAATCCATCAGCACCGGTAACCAATATTTTCTTTCCGTTTATAGACATAGATTTATCCTTTGATTAAGAGAATCCACGGTAAGGGATCCGTTAAACTAATTTATTTTTATAATATTCTAACATAGGCACCACTGTCTTTTCCCAAAATAATTCCTCATTTTTAAGCAGCTTTTCGCTACTGGCCTGAACACGAGAGGCTACTTCATCATAATTTTTATGAAACTTCACTACTGCTTCGATCAAAGCTTCCTGGTTATACATCTTGAGGCTCGTTCCCAGACCATTATTCAGAACAAACTCCTGCATCATTTTTGCATGACTTATAATTATTGGCTTACTCATGGCCGCATATTGGTATATTTTCGTCGCAATCGTGTTGTTTGCTTCCCCGGCGGCCCTTGCATTCGGAAGATGCACACAGATATTGGATGCAGCAATATAAGAAGGTATTTGTTCAACCGGAACCCATCCCAGGTATTCCACCAGGTGCCCGACACCAAGCGCTTCGGCCATTTGAACCGGATTGCAGTTCCGGCTGAACCGTCCGGCCATCACAAACCGGATATTGGGAATGGTTTTCTCCAGTTCCGGTAACGCCTTTATCACCAGGTCAATCCCGCGTAAAATACTCATGACCCCGGCATAAAACAGTACAAAATAATCCCTGTAACGGTTGACAATTTCCTGATCTATATTCTGATCCGTGAAAATGTTTTTGGATGGTGTATTGGGTACAGTGACGATGTTATCAGGACGAATCTGAACATCCTTTATATAACGCTGCCGTAGAGGCTCCGTGACCGTTATAATAAGGTCCGCTTTCTGCAGGTTCCGCCTTTCATACGCCTTCCAGTTGCTGAATGCTTTTACAATCCGGCCGATAAATGTATTATAATGAGCAGTCTTTACAATCCAGTTACTCCAGTATTCGTGCTGATCACAGACAACCCTGAGTCCCTTTTTAGCCGCGATATCATGGGCAATATCCGCGAGCGGCAGATCATGGACATGAAGAATATCGATGTTATTTTCACGGACAAACTTTTCCACCTGGCGTCGCCATATCCAGCGATACAGAGGCAGAATGAGATACGCCGAGCTGAGCTTCTTCCGGATGCTTCTGTTCATTCTGAACCGGGTGATGTGAATACCCTTGTAGATCTCCCGCAGGGGTTTTTCGGCAGTTAGTGTAACAGATAACAGATATATATCGTATCCCTGTTCAAGCAGGCTGCGCGCTTCTTTTTCAGGACGATCATCAGGTGGAAAGTCGATATCCAGAATCATTCCGATTCTTATGCGCTTCGGTTGTCGATCAGTATCAGACATGGATCTTCCATAAAATGTTTTTCTAACTTCTCAAATTCATCTTCGTCAAGAATAAGCACGGATATTTTACGGCTTATAAGCTTTTCCGTTTTCCGCCGGACACGCTCCAGTTCCTGAAGATTGATACTTTTCCCCACTACAACAAGGTCAATGAGACCTGAATCGATGCCGCGTGCATAATCACCCCGGAGAAAAGCAAGAGGCAATGTACCCAGCTTTCGCAAAATATTGCTGATGACCCGGTCAATACCGGTGGATTTCAGAACGATATTACGAATATCCTCGAATAACGGATGGGAATGGTTTGCTCTGTAAATCTTGCTGCGTCCCTTTACCTGAGACTCTATAATCCTTGCCCCGGACAACTTATTGAGCTCCACACGTATGGCATTCGTGGATTCACCGAATTCTTCGGCAAGCTGACGCAGGTAACCGGTGTTTCCGGGATTCAGGAAAAATTTCAGCAGCAGGTTGATACGGGTTTTTGATGTAATTAATGATTCCAGCACGTAGCCCTATCCCTGTATTTCATTGGTTTACCGACATGATCTGAATACTGTCTTTCCCATGATTAAAAAGGAGATCAACAATGGATAAATGGGGCTCAAAACCGCCCCAGAGCTGCCGGTATTCCGGATGTTTGAAATCACTGTATATCAGATTGATGCCATGACCATTCAGTTTCTCTTCATCATTATATGACTTTCCCCCACCGGTACCCGATAGATATGTATCCACACCCAGTTTGTTGCACAGATCGATGATCAGATCCGTTTTCTGTCCGTGTTTTCTGAGCAATTCTGATAACAAAACAAAATCGGTGTCGATTTGGAGATAATCTGCAATTGTATTGAGGAGCGCCATATTCATTTCAAGAAAGGAATGGTCCTTTATCATTTCATTTTCCAGCATTGTATAAATTTCTTCAAAATAGGGTGCCTTTTTATAATTCATGGCCAGCGTCTTTAAATGCTTCTCATGCCATGCTTCTGAAGAAAACTGTATTTCGCGGTAGGATACTTTCCCATCTTTTCCTTTAGGAACGGAAACAGGAATTGTCAGATAGACAGGCCCGTTTGGTGTTTTTATTCGATTCCGGGCCGCAAAACTGCGTCCCCTGGGATATTGGACCGCGTCCAGGTATACAAAGATATCAGACTTCATCATCTTGTAAAAATACCCGATCCATGGAATGTAATTCGGCTGGTGCATCGCCATTATTTTTGCCATAAAAAACCCCGCCTATTTGTCGAAACCGGCTATAAAATGTTTAAATTTTTCTTTCTCTTCACTACGTTCTGAGTACGTTCTGAAGGGGAAGCTATCCGGCGGCTGATTGACAATGTCCAGTGGTCTGTTATATAATTCACGGCTTTTACGGTCAATCTTTTCTAAAACACCGGCCGGCTCATGGGCCATTTCCGAATACGTCACTTTGACGACATTATTAAGAGACGGCTTACTCACTTCCTTATCATAAAAACGCTTGAGGTAATATATCTGACCGGCAATCTGTTTCCAGTAATCCAGGTTTTTAATTCTGTCATATTCAACAGGCATGTAACTCCACCAGGTATTCAGATCGGAGTAGTATTTCCGGCGGGCATCCAGAATGGAAATCGCCACATCGAGCGGATCCCGTTCGATATAGACGTAAATGGTACGGCCTAACGTTTGCTGCATACGTTCGAGATGATAGGAGCCGAATATATTTTTGAAAACCATGGGTTTCTCAAATTCATGCTGCAGATTGGCCAGCACACGATATACGGCATCCCAGTCAATGTCATCTTCCCTTTCCCCGGCCCGGGTAACCCCTTCAATCGATTCCTTTTTTAACCAGTAACGCCAGAAATAGCCGAATTCATGAATATCACCCAGCTCCGAAGTACGGGCATAGTCGGATCTGAAACTGGTCTCCTTATGATCGCCGTAAATGATACGGTATAAGCGGATACCATGCAGCGGCGATAACCAGAAGCGCGCCACAAAATTGTTGATATAACCAAGGTCGAAGGAATGGGCAATCAACTGCGTAATCAATGTCGTGCCGGAACGCGGTAATCCAAAAACAAATATAAACGGATCCTGAATGGTTAGATCCCGGTATTCTTTCAGCTCCTTTTCCTGAAGGACTTTGTTCAGATCATATAGAAAATTCTCATTGGTCGCCGATTTCACGTAGGTTCCTTTCCGGTCCCCATAGAAATCTTTCAATTCTTTTGCCATCTTTCCTCCTGTTAACGTACGATCCACCGCACCACTTCGAACGTCTCTGCATAGGACCGGCCGCATTGAACCCCCCTGGTTTTCGCCAGTCCTTTGATAAACTCTTCGTTGGCATATTTGCGACCGGTCTGGGAACGGTAACATTTTACTGATTCCAGCTTTTTTTCGATATGTTTTTCTTCGAGATAGACAAATGCCCGTGTTTCAAAATTAATGTTATTCCAGGGCATTTCATAAGCCAGTATAGATGTGAATTTATATGCCCGTAAGCCCTCCATAGCAATTGTGTAATGATCCTGATGCAGGTCGTGTGCCGATGTCATCAACACCAGGTCGGGCATGATTGTACGATTGAGCTGGACCAGGTCCTCCAGAATCTCCTGCCTGTAATGATCGAATTTCCGCACCGGGTAACGATAAATCAGCAGATGATCGGGCTTTATGCCCAGCACCTTACTGGAGGCTTTTACTTCGGTCAGCAGGATGTCTTTGGGTAAACCTTCGGGAACCGACTCCTCTGCACAGGAAAAGGTTGCATAGTAAACATCTTTCCCCTCCTCAATAAATTTCGCAATGGTGCCACCACAGCCGAATTCTCCGTCGTCCGTATGCGGACCTAAAACAAGTACTTTTTTAAAATCATTCATAAATCTACCAATTTTTAGATCATTATTGAGTAATTATTTTACTCGTAAAGTAATAAAAACACAAAAGAAATGCAAGAAGTTTGGTTAAGAAGAATGGTATTACTTCCAGAAACGGTAGACGTCTTCCAGGGTTTCCCGTTCTTTGAGAACGATGAAGTCGTCACCATCACCCGTGTACCCCAGCACCAGCGGGATCTGGCGGCTGGTATGGCGGTTCCACATGCTCAGGGTATAACCGCCGGTGTCATGAATCAGGACAAAATCCCCTACTTCCAGCCGGGGCAGCATGACGCTGTGGGAAATGATATCGCCGTTAAAACATAACGGTCCGGCAATGACATACGCCTCCGGCTCCGCGGCCTTCGGCAATCCGTCGCGGTCCAGTGCCGACATTTCATGGTACCAGTCATCGGGCTGATAAATCCGGCGCATCAGCAAATCAGCACCGACATGGACCACAGCCGTCTTTTTCCCGCCGTAGGATTTGATATACTCCACCCGGGTGGCCGTCCAGCCGCTGTTGGCAAAATAATACCGGCCGAATTCAGTGACCAGCTTATAGCGCCCCGAAAAGAGACCGGGACACTGTTGCCGGATCCAGGGCGTTCAGAATTTCCTCTTGACGTTCCTCTTCCAGGTTGCCGCTTTTAAGTAATTCTACCATGTTACTGCGAATATCTTCCTTGGTT
>CAYPHA010000032.1:38439-51217 GCA_964410215.1 uncultured Calditrichota bacterium | reverse complement strand
AGGGAACCTCTTTATATATTGTTTTCAACGTGTCTTCAACGTCGGTCATGGTAACATAAATAAGGCTGTCGGTATAATCATAACGATATGTGGTACGGTAGAACGTACCATCGATTCGTTCCACGGCATAAAAAAGGTGCAGACGGAATTGTTCGTCGATAAAACTCCTGTACTCATTATGCATATTAACAAAAAAAATCATCGGATTGGAGTCAATAAAAAAGCGGACATCATGTACAAGCACACCATTTATGCGTGATGTATCCCTGATTTGTACTTTCAGGGTACCGAGCCGGATGAATGACCATTTGACTTTATAGGTCAATTCCTCTCCCTGTTGCCAGTTAAACGCTTCCTTATCGCCGGCAAGAAGAGGTGACCTGAAGCATAACAGGATGAAGGGTATTGACATAAATGTAATGATTCTTTTTCTCATGTGCCTGTGTGGTTATCTGGATTATTCGTAATTTAGCATATTTTATCCGGAATTACCAAGTCAAATTCCCTTTAACACGGAATAGTATTCAGGGAGAACGCTGAGAACCTTCTGATATTTTGCACGTAACCCGCTATTAAATATTAAAAAAAACGTGCTCTGTTTGAATAATTTTAATATTATAAGGTTAGTCATTTTCTATTCATATGGAGCAGGATATGTCAAAATTAGTCCGTTTCGGTGTTTCTATAGATGAACAACTTCTAACGCGCTTCGATCGTGAAATTGGGAAACAGAATTATAAGAACCGTTCGGAGGCGATCAGGGACCTGATACGGGATGCCCTCGTTGCCGAAGAATGGAACGAAGAAAATATCATGGCCGGCGGCATAGCGCTGGTTTACGATCATCATCATGCCCAGCTTGTTACGCAGATTATGAATATTCAGCATGACTTCCATGCCCTGGTGATTTCATCACAACACATCCATCTGGATCATGATAATTGTCTCGAAATCGTTATTGTAAAAGGCAAGCCTGACCAGATTAAAGCGTTATACGACCGTCTGCGTTCTACCCGGGGAATAAAGCATATCAATATTCTTAAATCAACAACCGGTCAGGGACTCAGTTAAGCAATCCGGAACACGCACAAGCGTTTCCAAAAATTGAGAAATAAGAAACGGATTTTTGCTATAACTGAGAAATAATTCACAATCTGAATTATGAAAAGGACCGCTTGCCCTAGCTGGCATTGTATCCATGTTTAATTGGAAACTTGGCATAATAATTGTTTCACATGGCTATCTGTGATTTAACAAATGGGGTTACAGATGAATACGAACCAAATCATATCAAAATTGTCCGATGCTAACTGTTATTTTTTTGATGCGGATACGACAGACCGGTTTCTGAACTTCCTCAAGGGAAAAGCAACACTGATTGCTCCCCATAAGAAAGGTGAGAATTCTTTCTCGTATGAAGTTGTCGATGATACTTCCGGGGTTGTTTTTGACTATCCGCGAACGATTCAGCCGTTAAAAAAGACATTTTTTCCGCCCAAAGAGACGCTTCTTAAATTTAATATAAAGAAGAATACCTTTAATCCGGAAACGATTGAAGTGGAGCCGAAGATCTTTTTTGGTATCCATTCCTATGAAATGCAGGGCGTTAAAAGACTTGATTACAGCTTTTCACAGGGCCATCCGGAATCAAACTACCTGACCAGACGCGACAACGCGCTTTTTATTGGCATCTCCTATACGCCTGATGAATGGCACCTTGCCGGTCCCCTTGGTATTGATATCGAAAATACGGACGGTTTTTGCCTTTATTTTGAACCCGTGGAGAGCGGCTTTAACGTATATGAAATCGATCAGGCTGGCCGGGATCTCCTTAGGGAATTCGGCAGAGGACGCGTTCTTGAGTCATTTCCCGAAATTAAGCAAAAAGAATTCAAGGGTAGGATAAAATACCATTTCAACCGGTTGCCCCAGGTATTTGAACATGTTTATAATTCGAAAGTCTGGGATAAAGTGGCGGAAAAATGTGTTGGTTGCGGTACCTGCAATGTACTCTGTCCGACCTGTTATTGCTTCGATGTACGGGATGAGATTGAGCTGAATGCCGAAGATGGGGCGCGGGAGCGTTTCTGGGATGGTTGTATGTTAAATGCTTTTGCAGAAGTAGCAGGCGGGGAAAACTTCAGGGAAAAACTCAGCGCCCGAAACCGTCACCGCCTGCACCGAAAATTCAAGTATATTACTGCCACTTCAGGTGAATTACACTGTGTCGGCTGTGGGCGTTGCTCACGTTTTTGTCCTGCAGACATCAATATTGCAGATATTATCAATGATCTGATTGAAGACTATGCTGAAAAACAACAAAAACAAGTCATTTAGTATACAGGGATCATATCGATGGAAAATGTAGCACTTAAAAAAGAAGATCTCTACAATCCGCTTATCTCGACGATCACGGAAGTGGAGACACTAACGCTAACTGAAAAACGTTTTAAAATTGCTTTACCTGATAACCGGCCGCTCAATCATAAACCGGGGCAGTTTGTTGAGGTATCCATATTTGGATTTGGAGAGGCTCCGATCTCTATCTGTTCCTCACCGACAAAATCACCGCATTTTGAGCTGACAGTCCGGAGAACGGGAAGACTCACCGATAAAATGCATGAATTAGAAGCGGGCAGTCAACTAGGCATTAGGGGCCCCTTCGGCAATGGCTTCGATGTCGATGCGTTTAAGGGCAGAGATATGCTTTTTGTCTGCGGAGGGATCGGTCTGGCTCCCTTGAAATCACTGATAGATTACACAATAGATAAGCGTTCCGATTTCGGACGTTTAATTATTTTATATGGAACGAAAAGTCCGGCTGAAATCATGTTCAGAAAAGATCTTGATGTCTGGGAAAGTATGGAAGATGTGGAATTCAGCATGACGGTTGACCGGGAGGACCGGAACTGGAAGGGAAATGTAGGAGTCATTACGACCCTAATCCCTCCGCTGGAATTGAATGTGGAAAATACTATCGCAGCCGTAGTCGGGCCACCCGTTATGTATAAGTATGTCATCATGTCTCTGAAAGGAAAGCGTTTGCCGGACGAGAATATCTACATGTCTCTCGAACGGCGCATGAAGTGCGGGGTTGGAAAATGCGGACACTGTCAGATAAACGATAAATATGTATGCCAGGACGGGCCTGTATTCCATTATCCTGAAGTAAAAAAGATGGAGGAGGCGATATGAGCAAGCCTAAGGTCGCATTTTTTGACTTCACCAGCTGTGAAGGCTGCCAGCTTAATAAATTGAATTTTGAAAATGAATTACTCGATTTACTGGAACTGGTTGATATTGTGGAATTTCGTGAGGCAATGGATGACAAGGCCGATGAATATGATATCGCGTTTATAGAGGGAAGTATCAGCACACCGAGTTGTGTGGAACGGATACATGATATCCGACGACGCAGTAAAATACTGGTTGCGCTGGGCCAATGTGCCGTTTCGGGTGGTGTGAATGCCATTAAGAATCTGCATCCTCTGGAATGGGTGAAGGAGGAAGTTTATGGTGACGATAAATATCTTTTTCCTTCTATACGGGTACAGGCGGTCAAGGACGTCGTCAAAGTTGATTACGAAGTGCGCGGCTGCCCGATGAGCGCCCCGGAGTACCTGCACCTTTTTAAGTCACTGATACTTGGCAGAAAACCGGAGACATTCGATTATGCTGTATGTGTGGAGTGTAAACTGAAAGAAAACGAGTGTGTAATGGAAAAGGGTATGTTCTGTCTCGGGCCCGTTACACGCGCCGGATGCGGTGCCATTTGCCCGTCAAACGGTCAGTATTGCACCGGTTGTCGTGGCATGGTCAGTAACGTTAATGAAAAGGGTGCGGTCGACATGCTTAAAAAACATGGCTTTTCCACGACCGAAGCTTTAAAGCGAATGAAAATGTTTTGTGCCAATGAGATTGAACAATGAAAGCAAGTGAGGAATCTATGAACAGGGATATTAATATAGACGTCCACCATGTCACCCGCGTTGAAGGTCATGGAAATATTGTGGTGGATATGAAAAAAGGTGAACTGAAGAAAGCTCAGCTGGAGATTGTGGAAGCACCGCGGTATTTCGAGGCAATGCTGAAGGACCGCAATTTTCATGAAGTAGCCATCATTACATCCCGGATTTGCGGTATCTGCTCACTCGGACACCAGATGACCTCCCTGAAAGCGACGGAAGCAGCGCTGGGTCTGGAAATTTCGGAACAAACTGAGATACTGAGAAAAATATTGGTAGACGGTTCGACGTTTCAGAGTAATGTATTGCATGCGTTATTCCTGGCCACGCCTGATTTCCTGAATGTCGGTTCGGTGTTTCCACTGGTAAACACCCATAAGGATGTGGTTCTGGCTGCATTACGGCTTAAAAGAACGGCCAATGATATCGGTGATGTCATCAGCGGACGGGCCGTACATCCGATCAGTTGTGTACCCGGCGGATTTACCAGTCTTCCGACAGAAAAGCAAATTGAAAACCTGCGTGACAAATTGGTTAACGAAGCATTACCGGATGCGCTGTATGTAGTTGATGTTCTGGCCTCGTTAGCAGGCGAGATACCGGAATTCCAGCGTGAAACCGAATACATCAGCGTGTATTCCGATAAAGAATATGGCCTGTATGATGGTGATATTTGTTCATCGGATACAGGTATTTATCCGGTTGAACAATATCTCGACGTCACGAATGAATTTATTGTGCCGCATTCGACGAGCAAGCATGCCAAATTCAATCGCAGCTCCTATATGGTTGGCGCCCTGGCACGGTTTAATAACAGCCATAAATTATTGAAGCCAAAAGCGCGCGAAGTGGCGGCAAAGCTTGGTTTGACGGCACCCAATCACAACCCCTATATGATCACGGTTGCCCAGGTTGTCGAAGTCGCCCACTGTATTGAGAATTCGATTGAATTGATGAACATCCTGCTGGACCGCGGCATAACTCAGGAGAAACCAAACCAGGAACCGACCCGCTATGGACGCGGTATCGCGACGACCGAAGTTCCCCGCGGTATCCTGTTCCATGATTACACGTACAACCGCCAGGCCATGATTGAGAAAGCGAATTGTATCATCCCCACGGGACAAAATCTTGCCAACATTGATGATGATATGAAAAAACTGGTCCCTGAGGTTATTGATGAGCCGAAAGAAGATATTACCAAAAAACTGGAAATGCTGGTAAGGGCTTACGATCCCTGTATTTCCTGTTCGGTTCATATGCTTGATGTTGAGTTTATAGAATAGTAAGTTGTCAACACTGCAATGATTCGTGTAATCGGTCTTGGGAATGTGCTGCGTGGGGATGATGGGATCGGACCCAGAATTCTTGAAGAATTGTCGCAATCGGCCTACCGGGATTCCATGGTACTGATTGATGCCGCTGCCGATGCGTTTATTGTCCTCGAATATCTCAGGGAAAAAGAACCGGTTATCATCATTGATTGCGCGATGATGGGGAGAGAGGCCGGAGATGTCGTCAGTTTTGAGGCCGGAGAGGCACATTTTAATGAAATGGATAAACTGATATCGCTTCATGGATTTGGATTGTCCGAAATATACCGTCTGGCCAGTGAAATCGGTCCGGTTGCACCTTGTAAAATAGTTGGCATTGAACCGGAATCCATCGACTTTAACACAGGGATTTCGGAGACAGTTTTAAAAAGTATACCCGAAGTAATAAATTTGGTAATCGAGGAGATAACGAAGAATGTCTAGAAAAATCTTGATTATTGACGATGATATTGATCTCGTGGAAGCGATGCGACTCACGCTTGAAAGTGCCGGTTTCACGGTGATTGATGCCCAGGAAGGGGAAAAGGGAATAGAAAAAGCACGGACAGAAAAACCGGACCTTGTACTGCTGGATGTTATGATGGGAACGCAGGATGAAGGCTTCCATGTCGCCTATCAAATGCGGAATGATCCGGCAATGTCTGATTTGCCGATAATTATGTTGACGGCAGTGGGGCAGGAAACCGGTTTTTCATTTGATAAGGAAAAGGACGAAGACTTCCTTCCGGTAAATGAATTCATAGAAAAGCCTGTTAACCCGGAAAGATTAGTAGAAATCGTCAAGACCAATCTGGGGATGTAATAAAACGTAACGTGACTAATTCAGGAAAAAAATTGTGAATCAAAAACCGGGTAATTCCGATCGATTTCCATTTTTGAATGTTGGTTTCTTACAGTCCCGTTTATCCTGGTCCATCCACCTGCGCTATATCGCCGCAGGCGGATTTTTTTTAGGTACAATCCTTACCAATCACCTTTTCAAACTCCCTGTACCATTCAGTAAAATCTGGATGGTTCTGGCTCTTTTGGTTTTTCTGAATACACTCTACTATATCATATTAAAGCTTTTTAAAGATATTTCTCTAAGTAATGAGATTATTTTTCTGCATTTCCAGATTATCATCGATCTGACGCTGTTGACAATTCTGCTTCATTACTCGGGCGGCATTGATAATCCCATTTTCTTCTTCTATGCGTTTCATGTGGTTATCAGTAGCATTTTGTTTTCAAAAGTTATCGCGCTCTTGTATTCCACATTCGTAGTTGTCCAGTTTACGATGCTGATTTATTTTGAATACACCGGAGTGATTCCGCATTATCCCCTCTACAGGGAATCGTTTTATAACAATCCGCTATATATCTATTTGCTCCTTGCAGTTTTCATAATAACAGTGTATGTTACCGCTTATATTTGCACGACATTGATGCACCTCTACAGGGAGAGCAAGCGCAAGATAGATCATCTGAATGAACAGTTGATTGAAGCGGACCGTGTTAAGAGCAATTTTTTTCGCTTTACTTCTCATGAACTCAAATCGCCCATCATATCGATAAAAACATCGATTGATGGCATTCTTAGTAAGTTCAGGGATGAACTCGATGCGCGTGCTGTTGACCTTTTGTATCGCGCATCCCTGCGTGCCGAGCAAATGCTGAATATTCTCAAGGAATTGCTCGAACTTTCACGCAATCGTTCTTTTTCTAAAGATGAGTCCAAGGGCCTTGAAAAAGTGGATGTGACGCATATTCTGAAGCGTGTAGTCGCCCAGGAAACAGAGAATGCGGAACAGAAGGGTATTACCATGAACAGTTCTATTCATGGGTTGGTGCCATTAATTCAGGGCCGGAATGAAGATTTTGAAAAAATGTTCCGGAATCTCATTAACAATGCGATACGCTATACCCCCAAAGGGGGTTCGATTAATATTTTTACCGAATATGCGTCGTTTAACTTTAATATACGAATAGAGGATACCGGTATAGGGATTGCTGAAAAGGATCAGCAAAAGATATTTGATGAGTTCTACCGTTCCGAGAATGCAAAAAAAATTGAAAAATTCGGTACGGGGCTCGGATTGAGCCTTGTGAAACAACTGGTTGAGAATTACGGTGGGTCGATTCGTGTTGAATCGGCATTGAACAAGGGAACGAAATTTTTTATTATTATCCCTGTAAAAGTTCACTAATGTGGTAATGAATTGTTCAGACTTTAAAAATAAGGATTGTTGATGAAAATTGGGGGTATGATTGAACGGACTGACCTCACACTCTATCAGTTTACATCAATTGAGGATGAGCCGGGCACGGCAGGAATGATTCTCAGGCTATTTGCAAAAAACAGGGTAAATTTGGAATTCATCACGGAATCCAGTTGTGCTGAAGGGAAAGCGGTCCTGGCATTATGTATTTCTTCGGATCATGTCGATCAAATTGACAGAATACTGCAGGCCGAAACGGAGATCGTTTCGAAAATGCGTATTTCAAAATTAGAAAATGTGAGCATGCTGGGTATCTACGGTCCGCATTTCAGGGAAAAACCGGCAATTGCTGCCAGATTTTGTATTCTATTAGGATCAACAAAAATAAATATCCTCGGTATCTCCAGCAGTATTTCGAGTGTCGTCTGCATTATAAAAAATGCCGAAATGGAAATGGCTAAAGCGGCTCTGCTGGACGTTTTCGAACTCCCCTAGAAATAACCCGTTGAAATATCAGCATGCACATGCATTACGCGAATCAGCAGATCCGTGGCAGTTGTTCGCCTGCAGGTAAATCGATAATCCTGTCGATGCCAAGCTGATTGCGCAATACAACCAATCCCTCATTCTCCGCGGTAACTTCACCAATACATATAGCCTCTTCTCCCAAAGTATGCCCGTGCATTTTTTTTAGAACGCTTTCTGCCCGGTCTGCAGCGACGATGGCGATCAGTTTTCCTTCGTTTGCGACATAGATGGGATCGATTCCAAGGATTTCACAGGCCCCGCGCACATCGTCGCGAACCGGCAGTCTATCTTCATAGATGTGTATACCTACCCGGGCGGCGCGGGCGAATTCGTTGAGCGTCGTGCCCACTCCTCCACGAGTGGGATCACGCATCGCTTTGACGGCATCGGCCATGGGCCCGCTGATCATCAATGCAACCAGGCTGTTTAAGGCAGCGGTATCACTCTTAATTTTCGAATAAAAAGACAGACCTTCCCGACTGGTCATAACAGCCATACCGTGGTCGGCCATCGTACCGGACAGGATGATTTTGTCACCCGGACGAATCCGGTGTGTCCCCATATCGAGGTGATCACCGATGACACCGATTCCGCTTGTGTTGATAAAAATCCGGTCACAACTGCCTTTATGAACGACTTTGGTGTCTCCCGTCACGATCTGTACACCGGCCCGATCGGCAGCCCTTCTCATGGAAAGCGTGATCTTATGAAGGTCTTCGATGGATAATCCCTCTTCCAGGATAAACCCGACGCTGAGATAAAGCGGTTTCGCCCCGTTCATACATAAATCATTGACCGTTCCATTAACAGCCAGTTCACCGATATCCCCGCCGGGAAAAAAAATGGGGTTTACCACGAACGAATCGGTCGAAAATGCCGGCCTTCCTTCTAACGGGGGCAGGGAAGCCTGGTCTTCCATTTTTTCCAGAAATGCATTGCCGAAGCAGGGTAAAAAAACATTTTCAATCAGGTTGAAAGAAAGTTTTCCGCCGGAACCGTGAGCCAGCTGGATCGTTTTATAATCCATGATAGGTAATGGACATGAAAAACTGTCCGGACTAATGGAATCTGACATAATGTTTATCCTGTTATGAGCGAATTCGATAATACTTATAATAGGCCGCGCATGCGCCTTCATCGGATACCATGGTTGCGCCGAGGGGGTGTTCCGGAGTGCAATCTGTGCCGAAGGCAGGGCATTGATGGGGTTTTTTTAGACCCTGAAGCACGATTCCGCTGATACAGACTTCCGATTCGTTTGTCTGAATATTGCCAACCTGGAATTTAGCTGCGGCATCATAAGCACGGTACGCATCCCTGATACATAAACCGCTCGCCGGTATGAGGCCGATACCCCGCCATTTCCGGTCACACATTTCATACACTTCATCGATCTGCCTGCGGGCAATCCTGTTGCCTTCCCGTGTAACGGCCCGTGAATACTGGTTAACAACCCGGGCCTGTTTACCTTCCAATTGTTCAACAACCATCAGGATACCCTGCAGAATATCAACAGGCTCAAATCCGGTTGGAACGATGGGTATACGAAAAGTTTCGGCAATCTCTTCATATTCCTCCCAGCCCATTACGGCACAGACATGTCCGGCGGCAAGGTAGGCCTGAACACGGTTTTGTTCTGATCCGAGCAGCGCTTTCATGGCAGGCGGAACAAGAACATGGCTGACCAGCTCACTGAAATTTGTAAGCCCCTCTTTTGCGGCCAGGTGAAGAGCCATGGCATTCCCCGGGGCGGTTGTTTCAAATCCGACGGCGAAAAAAACCACCTCTTTGTCCGGATTTTCGCGGGCGAGTTTAACGGCTTCGAGAGGGGAATAGACCATCCGCACGTCAGCGCCCTCTGATTTGACCTGGAAAAGGTCCTTTTTGCTCCCCGGAACACGGAGCATATCACCGAACGACGTGAAAATGACGTCCGGCCGTCCGGCAATTTCTATAGCCTGGTCGATCATTTCGAGGGGCGTGACACAAACGGGACAGCCCGGTCCGTGAACCAGTTCAATGGTATCCGGAATTAAACGGTCAATCCCGTTGCGTATAATTGAATGTGTCTGTCCACCGCAGATCTCCATAATGACCCATGGCCGGGTGGTGATCTGATGGATCTTTTTCAGAATAGCTCTGGCTATTTTAGGATCGCGGTATTCATCGAGATATTTCATGTTAATTCAGTTCCGCGTCCGAAGATGATCCGGCATTATTGTGTAACCGCGCGTTTTCCTGACGTACACGTTCTTCCAGTTCACCCCAGGCCTTGAATACCTCCTGTGCTTCTTCCTCGTCAAGTATGGAAATGGCAAATCCGGCGTGTACGATCACGTATTGACCTTCTTTGACCTCCGGAACATAAGCCATACAGGTCATATTGACCGTTCCGCTGAAATCAACGTTTCCCATCAACAGACCGTTTTCTTCATACAACTTTATAACTTTTCCGGGTATGGCTAAACACATAATTCATTTCCCCTCTATCATTGATAGGTTTGATTATAACCGGCTGTTTTCATTCCTTTTTTTGCCAGTTCCCGGGCGATAACAGCCTGGCCGAGTGATATGCCGCCATCATTTGCGGGAACCTGTTTCTGGTAATATACATCAAAACCGGATTCAGATAAATGAAACATGAGTCCGCTGAATAATATTTCATTCTGCATGACACCGCCACTCAGCACGACACGGTTAATCCGGCTCGCTTTCCGCGCTTTTTCAGCCGCTTCCGTAAATATGCGTATCAGCGTGGCATGAAAATTTATGCCGATTGTGGAAACCGCAATCCCGTTTTGAACATCGTGCACAATTTTACGGATCATGGGTGTTATATCGATGCTGTTCTCATTAAAGGCATAGGGCAGAATATCGCCTCTTCCGCCTTCAGAAAATTGCATAAGCTCGATAGCCGCCTGTGCTTCGTATCTGATTTTATTGCGGATTCCGCAGATCGCAGCAACCGCATCGAACAGCCGGCCGCAACTGCTTGTAAATGGTGCGTTAATGCGCTTTTGAAGCATTTCAATTACCGCTCCAACGGGTAAACCATGCATAAATGGCAGTTCAGGGAGGTTTTCTCCAAATGCCGTGTATAGATGACCGGTAGCTGTGCGCCACGGTTCGAGAATAGCTTTGTCACCCCCGGGTAAGGGTGTGCCGGCAAGCGACAGAAAACGGGAGACCTCCGTATAATCACCGATCAGCACTTCACCTCCCCATATAGAACCGTCATAGCCATACCCGGTTCCGTCCAGTATGATGCCGATGGCCGGGCCATCCAGCCGCCATTCAGCTAAACAGGAAGCCAGGTGGGCGTGATGATGCTGCACCGGTATGGTTTCCATGCCCTGTTCGCGGGCCCATTGTGTTGAAAAATAACCGGGATGCATATCATGGGCAATAATTTCCGGCTTTAGATCAAGAACGTTTTGCAGGTGACTCACCGACTGAGAAAAGAACCGGTATGCTTCGAGATTCTCGAGGTCGCCGATATGCTGACTCAAAAAAGCGCGGTTTTCATGCAGAAGACAGACTGTATTCTTCAGATGCCCGCCGGTGGCAAGAATTTCGGCTCCGTCATGGTGAAGAATGACGGGTTTGGGGACATACCCGCGGCTGCGACGCAAAAATACGGGTTTACCCGAAATGATGCTCTGAACGGAATCATCAGCACGAATCAGGATCTTACGGTCATGCAGGAGAAGCAGGTCTGCTATACCGGTCAGACGTTTGCCCGCTTCTTCATTGGTCATGACAATCGGTTCTTCCGAAAGGTTTGCACTGGTCATCACCAGAATCGGTGTGGCTGTCCTGCTTTTGAGTCGTTCCAGTAAAATGTGGTGCAGAGGTGTGTAAGGCAGCATGACGCCAAGACGGCTGTTCCCGGGAGCAACCGCTTCCGTTACCGGACATGGTTCTTTTTTTTCCATGAGTACGATCGGATGTTGCGGGCTTTCCAGTAGTTGCATTTCCATCTTTTTTACATGGACGATCTCATGCAGAGTGCGGCGGTTGGTCACCATGATTGCCAGAGGCTTTTCTTCACGGTTTTTTCTTGTACGCAGACGGTTTACGGCTTCCGGGTTTGTAGCATCCACCGCAAGGTGGAATCCACCAAGCCCTTTGACGGCAACTATTTTGCCGCGCAACAACGCATCTGTGGCGGCATTGATTGCACCATCTTTTTCTTCAAGCCGTCTCCCGTTACCCGCTTCTTCAATCCATACTTTCGGGCCGCAAACCGGACAAGCGTTGGGTTGCGCGTGGAATCGCCTGTCCAGGGGATTCTGATACTCCCGGAGGCATTCCTGGCACATCGTGAAAGTCGACATGGTGGTTGCAGCACGATCGTACGGAATGGACCGGATGATCGTATAGCGGGGTCCGCAATTTGTACAGTTGATAAAGGGATAGAGGTAACGGCGGTCCTGCACATCGAATAGCTCGGAAAGACAATCGTCGCACACAGCCATATCCGGAGAAATAAATGTGCTTACCTCCGATTGTATCTCAGAATGTTGAATAACGAACGCGGTTTCCGTCGGGACAGGCGGAATGATTGCTTCTTCGATACCGGTTATTTCAGCCAGAGGGGGTAGTTCTTCAGACAGTTTGTCCATAAATAATAAAACAGCGGCGTGTTCTCCCTGTATTTCAATGTCCACCCCGCGTGAGGTGTTGTTGACATAGCCGGTCAGTGCATGGGTCCGGGCAATTCTAAAAATAAAAGGGCGGAATCCGACACCCT
>CAYPHA010000032.1:0-38339 GCA_964410215.1 uncultured Calditrichota bacterium | reverse complement strand
GTCAGTGCATGGGTCCGGGCAATTCTAAAAATAAAAGGGCGGAATCCGACACCCTGGACGACACCGTTGATTTGCAGTTTCCGTCGTTCCATGTTTTCGTTTACCATTGGAGAGGTCATAGAACCCTGTCAGGAATTTAACTGGTTTTTGAGCCAGGTGAACCAGGCATCCAGTCCCGCACCGGTTTTTGCAGACACTTCAAAGAAAGTGAGGTGAGGATTCACTTTCAGAGCATATTCCTTGCAGCGTTCCACATCAAAATCCACATAGGGCAGCAGATCGGTTTTATTGATGATGCAAATATCGGAAACACTAAACATAGTTGGATATTTCAGCGGTTTGTCATCACCTTCGGTAACACTGATGATAACGACTTTCCCGGCTTCACCAAGATCAAACAAGGCAGGACACACCAGGTTGCCGACGTTTTCAATCATCAGTATGGATTTGTCAACTGGCGCAAGTGATTTAACGGCATGATTGATCATTTCAGCATCCAGGTGACATCCCTGTCCGGTGTTTATCTGAATGGCACTGGCACCCACAGACTGAATACGGTCCGCATCCCGTAGCGTTTGCTGATCTCCTTCAATGACAGAAAAAGGGATGTCATCCTTCAACGTCTCTATGGTTTTCTCCAGGAGCATGGTTTTCCCGGCTCCGGGCGAGCTGACCAGATTAAGGACATACAGGCCCTTCGCCTCGAAATAACCGCGGTTCCGTTCTGCCAGCAGGTTGTTTTTTGAAAGAACATCCTGCTCGACCTCAAATGTTTTTGAATGATCATGATCACGATGAGAATGATCATGATGGTGGTGATGGTGTCCATGCGCATCACCGATATGTGAATGGGTATGTTCGCCAGGTTTAGTGAAGCTTACCGCTTCCGCCGGTTGGCCGCATCCGCATGTATCGCACATAATATTCTCCGGTTAAGTTGGCTTTTTATTGCGGAATATGTTCCGCTAATCAACATTAATTGACTTCACTTTTAAGTCTCTGCCGCCCTGAATTTCAAAACTCATCTCACCGCAATCCGGGCATGGGGAAACAAACGTGTCGGCTTCAAAGTATCTATTACAATGACTGCAGTGAGCCCGGGCAGGGATGGAAACAAGAGTTAATCGGGAACCCTCCGCAATCGTTCCCTTACATGCTGACTCATAACAGAAATGAAGCGCATCGGGAACCACTCCTGCCAGTTTACCGATTTCTACAACAATTTCATTGATTTTTTTCGCATCATTTGCATTTGCCGTCGTAATTCCGATTTCAACAACGTTCATTGCAATAGACATTTCATGCAATACTCTAATCTCCATGTCGAATATTTTACATGGTATAAAAAAAATATACCGGGGTCAATAGGTTTTCATTACATGCTGCAAAGCTCCGGTCCTATAGCGCTCCAGTATATCGGCGGCAGCGGGGAAAGGCGCCAGGGCGCGTTCGAATATACCGAGTGTATAGGATATAGCAACACCGTAATTGGTAATAGGCACACCGGCATTGCGGCAGGCCAGTATTCGGCTTAATAATTGTTTGCGGTTGAATGTGCAGGAACCGCAGTGAATCACCAGATTATACGGGCTGAGATCATCGGGAAAATCACTGCCCTGAACGTGTTGGATTTCAAGTTGATTACCCACATATTGCCTCAGCCAGCGCGGTATTTTAACGCGACCGATATCTTCTGCAATCGGATGGTGGGTACAGGCTTCCGCAATCAGTATCCGGTCTCCTGATTGCAAATGTTCGATCGAAAGGGCCCCCTCGACGAATGCGGCCAGATCGCCCTTAAGCCGGGCAAAAAGTATAGAAAACGATGTCAGTGGTACACCGGGCGGTGTATCTCCGGCTACTTTGAGGAAAGCCTGGGAGTCGGTAACAACGAGTGCCGGGGGCTGTTTCAGCATATCCAGTGCTGCCCTGAGCTCACGTTCTTTGACAACCATACTGCAGGCATCATGGTCCAGAATGTCGCGAATGGTCTGAACCTGGGGCAGTATCAGCCGGCCTTTGGGAGCCTCCAGATCGATAGGAACAACCAGAACAACCATTTCTCCGGGGTTTATCAATTCTCCGACGATTGAAGGAGATGTCAGAAAAGAATCGGGAGCCTCTCTGATTAACGCTTCTTTTAAATCGGAAATCCCTTTTCCTGACGGTGCCGCCGTCAGGATAGGTGGCGGCAGGTCCCGGCCGCTAAGCTCAGCTATCAGGCCGGGCTCAGGCTCTTCAATATCGGTCTTGTTTAATATGATCAGAAAGGGGATGGCCAGTGCTTTAAACCGTGCCAGTAATTCTTCTTCAAAATCTCCCCAGGAGGATGGGGTGCTTACAAGCAGGGCAATATCGGTTCTGTCAAGAATGCGGACAGAACGTTTGACACGCATGGAACCGAGTGCCCCGATATCATCCATTCCGGCTGTGTCGATAAATTGCACGGGTCCCAGGGGCAGAAGCTCCATCGGCTTTTCAACCGGGTCTGTCGTTGTTCCGGCGATATGGGAAACAATTGATACCTGCTGGCTTGTCAAAGCATTTAAAAGCGAAGACTTACCCGTGTTTCGCCGCCCGAAAATACCAATATGCAGACGCATTCCCTTGGGAGTGTTTTTCATCCTTTTCCTTTATGTTCCGGTGTTCCCAGCCGTGTGACGGCTTCCGGGGCTGTTAATCCGGCCAGTTCATCTGCCGTCAGCAGACCTGACTCCAGAATGACATCACGTACCGGTACGTTCGTCTCAGCCGCTTTCCGGGCGAGATCCCGGGCCTTATCATAACCGATCACGTGGATCAGAGCCGTGATTGTAGCAGTGGATGCGGCAATCTGATTTTCCAGAATCGTTTCATTTATCTTCAGACCGTCAATGCAGAAATCAGAAAGGATCCGGGCGGACTGTGATAATAAATCGAGGCTCTCGAGCAGGCAATCGGCTATAAACGGCAGGAAAGCATTCAGTTCAAGGTTTCCCAGGGAGCAGGCGGTGCTGATGCTCTGATGGTTCGAATTCACCCGCAGGCCGCACTGAATAACCGCTTCCGGTATAACAGGATTTATCTTTGACGGCATTATGCTGGATCCGGCCTGTCTTTCGGGCAGATGTATCTCCCTGAAACCGGTTTCAGGACCGCTTGATAACAGGCGCAGATCATTTGAAATTTTTATCAGGTTTGAGGCACAGGCAGATAGAATTCCACTCACTTCAACGAACACATCGACATTTTGTGTATTGTCGACCATGTTTTCAGCACGGGAAAACCCGCCACCGGTCAGTGTATTGAGATGCTCCACAACACTAAAAATGTACGATCGCGGTGCTCCCAGACCTGTACCAATTGCCGTGCCGCCGAGATTGACAACGCGAAGCCGCTCCCCGCACTTGTAGATCCGCCAGCGGTCCCGGCCCGTCGCTTCCGCATAGGCGCCCATTGACCGACCCATGGTTGTCAAAACCGCATCTTGCAACTGCGTCCGTCCAATTTTTACCAGATGGGCTGTCGATTTCTCCAGGTCCTGAAAGCGTTCGGTAAGCGCGATGAGATTCTTTTCCATGACATGGATTTTCTGAACGGCTGCCACTTTGAGGGCCGTAGGGTAGGTGTCATTTGTTGACTGGTGTAAATTCACATGTTCTATCGGATGAACAATATCATAACGGCCCGGTTCCCGTCCGAGAAGTTGAAGGGCCCTGTTCGAGAGCACTTCGTTCACATTCATATTCGTTGAGGTCCCGGCACCACCCTGGATGGCGTCCACAATAATATGTTCATTGAGCAGTCCCTCCGCCATCTCATCACAGGCCTGCGAAAGCATGTTATAAAGCGCTTTTTCGATGTATCCCCCCTCAAAATTCGCCTGCAGGGCGGCCTGTTTTACATGGCCGTATGCCCGGATCAGGGCCGGGTGTACACGCCTGCCCGAAAGGGGAAAGTTTTCAGAAGCACGCTGGGCATGGATGCCGAAGAGGGCATTGACTGGTATGCGGCGTTCCCCAAGCATGTCCCGTTCCACACGATATGTTCGTTTCTCTGTCACTGATGCCCCGTCGTTAAAAATAAAAATCCCGGTCTTCGGTTTCTCTTATACGGATGAGATGTTCTTTCACTTTGGCAGATATGGATTTATTCTCAATTTTAGCCAGTTCTTTTTCAATCAGCTGTGCTCCTGCTTTTTTTGTGGCATCTGAACCGTAATCTGTTAAATACTCCTGCAGGGTTAGGATGGCATTGGGCGTGCAGAATTTTTCTATGAATCCGGGAATGGCAAACTCCATAAACTGTTCACCGGTTCGTCCGCACCGGTAACAGGCTGTACAAAAGCTTGGAATGTAATCATTCTCCAACAGGCTCCTGATAACAGTATCAAGACTGCGCAGGTCGCCGAGCCGGAACTGTTCCCTGGTGATATTCTGAACCTGTGCATCGCCATATTCCGCATAGCCGCCGATTTCTATGCGACTGCCAGCATCAATTTGAGAGACACCGAAAGCCATTATTTCATTGCGCAGTCTTTCATCCTCGCGGGCGGTCAGGATCATTCCGGTATATGGGACCGACAGGCGAAGAATGGCGACCAGGCGCTTGAAATCATAATCATTGACTAAATAGCGGCTGTCCAGTGTGATATTATGTGCCGGTTTCAGACGCGGGAAACTGATCGTATGCGGCCCTACGCCATAAGTCGATTGAAGGAAACGGGCGTGGGATACAAGGCCCAGCACTTCGAAACGCCAGTCATACAAGCCGAACAGCGCTCCGATTCCCATGTCATCACAACCGACTTCGAACGCCCGGCTAAGGCCGTCCAGCCGGAACAGATAGTCTCCCTTCGGCGTATCTGCGGGATGATAACGTTTATACGTCTCATGATGATAGGTTTCCTGGAAAATCTGATAGGTACCGATGCCGGCATCGTGTATGGTTTTGAAACCCTCATGATCCAGGGGTGCTGCATTGATGTTGACCCGCCGTATCTCACCGTGTCCCGATGTGCAGCTATATACCTGCTTCACCGTGTCAGCAATAAACTCAGCGTTATACCGCGGGTGTTCACCAAAAACGAGAATAAGACGTTTATGCCCCTTATTTAAAAGGGCTGTGACCTGTTCCCGGATCTCTTCCGGATTTAACGTTCTGCGTACAGCTTTCCTGTTGCTTTTACGGAAGGCGCAGTAGGCACAATCATTGATACAGGCATTCCCGATGTAGAACGGTGCGAATAAAACGATCCGGTTCCCATATACCTTGCGTTTCAGAGTTCTGGCAGCATCGAAAATCTCTTCGACCAGATCGCGATTTTCTACACGCAGTAAACAGGCCGTTTCATCAACGGTAAGCGGTTGTTTATCCAGACTCCTGGCTATAATATCCCGGACTTCAACTGCATCGGCCGGCGGTTTTTTCAGTTTATGTTCCAAAGAATGGTCATCAATAAAATCGTGACCGTGTTTTGAAAGTGTATATTCTGTCTTTATGGACACAGAGGTCTCCTCATTGAGCAATTTGTTGTGCATGCTGTTTCTGAAAATGAACGGAAATTCCCGGTCCTTTTCCCAGAGTCCTGCCAATTCCCTTTAAAGCGTTTCGGATATCTTTCAAATCCGGCAGAGACGTGTCTGTTATTATTTTACCCGGGTAAATCTCATACCATTTTCTGTAGGGCATGGGCGTTACATCAGGCATGAATACATTAGCCCCGCATTCCAGGCCGGATTCCCGTCCGTTCGATGCATCCAGTACACTGAGCGCACTGGTTGCCGGAATATTAGTATCGGGACAACAAAGCCGCAGCAGAGCCACCGTTTTAAGAGTCATCAAAACGGATGCCGGGACCTGGCCGGCATCACCGGAGGTATGATTACGTCCTGACCCGAGAAGCGTTGCCGGATGAGGGATATAGGGGCCGGCCGCAATCATGTCCAGTGATAACGTCCGGCATAGCATGATGTCATTGGCGAGGTCAGAGTAAGACTGACCGGGCAGACCAATCATAAACCCGCTTCCTACCTCATAGCCGGCATCCTTTAAATATTCAAGAATTTCCAGCCGGTTATTCCAGCCATTCCCGGTAGCCGGATGAACCCGGTTATAAAGTTCTGTATTACTTGTTTCAAACTTCAATAAATAACGGTCGGCACCGCTTGTTTTCCATGTTCGATAGTCTTCCTTGTTACGTTCTCCCAGGCTCAGTGTAATCGCAAGATTGGTTGTTGACTTAATTCTTTCAATCAGCTTGGTGACCGTATCCCTATCCAGAGCAGGATGTTCACCGGATTGCAACACCACGGTACAGAATCCAAGTGTATCGATAAGGGAAAGCAGTTGCAGAATCTTAACTGTGGACAATGTGTAACGGGTTAGGTTCCGGTTCGTTACGTTCAGGCCACAATAATGGCAGTGACGCCGGCATTCATTCGAAATTTCCAGCAGGGCGCGGAGATGGACATCACTGCCGACGTGCGTACGCCGGATCGTATCCGCCTGATGCCAGAGTTGGGCGAGTCGCTCCGGATCCGTTTCCCCCAGCCAGTGTCGTATAGTGTCACGATTCAGCACTCAGTTTTCCTTTATATGGGCTGTGTTGTCATTTGCATCATGCAGGGTCAGCCTGAATGAGCTCCCAACATCCGGTTTGCTTTCCACGGCAATGGAGCCGTTATAATAGTCGGTCAGCTTTTTAAGGATGGACAAGCCCAATCCACTGCCCAAAATATTTTTTGTCTTTTCATTTTTTATACGCACAAATTCACCAAATAACCGTTTTACTTCTTCCTCTGACATACCTATGCCGCTGTCCTTCACCTCGATGTGCACGACATGGTCTTGCTTGTTTAAGTGAATATCCACGGTTCCGCCATCTTTATTATATTTTACAGCATTAGAAATCAGGTTGTTGAAAATGATCTCAACTTCACCTCGGTCTGCGTTCAGTGTCAGTTCCGACGGGGCATGCAGACGCACCGAAATATCGCGTTCTGCGGCGGCCACTGAGACATTCTCGATACTGGTGTTCACAGCGTCTATGATGTTGATGCGAGAAAGCTCCCGCTTTTTCTGTCCGGATTCAATACGTGTCAGGTCGAGAAGGTCAAAAATCATTTTCCGCATTCCCTCGATGCGAATGAGGGAGCGGTTCAGGATATGATCGTACTTTGATATGTCATTACCGGCAACATGCTTTTCCATCAGTTGTAAGTAGCTCTCGACGGCGGCAAGTGGTGATTTCAGCTCATGCGCCAGAACGGAAATAAACTGGAAGCGTACCCGGCGTTTTTCCCGTTCAAGGTCCCTGGCACGGCGGAGGGCAAGAAGACTCTGTGAAGCTTTGTCTATAACGCTTTTGAGCTCATCCGGGGTAAACGGCTTGGCCAGGAAATCGAAGGCACCGTTTTTAGTTGCGCTGACAGCTACTTCCAGTGAGGCATAAGCCGTGATCATGATGGTCATTACATCGATTTTCTTTTCCCTGATTGTATCGAGTATTTCCAGTCCACTCAGATCCGGCAGTTTGTAATCAAGAAGCATGATATCCCAGGGAGTGGCATCCAGCTTCTCCAGTGCCGATTTCCCGTCTTCTGCTTCTTCCGTTAAAAAACCGTATTTACCGTTGAACTGGGGTAAAGTCACCTTGTGATTTCCGAGTACCCGGGCGGCGCCTTTACGCATACCCAATTCATCATCCACGATAAGGACTCGCAGTTGTTCCATCGTTTAACCTTTCATCAGACGGTCAATTTCCCGCTCCAGTTGTTCGTAACGTATTTCCTTGTCCAGAATGATATCCGCTTTGGCCCATGAACGGGTTTCCTCGGTCGCGGCATCGAAATGAAGACCGGTTTCAGCGGTTACATTACTGATTAAAATAACCGGTACATCCGGCGCTTTTTTCTTCATCTTGTAACTAAGGATAAAGCCACTGTCCTGGTATTCCATCATCAGGTCGAAAATAGCCAGATCCGGAGTCATTTCAGCAATCAGTTGTTCTGCCTCAGCCTGTGATTCGGCTTGTACGACGTTGAATCCCAATGATTCGAGTTGCGTTTTCAGATGTTCAAGAAGGTCAATATCATCATCGACGATGAGAGCTGTTTGAGACGCGTATTTTTGATTTTCAAGGTTCATTTCTGTCACCTTTAAATAACAAATTAAAAAGTTAATGTATTAAACTGCTGCCGGGAATCCTTTCCCGTTCTTCCCGGTTACCGTTTTTATGATCTCTCGGAATGGTAACCGTAAACCTGGTTCCTGTTTTGCCTTTCGATGGATCCGCATTGGAAGTTACATCGATTGTTCCCCGGTGCATCTTTATAATGCCGTAAGTCACAGCAAGGCCCAGTCCCGTTCCTTTCCCGATCTGTTTGGTGGTGAACAGGGGTTCAAAAATTTTCTTGATGATTTCTTCAGGAATGCCTGTTCCGTCATCTTCAATGACCAGAATGGCGTTCATGGCATCGGTCGAAGTCGCTATTTTTATCGTCCCGCCTTCAGGCATCGCTTCTACGGCATTTTTAGTCAGATTGGTCATGACCTGGGCTATCTGGTCCGGATCGATCAAACAATAGGGCTCTTCCATGTTGTGGGATGTTTGAATGCGGATTGTCCCGGGTACGGTGATGGCCTTTAAACAATGATCAACGAGGTCGGGCAGGTTGGCCGGACGCAGGTGAACCTTGTTTTTGCGGGCGAAATTCAATAATCCTGATACGATGGTTTTGCACCGTTCCGCCTGTTCGACGATCATTTTCAGGTCTTCCTGCCTTTGGGGATCCTCGCCGGCTTCATCCATCAGCAGTTTGGAATAGAGCAAAATCACACCCAGCGGATTGTTAATTTCGTGAGCGATTCCAGCCGATAATTGACCCATGCTGGCCAGTTTTTCCGAATTTACCAGCGCTTGTTGCGTCGTGGCAAGTTGTTCATTGGAAATGTTTAACTCCTCGAGAGAACTTTTCAGTCGATCGATTGTATAGGGCAGGCACATTTCACTCTCGGCAAGGCCCTTGAGAATGGCAATGGCATGTTCCCGGCAGGTGTCGTAACCGCAGGCACCGCAATCCAGCTCATCTTCCGGACGATGTTTGCCCATACGCTTTAATACTTCTTCAATTTCAGCTTTCGATGGTAAGGGTATCCGGCGGTCATCCATTGTAAATGATATCGAGAGATCGATTTCCTGAGGCTTTTCGGCATCCGGATCAGAGGACTCCAGCCGTTGTCGGGCATACTGGCTAACAGCGGTTCGCCGGGTGAACAAAGGGGCTTCAGTGCGCATGCCGGGTCCCATTATACAACCGTCACAACAAAGTACTTCGAGTAATTTTACGTCAAGTGTGCCTTCGTCAAATTCTTTAATAGCCTGGATAAATTCGTTTTTACCGTCGGCGGCAACAACATGATTGCTTATTAAATCCTCTTTCAGTCCGCTGGCCTGCAGCATGCCGCGGCTGATCGGGAACAGGGTGCCAAGGCCGGGGTGGGGTGGATCAAAATCCTGGCGTTCACTTTCGACCGGTGAAATATTATACGATTCGAAAAGTTTCTGCAGCTCAATAAAAGTCAGAACTGCGTCGAGCTCATCCTCGTTTTCCGGGCGCACGGCTTCGGCCTTTTTCGCAATACATGGACCGATAAATACGATTCGCAGGTCCGGACCATGTTGGGCGTGCAGCAGGCGGGCGGTTGCCGCCATGGGTGATACGATTGGTGCCAGATAATGAACCAGATCCGGATGGTATTTTTCGATATAGGAAACAACTGCCGGACAGGTGGTTGCGATACGGCGTTCATCCGGATCGTTTTCCAGCATGTTTTTATAGGCTTCGGCGACCAGGTCCGCTCCGGCAGAAACTTCGCAAACGAGGGAAAAACCGATTTGTTTGATCATTCCGACCAGTTCTTTGTAATCCACATCGGGAAAATCAGCCGGAAAACTGGGTGCAACGATAGCCGCAACAGGATTACCGGACTCAAGAAGGGCGATAATGTCATCAATCAAATTATAGGCTTGTTTGGCGTTCTGGCTGCAGACTTTAATACAATTACCGCAACCGATACAGCGCTCACTGATAACCTGAGCCTGTCCGCCGGTAATACGAATCGCTTTAGCCGGACAGTCCCGCACACATGTATAACAGACCCGGCATCGTTCTTTTAATGTGATTACAAGCTGAGAGTCCCTGTTCATCTTATAGCAGCACCTCTCGTTTTGAATAATGCGTATGTAACAGTTTATGACTGACCGTACTCAGAGGTTCCTGCAGTAAGTCATTATACAGTTCCTTAACAGCCCGGTTGTGATGCGAAGCCCGCACCGCTGAAGTCTGATCGATACGATATAGGGCCTGCATGCGTGATTGAATGTGTTCCCTGGAGTTGTTTCTCGGCTGACCGCCTCCGGCGATACAACCGCCGGGACAGGTCATGACTTCAATAAAATGAAGGTCATCCCTGCCGGCCTTTATTTCCTCGAGCAGTTTTTTTGCATTATCCAGACCGTTTACAACGGCGACACCGAGATTAAGCGCGCCTATTTGCAGTTTCGTTTCCTTAATCCCGTTCAGACCGCGGATCGTTTCGATGACGGGGTTCTCCAGTTCGTCACCAGTTAGCAGCTGGTATGCCGTGCGCAGGGCGGCTTCCATAACGCCCCCCGTACCGCCGAATAGCTTTCCGGCCGAGCTGCGCGTGCCGAAAGGCAGATCGGCCTCATTGCTTTCCAGCGAATTGAAGTCGATATGATACATTTTAATCAGGCGGGCCAGTTCGCGCGTCGTGAGCACCGCATCGATGTCAGCCCTGTTCTCGTAACCCATCTCAGGACGGTTTGCCTCGAATTTCTTTGCGGTGCAGGGCATGATCGCCACACTGAAAACGTTTTTCGGGTCAATATTTTCTTTCTTGACATAATAATTCTTGATAATGGAACCGAGCATTTGCTGCGGACTCTTGCAGGAAGAGAGATTGTCAATGAAATCCGGATAGAATTGTTCGACATATTTGATCCAACCTGGGGAACAGCTTGTCATCATGGGAAGTGCACCACCATTACGGATACGTCTGACTAATTCACTGGCTTCTTCCATGATAGTCAGGTCTGCGGAAAATGAGGTGTCGAAAACCCGGTCAAAACCAAGCCGGCGCAGTGCATTAACGATGAAGCCGTTGATATCGGTTCCCGGTTTTACACCAAATTCTTCGGCAATTGAGACAGAAAGGGCAGGGGCGTGCTGGACGACTACAAACGTATCGGGATCCTGCAGCGCGTTGGTAACTTCTTTGAGGGCGCTGTGCTCTCTAAGGGCCCCGGTGGGACATACCATTACGCACTGCCCGCAATTTACACAGCTTGAGACATTAAGTCCATGTTCAAATGCCGGAGCGATAACGGTTTCGCTGCCCCTTTTCACAAAATCGATGGCAGCCACGCCCATGATTTCTTCACAGACACGGACACACTTGCCACAAAGGATACATTTGGCCTGGTCGCGGATGATAGCCGGGCTGGAAACGTCCATCGCATAATTCTTTTTTTCCGCTGTATACCGTTTTTCCCGGATACCATAAGTGGCCGATAAATTCTGCAAATCGCATTCACCGTTTCGTACGCAGTAGAGACAATCTTCAAGGTGGTTCGCCAGCAGCAACTCAATGATCGTTTTTCGTGCTTTTATCGCTCTCGGGGAATTCGTCTTAATCTTCATACCCTCTTCGACAGGATAGGAACAACTCGGTATCAGGTTCCGGAAACCTTCCACTTCGACGGAACAGATTCTGCAGGCACCGCTGGGTTTGAGGTCTTCGAGGTGACAGAGCGTCGGGACATGAATACCGGCACGTTTAAGCGTGGTGTATATGGTTTCTCCGGATTTTGCCGTTATTTTTCGGCTGTTAACTTCTATTTCGAACATTGTTATTCTCCTCAGTTTACACTGATCGCGTCAAACTTACATAAATCGACACAATTTCCACACCCGATACACTTGTCATGCAGGATATAATGTGCCGCTTTTTTCGATCCGACAATAGCCTGTGAGGGACATTTGCGTGCGCACAATGTACAACCGGTACATTTTTCCGGATCAATCTCATATTTCAGCAGTTCAGAACAGACGCCGGAAGGGCAGCGTCGTTCATAAATATGGGCTTCGTATTCTTCACGAAACCAGTATAGTGTACTCAGCACCGGGTTCGGTGCCGACTGGCCAAGACCGCAGAGACTGGTGTCTTTTATAACTTCAGCCAGACGGTTGAGGTACATCACGCTTTTCATTCGTTCCAGTGCCGCGTTACCCTCTTCACGCGCCCGGCCGCGGCTCAGGTTCTCCAGTGTGTTCAGCATCTGACGGGTTCCTTCACGGCAGGGGATGCACTTACCGCAGCTTTCTCTCTGGATAAAATCCATAAAGAATTTGGCAAGATCCACCATACAGGTGTTTTCATCCATCACCACCAGGCCGCCTGATCCCATCATGGCCCCGACTTCTTTGAGGGATTCATAATCAATTTTTATATGTAAATGGGATTCCGGAATACAGCCACCGGAAGGGCCGCCTATCTGTACGGCTTTAAACTGTTTTTCATTGGGAATGCCGCCCCCGATTTTATATACGATGTCTCTGATTTCAGCGCCCATCTGTACTTCAACCAGACCGGTTCGTTCCACATTGCCGGAAAGGGCGAATACCTTGGTCCCTTTACTGCCTTCGGTACCCATAGCAGCAAAGTGTTCCGGTCCGTTCAGCATGATATCCGGTATGTTGGCCAGGGTTTCGACATTGTTGATGACCGTAGGTTTACCATTCAAGCCGCTGGTGGTTGGATAGGGAGGGCGTGGCCTGGGCATACCGCGTTTACCTTCGATGCTGTGTATCAGGGCGGTTTCCTCTCCGCAGACAAAAGCACCGGCTCCTTTTTTTATTTTGATCTGTAAATTAAAAGCTGAATCCAGGATATTATCACCGAGCAACCCGAATTTCATCGCCTGGCGAATGGCGATCTGAAGCCGTTCAATAGCCAGCGGGTATTCGGCACGGATATAGACATAAGCCTTTGAAGCCCCGATTGCATAAGAAGCGATAGCCAGTCCTTCAAGAACATGATGCGGGTCACCTTCTATTACCGCACGGTCCATAAAGGCACCGGGATCACCCTCGTCGGCGTTACAGATCATATATTTTTGATCCCCTTCCGTATAAAGCGCGAACTCCCATTTTTTGCCGGTCAAAAATCCACCGCCGCCGCGTCCCCGGAGGCCGCTTTCCGTTATCATCCGGCACACTTCTTTCGGTGTTTTCGTTTGCAGTGCTCGGGCCAGGGCTTTGTAACCATCATGGGCCATATATTCCTGGATACTCGTAGGGTCGATAATACCGCAATTCCGCAGGACCAGTCGTGTTTGCGGGGCAAAAAACGGGTGGTCATCGATATACGGAATATTTTCCCAGTTATTAAGATCTTTATTACGGTGCTGACCCAGCAGGTTCTCGAAAGGTATTTTTTTCGCCAGCACTTCTTCGATGATTGATATGGCGATTTCCGCCGTCACTTTACGAAAGGAGAGCCGTGCATATCCGGGCAACTGGATATCGAGAAGAGGTTCTTCGGAGCAGATACCGATACAGCCGACTTTTACGATATCCGCATCCAGACCGGAGGCTGTTACATAATCTTCCAGCGCACGCAGGGTTTTATTGGCACCGGCACTCAAACCGCAGGTACCTGCACCGAGAAAGAATACCGGTTTCGAGCTGTCGATCCGTTTATAATCCCTGATGCTGTCATCGGCAGCCGTTCTCAGGCTCTTATCCCATGTCGCATAATCCTGGGAAAGTAACTGAATCAGGGAGTTACTTTCCAATTGAATTGTCTGCTCATCAGATTTATTCACTGTCATTCTCCCTGTTTCTGTATTCTGAGATGATTTTTGGTACGTCAGCGGGCTGAACGCCGGCATGAAAATCGTCGTTAACGGCGATAACCGGGGCCAGACCGCAAGCGCCGATACAGGCGACGACTTCCAGGCTGAACAGGCCATCGCGAGTTGTCTGACCGGCCTGAATCTTTAATTCCTGTTCCAGGGCGAACAGGACATTTGCGGATCCTTTAACATGGCAAGCGGTTCCACGACAGACCAGAATATGATAGCGGCCGATCGGCTGGAAACGGAACTGATTATAGAAGGTAGCGACACCGTAAATTTTACTGCTCGGCAAATTCAGGTGTTTACCAATCTCTACGACGGCATCTTTGGAAAGGTATCCGTTTAATTCCTGAACTTCCTGAAGAATGGGGATCAGGTTTTCGCGGTTCGGCTCCGGATAGCGGTTCAGTACGGAAAAGGTATTTGTTTCTTTCATATGTTTCTCCCTACTTTGAAAAATAGGCCAGTTTTTCCAGTTTCATGGTTATATCAACCTGTTCGACGATGATGTGATCGGGTACATTGAGAGGCAGGGGCGCGAAGTTGAGTATACTTTTAATCCCGGCCTCAACCAGCAGGTCTGCCACGTGCTGGGCTGATCTTTCAGGAACGGTTATAATGGCGATGCGGGCATCCTGTTCTGTAATAATGCGGTGCATGTTCTGCATTGGAAAGCACCGGCAGCCGCCGGTAACGCGATTGACCTTACCGGGGTCATCGTCAAAAGCAGCAACCAGTTCAAGGTAAGGATGCTTGGTGCTGAAATAAGTCAGAATGGCGCGTCCCAGATTGCCGATACCTGTCAGGATCATGCGGTTGGGATGTTCACCGCGGAGCATCATTTCGATGCGTTTAACCAGGTCGTTAACGTCATATCCTTTCCGGGTTGTTCCCGTATAGCCGATGGTCATCATATCATGGCGGACCTGTACGGCAGAGTTATTGGCCCGTGCGGCGAGGTCATGAGAATGGATATGGGGAACACCTTGCCGCTGCAGGTTTTGCAGGATACGTTTATAGAGAACCAGCCGTTCAACGATGGGTTTGGGTATCGAAACATGAGCCATTTTTCACTACTCGTGTGTTAAAGTGTTAACATTGTTAATTATTTAACAGTTGTAAATTTAAGAGATATGATGTCCTGTTGCAAGTTAATTGTGAAATTATTTACAAAAAATTTGCTGTGCATTTTACTTTCGATTATTTTTGCTTGCAGTTACTGTAAACAAATATATAAAGGATAGAAATTATGGCAAAATCCGTATTGGTTATTCTCATAGGAAACCGTAAGGAATCGGCTGTCAAGGTTCAGAAAGTCCTGACCGCCTGGGGATGTAATATTAAAACCCGATTGGGAATTCATGATGGGGTGCTGGATGATTGTTCGGATGAAGGTCTCTTACTGCTGGAAATCGTCGGAACCAGGGAACAGAATGATGAGCTTGCACGTAAAATAGCGGTTATTCCTGGTGTGGATTCGCAACTGGTCAATCTTCAGTTGAAAGAAGAATAAAATCCCATTACCCGGCATGCCAGGCCGGATAACGGGATCAGTCGTTGTGCGATATTACAACTTATTTAATACCGGCACGCTCTTCAAGCATCGTCGTCGTCAGGGATTTCGGACGCTCAATGGCCTGTCCGACCGCACGGTCCCAGATAATATTCGCGAGTACACCGATAGCCCGTCCGACACCGAACATGACCGTATAGAAATCATATTCGGTTACGCCGTAATGCCATTGAATAACACCGGAATGGGCATCAACATTTGGCCATGGGTTTTTCGCCTTTCCCTGTTCCTGAAGGATCGGCGGTACGACGTCATAGAGCATGGAAACGATTTGGAACGTTTCATCTTCAGGAAGATGCTTCAGGCTGAAATCGCGCTGTGCGGCATAGCGCGGATCCGTCTTACGCAATACGGCATGACCGTATCCCGGAACGACCTGCCCTGAATTCAGCGTATCCCATACAAATTTTTTCAGTTCTTCCTTCGTCGGTACTTTATTACCCATTTTCTTCATCAGTTCCTGGATCCAGCGCAATACTTCCTGGTTTGCCAGTCCGTGCAACGGCCCGGCGAGTCCGTTCATTGCTGCCGAGAAGGCATAATAGGGATCAGACAGGGCGGAGGCGACCAGGTGCGTGGTGTGTGCACTGACGTTGCCGCTTTCATGATCGCTGTGCAGAATAAAATAGAGACGGGATAGTTCATCATAAGGATGATCAACGCCCATCATATGTGCAAAGTTAGCCCCGAAGTCGAGGGCCGAATCCGGTTCTATCGGAGTATCCCCTTTGTATTTCAACCGGTAAATAAATGCTGCGATTTCGGGAAGCTTGGCCAGCAGGTTCATGGCATCTTCATAGTAGGGATCCCAGTATTCCATTTTGCTGATACCGGCGTTGTATTTTTTAACGAATTCGGACTCCCGCTGAAGAGCCAGTACAGCGGTTGAAAACATCGTCATGGGATGGCTGTCATCAGGCATGGAACGCAGTATTTTGAATACATAATCCGGTACTTTATGCCGTTTCTGGAAATCGGCATTTACCGTTTTGACATCTTCATCGGTTGGAATATCTCCGGTTAACAACAGATATACATGGCCTTCAACAAAGGGCATCTCAGCTCCCTCCGCCTTGGGCAGCTTCTCCAGGCATTCGGGAATGGTATAACCACGGAAACGAATACCTTCGTTCGGGTCCAGGTAGGATATGTCGGTAGTCAGGCATTTTACACCACGCATACCGCCGTAGAATTGACGAATATGAACTTCGTCCACAACGACATCTCCATATTCTTTCATCAACCGGACCACGCGGTCACGATATCCAGGAATCTTTTCGGCTAATTTTTCTTTTAGGGTTGACATGAATACCTCCGTTTTATTAGGGTTGAAACTTATTTTGCCATTTCTTTCACTTCATCAGCCGTTTTTTGTACGGATTTAACGGATTTTTCAAATGCCGCTTTCTCTTCACCAGTCAGGTCCATTTCGATCACTTTCTCAACACCTTTCGCACCGAATACCACAGGAACACCTATAAACAGACCGTCAACGCCATATTCACCCTTTAACAGGGTACTGGCTGCCATAATTTTCTTTTTATCGAAAATTATGGCCTCGGCCATTTCCAGGGCACCCCATGCAGGAGAGACAAAAGCGGAGCCTGAACCCAGCAGTTTGACCACTTCACCTCCGGCTTTCCTGGTGCGCGCTTCGATGGCATCAAGGTCATCGGAAGACACAAACTTTTCAACGGGCATACCGGCGATCCTGCATGCGGATCGGATAGGAATCATGTCATCACCATGGCCGCCAAGTACTAGGGCTTCGACATTTTCCACGCTTACGCCGGCCGCTTCCGCAATAAAGAAACGGTACCTTGAAGAATCCAGGACACCGGCCATGCCAACCAGCCGGGAGCGATTCGGATTCAGGTTCCGAAACAGCTGGTAAACGATGGCATCGAGCGGATTGGCAATCGATATCACCATGGCACCCGCGCAATATTTTTGAATACCTTCGCTGACGATATCGGTAATCTTGAGATTTGTTGCCAGAAGTTCTTCCCGTGTCGGTATGGTGCCATCAGGTCGTGTGGTACGTGGTACGCCGGCCGTATTGATAATCATATCGGCACCGTCGAGAACCTCATAAGTCTTGGATCCTTCTACTTTGACATCCGATCGGATTACCGGTGAACCTTCCGCTATGTCCAGTGTCTTTCCCTTAGCCAGTTCCGGTTCCTTAACATCAACGAGAGCGACATTTCTGGCCAGCCGGCGGCGGACGAGTTCCTGAACCAGAACACCGCCAATATTTCCTCCCCCGATAACGCCAATTTTATCCAACATCTGCTACCTCCTTTTGGTTTACACTGATCGCAGAATTTGTCCGCAGCCTGGGTGCAGGCTGCTTAACACAAATGGAGCGAATCAAAGTGTTTGACTCTGCTCAATTAGAACGGTGATTTATAATGTGAAAAAGTACGTTACGGATTTATGCGTACTTTTCCCTTATATGCTTTATGGGGTTTATTTTTAATTCGCACATAAATATCATGGCAGGTCTGATCCGGTCCGGTTTTTAGATCCTGCATAAAAATGACAAAAGAAACTGCAATAATATCACAATAAAAATAATTAAATACAAGTAGATTTAATGTTACATCTTTCACAAAGCCCGTCGTTCGGCACGATCACTGAAAAAATTGCCGATACTATCTATCATTTCATTCGATAAAGGCCTGTGCAACGCCGTCGATAGGGGTTCTATACCGAGATAGTGGAAACGTATCGTTCGGAACGTATTCAGATAGTTTTCTAAGATGGCAATAGAATAGGTGTGGGTGCTGATGTGGTTGTGACTTAAATACCGCTGGTCCAGGAAATGTATGGTGCCTGGAGGTCTTCCACTTCTGGCCGCGTCAATAATCAGGAGATGTCCGGCTGCTGATCGAAGGATCTCCCCAAGATGGTTCTCCGGATTCGTACCCGCTTCAATAAAGGTCATCGTTCTGAATTGCGGATGTTTTTTCAGCCGGTTGAAAAGATATAAACCGGCGCCGTCATCACCGCGCCATTCATTACCGAGGCCCAGAAAAAGGACCCCTTCCGGTTTAAGTGGTTCAATATAGGTAATCAGATCCCTAAAATTCATCAGTAATGACAACCTTCTGTCTGCAATTCGCACACATATATTTCATATAATCTTCCCGACGTATCCTGGATTTTATCTCTGATGGTTCCAATCCGAAAAAAGTATCCTGAACAAACAACATCAGGTTCGGATGGGCATAAGCTTTTGCGCCCAGCCGTTCTTTTATCCATGAAAGATGGTCTTTACAGGCGATCACAACCCCGCAGCTCTCGCAGACAACCAGTTCCTTTTCAATATGTTCAAATACTTCCGGTGCACGTACATCGGAAACCGATAATGAATAATGCGCTGTCGGAACAATGCCCGTCCCGGTAATGCATTTTTCCGTACACTGTCCGCACTGCATGCACATGGTATAATTTAACTGAATGGTTCGACGAGAGGCGTCCCGGTCATCAATGATTTCAATTGCGGTATTCGGACAGACCTGCGCGCAGGTACCACAGCCAACACAGTCTTGTTCATTGTATTTGGGAAATCCCCTGTATTCATCCGCTGGTGTGAAACCTCCCTTGGGAAAAGACGTGGTGTATGGGGCGGAGAAAAATGATACCAAAGCCTCTTTGATTTCCCGTACTTTAGGCAGATACATGGGTTTGCTCCTTTAGATCCTTGTCATCCTTATACTGATCGATGGTCGTTTTATCCGTCAGAGGTATGCCGCTCCGGTGTGCGGCCCTCGAAATAGCGTGGGCTGCGACGGGCGAAGTGAGAAAAACGAAAATGATACCAAGGATGGCTTTGAATCCGAATGTATTAAATCCCTGAATCAGAAAAACACCGAACAGAAGACCGGCGGTACCAAACGTTACACACTTTGTTGCTGCCTGAAGTCGGTTATATACATCCGGTAAGCGCATCAGGCCTAGCACACCGAAAAAATCAAAGGCGATACCTGTAAAAATAAATACCATACCGATTGTGTCGAATACGTTATTCATCCAGTTGCCTCCCTTCCAGCGTTTTGGCAAATGCAAGTGATGCGAGAAAACTCAGTAAGGCCCAAACAAGGGCTACATCCATAAAAAAGTCTTTGTCATAGTACAATCCGATAACGGCCAGTAAACCGATGATCAGAATACCCAGGATATCGACGGCCACAATACGATCTGCAGGTGTTGGCCCGAACACGACCCGGTACAATACAAATAAGGCACAAAAAAGACTTATATTCATAATCTTGATTAAAAGATCAGCTTCAAGCATGACCAGGTTATAATACAGGAACAGGACAATGATGGCAAGTCCCAGCAACCAGCGTATGATTCTCATTCCAGCACCTCCGAAATTAATGGTTCGAATCGTGAACCGATGATCTTTGTATTTTCCTCAGGATCTGTTGATAATACATCGATCCAGTGTATATAGAGGTTTTTATTATCCGGATCAATATCTACCGTGAGCGTCCCCGGTGTTAATGTGATCGAGTTGCTGAGAATGGTTAATGATGTATCCTTTGTAAGCGTTGTCCTGATCTTTACGATACCCGGTTTTATAGGTAATAACGGGTGCATCACGATATAGGCCACGTGCAAGTTTGCTTTAATCATCTCCCACAGAAACCTGGCAATGTAAGCAAACGACAGGAGAATGCGTTTGGGAAGCGGATTCTTTTTCTCCGTCGTTATAAGAAAATGCCCCGCCAGAAAGCTTACGATAAAGGCAACAGCGACTCCGGCCAGAATTTCCTGGATATCGCTCAAAGAGGTCAGCATAATCCAGGCAAGAAATGATAAAATAAATACGACGATTCTGCTTTTCAATTTCATTTCGTTACCTCCCCAGTACCAAATGGACATACTCTGCTTTCTCAAGAACGACATAGGATACCTGATCCAGTGTTATCTCCCTGATACCCGGTATTATCAGGGCGCTGGTTATGAGGCACAGAACAGCGATCGTTATCATGGCAACTTTCATGGACCAGCCAATATGGGTTTTAACCGTTTCGACCGTCCGTTCGGACCGGAATCCATAGCGTTGAACCTTCATAAAGGAAGCCAGGGTGAGTATACTGCCGATAACAGCCAGAAAAGCAAAGAGAGGTTCACCAGCCTGAACCGCGGCAATTATAATGATTAGTTTGCTGAAAAATCCGTTAAACGGCGGAATGCCGGCAATTGACAATGAGGCAATCATCGATGTACCTGATGTCACAGGCAATATTTTTGTCAGGTTTCCCATACGTTTCAGATCCCGGGTCCCCATGGCCATTTCCACGGCGCCGGCATTGTAGAAGAGCAGAGATTTAAAAAGTGCATGGTTAAAAAGATGAAACAGCGCCCCGACAATGCCGAGCGGTGTGGCCAGGCCAAGCCCGAGGAGGATATATCCAATCTGGCTGATACTGTGATAGGCAAGTAATCGTTTCATATCCCATTGTGCAATAGCTAGAAAGACACCGATAATGATGGAAATCACGCCCAGCACCATGAAGGTTTTCATGAAAATATCCGGTGCGCCGAGCACATTGAAGAATACCCTGATCAGCGTATAAATCCCCAGGGCTTTTATCAGAACACCGGAAAGCATTGATGAAATGGGCGCCGGTGCGCAGGAATGGGCGTCCGGCAGCCAGGCGTGAAAGGGCATCGCTGCCGCTTTCAAACCGAATCCCGCGAGAAAAAAACCACCGATCCACAACATGATGACCGGATCCCGGGCGGGTAATGTTTCGGCAATCTTTGCCATGGTTAGTGTTGATGTGGCACTGTACGTAACGCCGATTCCTATAAGTATGATTGTTGAGGAAATGGCTCCCATGACAGCATACTTAAAAGCCGCCTCAAATTCTTCTGCGCGGCTGCCGAATGCAACAAGGGCGAAAGCGGCGAGTAATGCGATTTCCATGAATACGAACAAGTTGAACAGGTCACCGGTGATGATTACGCCATTCATTCCGGATACCAGTAACATGAATAATCCGTAATATTTCCAGTCCATCGATATATGTCTGATGTATTGGATAGAAAACAGAAGTGACGTAAATGAGATGATGCTGACCATAATAAGCATGAAGGCCGAAAGCGCATCCAGCACAAGGACAATACCATAGGGGACTTCCCACGCGCTCATGGAATAAGTAATCGTTTCTGAACCCACACCGAAAAAGGCGAAAAACGAAAGCACCACCTGTGAAAGGACCGCCATAATTGATATTGCAATAGCCCAGTCATCGCGTTTACCGCCGATCAATACAATAACGAAAGCGGCAAGCAGGGGTATAATTACAAAATATGGGAGGATCATCCGGACAGCCTCCTTATTTTTGTGATATCAAAGGTCTTATACTTCTGAAAAAGACGGACTACGATGGCGACCAGCAATGCCGTTGTTCCCAACTCGATAACAATGGAGGTGAGGACCATGGCCTGGGGGAGGGGATCGACCATAACGGCCGGGTCTGCACCGTCGCCGAGAATTGGAAATATTCCATTATCACGATATCCGAATAAAATCAGGAACAGGTTTGCAGAGTAAGTCATAATGGTCAGCGATAAAATGATTTTTATAAGATCACGCTTCGTAAGAATGCCGTACAGGCCTACCAGAAAAAGCGCGAAACACAGCAGATAGACCGTCATACATCCTCTCCTTTCTCGATATGCAATTCAGCCAGGACCCATACCACCAGAAAAAGTGAAATTCCGACCTTGATGCCGATCAGTATATTGAGAATCGGGATGGTTCCTGCACTCAGCAGGTTAAACAGGGTTCCATGACTGATAAAATTAACCAGGAATGCGCCGCCGAAAGCAATTCCGAGAATTCCGACAACAAGAAATAGCAGAACGGAAATGGATTCAATATCATGCAGTCTTTTTATATTCAGCCATTTACTGGTGTATTCATGACCATAAGCGAGCATCATGCTCAGGAAAGAAAGTGCAATGACAACGCCGCCCCCAAAGCCGCCACCGGGCGTCAGGTGTCCGTGAAGGATGAGATATATGCCGTAAACAAGTATCATCCAGAGGATAAGTCGGGTAACGGTTTTAACAATAAGCGTCATACCATGCTCGTGGTTTTTCATGTCTCACTCCCTTCTGCGCCGGCCTTATGACGAATATGTAATATTGTTAAACTGCCAAGTATCGCTGTAAAAAGAACCGTGATTTCCCCGAGTGTATCATATGCCCGGTAATCCAGGATGATTGCACTCACAAGATTCGCGGCGCCTGTTTCCGCCGCTCCTCTGGTTACATAGTGTTCAGCAGTTTCAAAAAGCGGATGTCCGAATTCGGGCAATGCTCTGAAAATGGATACGCTGAACAAAAATATCGCAACGAGAGTAATCAGCGTAACGCCGATGAGAATCCGGTTGATCCTGGAGGGCGTTTCCTGATGATAATCCTTCTTTACGAAAGCGCGGATCAATATGATCAGTGCGAAAATCTCGAAGAGAAACTGGACAATGGCCAGGTCAGGCGCCTGTAAAAACAGAAAAGCCACCGAAACACCCAGTCCCACTACCCCGACGGCGATAATGGAAGAAAGAATGTCCCTGATCTCGAGGGCAGCGACAGAACCCAGAATCATAAAGCCCAGTATAAATATCAACCATGTTTCTACTGGCATCAGTGCCTCCGGTTTTTTATTGTTATCTGATCATCCAAAGGAAAACCAGTACGCCGATTATGATATACAAAATATAGAGCTGCAACTGACCGGGATGCGCCTTCTGGAAAATTCTTGAGACGGCGAATGTGGCGTTTCCACCGAACGAATACATGTCAAACCATTTTTTTTCAGCTGCATTGTAAATCGATTTTAAGGGCGACATCATACGAATTTCATTATAAAACGCAGTGCCGGAAATTCTGAATTTTTCAGATGCTGCCATGCCGCCCAGGTAAACGTCATCATACCGAACCTTCCTGATCACGAGATAGAGAAGATAACCGATCGCGCCCGCAACCAAAAACAAAATGACGATCAGTTGTGGATCATACAAACCGGGAAAGTCCGGAATGGGCATATTGAACTGCTCAAGGACCGGAAAAATCAACTGTTTCAGCGGAATTTCTACCGCGAAGATTCCCAACAGGATACATGCCAGAGATAAAATTCCGGTAGCTATCCATTGATTCGCCGGCGCTTCTTTAATCCCGGCATATTTTTCACGCGGCCTGCCCAGAAAGATAGCGTGTATAAATTTCATGAAACTGGCCAGTGTCAGGGCGCTTCCGAATATGGCCAGTATGATGCAGAGGAGGAGCCATAACTGATAGCCGGGCGCAAGCGTGGCCGTTTTTTCCAGCAAGCCCTGGTAAATCATCCATTTGGAGAAAAAACCGTTGAACGGGGGAATTCCGGATATCGATAAGGCACCTACCAGTGCCATGATGAATGTGACAGGCATTGCTTTGCCGAGTCCGCCCAGTTCCTCGAGATCGTTAGTCCCTGTTCGTTTTTCGACTGATCCAAGGCTGAGAAAAAGGTTGGATTTGTACAGAGTATGGTTGACGAGGTGAAAGAGCCCTCCGGCGAAAGCGATGACACTTCCGCTTCCGACTCCCATTATCATGTAACCAACCTGACTGACAGCATGGTAGCCGAGTAATTTTCGCCCGTTATGCTGGTTCATTGCCATCATTACTGCTGTGATTACAGTCAGGGCTCCCAGGGTTACCACAATCAGATTAACGATAATATCGTATACGAACAATGTCATCATCATTCTGGCAAGCAGGTAGATACCCAGTATTTTGTCCAGAGAAGCCGGGAGAAAAGCCGCTCCTTCCACCTGGGCATCACGACTAAAATCGGGAACCCATGTATGAAATGGAAAACCGCCGGCTTTTGTGAAGGCTGCAACCAGCAGAAGGATAAATGCAAAAACGGCATTCCCGTTACTCAGGGGAACACTAAAAGCGTCCAGTGACCAGAGTGCTTCAGGTTGGGCAAAGCCCATCATAGCGAGACCCAGAATCAGAAATGCATCGCTTCCGCCTATCAGAATAAAAGTTTTCTTGGCCGTCTGTGGGGTTTCTTTGGTATTACCCATCAGCGAAAACATGTAAAGGGTAAGACCGGAAAGTCCCCAGAAAAGAATGAAACTGATGGAATGATCACTCAGAACCACACCGTTGCAGAAGGAAACAGTCATTGGATACCAGACAAAAAAGGCCTTTTGCCGATCAGGATGAATGCCTTTCAGAGAAAACATCAGAATGATTAAACTGAGGATCTGAATGAATATCAGGGCAAACATGCTGAGCTGATCGGTTTGCAGAATATCCTGACCAAACATCATTATGTCGTCCGCCGGATCGAAATAGAGCTGCACCGCCAGATAAAGCGTTAATAGCAGACTGCCCATTGTTATGACTTTCCGCAACAGCACGGGCAGTATTATATTGATGATCGCGATTCCCAGGGGTATGGCAATCAACAGGGTAAGTGTATTAACGTCCATGGAAGCCCCTCCTGATTCGTTCTGTCTTTTCACGTGAAAGGGATAGCAAATCCGTTTCTGCTTTTGTCCTGTCCGGATTTAATACCCGCAGGGTACGCTCCGTACAGCAGTAACATGGATCCACGGAGGCGAGTGTTATGAGGGCATCCGCCACGTTTATTCCCTTGCAGGAAGCCTGGAATGTCGGAATATTGACATAACTTGGTGCGCGAACCTTGTGTCGTATGGGCCTGTTGGTGCCATCGGAGCGGATGAAATGAAACACCTCTCCACGTGGTGCTTCATAACGGCCGATTCCCTCACCGATACCGATTTCTCCAATATCGTTGAGGACAGGGCCATCCGGTTTCTTGAGCTTATCCAGGCATTGACGACAAATCTTTGTTGATTCCAGCGTTTCCAGAACACGTACAACCAGCTTGTCGTAGACATCTCCGTTTTCAAGAACAATCATATCGAAATCGACAAGACCGTATGCATCGTTCGGCTCGTCTTTGCGTACATCGGTCGGAACTCCGGAAGCACGTGCCGTGGGGCCTACCGCACAAAAATCGATAGCGTCCTGTTTTGAAAGGATGCCGACATCTTTCAGGCGACTCTTTAAAACCGGATCGTCGTTCGCCGCTTTCGAAATCATAATCATCTTTTCATCGACCATATCGAGTATGTAAAGCATTTGAGGGACAATCTCGGGACGGACATCCTTTGCCACACCGCCCACGCGCATCATACCGTAATGATTGCGGTTGCCGGAAATGAGCTCAAACATGTCCAGAACCGGTTCACGGTATTTCCATGACCACATCCAGAGGGTGTCATAGCCGATAAAATGACCGGCCAGACCAAGCCACAGCAAATGGCTGTGAATCCGTTCCAGCTCCCCGACGAGCGTCCGGATATATGCGGCCCGCTCCGGAATTTCGATATTGTCAATGTCCTCTACGGCATGCACACAGGCAAGCGGATGAGAGGTGGAGCAGATGCCACAGATGCGCTCCACCAGGTAGATCGATTGCGTAAAGGTCTTTTGCTCGGAGATGAGTTCATGGCCTCTGTGCATCCAGCCAATATCCAGATCGATATCGACGACGGTTTCGCCGTCCACTGTAAGCGTGAAATATTCCGCTTCTTCCAGAAGCGGATGGTAGGGGCCGACAGGAATAACATTTTTACTCATGATTGTCTCCTGATTCTGAAAGGCTGTCCGAGTCCTTCACCAAGGGGATGATCCTTTGTGAGCAAAGGTTCCGGTCTGGGATGTCCCTCGAATGTGATACCCCAGTATTCGGACATTTCCCGTTCGATCCACTCTGCTCCTTTTATGATGGGTGATATGGAATGCATGGATGGCTGTTTACGGTCGGTCATCACTATCCGGGGACAATAATAAAAACCTGTTTTATCATGAGAAAAGTGATACAGAACTTCGATACCCCGGTACATTTCCATCGCTGTGGCGGTAGAAAGGCGGCAACCCATCGTGTTAAACAGGTAGGAAACCACGTCATGTACATTTGCATTTTCAACTTCGAAATACAGACGTCCTTTTTTTTCAATCGTTTTGCCGATCTTATTTCCCATTTCTTCGACAAAGGTTTCTTTATTATGCATTGAGTACCCCCATGAGTTTGGCGACGCCTTCAATCATGGCCTCGGGCTTGGGAGGGCAACCGGGGATGAACAGGTCAACCGGTATTCTGTCCTCATGATCATAATCCACATTATGACTGTCCCTGAAGCAACATCCTGAAACCGGACAGGTGCCGATTCCTACGACGAAAACCGGTTTCGCAGCCTGTTCGTAAATGTGTTTCACGATTGGTGCCACTTTGTTGTTGGTTACACCGGAGACCAGCAATACATCCGCATGCCTTACAGATCCCACAAGCTTGATTCCCAACCGTTCAAGGTCATATCGCGGCGTAAGCAAATCCAGAATTTCAATGTCACAATTGTTGCAGGGTGATGCACTGACGTGGAACACCCAGATTGATTTGGCCAGACGCTTGTTGTACCATCCCATAATTATACTCCTAACACAGCTAATATCAGTGCAGCGAAAGTGACGGGCGCTGCGTATTTCCAGAAAAAATGTAATGCCGTATCGATACGTATACGCGGATTCGTATTCTTGATAATGATTATCAGGACAATGATCAGAAGGTATTTAAGCAGGGCATACAGGATACCGAATCCGGATAACTGAAAGCCCCCGAGAAACAGAAGGATTAACAGGAAAGGAAAAATGACATACATCATCAGATGGTTGAGTTTCCAGAAAGCCAGTGGGGGGCCGCTGTATTCCATGAGAGGTCCCTCAACGATCTCTGTCTCGGCTTCCGGAATATGAAATGGCGGAAGGGTCATTTTCGCCTGTATACAAAGAATCCCGAAGAGGAAACCGATGAAGCCTGACAGGGATCCGATAAACGCCCCGTTCGCCGACTGATAGGCGAGGATGTCTTCCAGACGCAGGCTGTAGCCCGATTTTATAATGGGTATCAGGCAGACCAGGATAAAGGCGAGTTCATCTGCAAGAAGCAGTTTGATCTCGCGTCCGGCTCCCAGACTTGAATACACATTGCCTGTCGCCGATCCACCCAGTATAACCATTATCGAGTAAACCATGAGCAGATACATGACGACAATAATATCCCCGCCAAATCCACGGGAATAGAACAGTGCCATCCCGATCATGGCAGAAATCAGAACCAGGGTGGCAAATGCAATAAAGGGAGCAAATATAAAAAGGGAATGAATACCATCTTTGACGATGATAGTCTCCTTCCCTAACAGTTTGAAAAAATCATTGAAATTTTGCAGAAACGGCGGACCGACACGGAACTGGAAGCGGGCAGAAACTTTACGGTCGACCCAGCCGATCACCATACCCAGGGTACCCGTAAATAAAAATCCGGGAAAAATCAGGAGGTAGAAAAAATAGTCCAGACTCATATCCGATCCTCCTTATGCCGCCAGCTCCGGCTTTTTATGGCGAGATGATCCCCTGAAAAGTAGATGTGATTTTCCGGATCCTCTTTTTCGATGCGCTTCATCATAATGGTATTTTCCGGTACTGATTTAACGCAGGTTGGAATATAATCCGGATTCTCTTCAAGCTGATTGAGACAATAATCACAACGGGATGTCACATAATTAATCACCTCCGGCATCAGGGTTCCGAAAGGACAGGCAAGAACACAGCTTTTACAGCCGACACAGCGCATATTGAATCGCTTGACGGTGCCGTTTTCAAGATGTTCAAGCGCATCTTTCGGGCAGGCTGCAATGCAGAAGGCATCCTCACATTGTCGGCAGTAAGCGGCAAATTGGGCCACTTCAAGAAGTGAAAACGAACCCTGATTTTTGCGATGAAACATATATTCACATTCGATTGCTTCGGCACTGATTCCGGAATCAAGCAGTGCCGGTACATCGACATATAATCGCTTTAATCCCATATGGCCTCCTCGTCTTTAATCTGATCGTATGTAAAAACCGGACCGTCTTTACAGGCATAATACTCTCCCATGACGCAGTGGCGGCATTGTCCGAAACCACAGTACATTTTCTTCTCCATGGAGAGATAGATGTTTTCCGGTTTATACCCCATCTTCAGCAGGTCCAGTGTACCGAATTTCATCATGACCGGAGGACCGCATACGACAGCCGGATTCCCGTCCGGCTTTATATCTATCTTTTCCAGTAATTTGGTAACCAGGCAGACCTCTTCATTCCATTGCTCACCCTCCGGTACCTCGTCGACGGCGCGTAAAAATCTCACCGTATCGTATTTCCGCCATTCGGTCGCCTGATCTTTATAAATGCAATCCTTCGGTGATTTTGCTCCGGCAAGGAACGTGATGCTTTTATACTTTTCAACGTCGTGAAGAAGGGTCAGAAAAAGCGAACGTAGGGGAGCCAGTCCACATCCGCCGCCAAGGATTAACAGGTCTTTACCTTCGAATTTTTCCAGCGGATACCGGCTACCGAAAGGGCCGCGGATACCAATCCGGTCGCCTGCTCTGGTCTGATGCACATATTCCGTTACGAAGCCGGTTTTCATTATCGTTATATCCATGACATCGGAGACGTAGTGGGACGATGAGGGGGTAAAGGGACCTTCACCGATGCCGGGAATGCTTAGTTCGATGAATTGACCTGTTTTAAACGGAATCGGGCGTTCCGGTTCGATACGAATGGTACGGATCAGGGGCGATTCCTGATCAATTTCAAAAATGGTTGCCGGTATGACCTCATAGGGATTATGCATTTTACACCTCCCCGGTTTTCGTCTGTTGAACGGATTGATTCGTCTCAGTGGTACTATGAGAGCTGGCAATGACATTTCGCAAATCGATTCCTGCCGGGCATGCATCAATGCACCTGCCGCAACCGGAACATCCGATGCTGCCAAAATTGGAATCCATGTAGAGAAATTTGCACAGGTAACGATTACGAAAACGCTGATCCATAAGGGGGCGGGGGGAAGCACCGCCCGCAACGCGGGCATATCCGTGAATCTGACAGGAATCATAGGACCGGACTTTCAGAAAGGTATCTTTTTTTGATTCATCATTTAGAATAAGGCAATAACAGGTGGAGCATATATTCGTACATGCGCCGCAACCGACACAGTTCTCTGATGCGGAATGCCAGAATTCCATGGGACTGCTTTTCAGACCGGTATAGTCTCCGTTTTCCGAAAATTGCTGGTTTTGTTTCTGCAGTCTGTCCAGCAGAAGGGAACGATGGTCGTCTACACGTGATTGATACGTTTCAGGCGTATCCTGAACAGGGATCCCGATTTCTTCAAGTAACGCAATCAGTTTTTCCCCCTTCGGCGAACCGACGGTTAATACATAGTCGTCGTCGATCCGGGAAAGATTCAGATCGAATCCGGCCTCTGCATATGGCTTTCCATCCACCAGCGAACAATGACAGCTCGGGGCCAGGTCTGTGCAGTCAGAACTGATGATGTAGGAATGTTCACGCCAATGCTTATAGCTAGGATCGTAAAAATCGTCGTTTATCAGGGCACGGTCGAGAATTTGCATACCTCTGAGATCACATGCTTTGACGCCGGCAATGATACGCAGACGGTTCTCATACGATCTGTTAATCATATGTTCGCGAAACAGGTAGAATAGGATCTTAACCGGATCAATCGTGCGATAACCTTCCAGCGTGATGGGCGGGGTGCCACTCAGACGTTTAAAGACACTGTAACCGTTTTCAGAATCATTCTGACGTACGGGGAGGAATACATCCTGAATATTTCCAGGATGTTCCGATGCGCAGCGATGCAGAAAAGTGGTAAAATCATTTACATTAACGATCACCGTTTACCTCCTGCGGTTAAAGAAAACAGAACCTGTGATATCGAATCGCCTTTACCATGGAAAGGCTGTTCTCATACAAATCTTTCTGATCTTTAAAACAAAATGCGCAGAAACATCCATGTTCGAATAAAATCAGGATACCTGTGAAAACGGGATACAGTGACAAAGTGAGTTACTGGATACGATTCAGAATGCATAGGTGCGATCAGTGAAAACGGGTCACCGCAGATGGAGAATCCATTGAAAAAGAAGTGGTAAAACCATAATTTCCGGAATTGCGATGTGATATTATTCACATGACTTTCCATAAAAATATGTAGTATTTAAATACCCAAAATTATATATGTTAAAAAATGAACATCTGAAATTACGACAAAAGGATGTGATAAAATTAACAAGCACTTTTGTGATAAGCAAATTATTTTTGAGAAAATTTACACAAAGAAAATATGTCTGTTGTCGTAGTGCTCTGGAAGAAAAAATTTAGTCTGAAAAAAAAAATATGTAATTTGCGAAAGATTTTACGGTTTTATTTGTATTGTAATATAGATGAATAAACAACACTGGGTCATCTGGAAAGAGCTGGAATCGTTTGAAAGCGATATTTTCGGTTATATCAAGAATGCCGTGGAGGATGCTGAAATTGCCCGGGATCTTTGTCAGGATGTTTTTATTATTGCGTTGAGAAAAATTGACGAACTGGATCCGGAAAAAGATATATATCATTGGCTTAAAGTTGTCAGCAGAAACCGTGTCATTAATTTTTTCCGTGAACGGAAGCGCCGTCAGTATGTTGAGTTATCGGAGTCGACCATACGCACCGAGGTGGAGACGGGGGACCTGAAAGAGACGATCGGAAAGGTGATAAAACAAATGCCCCGTCTGCAAAAGGAGATATTTATCCTCCGGGAACTGGAAGGGTATAGCTATAAAGAACTGGCGAGACATTTTAAGCGTTCGGAGAGTGCGGTGACCTCTCTGCTTAAACGGGCACGATTGCACTTCACGCGCTTATATTTATTGGAGTATCTGCCTGAATGGTTCCGGAAAAATGCACATGAACTCTCTCTGGAGGATATCGGCCGATTCATAAATGCGTTCGATCCGCCTCTGGATCTTCTCAGAGAGATCCAGAGGAAGAGCCAGGCCTATTTTGAATCAATACGCCAATCCTGGAATCTGATCCGGAGGGATTATTTCCCTCAGGATATTCAGGAAGAAATTATTTCATTTCTCGGGGATTCTTCAGGGCGTAAAGTACTTGATTTAGGATGCGGAAGCGGTGCGGTTTCCATACATTGCGCCTCGCTCGGGAAGAGAGTGACCGGCGTTGATATTAATGCCGCAATGCTGAAAGAACTGGCTGATCAGAAACGTTCCCTCGGTTTTGGCGCATTACATTTAATCCGCGCTAATATAAACCGTTTACCGATGTACAAGGGGGAATTCGATGAGGTTTTTATAAACCTCGTATTACACCACGTATCGGATCCCTTCAAAGTTCTGATGCAGATCTGTGAGGTGTTAAAGCCTGATGGCAGCCTGGTTGTCCTTGAGTTTGATCGCCATATCAATCGTCAGATGGCTGATGCCATGCATGATCTTTGGCTTGGATTCAAACCGTCGGTCATAGAAAAATGGTGCGCAAAGCTGGAACTGTATCCGGTGGCAGGAAAAAACTGGCAGGCGCCTGGGAACATTCGTACCTATTACCGGATTTTCCGGAAAAAAGTTACACCCTGAAATCAATCACAAAATCGTTAATATATAATTAAGGAGTTAAAACATGGTCAAACATGATGTCAGAGATTTCGACCTTGCCCCGCAGGGCAGGAAACGCATTGAATGGGCTGATGCGGATATGCCGGTTCTGCAGGCTGTCCGTGAACGGTTCGAAAAGGAAAAGCCCCTTGCCGGTAAAAAAATGTCAGCCTGTCTCCATGTGACAGCGGAAACGGCCAACCTGGCACGCGCACTTAAAGCAGGGGGCGCTGATCTGGTGCTCGTTGCATCCAATCCCCTGAGCACCCAGGATGATGTGGCCGCCTCACTCGTGAAAGATTACGGTATCGCCGTCTATGCTATCCGTGGAGAAGACAATAAAACCTATTATGAGCATATCCGTGCGGCTATTGAACATGATCCCGTCGTAACCATGGACGATGGTGCCGACCTCGTTTCGACAATCCACGCTGAATATCCGGAAAAGGCGGCGCAGATAGTTGGATCCATGGAAGAAACAACCACCGGTATCATACGTCTGCGGGCCATGCACAAAGATGGCGCCCTTAAGATTCCGGTTGTCGCCGTAAATGATGCCGAAACAAAATATCTGTTTGATAACCGTTACGGAACAGGACAGTCGACTGTTGACGGTATTATACGCGCCACCGATTTTCTGGTTGCCGGTAAAAGAGTGGTTATTGCCGGATACGGCTGGTGTGGAAAAGGCTTTGCCATGCGTATGAAGGGAATGGGCGCCAATGTCATCATCTGTGAGGTTGATCCTATTAAGGCCCTTGAGGCGGCGATGGATGGTTATTCGGTGATGCAAATGACGGAAGCGGCGCGCATCGGTGACTTGTTTGTCACAATTACCGGTGATATCCATGTGCTGCGTAAAGAGCATTTCGAGATTATGAAGGACGGTGCCATTATAGCGAACAGCGGTCATTTCAATGTGGAAATAAACATCGGCGATCTGGAAGGCCTGGCAAAGACAAAAAATACGGGAGTACGTGCATACGTCGACCGGTATGTCATGGAAGACGGACGGAAACTCTATCTGCTGGCCGAAGGCCGGTTGATTAACCTGGCTGCAGCCGAGGGACATCCGGCATCGGTAATGGATATGAGTTTCGCCACCCAGGCACTTACAACGGAATATGCTGTTAAAAACAAACTCGAAGTTGCCGTTCATGAGGTCCCGGAAGAAATAGAAGACTGGATTGCCCGGGCAAAACTGGCTTCCATGGATGTCGCTATTGATGAGCTGACCGAAGAGCAGAAAGAATATTTGTCTTCCTGGGAAATGGGAACGTAAAAAAAGGGCGTGTATACGCCCTTTTTTTTATTTGATGACGGACATCTTCCGCGTAAGAATCCGGCTCTCAGATTTCAATTTATACCAGTAGGTTCCACTGTTCAGATCCCGTGCATTAAAAGTGACATTATAGTTACCGGCATCATTTATACCGTCTATCAACGTCGCGACTTCCCGGCCCAGTACATCATAGACTTTCAATGATACGTAACCCCGTTTGTCAAGTGCGAAAGGAATCGAGGTTACCGGATTAAAAGGATTCGGGTAGTTCTGTTTTAAATCGAAATGCACCGGAGATGCCGACAGAGCCTGATCGAAAAGGCTGTTTGCGGCACTGATTGTAACCGGTTTATTCGGTGCGTGATTCCAGGTATCCCCCGAAGTGCCGTTGTTTCCGTTAACACTGTTTCCCGTTGCATACAATGTCAGCTCACCGTCTTCTTCCGGTGCCGTGACTGTAAATTCAAAATTAACAGAATTGCCGGAAAATGACACCGGTGACGCGTGTGTGAGTTCATTCCCGATCTGTTGAAGATTATCGGAAACGGGTGTAAGGGTAGCCCCCACAGCGGCAATATTTATACCTGCTGCGGAACCGGACCCTCCGGAAATGGTAGCTGTATAATTGGCGGTCTGACCGGTTTCCAGGTTGTCCGGCCCGTTAATCGCTACCGTTACACCGGTAGATGAAGATCCGTGACAGGTACAACCGTTGCCGTTGAGCAGCGTCCGGCCGGTGATGCCGTTCATGCTTGAATAAACGAATACCACAGAAAATAGAATTAAACCGACCAGAAAAAGGCGTGTGACGGCAGCCGGGTAAAAAGTAAACCGTGACATATTTCCCCCATTTTTTGTTAATGTTTTAATAATACAAAAGCTCCCCATAATTTCAAAATTAATTTTATCCGGGTAAAACAGCTTTAAAAATGATAAAGAAAAGATTGATGCCCATGGAGAATAAATATATATTCTTTTTTGTTTTAAAAATGTAATTCAAACCTGATAGCATCATCATCTATTGCAGAGGTCTTGATGGAATTTGTGAAACTGGAACAGGAAATCAGACAGATTCTCGATTTTTTCAGAAAACTGTATGATCTGAAAGACGTCGAATTATTTTCAATACAGTCGGAAAGCGGCAATGGAATTGACTGCCCCGCGATACCAACCGTTCAACTTTCATCGCAGGATACAAAAAAATTGAACGAAGTGAAAATAATCCGGAAGGGCCGGGATCAGGACGACATCTTCGTTTCGCTTCTTAATAAAACCGGAGCTGATCTGCTGATCCCCATAGGCGGTGGCAAACAATGTTCAGGTTTACTCGCGATAGAAGGTAAAAGTACACTTGCTGAGTCTGTTATTGATTCATCACGCATCATCGCCGGGTATGTTGAACATGTTATCGATAAATTTGTTTTAATCGAAGATCTCAAGACCTATTCGCTGGGTATGGAACGGCTTTTGTCGGAGCTTGGTGTGATCCACGAAATATCTCATGCGTTCGGCGCCGGCCACAATCTGCAGACACTTCTTGAATTCATTATGGAAAAATGCATGCAATTGATGAATGCGGAGGCCGCTTCACTGATGCTTCTTACAGCGGAGGAAGATGAAATGGAATTCAAAGTGGCACTGGGACCCAAAGGCAAGCAGGTAAAACCATTCCGGCTGCCAATCGGAAAAGGTATTGCCGGCTGGGTTGCGGCCACAAGGGAGCCCGTACTGATTGCGGATGCCTATACTGATCCGCGGTTCGATCCTTCCTTCGATAAAAAATCGGGATTCAAAACCCGCAGTATTCTCTGTGTACCCATGTTCTATCAGGATAAAACAATCGGTGTGATGCAGATCCTGAATCGCAGGGACGGACAGGTTTTCAGTGATGAAGATAAAATGCTTTTCACAATTTTTGCCACGCAAGCGGCCCTATCCATTGAAAATGCCCGCCTGATCAATGAAGCGATTGAGAAAGAACGCATGGAAAAAGAGTTACAGGTTGCCAGTGAAATACAGCAGCTTGTTCTTCCCAAGATTTTACCGGATATCCCGGAGCTGGATATCGCTGCCAGCAACATCCCCTGTAAACAAATCGGGGGGGATTATTATGATGTAAGAAAAATCGATGCATACCGCTATCTGATTATTATTGCCGATGTGTCGGGTAAGGGCGTGCCCGCCGCGCTCGTTGTATCAACGATGCAGGCCAGTTTGAAAGCAAATTTGAATTATACGACAGACCTGGTCGAATTAACCAATTACCTGAACAGGCTGATTGTGGATCAGACGACCAGCGACCGCTATATAACGTTTTTTATCAGTCTGTTTGATACAAAGGAAAACAAACTCCGATATGTCAATGCAGGCCATAATCCGCCTTTTATATTCAGAGGCAATCAAATTGTGCGGTTAGAGGGCGGAGGTATCCCTCTCGGATTTATGCCCTTTGAATATGAGGAGCAGTCCGTAAACCTGGATCCGGGTGACCTAATCATGTTATATACGGATGGACTCGCTGAGGCCATGAATCCCCTTGAGGAAGAGTTCGGAGAAGAACGCCTGATACAATTTTGTCAGAACCATAACGGTGACACCCCTTCCATCATTATGGATAATTTAACCCGGAAACTCGGTGAATTCAGAGAAGGTCAGGTTCTGCTCGATGACCTTACCATGATCATTATGAAAAAAAATAGCATCCTCTTTTAAATTGCACGTTTTCTTGCCTTTTTCATTGTCAGGATTCTTACTTTTGGCTTTATTCTTTCGATTTTATTTATTAATTTTATCCTCTTATTCTTTAATCTATCTAAATCTGTCATATTGATTACAAAAATGTGAGGTGGTCCATGGAGTTTTTGTCTAAACTGGGTATCAGGGATCAGAATTCCGGTTCGTCGACGGGATTAAAATGGTCACAAACCAATGATCAGGGTGTATTGAAAATTCATTCACCTGCAACCGGAGAATATATTGCTTCGGTCTATCAGGCCTCTTCAGAGGATTTCGATAATATGGTGGCGGTTTCTATGGAAGCGTTTAAATACTGGAGAACGGTACCGGCGCCGAAACGCGGCGAAATCGTACGCCAGATCGGCCTGAAACTGCGCGAATATAAAGAACCACTGGGCACGCTGGTCAGTTATGAGATGGGTAAATCGCTGCAGGAAGGTCTCGGGGAAGTTCAGGAAATGATCGATATCTGCGATTTCGCCGTCGGCTTATCCCGTCAGCTCTATGGTTTTACGATGCAATCGGAACGCCCGAGCCATCGCATGTACGACCAATACCATCCACTGGGTCCGGTGGGCACGATTTCCGCTTTTAATTTTCCGGTGGCTGTCTGGTCATGGAACGCAATGATTGCAGCTGTCTGCGGTGATGTGAATATCTGGAAACCGGCTTCCAAAGTTCCCCTGACTGCCATTGCCTGTCAGAATATCATCGGCGAGGTTCTGAAGGAAAACGACCTGCCGGAAGGTGTTTTCAACATGGTGGTCGGTTCGGGACGCACCATCGGGGAACAGATGCTTAATGACAAACGGATTCCGTTGGTTTCCCTGACAGGATCGACAGCCGTCGGAAAACATGCCGCTTCCGTCATTGCCAAACGGCTGGGAAAATATATTATGGAACTGGGCGGTAACAATGCCATCATCCTGACACCGGAAGCGAACCTGGAAATGGCTATTCCCTCGATTGTGTTCGGCGCAGTCGGTACGGCGGGGCAGCGTTGCACGACAACGCGCAGACTGATTATCCATGAATCCATTTTCGACAAAGTGAAAGACAGTGTTTTAAAAGCCTATCAGAGTGTAAAAATCGGCAATCCGCTCGATGAAAAGAACCATATGGGACCGTTGATAGATAAAGATGCAGTGGAGACGATGCAGAACGCCCTGAAACAGCTGAAAGAAGAGGGTGGTACCGTCCTGTATGGCGGGGAGCCCTTAAGCGGACCCGGCTATGAGTCAGGCTGTTATGTGAAACCGGCCATCGCTGTCGCTGAAAATCATTATGAAATCGTCCAGGAAGAAACCTTTGCACCGATTCTCTACCTGATTAAATACACGGGTGAAGTTGAAAATGCGATTGCGATTCATAATGACGTGGTTCAGGGGCTGTCTTCATCGATTTTTACAAACAACATGCAGGAAGCAGAAACTTTCCTTTCTCCCTGGGGCTCCGATTGCGGCATTGCAAATGTCAATATCGGCACCTCCGGAGCGGAGATCGGCGGCGCTTTCGGTGGCGAGAAAGAGACGGGCGGCGGACGCGAATCCGGTTCGGATGCCTGGAAAACCTATATGCGTCGCCAAACCAATACCATTAACTTTGGAAAAGAACTACCCCTGGCCCAGGGTATTAAATTCGATATCTGATGCATTGTAAGGCCATGCCTTCAGAAGAAGGCATGGCCTTACTCTTTTTTATAAATTGATTTGCTATATACTGATGTTTTAACTTAATTTGATAAAAGTTGCAACTAATTGGAGTTTTTATGAACTTCGGAATGACCGAATTACTCATCATTTTTGCCATCATCATCATCCTGTTCGGCGCCAGGCGCATTCCGGACCTGGCAAAAGGTCTCGGGCAGAGCATCAAATCGTTCAAGAAGGGCATTGAAGAAGAGGATGAAGAAAAAAAATAGCGCTAAAATGACCCATCTGTCTGCCAAATTGACCTGAATGTCTGACTTCTTTTGTGCTTTCTTCTTTTTTCTTTTTTCCTTTCTCATTTTTCTTCATTAGATTTCCACTTATACCGTCATATTTTCGGTTTTTTTAATACTGGCACTCTGTTTGCAGGGGTTTATACAAAAATAATGTAAAAGAGTAAAGGAAAATACAAGGACAGAAAATGAATGCTGATAAAATGACCATTAAAACCCAGGAAGCGCTTAACCGGGCTTCCGGGCTGGCCAGGGAAAATGAAC
>CAYPHA010000031.1:0-52991 GCA_964410215.1 uncultured Calditrichota bacterium | reverse complement strand
TTTGTATTTTTTATTTATACTTTACACCACAACCATAAGCTGACGTGCTCTTCGTTTCCACTTCTTCCCCATCCATTGATGCTTTCAGCGCTTCCACTACATAGTTTTTTGCATCTTTCACGTCCTCCACATTCGTGGAAGGCTTATCGTCGATAGCGCCGGCATAGATCAGCACGCCTTCCGGATCGATCACGTACATATGCGGTGTTGTTTTCGCTCCGTACATTTTACCAACCGTGCCCTCATCATCAACCAGGTAGGCGGAATAAGCGGCCTTCTTTTCGGCCTTCAGTTCCTTGATTTTTACGTTGTCAAAATATCCCTGTTTACCTTCGGCCGAAGAACATACGGACAGCCAGACGACGCCTTTGTCCGTAAACGTTTTCTGCAGTTTCTGCATATTGCCGCTGTTGTAGTGTTTCTTTACAAACGGACAGCCGTAATTCACCCATTCAAGAATGACAAATTTGCCTTTGAAGTCGGAAAGTGCGTGTGTTTTTCCTTCTGTATCCTGCAGAGTGAAATCAGGCGCCTGCTTATCGACCCGGGCCACCTGGGCTTCAGCAGTAAAGAAAAATCCGGCTACGACAGCCAGGATAATGGTTAAACGCTTCATGGGAACCCCCTAACTAATATGATTTTTATTTGTCATTATTTTATTCAAGTGCTTCTAACACAATTCCCGGTGTAATAATTTCCGGTAAAATAACCGGTTCCTGATCCTCCCCGGCGGCATAATACACATAGAGCGGAACACTGTTCCTGCCATAACGGGCCAGGGCCTGTGTAATCGTTTCATCGCGTGAGGTCCAGTCGGCTTTCAAGGGCACAATGCCGAGTTCATCAAAACGCTGCTGTACCTCTTCTGAACTGAAGGCCACCCGTTCATTCACCTGGCAACTTAAACACCATGCCGCCGTGAAATCGAGAAAAACCGGCTTGCCCTCGGTCTTCAGCTGATCCAGATACGCCGGGGAGAACGGCTGCCAGGCAATCCCGTCGCCGCTGTTTTCAGACTGTCCCGCGCCAGGAGTGACCGCATAGGTTTCAACGCTGTCCAGTGTAATATAGATCGAACCAATGATTAAAATCAGGGCAAAGGCGGTTGACAGCATTCGGGTTTTAGGGGGCATCGCCAGATTACCCCAGCGGCCGTAAACCCAGCCGGCCAGACCCAGAAAAAGCAGGGCAGCCAGAACGATGATGACCATCATGGCACCGGCCTGCAGGGAAAGCACCCACAACAGCCATAAAACCGTTGCCAACAGCAGAAAACCCATGAATTGTTTCAGGGATTCCATCCAGCGACCGGGTTTGGGTACAAATTTCAACAACGAGGGGATAGATGAAAGCAATACATACGGGAAAGCCATCCCCAGGCCCAGGAATGTAAAAATCGTCATGGACACCCATGCCGGCTGACTCAGCGCAAAACCGAGTGCCGAACCCATGAAAGGTGCCGTGCAGGGTGTTGCCACCACGGTGGCCGTGATTCCGCTGACAAATGAACCCATCCATCCACCGGTTGAGTGTGATTTACCCCCAACAGCGGATAGGGATGTACCGATTTCAAAGACACCGAACATACTCAACCCGAACAGGAACATAAATGCCGAAAGTAGTATCAGAAAGGCAGGTGACTGCAACTGGAATCCCCATCCCAGTTGCTCACCGCCCGCCTGCAGGATGAGCAGAGCCCCGGCAAGAATCCAGAATGATACCAGAACACCCAGCATGAATACCACGCCATGCTGCCAGGGTTTGGAATCCGTATCGTTAGCCTGCTGTACAAATCCCATGATTTTTATGGACAGAACGGGTAATACACAGGGCATAAGATTCAGAATGATTCCACCCAGGAATGAAAATAAAATATTCAGTAAAAATCCGCCTATCCCGGCGGCATCACTACCAGTAAATTGAGGATCCGCTTGTACCGTAGCATTAATCTCCAGGGCATGTTCGGAACCCGGTCCGCGCCATCCGGATTGTGAAACCAGGATACCTGCAAGGGTATCGGCCGGACCTTCCGGACCCGGCGCCGGCTCAATTTCGATCAGGTAATACGAATCGACCTTTCGGATAGTCTGCGGTTTCCCCAGGTCCACAACCGACCCTGCGTAAGGGAAGAACGCAACATCTTCGAGGGGACCCTCAAACCAGTCGGGTGGTATCGCCCGGATAATATATCTTCCGTTCTCCAGACCGGCTTCAATCTGCCAGTCGGAATCCCTGAGCGGCAAATCAGAACGTGCATCGGCAAAAACCTGCAACCGTCGACTGTCCGGTTCAGGTGTCGATCCGCTCACGGGCAGGGTCAGAGAGACATCCGCCTGGCCGGGTAGACAGGCCTCTCTGCACTCCAGCCATTCCACATGAGCGGCCAGTTCCACATTTTCGCCTGTTCTGAATCCTTCAGGAACCGTTATTTCCGTCAGAAGATACACGTCATCATGATATCCGAACGAAATCAGCGGCGGCGTATCTATTTTCTCCGGAACCGGCCAATGGATACCGGATGCCGAAAATCCCTCCGGAAGATCCCATTTAATGGTTGTCGGCAAACCGGAATCTCCCGGGTAGCGCCAGTAGGTATGCCAGTCTTCCTCCATGCTGAGACGAACAGCGACCCAGAATGATTTACCGGGCTGAATCGTTTTCACTTCGGAAACAAGTTCCGCTGTCACATTGCCGCCTTCTGCAGCCAGAAATTGCGCATTCAGATCTGTATGAGGCAGCACCAGCAACAGTGTAATCAGCACGGGTTTCCAAAAGGTATTTAATTTTGACAGGTTCAAGTTTTTTACACGCATCACTTCTCCACGTATTTTTATATTAAGGTTCTGTTAAACGGCATTATCCTGTTCGTTTGTTCCCCCGAAGGGTATCTTTTTCCTCACATTTATATCACAAGAATTTGTCATTCAATCCCTGATTTTATAGATTTCTGTTTCGTTTAAACCAGAAACCACCCCTACACCGAAAGCCGGGTTCTGTGAATCGATCCATATTACGATTAGCCATCCCCAATATTATCAGCAACCTGTCCGTTCCGCTGCTCAGCTCTGTCGACACCATCCTCATGGGTCATTTACCGGACATCTATTATCTTGGTGCCATTGCCGTCGGCAGCATGATTTTCAACTTCCTCTACTGGGGATTCGGCTTCCTGCGCATGGGTACAACCGGCTTAACCGCCCAGGCCTATGGAAACCGCCGCTCTGTTGAAATGATAACCGTTCTTGGCAGAGCCTTAGTCGTCGCTGTTTCCGGTGGCATTCTGCTCATTCTGCTGCAATGGCCCATTTCTAAAATGGCATTTTATTTAGTAGATGCAACAAGCAATGTTGAGATACATGCAATCGCATATTTTAATATCCGGATTTTTGCCGCACCGGCCACCCTTGCCCTTTACGCCTTTCACGGGTGGTTCCTGGGCATGCAGAATGCCCGGTTTCCGCTTTACCTTACCGTCATTGTCAATGTCCTGAATATACTGTTTAATATCATTTTTATAAAAATTTTCGACATGACCGCCGACGGAGTTGCTCTCGGAACCGTTATCGCCCAGTATCTGGGACTTATTACTGCCGTTTTCCTGTTTATCCGTAAATACGGTACCCTGCTTCCGGATCTCTCTTTTAAAAGAACCTTTGATATGCCTTCGCTGAAGCGTTTTTTTTTCGTTAATTTCGACATACTGGTCCGGACCCTTTTACTGTTGTTCGCTTTTGCTTTTTTCACCGCCAAGTCTGCAGCATTTGGTGAAGATATCCTCGCAGCGAATACGATTCTGATGCAATTCTGGAATATTCTCGCATTCGGTGTGGACGGATTTGCCTTTGCCGCTGAGAGCCTGGTCGGTAAATTTTTCGGCGCCGGAGACCGTGCCGGCCTGATCAAAGCGATTCGATATATTTTTTACTGGGGTATGGGACTGGGCGCACTCTATTCACTGCTATACCTGGTGTTTGGTGAGGCAATCATCGGAATATACACTGACAAAGATGCGCTTATACTGTTAACAATGTCCTATCTGTTATGGACGGCTGCCGCACCGCTCATAAACAGCGTGTGCTACATCTGGGACGGCATTTATATCGGGGCAACAGCTTCAGCCGCCATGAGGAATTCAACCATCGTGGCCACCCTGCTGGTTTTTTTACCGGTTTATTATACTACAAAACCGTATCTTGGCAATCACGGGCTCTGGCTGGCCATGACCGTTTTCATGATGGCCCGGGGTACCGCTTTAAACCTGATGGCAAGAAAGCACATTACCGGCAGTTTAAACAGGCCATATTTAAATCATAATGAATAAGTATGGCTGAACGGATACATGTAAAGAACGCGGCTATGAGAATCCTTTTATTTATACTTTTCCTAATCCTGAATATCCAGAACGCAAGCGCACAGATCTCTGACCGGGTTGGGAATGATACAGAATGGATGTGGGAACAACAGAAAGATTTTGCCCGTGCACTCACCCATTCTGACAAAGAAGATTTAATCAGATTTGCATCGGTCTCGGCTTTAACACTCCTGTCGAAAGGATTCCTTGATGAATACCTGAATCGCATCACGCGGTCATACCGCTCCCCGTTTTCTGACACCCTGTTCATGATCGATCGTTATTACGGTGACAAATTCTATACGCCTGCCGGTGTTCTCCTGATCTATACGGGCGGATTGGTTACGGATAATGATTTTTGGCGCGATGCCGGCCGCCGCTCAGCGGGCGCTTACCTTTCAACAGGTATTCTGACAATGCTTATCAAGCAACTGACCGGACGTTCACGTCCTTTCCGCAACGAAGGTCCCCGGCATTACCGGTTCTGGCCATCCGACCGGTCGGGACGGTCGTTTCCTTCGGGACACACATCCACAACCTTTGCCGTTTCAACGGTTATGGCTTCCCGGGATGACCATGTCTTATGGAAAACCGGCTGGTACAGTGCAGCCTTCCTGGTGGGTGCGGCCCGTATGTACAATGATCAGCACTGGTTTTCCGATGTCCTCTTCGGAGGGTTCATGGGTCATGCCATCGGAACCTTCTTTTCGAAAAACGAAAAATCCAATTTGTCCCATAAAAATGAACCATTTATGTTGTATTTGACGATACCTTTTTAATATGATACGTTTTACAAGATCGCTGTATGTAACGTTTTTCCTGTGCTCTTTCCTGTTCTCTCAAAGCCGGTCCGAACTTTTTAGACACGACGCCACAGTATTGTTTACGCAGTTTTATAAACTGGGTAAGCAGGTCATTCAACCGGATCGGCAGGATATGCTGATTGTTTTTGGTACAACAGCCCTCCTGTCAACCGTTTCATTCGCTGATCAATCCATCAAGCGACATATGCTGGCGGATCGCAACGTCTTTTACGACAATCTCAGTCGTATCGACAGGTTTTTTGGTGAGCGAAAGATCACGTCCCTGAGTCTGGTTGGACTTTATGCGACGGGTCTGGTTGTAAAAGGGAAGGGCATCAGGATAACGGCAAGGCAGGCCATGCAGGCCATGTTCTATACCAGTTTTTATACGGAGCTGCTCAAAATCAGTTTGGGTCGAAACCGGCCCTATGCAACGGAATCACCGTGGAAGTTTAAACCGTTCTCGGGCAGAATACGCCACAAATCGCTGCCGTCCGGGCATGCGTCTATTACGACGGCCATATCTACGGTATTTGCCAAGCGGTCGAAATGCCGGATATGGAAAGCATTCTGGTACAGCGCTGCCTCTGCCGTGGCCTTTGCCCGGATGTACCGGAACAGACACTGGTTTACCGATACGGTCCTGGGCGGTATCGTGGGCTACAGCATCGGAACCTGGGTTACAGGTCAATCAGGGAAACGTATGAATATGACGTTTCACGCAGGTCCCGGTCATGTGCAGGTTTTATGGACATTACCGCTTTCGCGGGTGAAACAGTAAAGCCTTCACTATCGTGAAAGTCCTTTAACCCGGTAGTTGAATTCATACCCGAGCACCTGCAGAAATTCCGGTTCCGAAAAGGGCCGGAACCGGGTCCCGTCAACCGGGCCGACCGGTTTGCCGTAACTATAGAACCAATTCACGATGGGACTGCCGCTGAAGGCCAGAGAGACCCAGTAACGGTCCGGAGTCAATACCAGCTTCTCATCCCTGAATGAAAAATCAACCCACTCGTATCCCGGTTTGGAAGATAATCTGTTCAAATCGACAGGTTTGCTTTTAACGGCCACTTCCCGGGCCGGTGCGCCGTTGACGTCCTCCCGGAGCTCCAGCCATAACCGGCCGCTGCCCCCGAACTTATGCATCACGAGACCAATTTCATGCAGATTTATCGTTTTATCGAGGATAAAAGTTTGTGCATACTGGTATTTACTCGTGACATATTCCGCTGTTTCGACCAGAAAATTCTTTCGGAGCTCCATGGAGCCTGTTTCAGACTCATGTGTTTCACGCGTAAAAATGAAATTGACACCCTCCGGGTATTCCAGGTTCCCCATAATGAACGGCCTGGTGAAGGTACCGGAAGGTTCGGCAGTGGAAATCTCAGGCTCAGGCTCCGGTTCCGGTTTTGATTCCATTTCAACCGGCTCAAATCCTGAGGTTACGACTGGTGTCAGTAAAATTTTACGGGGGCCATAACGTTTCTTTTCGGCATTCAGTTTAAAATCATCGGACAGAAAACGACCGTCGATGATTTCTTCAAACGTAACCTTTGCCGTGGAACCGCGGCTACGCGTCCAGCGGATCAGCCCGTCATCCATCGTGTCCTCGTTATCAATACCGGTTTCTATACGAATAAAGCGGTTGCTGACAAACAACTGGGTCTGTTGCGGATCGAACGGTACCCAGCCCAGATCCGGAAACCAGACCTCGATCCAGGAATGCCGCCCCTGCGCCATGTTCAATTGCAGGCTTTGCTCGCCCAGCATGATTTCATATGGTTCCTTCAGGGTAACACCATTTACGATACGCGTCGGAATACCGGATGCACGCATCAGTGCAGCGGCTAAATGCGAATAGTTCTGACAATTACCCTTACCCGTCCGGTACGCGTATATAGCGCCGTATTCCGGGGGCACCAGCACATAATTCATATGATCCATTACCCAGGTCAGAATTTTCTGTACGGCATCAAACGCCCCTTTTGCACCGGCAGTAAGCTCTTTCGACTTTGCCATGAATAGCGGATTATCCGACGGAACCAGTTCGGTCGACACGAGATATGGTGTGACGTCTGCAGGGACGTGCATGTAGGGAAACGGGGCCGCCGTATTTATCTGTTCAAGTTTGACATGGTTTACGGCTCGGAAGGATACTTTCAGATCGAAAGGCTGAAGGGGTGCCTTCCATTCATACCTGAGTACCGGATTCCCCCTTTCATCCGCCGTTTTTTCGATGGAGGTTGTTTCCCGCGAAGGAATAATCCTGAAATCGGTAATCAACTGGTTGTATGTGGGCGACGCAAAGTTCTGAGGCTCTACAAATGTAATCGTTACGGATTTCGTTCCCGGATCCGGATAAATTTTCTGCACCATTTCATAGTCAATCGTGGACCGCTGTCCCCCATTGAGCAGATAACTGTCCGCCTTTCCAAAAGTGGCAATCAACAAGAGAATCATCATGATACGCATAATACAACCCTCCCTATTTCCTCAATAATTTCCATAAACGTACTTTAATAACACATGAAACAAAATGATCATTGTCACCGGAGTTATCACACATATGTATTGCTTTCCCGAAAATTTTTAAGTAGAATAAAGGCCAGCCACATTTTGAATTGTATTTCATGGAACAAATTGCACCTTTAATACTCATAATAGATGATGGTCCGGCTAACATCAAAATGCTGGAAATCTTACTTAAAGCCGAAAATTATAAGACGATTTCTGCAACCAGCGGCGCACAAGCCTTGGAAATTATTCGTGACGTCATTCCGGACCTCATTTTGCTCGATGTCATGATGCCGGGAATGGATGGTTTCGAAGTCAGCAAAAAGATAAAGGAAAATGAAGCGGCTGACAATGTACCTATTATCTTTCTCTCGGCAAAAACGGAAGCAAATGACATCGTGCACGGATTTTCCCTCGGCGCGGTTGATTATATTACCAAACCGTTTAACCGGATAGAACTTCTTGCCCGGGTAAAAACACATATCGAACTGAAACGTTCGCGTGAAGAACTGAAACGCTCCTTCCTCGATCTTAAAGAATCCCAGCAGAAAATAATCGAACTAGAACGACGCAATTCCGTTCTGGCCATGGTGGCCACCACGGATCATGAAATCAATCAACCCCTGACCGTGTTGAGCGGCAGTCTGTACCTGCTTGAAGAATCCCTTGATAAACAGTCGCTCACGGGACCACAGGAAGAATACCTTAAAAAAATGCATGAATCCATTAAAAAGATTCATGGTATTCTGGTTAAATACCGCAACTCGCACTCGCTGCGCTTCGAACCCTATGCCGGCAATTCCAAAATTATCGTTTTCGACAACGATCCCAAAAAGCCTAAAATGTAAGCATCCGTCATATCAGTTGGGAATCCGTGGAAAGTAAAATGCATTGCTTCATCTGCCTGGTAACTCCCTGAGTAACGCGCGTGCAATTTCTTCCCATTCCGGGTTCCTATTCCGGCGGATCTGTTCTATTATGTTAACCGCATTCATCAGAATCTCCGGGTTATTGTTTCAATAGTGTTAATAGTTTAAATATTATGATTAGTTAGCATATTATTTTTATTGACGAAACAGTAGTTCCCCCTTAGAAAAGGGGGAGTAAATACGAAGTCCTTTTTATAGTCACACCAACATCGAAAGGATCGCCAGAATATCTATAGCGATCAATGTCGGTGTCACTTCGCGATATTTTCCGGCGGCGAGCTTCATGACGGTCCAGGTAATAAACCCCCAGATGATACCCAGTGTAATCGAACTCGTTAAAGGTATCAGTATCATTGCCAGGAATGCCGGTATCGCGTCATCAAACCGGCTCCAGTTTATCTGTATCACCGGTTTCATCATAAAGACACCCACCAGAACCAGAGCAGGTGCTGTTGCAATCTTCGGAACCACAGATAAGAGCGGCGACAAAAATATAAAGGGTAAAAACAGCAGGCCGGCCACGACGGCCGTAAATCCGCTCCTTCCGCCCTCTTCAATACCGGTTGCCGACTCCACATAACTGGTACCGGGACTGCTTCCAAAAACACCGGAGATGGTCGTCGCGATGGAATCGACAATCATCGATTGTTTTATGTTTCGCGGTTCACCATCTGCATCTTTCAGATCGGCCGCTTCTGATACACCGACAAAAGTGGATAGGCTGTCGAACATGTCCGTGAATACGAGTGCGAAAATAACCGGCCAGACAGCCCATTGTAAGGAATCCAGCAGATTCATTCTGAATAGCAGGGAAAAATCGGGAGCTGCAAATAGTCCCTGCCAGGTCACCAGGGTTTGCGTACCGTTTACCACCGTTGCATCACCATACAAACGGCCGATGGGAATCGAAAACAGGGTCGTCAGTACAATACCGGCGATCAATGCTCCCTTCATATTTTTTACGGTAAGAATGGCGGTAATAAAAAAACCGGCCAGAAAGGTCAGCGTGATCGCGTTGAATTCACCAAAGCCCAGAATGGTAGCTTTATTGGCCACGATGAACCGTGCATCGGTCAGACCAATAAGGGTTATTAACAAGCCGATACCGGCTGCCACTGCGGAACGTATCTGTGACGGTATAGCTTTTACAATGTGTGTGCGGATATTGAAGACCGATAGTATCAGAAAAATAATACCGGACCAGAAAACGGCACCGAGGGCCACTTCCCATTTAACGCCCATTCCATTTACCACGGAATACGCAAAGAATGCATTCAAACCCATTCCCGGGGCCACCAGGATGGGATTGTGAGCGTAAATACCCATAAAGATACTGCTGAAGGCACTGACGAGCACCGTCGCCGTGAGCACCCCGCTGAACGGCATCCCGCATTCGCTGAGAATGGAGGGATTGACAATAATGATGTACATGGAAGCGAGAAAAGTGGTTATACCCGCTACCAGCTCTGTTTTCAGATTTGTTTTATAGCGACCGAAATAAAAATAGGTGTTTAAACGCATACCCGCTATGTATCTTTCCTTATTTATACTAATGGAATAGAAAATTTACGATTTCTTCCTTGAAAGATGCAATATCGGGTTCTGTCAGCATACCGATTTTCTAAAAAACGAGATCTTTGTGAACCGTAGCAAACTTCATTCTGATCATGGATGGTTTTGGTAAACCTGAGGATTTCCAGTTACTTATGTCAAAATCTCCTGGCCGCCGGATCTGTTTCAGGTTACTGGTGATAAAAACAATGATTAAATCAAGGCCCCGGTTATATGAATCAGGTGAAAGTACAAGTGCGGGTCTTTTTTTTAGGCGCTGAGATCAGAAAATGGGAATCGAACGAGCACAATTTCCCATTGCCTATAAATCATTATAGATATCATCCTCCTCATTATCCCATTCTGAAAAAGCGCTGTCTGAAAGCATCATAATCTCCATGATTTCAGCCTCTTCGTAACGGTTTATGATCTTTTTTCTGTTTTTCCTGACATAATCATCGATCATATCTGAAATGAGCGCCCTGATTGTCTTACCTTCTATTGATGCAATCACTTTCAGGGCTTTTCGTTTATTATCATCTATCCTGATACTCATTACGGCTATTTGAACTTTCCTGCTTGTAATTTTTATTACATGCAATATATACTACAAATCACTCAACGTCAAAGGGGTCACAAAAATATTCGTTTACGAATGAATTGCTTTAACGAACATTTTACCCGGCAGCTGCCTGACAAGGCCATCCAACTCAAGGTTGAGCAGTATGGTAAGGGCCTCCGCCGTATTCATGCCGGCGGTTTCTGCAATCTTATCAATGTATACCGCACCCTCCTTCAGGGTAAGATAGACCGCTTTTTCTCTCGTTCCCAGTTCGGGTTCGAACGCCTTCTTTTTTTCAGCCCTTTGATTAAAAAGACAGATCTGGCCGGTCAGCTCTTCGGTGATATCATCAATATGCTGAACAAGTTTTGCTCCTTCCTTGATAATCTGGTTGGTTCCTCTGCTGTACTCGGAAGTAATCGGGCCGGGAATGGCAAAGACTTCACGGTTTTGTTCCAGAGCATTGAAGGCTGTGATCAGTGCGCCGCTCTTCATTCCGGCTTCGGTAATCAACACACCAAGGCTCAGGCCGCTTATAATCCGGTTTCGCTTCGGAAAATTCATCGCCTCCGGTTTGATGCCCATGGGATATTCCGAGAGAAGCCCGCCGTTTTCCGTAATGGTCTCTGCCAGTGCGCCGTTCTCACGCGGGTATATCCAATCGATGCCGCCGCCCAGTACAGCTATGGTACCGCCATTCATATTCAGGACGGTTCGATGGGCAATGGTATCAACACCCCTGGCCAGACCGCTGATAATGGTCATTCCTTTTTCACACAGTTCTTTTACAAACCGTTCGGTCATCTGCTTTCCATAGTAGGTTGGTTCCCGTGTACCTACGACTGCCAGGCCCGGACTCTCCAGTATTTCCTGACGGCCTTTGAAATATAGAAGTACAGGTGCATCATAGATGCGTTTTAAACGGGTAGGATAGGCTGCATCCCAATAACTGATCAGGCGCACATTATGCTTTTCAAGCAGATGCAGTTGCCTGTTTACAAACGTTAAATCGCGGGGCCCGGTAAAGCGGTCAATCGTCTGAAAATCAAGCCCTTTTACACGCTTTAAAGCGGATGCGGGCGCCTTCAGCACCAATTCCGGGGAACCGAAATGCCGGACCAGCATGCGCATACGTGCCGGACCGATGCCGGGTATCGTATACAGTTCCAGAAGAGATTGATTTGAAAATACGCTCATTCAACGTCATCTTGACTATCGCAGACAAGATTGTAAAAAGCATCTTTCAGTTCATCCAGGTGCGTTCCGGTAACCGCTGAAATTTTCAGAACGGTGACGGAGCTGTCGAATGACATATTCTTGTCTGTTTCGTCGACAATATCCATTTTTGTCAGTACAACTACAAAAGGCTTTGTACTTAATAGATGACTATATTCCGATAATTCACGTTTTAAAATAAAAAAAGTTTGCTGAGGGTCTTCATCAGAGGCATCGATCAGATAGGCCAGAGCGCGTGTGCGTTCGACATGACGCAGAAACTGGTGTCCTAAACCCTTCCCGGAATGGGCACCTTCGATAAGGCCGGGAATATCGGCTACGACGAAAGCTGAAAAATTCCGGTAACGGACAATACCCAGATTCGGTTCGAGGGTTGTGAAGGGATAACTGGCAATTTTGGGCTTTGCCGATGATATTTTTGAAAGCAGGGTTGATTTACCTGCATTGGGCATACCGACCAGCCCGATATCGGCGATCAGTTTCAGTTCAAGTTCCAGACGGACATCCTGACCGGTTTCCCCGACTTCCCACTCACGCGGGCTGCGGTGTGTCGCTGTGGCAAAGCGCGCGTTCCCGCGTCCCCCCTTCCCTCCGCGGGCTGCCACGAAGATTTGTCCGTCTTCCGTGAAATCTTCCAGGACGTCACCCGTATCCGCGTTTTTTACCATGGTACCCAGCGGAACTTTCAGTACGATATCCGGTCCCTTTTTACCATGGCGGTTTGATCCCATGCCGTGTTGTCCGCGTTTGGCACGATATTCGGAATGGTACCTGTAATCCCGTAGCGTGCGTAGCTGACGGTTGCCGACCAGGATAATACAGCCGCCTCTGCCGCCGTCACCGCCATCTGGACCGCCTTTGGCTACAAATTTTTCACGGTGGAAACTCATACAGCCACTGCCGCCTGTACCGGCTACGAGATGAATTTTAACATAATCTATAAACATGACAGGTATTCTCTGCAGGTGAGGCCGTTATTGCACCGGATGACACGGAACATCGTCCGGAGTAAACAAACCGGTTTTATTCTGTACCGGATATCCTGCCACCCTGGTACATTAATCAAGCCAGCCGGATAGACCAAAACGGTGCGTGGTACCCAGCAGACCAAAACTTGAATAGGAATAATCGATACGGAAATGTTTCAGGTAGAATCCGAGACCGCCGGAAAGACCGCCGAAATTGGATCCTGATTCATTTTCCGTATTCAGGCTGTTTTTTAGATCATTGTTATAACCAAGACGTAAGCGTAAACTATTGCTCAGGGTAAACTCTCCGCCAATGGAAAAGCGTTTCAGACGTTCTCCAATGTCATCAGCCGTTACATTGATGTCGTTAAGGCTCATGCCGAGTTCCAGTGGCAGATGCGCCAGCTTTTTTGTAAATCCAAGACGCATACTCAGGGGCAGGGATTCTTTCCGGTCACCGTAATATTCAAAATTATTTCCGACATTGATAATCGAGAGGGCAACATGCAGGTTATCCTGGAAGGGAACCGTGTAAATAAGTCCGAAATCAAACGCCACTGCAGAAGCGTTAAAATCCGCAATCCTGGAATAGACATACTTCAGATTGACCCCGTAAGCCCAGTGTTTATCCAGGAAATCGGAGAGACCGATGCCAATGGCCATTTCATTCGCACTGAATGTATTACCCGTTTCTACTGCAAATTCGTTCGTTTCATTGAAAGAACCATAGTCCATGTAAACAAGTCCCACGGCCAGTGTACCATAACCGGGAAGCAGGTGTGCATAACCTGCGGAACCGCCGTTGATATCAAGCAGGTAGTTGGTATAATTGAAATAGTATTGCCTCTTTTCCATAAAGGCGAGACCGGCCGGGTTGATAAACTGTCCGTTGATATCCCCCCGAAGCCCGGTAAACGCGTTCGACATGGCAGCCGTTCTCGGACTGAAATCGGTCCGCAGGAACTCGAAACTGCTGGTGAGTGAATTATCTGCCAGAGTGGCGGTTGCCATCAGAAGCAGAATCAAAGCAAAACATTTTATTTTATGCATATTTTCCCCGGAATTGATAGCCTTAAATAGTCTTCCTGGAATAGGCGTCTGTTACCGTCGTCCCAGTCAGTCTGATCAGAAATTCGTCAAAATCAACCCGTTCCACATGACCAAGCTCCCTGCCCAGAAAACGTGAACCGATCTCCTTGAACTTCAGAGGGATATCACTGACATAAAAACGGTCTTCAGCCGGTTTCTCTAAATTATTGCGTAAGCCGGAGTCTGTCAATACCTGGTCGACAACACGCGCCGTTTCCCTTCCCGAATCAATCAATGTAACATCAGGGCCAACGATGCCCTGAATCGTCTTCTCAAGGAGCGGATAGTGGGTACAACCCAGTATGATCGTGTCCACTTTTTCCTGCATCAGGCCACCCAGATAGGCTTTCAGGGTCATTTCGGTAATCTCGCCTTCCAGCCAGCCTTCTTCCACAAGCGGGACCAGCAACGGGCAGGGCTGACCGAACACCTTTGCATCGGGAAGCATTTTTTTTATTTCAGTATCATAACTATTACTATTGACGGTTGCCATTGTTCCAATGACGCCGATCCTTCGGTTAACCGTGCTTTTTACCGCGCCTTCTGCGCCGGGCTTAACCACACCGATAACGGGAATGTCCAGTTTCTGTTCCAGCACCGGCAGGGCCATCGAGGAAGCTGAGTTACAGGCCACTACCAGAAGTTTGATATCATACTGCAGAAGAAACCGGGCATCCTCTAACGCATAGTGTTCAATCAGTCGTTTTGACTTGCTGCCGTAAGGAATGCGGGCGGTATCACCAAAATAGATTAATTGTTCCCGGGGAAGGATTTTCATCAACTCTTTAACAACCGTGAGGCCGCCGATACCGGAGTCAAAAATGCCTATCGGATTTTTCATTCTTAAATCGAACTTTCCACATCTTTTTTATATTTATCGATTCCGCTGTAAATGGCTTCAGCAATTTTATTCATATTGGATTTCTTTCTCAGGAAATTAGCTTCATCTTTATTGGAAATAAAGCCCATTTCAATTAAAACATTCGGCATCGTTGCACCGACCATAACCCAGAAACGACCCTGTTTAACGCCTCTGTCTTTTCTGCCCAGCGGTTTCATCCGGGAAGCGAATGCTTTTTGTATGGAAGAGGCCAGATACTGACTCTGTTTGATAAACGCGCTCTGGGCCATCGTTGCAAGAATAAAATTGATCCCTTCATAGCGTTTGCGATCTTCCTCCGCCTCGAATTCGATGGAAGCATTTTCCAGTAAAACGACTTCCTGAGCCTGTTTATTCTTATCTTCATCACTGCTCAGGAAATAGGTCTCGAATCCTCTGACGCGCTTATTCCGGCTGCTGTTGCAATGCAGACTGACAAAAAGTTTTCCCCGGTTTTCATTGGCAATTTTGGTGCGCTTCCATAAAGGAATGAATATATCCTTGTCCCTTGTATAGACAACCTTTACATCCGGGTATTTCTTCCTGATCATTTCTCCAAGCTTCAGGGCGACATGCAAAACAATGGTTTTTTCATACAGATTGCTGTGCCCAACGGCGCCGGGATCCTTGCCGCCATGTCCGGGATCAATGACAATGGTATCCACCAGCCATTCTTTTTTCTGCCTCTCCAGCTCTTCCCGCGTCTGCTGTTCCTGTTCAATGGTTTCTTTTGTTCGCAAACTGACCATGAAATCGCTCTCGCCTTCAGCAAGCAGAAGTTCTTTAGCCATTATGCGGCTTCGCAGACGAAAGGCAAGTGACACGAGTGAGTCAAATTGAATAACTTCGATATCTGAGATTACACCGGCCGTTTTTTGCCGGGCCAGGGCATCCGCATCGGCTTTGCCGCCGTATATTTCCACGTGCAGCCAGCCATTTGCGACTTTGAGGGTAATCTCATTATCTTTGAATTTCTTTTCAGAAAACACCTTTATAAGCGTACCGTTTTCTTTTGAAGAGATGGCCAGATTTGTGATGTTCACATCTTTCTGTCCGATCTCAAAAGTACGCTTATCTTCCTCGTAAACCATCTGGTGCGAGGTATAGGAGCTGAAGAGTTCCTGCATCAGATTGGCCGGAACCCAGAGTTCGGAATGATACCAGACCGGTTGATAAAGAAATTGATAGACCTGATCGTTTAAAATAACGAATCCATTATCAGCGGTAAAAGTGGCTTTATCCCTTCCGACATACAGGACGGCTTTGCGTTTCGATGTGTTGGTATAGATACCGTAATCCAGGGCACGGGCAAAAGCGTTAAGGGAGAAGTAAACATAGCCCCATTTTTCGATGAAGGGAATTTTTGATTCCCCGGGGGTTGTGTCATTCCGTTTCAGAATAAGAACATTCTTCTGCAGGGTTTGTTCATTTCCCCAGAGCTGGCGCCATGAACCCGGAAATGAAAGCACACTTAACACTTTGATTATAAAATCACGTCTGAACATAACTAACTAACTGCTTATTTGTGCAAAAAGTTTATAATATTTTTTACTTTTTAATTTATATTTTTTATTATTAGAGGATTAAAAATACATAAAAAGCCAGAATGATTCAATATAAACCTGTTAAGAGGGAGGTATCAGTAAATGGCTATTCTCGAAGTCGCCGGTATATCAAAACAATACGGGAATCTTACTGCCGTGGATCAGGTCAGCTTTTCTGTAAAGAGGGGGCAGGTTTACGGTATGCTGGGACCCAACGGCGCCGGAAAAACAACGACTATTCGTATGATTATGAATATCATTCTTCCCGATTCAGGGTCCATTAAATTGTTTGATGAATCACTTACCGACGCATTGAAGTCAAAAATCGGATACCTCCCTGAAGAGCGTGGTCTGTATCCCAAAATGAAAGTGGAACGCTTACTCCATTTTCTTGGTGAATTGAATGGAATGTCACCGGCCAGTGCCAGGCAAAAAACGAATGAATGGCTGGAACGATTCGACCTCAGCAGCAGCCGGGATAAAAAAGTCCAGGAATTATCCAAGGGTATGCAACAGAAGCTGCAGTTTATCAGTACAATTATGCATGACCCGGAATTGATCATCCTCGACGAGCCGTTTTCAGGACTTGATCCTGTCAATGTTAACATGGTTAAAAATATTATGCTCGAAATGAAGGAAAAAGGCAAAGCCATTATGCTTTCCACACATATGATGGAAACAGCCGAAAAACTGTGTGACCAGGTATTGATGATCAATAAGGGAGAAAAAGTTCTGGATGGCAACCTCGCAGAGATTCAGAAGACGTACGGCAAAAACGCGGTAAACCTCTCATATAACGGCGATGGCACGTTCATCAAGAATCTGCCCTTTGTAAAAAAAGTGGATGACTATGGGCAGTATATTGAAGTGGAACTGAACGACGGTTCAAAACCGAACCAGCTTTTAAAAGAAATTCTGGACAAGGTAGAAGTCAATTCCATGCAAACACAAAAGTCCAGCCTGAACGAGATTTTCATTTCATTAGCGGGGAAATGAAGGGGCAAGGAAACAGGAAGCAGGTGACAGGAGCTGAACGCCCCCTTAGCAAAGGGGGGTGGGGGGATGTAAAGAAGGCGCAAGGTTCAGGGATCGAGGTAAAAGGAAGCAGGTGACATAGGGGTGCCGAAGGCGGGGTGGGTTAATCAGCACGCTCTATTAATATAAACAATAAACGATAATAAGGAGGTCCTGACATAATGAAGAAAATCTGGATCTTAATCAAGCGCGAATATACAGAAGCGGTATTTAAAAAGAGTTTTATCATTTTAACTCTTTTGATTCCGGTAATCATGATCGGCATGGGTATCGTACCGACATTGCTGATCGGTGTTGATTCTGAAAAACCGAATCGTATCCAAATCATCGATGAAACCGATTTTGTTTATGATGAATTAAATGAATCCCTTGATGATTCCCTGAAAGATGGAAGTAAGAAATTCCTTATAGACCGGGTTGAACTTACCGACTCTGTTCAGGCCATTATCGATGCACAGAGAGCCCGCGTTGAATCTGAGGATATCGATGGTTTTATACATATTCCCGCTGATATTGTAGAAGAAGGCAAACTCGATTATTATGCAAAAAATGTGGCCAACTTCGACATCAACCGTCGTTTACGCGGAGCCATCGGTGAAATCGTCATCAATCACCGGCTGGAAGCGTCCGGTCTGGTAGCAGAAGAAATTAACAAACTAACCAAAAGTCTCTCCCTTAAAACCTATAAAATTGTAAAGGGCGGCACACAGGCCGAAAGTGGATTTTTAACCGAATATCTGACCACTTTCGCCTTTGTAATTATTCTGTATATAACGATTTTCGGATATGGGGCCAATGTCATGCGTGAAATCATCCAGGAAAAAACGACCCGCATCATCGAGGTTCTCCTTTCCTCCGCCAATCCCTTTCAGATGATGGCCGGTAAAATTCTTGGCCAGGGTTCCGTGGGGTTGACGCAGTACCTGATCTGGTCGGCAATTGGTGTCGGCCTGATTACCTATGGCGGATCTATGATGCCCGTTTCCGCCGGTGCATTGAATATTGCGCCTGAAATCTTTTTATATTTTATCCTCTTTTATGTCCTCGGGTTTTTCATATTTTCATCGATGTATGCAGCCATTGGTGCCATAACAACGACGGAACAGGAAGCCCAGCAGGTTTCAGCACCGATCGTATTTATCCTGATTATTCCCCTCATGCTGATTGGTTTCATGGTTAAAAATCCGGACAGTACCATGATCACTGTTCTTTCCTATATACCGTTTTTCACACCGATTATCATGTTTACCCGGATCAATCTGAGCACGCCCTCATCATTCGAAATTTTAGCCAGCATCATTCTTCTCATACTCACAGTTCTTGTGCTGATCTGGTTAACAGCGAAGATTTACCGCATCGGTATTCTGATGTATGGTAAGCGTCCGACCCTGCCGGAGATCTGGAAGTGGATACAAACTAAATAGATTTCGGTAAAAATATTGACTATATTGCTCCGGATAGTCCTGAAGATTCGAGAAAACACGAAAATGCATGTATTCTTCCGAACAGGTGTCATTGCCGGCTTTTTTCTGTTCCTTGGCTGTGAACAGTTTATCGGCTATAATTATGATGCCGATGTTGAGGATAATACCATACGCATATCAGGGAGGGTACGCAACATTTTCACCGATGAACCCGTTGCCGGCGCTCTGGTTCAAATCGGAATACAACAGACGCTAACCGATTACTTCGGTGATTATATACTGCACGTCGATCTTGGAACGGATGAAGAAAGGGACAAACCGGTACCGGTAACGGTAACGGCCGAAAAGTATGATGCTTTCGAAGATCAGTTCGTCATTTACAATGAGGATAAAGAGTACGTCATCAAATTGGTCTATGTCGCACCCATTATTAAAGAGGCATCAATATATCCGACTTCAAGCCTGTTAAATTGTGATGTCCGGATTTATGATTATCAGGGATTCGCAGATATTAAAACTGTTCAGGCCACCTTTTACTACATTAAAGACTTCAGTCCGGATATGAAACGGCTCGATATGGACCTGGAATTCGTTAAATTCATCACACCTCTCAGCGCTCTTTACCGTTGCAAAATTCTTTCCGGGCTGGGGGATGGATGGCATCTGCCGTCAAAAGATAATTATTACTATATTTTTGCGGAAGATCAGAGCGGCAACAGCGACTACCGTCGCTTTAAATAAACTATTGGTCTCTGAATCATTCACTGCACAGCACTATATGAAACACTATTTTTTATTTTTTATTTTGTATTTTGTATTATTCCAGCCATTGACAGCAGAAGAGATCCTGCTAAGAGGATTCGTCTATGATGGTGCCACCGGGGAGCCACTTACCGGTGCCAATATTCTTTTATTGACAACCGATAACGGAACCAGCACGGACCGAAACGGCTATTTTCAGATGCAACTCAGCGATACATCGCTTACCGATTCCATCAGCATCGAATTTATGGGTTACAAAACCCGCATTATCCCGCTCGCCGCCTTGAAAGAGCATCCCGTCATTTATCTGCAACCATCCGAGTTAGAACTGGGAGATGAAATTATAATAATGGCTGATAAAATCAATTTGCTTTCCCGGGACATACCCCATGCAAAAACAACGATTCATGCGGAGGAAATTCAAATATACGGCAGTAGCGAGATCAGTGATATCCTGAAGCCTGTTCCCTCGATCCGCATCGAAGGAAATGACCTGGATGGACGGGGTATACAAATACGCGGAAGCAATGCTGATGAGGTCAATGTGTACCTCGACGGCATTTTAATCAATGATATCGGCATTGACAACAGTGCTGATCTGTCATTGATTCCTGTTGAAAATATTCAAAAGCTGGAACTGGTTAAAGGCGGGAATCTGGCTCTCCTTGGGAATGGCGCTTTTGGTGGTATCCTCAATATAACGACCCATCAGGAGGCAAAAGAACGTTATTACTTCAAGGGGAAATACGGTAGTTTTGATACTAATTATCTCCTTGGCAATATGAATGTGCCGCTCGGAAATCATTTTATCTTCAGCTACTTTGGCCAACTAAACCGCATTGCACCGGAGATAGAATACTTTCCCAGTGAACAGTATTCCGTTAAATCCAAAAACAACAATATTTCCACAACGAAACAAAACCACCACTTAAACCTGAATTACTTTCACAAGAACGGTCGTTTCACCAGCAAACTGATTGGATATCATCTGGATTATAAAAAGCCGAACTGGAAAAGTACGTTGCATAATTATTTTATAGCGGCATCCTATTCAGGCCGGATTTTTTCTATCAGTGATCTTGAAATTCAGTTGAATAACAGTTTTTCCGAAAATACGGTGGAACGTATTCCAACAGGGAGCGCCCGATACATTTCTGATTATCATTCAAACCGTTTGAATGTGAAGGTTACTAAAAAGTTTTCCATCAGTGCTGGTGAACTGCAGGTCCTGTCAGAATATTTTCATAACGATCTTAAATCCGATGCCCATGTACGTGATATTAACTGGGAAAACCGGTTGTATCATGCGTATAATTATGATAACAGACTGGCCCTGGCCGGTGTCTTCTCTTACACGGATCGCACGCCGGATCTTAAAAATCTTTCCTGGGAAACATTTCTGGGATTACGCGGTGATTTTCTGGCTAACGGGGACAGGGATATCAATAACATGATGGGTTTTAAAATAAACTATTTTTCCGAGGGAGCGCGTATAACGCCTTATTTCAGCATCGGCAAGAATGTTAAGTATCCTTCACTTATTCAACAGACGTATGCACGCGAATTAGCCATCATCAGCGGTCAGGACAGCACGATTGCATTTTTGGAACCGGAATATAACCGTTCTATCGATGGGGGCATCACTATGCGGTATTTTCCGGAGCATGCCTTCTATGATCATATGGATGTCTCCATCGGTCTGTTTTCAAGAACGGTGTATAATGCCCTTTTAGAGCGGCCTTTTGAAGATATCCTCGCCCATGTTCAACTGGGCACAAACCGGACCAGAGGCCTGGATGCTTCCATAACCTGGAATCGTCTGCTCTCCTATTTCACACTAACCGGATCGTACATGCACCTGGACATCGAAAATCCGCTTTTATACGCTTACAAACCGGATAGAACGGCCAGCCTGAACCTGCAATTTGCTTCTCTTTCCGGCTTCAATTTTACGACAACGTATTTTTATGAAGGCAAAAGTGTGGCCTGGTATTATGACCATAATGCGGTTTTACAGACGGAAAACATAGAGCCGTTTAATGATATGGATCTATCAGTTGGTTATAAATGGCATTCCTTCAACAGTCTTGAACTGAGTGTCCAGCTGGCTGCGTATAATCTATTTGACAACAGCGGATTCCGCTATTACCATCTTAAGAAGCGTTTTCTACAGGCTTCGTTTTCGGTTAAATACTAATCTTTTTTCCTGTTGTACCATCACCAGGATTTATCCTGGTGAAAAAAAAAGGCTATCCCGGATGGGATAGCCTTTTCGTTGTCCTTACAGAACGACTACAGACCGATCGTCAGGCCAAACATGTTGTTCGCATCAAAGTACTGCGAATTCCTGAATGCATAGTCGATCGACAGGTCCATTCCGCCGAGCTGGTACTGAATACCGGCACCAAAAGCGAAATCGTAGAGCTGTTCCTCGCTGGGCATATCCATACCCATGTTGTATCCACCTCTCAGGAAGATGAATCCGTCATAGATATATTCCACACCCAGTTTGACATTATCGTATCCATAGTTGTTGTTATTGAAGGTGCTGGAAAAAACCATTGCGTTTTTCTCCTGCATCTCCATGCGGTATCCGATACCGATATCATAGGATGCCGGCAGGTCATTTGCCGCCGCTTCCCTTTTCAGGAAGTCCTGGCGTCCTGTTGCCGGATCGGTAAATTCGTCCAGCATTCCGGATCCATCGTACTGCATATTGCTACCGACATTTTTAATAACAACACCAAAGGAAAGGGGCTCAACGCCGGCCAGACCCTGATACTGTAAGCCAATATCGAAGGCCATTGCACTGGCACTCGCTAACGGGATGCTCTCATAGATGAATTTCGTCGTAACACCAACCCGGATACGATCGGTCAACCCATTGGAATAGGTCAGAGCCGTCGTAACAAAGGTTGGAGAGAACGTAGCACCGCTTTCACCGTCCATATCCTGAACTGTGGTTACGGGAATATCGCCGAAATCAAAGGCTTTAACACTGAAAGCCAGATGACCCAGCGTTCCCATTTTAACACCGAGACCCAGGTAATTCACCTTGATATCATTAAAAATAGTAATGGTAGAAAATTGTCCCTGGGCCGCATTTTCCATTCTGGACAAACCGGCGGGATTCCAATGCAGGGAATGGATTCCCGAGGTGTAAGCCAGATTGGCTCCTACAGTCGATACATCCCGGGGGCCGGTTGGTACCAGTACCTGGACACCGGAGGCCGTACCGATGCGATCGACGTCTCCGGCGAATGCCGAAGATGCGCTCATTAACAGAATGATAGCGAAAATTACACATCCGCTAAATATTTTCTTATTTATCATAACAGGTCTCCCTTTATAATACACTTGAATCATCTTCCGGGTATTAATAGTATTTTAACATTTCCTGTGATTGAATGATAAATACCTTCAGCACTTTGGTCTTACCTTCATCAGGCATATCCACATGTGCAATGTAAATACCACTGGCTACAGGAATATCCGATTCGTTTCTTAAATTCCAGCGCAGGAACTGGGAAGTTACGCCACCTTGCTTATCCTGCTCGGTGAGTTTCCGGACCTGCACACCGGACAAGTCAAATATACGAACCGTTACTTTTTCCGGCAGATGATTAAATGTAACGAATTTAGTGAAGCGATCCGGTTCAGCCGTGTTGTATCCGTAGTAGGGATTCGGGAACACGCCGACCTTATCGACATCGGCCTTCGCCTCTTCTACACTGAATGCCGTTTGTCCCAGACCTTCCGTCGAGAAGGTAACAAAATCCGTACCGGGTACAATAGGATTGGGGTAAATGACCCTGACCACGTCACCGTTCTCGTATGGTGTTTCCCAGAATACGAGGTTCCAGGTCATCTGATCCAGATCTGCATCGGTCAGCATTGCTCCATCCGTATATGGTGAATTCACGAATTCACAGTACATACGGTCATTCGGATTAAATACCCAGACCGTATCAGCGCTATAGCTCTGCATACGATCAATCATATGGAAATTGATCTGCTGGTTTGTCGTTATATTCCAAACCTCGAACGGTATGCGTACCATAAATGGATCATCGGAGCCCGGATTGGGATTCATGGGGTGATTCGCGAGATCATCACTTCTTGCCGCAGCGAGATAGGCCATGGAGCCGGTACCTTCTTTCACATGCATCAGCACCTGGCCATCGACCTCTTCCGGCTCAAATTCACCGGTGAACCGCAGTTCATAATCATGGGTCAGGATCGTCGCGTCCGTTACCCCGCGTCCCTGAACTCCGCCAAGATAGGCCATGGCGCCATCCGTACTCCAGCCGGAATAGTGATAACTGCTGATACCGGACTGGCCCGCGCTTGTGGTACTTACAACCCGTTCCCTGCCATCCGGAGCAATGTAAACAACCTGGTTAAAATCAATGCCTGCCTCGTAACTTCCATTGACAGCGATTTTAAATCCGTCAACAACAGGGGCACCTTTGATCTCGATTTCTTCATCGTAAAGTTGTTCCTGTCCTTCCAGAACAACGACATTATCGGTAAGATTCTTCAGACCCCACATATCTATGGTCTTGAACTGATAGGCTTCTTCGCTAATCGTAGTCGTACCTACAGCATGCACGACGCCGTCACCAAGATTGAAATAGGTGGAATCACCGGTACCTATCATATAAGCGGTGGCCCAGCCGTCATCAAAGATGGTATAATCGACATCTATTGGCAGGGTCGGTGTATTTACATTCACTGTAAATACTTCGCCACCGGAAAACTCACCATCCCCGGTAGTATCGGCTCGACCCCAGAAAACGGTATTCTCTTCAAGATCAATTTCAGGGGTGATAGAGTGTCCGTAAGCATTTCCAATAGCATCCTCGGCGCCATTGATTTCAATCTCTGCCGGGAACTTCAGCCAGACACCATCGGAATAGTCATAGTCAGCAGCCACAAGATCCAGTATGAACTTGAGGTCGCGCGTACCAGCTATTGGGGATGTATAGGCTATAGCGGACAGGGAAGAACCGCCGAGATCGGATTCTTTGGCCAATCCTTCGCCAACGGAATCCGGATAATTGGTGCGTTTCCATTGTCCGTCTTTATCCAGATAAAAATGCCAGGGCTCGAAAAAGACCTGGTAATCATCACCCGTAATCTTTTTGGGGTCGATGACTTCCAGATCGACTGTAATTTCCGCGACACCCTCGTCATGCGTAAACTCAATCTCGTCTCCCGTTTCAGAACCATAGTCCAGACCAGGTTTCGGGGCCTGGGGTATAACCGGAATAGCGGTCAGACCCGATTCAAGGGAGGGTTCCGGTACGGAAGGATCCGGATTATAATTATAAGCGGTTACCGCAAAGTAATAGGTTTGTCCATTGTAAAGCGGTCTTTCATTAATATAATCCTGTTCTAAAGTGATAAACCGCTGAACACCACTATCCGTACCTTTCTGAATCGGTACTTCAACAACGTCCCCGAAGGACGGCAGAAACTGCTCCGCACGGATAATTCCCACAAAGTTATCCTTATCGAATGTAGCAACAAGTGTTGCCTGATCCTTGGAAGCCGTTTCTGTAGGAAGCTGGTAGATATTATAACCTTCAAAATCAAAACCCAGAAGCGGATCATCACGTTCCGTTTCAGAAATTCTCGTTTTATCAAAGCTCCAGTCCAGCGTGACTTTATTTTCGAATTCCGTAACGGACACATTGGGTGCCGTCGGCGGACTGGGGATACCCTGGAACAGGTTGTCATAGAGGAACTGGGCATAGGCGTCGTTCAGCTTCATCTGGGCAACGGCGTTACGGTTATCGCCGCCTTCCTGCTGGATAATACCGCCGACAACCGCGACAACGACTTCCTGCGTGTCACCGGGAGCCATCCAGAACGGGCCGGAGCACATACCGATACGACGGTCGCCCGGAGGCAGATTCAGACCAACCCCATCAATGTCGCCCGTTCCCAGGAAAGGATCACCGGAAAGCGGGAACTTTGTTGGTGTTCCACCCGGAATATTCCCGACCGTATAGGGTGTCGGATTGTCAAGGTCCTGCGTCGGAATATACCCGTTCAGCATATTGTACCATTCTTTGGAGGCGTCATAATCACCCAGATCCGGGTCGGAGATGGCGCTGCCTGCCGCAAAATAAAGGAAGCTGGTCATCGGCAGGTTGATATATCCCGGGCCAACCTTTTTAAGATCGAACACAGCGAAATCTTCCGCATCATCGACACCATTATGATTCAAATCCTCGCCTGCTTTACCTTCGACCAGTGGTCCCTGGAAAAAGTCAAAACCGACGGCTGCCGGTGGCAGGCCAAAGGGATCAAATTCGCCATCCGTACGATATCCGGAATAGGCAAAACCCACGCCCAGATCGGGATCACAACCGGCGAGGTCGTCGGTATAGTTACCGACATCCGGGTCGGCCCACTGCGATACGAACATGGAATCAACAGGAAAACCGGACTTGTTGATGAACTTGAATTTTTTAAAGAACATCTGTCCCAGCGTTCCATTCGGCTGATTATAGCCCCATACCGTTATCTGCAATTCAAGACCGATAGGAGGCGCACCATACAAATTCAGTGTTCTGGATTCATTCAGATCATTGACGACCCACCATATGACCTGGTCGGCGCCGGCAATACCGGGACGGTCGTACAACACATCATAATTACCGTCTTCATTCAATTCTCCGATCATCGGATAACCGTCAGCATCCAGTACCGGATTGTATTCGCCGTTACCGTCTTCATCGTAATACGGTGCACCGAGATCAACCGGCCATTCTTTCCAGTCCGTGGCATACTGGTTAACCACTGCGGCTTTCATATCATCGGTCACATCCGTACTGGAAATAAAATTCACTTCCGCCGCATCCTGCAGTACCGACGCATCATATTCGATTTCGCCGTCTTCATTAACACTGCTTAGGGACCTGAAATCCTGGCGGATCCGGTAAATGCGTGCACGCGGATCATCAGCCAAAACTCTGACCGGCGGATTGATTCCGTCGCCCGGTGTGGTAATCCAACCCGGTGTCGTACCGATATTGTATGTCTGGCCACCAACTTTCAGGGTGTCCCTGTGAAAGCCACCCCAAACGATACCTTCGGCAAATACCATACCAGCCGTATTACGCGGATAAATGCCACCCGTATCCCCATTGGGATCGTTGGCTGCTTTTCCGTCATAATAAAACCAGTAGGACCAGTTGGCAATATTACACTGGGTTCGTGCATACTTGTCCTGGCTTACTTTTGATATCGTCATGTCGGCTGAAGGCGAAAGCGGTCCGCGGGCAGAAGCCGAAAAGGCAAAAATCAATATCAAAATCCCGGCCATGACAAGAAAAGGGACTTTTCTATTTTGCGTTATCATAGATTAACTCCTTAAAATCTTTTCACATGAAAACCAAATTAGTAGTTAAACTTTACACCAAGCATGATTTGTCTGGGCGTGCCAAATAAGTCTAAACCGAGTTCATCCCAGTAAGCCTGTCCGTTTGTTAAATTAATGGCACGGTACATGTTGACATAATCTTCACCACCATTGGCATCGATAAACGACTGCGCTCTTGTCGGATCATTGATAAACCCGTCGTCTTTGGCTTTACCTGTTGCCTGGAATACATTGATGACATTTTGGGTATTAAACAGGTTGGTGACGCGCATATAGACCTGGGCCTGCAGTTTATCCATAATCCGGAAGCTTTTATCCAGACGTAAATCCACCGTCGTCGTCCAGGGCGTTGTCGAGGAATTGATCGGTTCCAGCGCTTCACGTGAACGTGTATCATTCATATAATTTACTGCAGCATCATAAGAGTTTACCTGGCCTCCCGGAGGATAGTATACCATGGTAAACGGATGACCGCTTGAAAACTTGACTAAGACATTGGCGCCAAAATTGGACAGAACCGGGCCACCGTCATCATTACCAAAACGGTAATCCAGATTGACCGTACCACGGTGTTTCTGGTTGTAATCCAGAGGTGAGGTAATGGTCGGTTTCTGTGAATCACGGTAGTTAGCACCATGATAGGACGTTTCACCCGAACCGGTACCTTCCGCCTGTGTATAGGTATAATTCATCTGAGCCTGGAAACGCTTATAGCGGCGAAGCATCAGACGCAATTCGATACCTTTAGTCGTGGCAAAGTCGCCGTTGGCCAGTAATTCGTAGGTCTGAATCAGAGCACCCGGTGCGGCTTTGATTTTTTCCATTCCGACCTGACCTTTCAGGTTCTTATAAAAACCGGTTACATCAAAGGAAGCCACATTGGCCATCTGACGGCGGAAACCGATTTCATACGAAGTCGTTTCGATCGGACCGAGACCATAACCGATCGGTGCCAGGTAGAAGTTACCTGCTGTTACGATCTGGGTTCCGAGTTCGCGGTAACTGCGATAAATATGGCTCAGCTTGGGTGTCTGGACAAATTTACCGTATTGTGTATAGAATACCGCTTTTTCACTGATCGGGAACGAGATACCGAGACGCGGGCTGATATGCTGGAAGGGCTCGACATCTTCCCAGGCTGATTCCTCGAGAATCGCTTCGTCTTCATTCACTGCCGGATTGGCCGGATTGATGAGATCTTTATCGTCTGTATCGATATAGTCATAGCGCAGACCGGCATTGATAATCAGGTCATCGAACTCGATTTTATCCTGGATATAGAAGGACGCAAACAGGGGTTTCCTGGCTGCATCTACACCATCATCCAGTTCTTCGCCATAACGGTCATAACCGTAGGTACGGGAACCGAGGGCTTCCTTCCAGGAAGCATCAGGTACGGCTTCTTCAGTGCCATAGAAATTGATACGGTTCAATGCTGTCGGTGCATGGATATCGAACCGTCTCAGCGTATAGAAACGGGCATCGAAACCAGCCCTGAGCTCATTGTAGCGGTTAATCTGACTGGTTATGTTGACCGCACCGGCAAAGTAGTTCTGTTTTTCTTTATAATACCATCCGTCACCGGCATCTTCACCGAAAGAACCATTTCTGTTAAAATAAAAACCATTCAGCAGATAGGGATACGGTGCACTGTCCTCATCCCTGTAAATGACATCGCCACCGGTATGCTGTGCGATCTTTGCACTGTCTGACCAGGAACGCCAGTCATTGCCAAAATACTCATCCTTTTTCTCAACGAAATCATCAAAATAACTGAGTTTTACATCATAAAATGTGCTCGGATTCAGAACATGTGTCAGTTTTCCGGAAAGCAGGATATTTCTGGCCTCCCAGGTCGGTTCGCGATCATTCAAAATATTCAGCATCGGTTGATCGTCCTGGGTGTATTCACGCTGGTTATACAGTGCGCTCAACCGGAACTGAACCGGTGTCAGATCAAAATTCAAAGTACTGTTTATGGTGTACCGGTTCCGGCTGTTGTTGGGTGTAAATGCCGGGTATTTGAGCATTGACACGGTATCGCCTGCTGCCGGGTTATCCGGATTGTAGTCTACAAGCGGCGCCGCAAGATTCGATGCATCAAACTGGAAGGGCTCACTAAAGCGTTTAACATAATCCCCTTCGTAGTTATTTTCAAAAGCGACAAACATACGTACTTTGTCTGAAGCAACCGGACCGCTGAAGGTACCGATCAGCAGATGATCATTAAACGATTTGGTACCCAGGAATTCTTCACCGCGTGTCGTAAATTTGTCCGTCTGAAAATCCAGGGACATACGGTAATCCGGTGTACCGGTCCGTAATTCCGACCGTACAATACCGGAGTTCGCACCGCCGAATTCGGCGGTATAGCCACCGGCTAATACCTGTATTTCTTCCACGGCTTCCTGAATGACATATACCGCATTGGTATTGTTAACAGGATCAACCGTTGACGCACCATCCAGGTAGTAACCGACTTCGTCATCACGACCGCCGCGGATATGCACATTACCGTCCTGCACAACAACACTGGCCTGCAATGCCAGAAGATCATTCATACCTCTTACCGGTATCGACTCGAGATCTTCGGTCGTTACCTTTGAAACACTCTGCGTAACGTGTTTTTCCACCAGAGGCCGTTCAGCCGTAACAACGACGGCTTCACTCAATTCAAGCGTGGTTGGTGCCAGCTCAAAATCCTGCTCTGTTGTAACACCAGCGGAAACACGAACATTATTGACAACCATGCTCGTGTAGCCGACATAGCTTGCCTCAATGGCATACGCGCCCACAGGAACATTAAGGATCACATAGTATCCGTCAATATCTGTTGTACCACCCAGATAGGTGTCTTTTAATACAACATTCACTCCCGGCAGGGGCTCGCCTGTTTCCTCATCTGCGATAACGCCAATAATCTTTCCGGATGATTGCGCTAAAGCAACGAACGGCAAAGCTAATGTGAATAGTAGAATAAAAACTTTCTTTAACATCCCTTTACCTCCACGAATAATACTTAAATAGTAAAACTACGGATTAAAAATGAAGTAACACTACGTCATAGAATCCCTCCTTTGCTACTTTTACACATGTGAACTGTATATATCACATCTTAATTAAAGAGATAGCAACACAATGGGACATGTATCCCGACGTTGGTAACCATGCTATTTTAACTAACTTATTAAAGAGTCGTTGGCGATTTGACTACTTAACAAAGCATATTTGCTTCTTTAAACCTTATAGAAAATAAATAATAAATCAATAAAATGAAATAAAAAATAAAATTCTCTGAAAGAGAATCCTTGTTTCTCCTTAATATTTCTTATAACTGTGCTGTATTCGCTTTTCTATATGGGGAATGGTGCACGTTTCTCTGTTACGTTTTTGCTGAAATGCGGAAATGCTTAGTGAAAATACCGTTAAAGAAAAATTTGTCTGTGGATTTGTAAAAATGATCATAATTCAATACCCCGCAGAGGCAGGAGCCATTCCATTCTAATGAGACATATTATACAACATGCTAAGAATAAATGCAATTAAATTCAATAGAATTAGCGGAATATAATCGGCATATTATGGATTGTTCGTTCGGTCATCACGAATTGTATTTATTGTCGTTTGAATGAGAAAAAATAAACCGGATTCAATCAAAAATATATGTCTTCTCAATCCAGTACTCGTAGCGTGTATTATTCAGGGACACCGATTCCCAGAGAGAACCCTCCACGGCCCGTATGACTTCCTGCAGGGCGTCATTTCCGGTCGTGCTGTTTTCCAGCACGTTATATTCCCTGACCCTTCCATCCCTGCCAATGCGTAAGGAGAGTCGTATTTTACCCTTACTTCCGGGCACACCACCCGGCATCACTTCCAGGATCTGCCGCGGTGTGAAGGGTACTTCCAAAACTTCACCGGCGGAAAGTACGGCAGCACTGTCCTGCCCGGGTTGAGGGGAAGGAAATTCGACGAGCACATCCTCCAAAATATCAGGATCGTCAGAAGCGACAGGTATGACCGGCATGGCAGGAGAGCGCAGTCGCGGCTCCCGTTTTTGTTCCGTGCGCGGAATGTCCACTATTTTCAGGGGTGTCACTTTAAGCACCGGTAACGGGCGGACCCCTTTATCAAAGCGGGGGTAAAAATAAAAAAGCGCAATGATACAGACCATGGAAATAACAGCAGATATCTCCAGATGTCTGGCATAGTTGCGCTTGAATGGATCCCTGATCATACCGGTTTCGGATGGTTGCAGGAACCGGGATGTAAACGCCCGGTTCCTAATGTACGAGAATCATCTTATTGTAAAAATCTCTCTTTTCCCCCATTTTCGACCGTACTTCCAGGTGGTAAATATAAACACCGCTTCCCACGGCCTGATTGTTTACATTCCTGCCATCCCAGTTCACCCGGTACCGGCCCGGCTGAAACGCTTCATTTGCCAGGACCGCCACTTTCTGCCCCAGCACATTGTATATATTAAGTTTGATATCGGCCAGTGATTTGACACCAAATTCGATCACGGTACTCGGGTTAAACGGATTCGGATAATTCTGATTCAGATAAAAATCAGCCGGTACCACCGCATTTGCCATCTCGGCAATCGATGTGGGCGGACTGTCGGATACACGTAATACCAGGTCATCAAGGTAAAACCCGTCACGGGTGTAAATACTATCTGATTCCAGGCGGAAACGCAGCATCAGGGAGTCCTGTGCCGGCCCTACATAATCATTTAAGTAAATGATTTCATTGAAAAAAAGCAGTTTTGTACCGGTAAACTGTTTGATTTCGTTCCATGTGCTGCCGCCGTCGACGCTGACTTCGACAAATACAAAATCTTTATCATTATAAATATCATACTTAACCCACATATCGAGCCAGGCGGATTGATAGTTCTGCAGCCGGTGTGGCAGACGATAGGTCAGCGGATTGTCCTGGTTGTCCTGGTAGTTCCCCTCCGGATTATCCGCCAGGGAGTAGGTTCCGTCATGACTGATCTTCGATGTTTTACCCCAGCTTTCACCCAGATCCCATTTAGTCAGGGAACCTTCGAAGTCATCCAGCACTTCGATACTGTCTATCCGGAAGGTAAACGTATCACTGCGTACTTCATTGCCGGTGAGAGAGATATCGCGTAGTTGAAAGGTGTAATACATTTCCGCACCCATTTCGAGCGCCGGATCAAAATAAAGACGGCTTCCGTATATATTTTCCTCTTTTTCATTCAGCAATACCGTATCGGCGGGCATGCCTTCTTTCCAGTATAAGAGTTGTGCGCTTTCTTTATCCACACCGATATTGTCTTCCGATTCAATCTCGAACACAAACGGGCCGACCGGATTGGCGGTTCCGGCATTGGGCTGCCTTATGATTTCAAGAGAAGGCGGCTGTTCATCGGGTCCAACTACAAAATGATAGACCTCCGAGGGCAGATAGGTGCCTGAGTTCGTTCGTGCGAATATCATATATTGAATATTCCCGCCTGCCTGTGCCGGGATTTTTGCGTCAAACAGACCGCTTTCCTGTTTAATCATAGGTACTTTATTGAAAGGCAACGTCCCATCCGTATCCCAGTAAAGATCAATGTCCGCCAGGCTGTCGACCACGGAGGTCAGGGCAATTTCAACCGTATAATCATTTTCCGTATCTTCGGTATCCCTGAGGGGAACGTGCTGAAAGTCGATCCCGTTCAGCCAGCGGATAATGCGCCCCATCACGATTTTACGTGTCAGGGAATCGGTAATCGCCTCATAACCGCCGAAAGCAAAGAACACCAGCCGGTAATCACCTTCATAGCGAATAGCACCATCGTTTCCGTTCGGGTACTGGAACAGCGACACCGCATCACCAAGAGGTGATATTTCACTGGGATACTGGTTGCCTGTCCGGCCCGGTTGAAAGATTTCAAATTCCAGTCCATCCCCTATCGGGTCACCCTCAACGCCGGTCAGCTCATCAAAATCGGAATCATCCCGGATATATTTGGCTTTCAGGTAGGAATTGAAAAAAGTCCGCGAAGCACCGCCGGATGCGGCATATTCGTTGATATCACTCCCCGCATCGGAAAGGTCCCAGCCGATATCCTGGCCGGACAGAAACATCTTACCGCCGTTACCCAGATACTGCTGAATAATCTGACGGTCATCCGCATCGAGACTGGGGAAATTCCATTCACACACCCAGATCACATTGGGATAGGATGCCAATATACCCTCAGGAGAGCCCTGGCTGTTATGATCCCAGATATCATAAACGATACCCATCTGGTCCAGCACGTGTGTATAATATTCTTCCACATTATTGAAACCGTCATCATCATCGACGATCAGTACCATGGGTTCAATCGAGAGATAAATCGTTTCTTCACGAATATACCCGCCGGATCCGGAGATGGTCACTTCCAGAGGGACACGATGCGGCAGGGCATCTTCCGAAACCGTTAAACGCATCAGGTCTTCGTCGTTTGAAAACGAGGTGGTACCGCCCGGTACACTCCCAAGGATACTGGTGTTATCGTCAACAACAATGCCGTAATCATCACTTGAAACCGAAATTACAAGATCCGATACATCACCCCACAGATTGCTGAGAGAAAGACGGATATCGATGCTTTCACCCGGTTCGGCTTTTCCATTGTTATTTCCACCAATACTGTCATCATAAAATACCGATGTAATTTCTACAAAGGGCTGCGGGGCTTCGCTTACAGCCCGGTAGGCATTCACGCGCCCTTCGCCGATACCTCCATACTGAACATAGAGAGAATTTGTGCCGATATCATCAATATTATCAGAAGTGTACTTGATCTGGTTGGTTATCTGATCCGGCGTCATATCCGGATAAACCGACTTGACCAGTCCGGCCACGCCGGCGACCAGCGGGCTGGACATGGACGTTCCGCTCAAGCGGGTATAGGATCCCTGGCTGACCGGAATGGTGCTCAGGATCGCCGAGCCCGGCGCCGCAACGTCGACGGTCGTGCCGTAATAGGAAAAACTGGTAAAACGGTCGATATTATCGGTTGCCGATACGGACAAGACATGATCATAGGCCGAAGGATAATGGGGTGGGCAGAACTGTGGTGGATTATATGACGCATCCGGGGTGTCATTTCCGGCGGCGCCGACTACGAGGGCGCCCTGTTCATAGGCGTAATTAATGACATCCTGGGCATATTGTGAATAGCCACCGCCCCCCCAGCTGCAGTTGATGATGTCGGCCCCGTTATCCGCACAGTAAACGATGCCGCTGTACCCGTAACCGATACTGATGGAAGGATCATCAGAACTGTGTTTGGTTACCAGAATTTTCATATTCCAGCCCATTCCGGTAACACCGACACCGTTATTCCCGACGGCAGAGGCGATGCCGGCCACATGGGTCCCGTGATCGCTGCCGTTATCCTGGTCCGGATCATTATCCGGAACGATATCATCAAAGGAGGCACCGATGAAATCCCATCCGTACACGTCATCCACATAACCATTTCCATCGTCATCGATTCCGTTACCCGGAATCTCATCCTCGTTTACCCAGATATTAGCCGCCAGATCGGGATGGTCCAGATCGACACCGGAATCGACGATACCGATAATAACATCCGAACTGCCCTGGGTGATATCCCAGGCCGCTTCCGCCTGAACCGCATCGAAATGCCCCTGTTCACCATAGCGGGGATCATCGGGTGTCGTACTGGTTTTATAAATGTAGACCGGTTCCGCATAGAGCACATTCGGATCCCGGGAGAAATCTTCGGCAACCTGCAGCACATCGCGGGCACCGTCAAATTTCATGAAATATATTTTTGATAAATCCGTACGTCCTGCTTTAGCGGGTTTCTGTTTGGCAGGAAAAGCCTTCTGCACTATTGAGATATTATGAAAATCCATGAGTTTGTTTATGGACGGGTACTGCGTTGAAAATCCACGCTGTTCTTTTGAAAGCATTAACGGCAGTTGTTCATCTTTCATCTTTATGACGATCTGCCCCGGCATATATTCGGTTTCAGGAGCATTCGCAGATGGTGCAAAGGCAGCCTGGTTTGGATCGCTGTTCATCAGATCTGCCGGGCTTTGTTCTTTTGAACTGGATGCCCAGAGCATCAGCGGGAGCAGCATCAGGATTACTAAAACTTTATTCATTATTTATCTCTCCTTGAATTGGGTACTAGCTGAATTCCCCCTTAAAAAAGGGGGCTCACAATGCTGTTTTTTATGGCTAAAGCACATCAACTATTTATAGTCTTATCTTCCACTAGCTAAAGCTAGTGGCTATTGAGCAAACCCAATTCCATTATATTCAACTCAATAGCCACTATCTTTAGATAGTGGTAAAAGATGTTCTAACAAAATCTATGCACTTTAGTGCCCAATCTCCTAATCTGCAACAACCCTTAGAAAAGGGGGAACTCATTCCTTGAACCTTGAACCTTGAACCTTAATTTACAAGTTCAAACGTATGTTTCCTGTTAACTATGTCACCGGATGCGGTAGATATTACACTGACGATCAGTTCATATGTTCCCGGGCTGAGCGCACTCATATCCAGGGCAATGTATTCCGGAATCAGCGATTGATCCGACCGGCGCCTGATATTGGTCGTTATCGATGTTTTTTCATCCGCATTAAACGGATTGATACGCTGGATCAGATTAACCAGGTTTCGTCTGTTTTCATTCCTGAACAGCTTTAACTGTATTTCATATTCCGCCATTCCGGATTCATCGCGGTTCATATTATATATTTCGAAATAAAAATAGACCGGACGTGATGACCGTATCGCCTTATATGGATACGGCAGAACATACAGATCCTTTTTCGTAAACACGGCCCCATCCATCTCTGTTCTGTCATGTATATCGATCGAAACCTGTATGTCGCTTACAGAAAACGACGTATCCCTGAAAAAAGGAATGGAGAGGGGCAGTTGAACCAGGCGTTTCTGATTTTTCGCCTTGTTCTCAAGCTGGACATTACAGACAGGGTCAAAATCGGTGAGCATGACATCCGTCTGGAACAGGTAGTCTCCGGTCCGTTTAGCTGCTTTATTCAGATCAATTTTGTTGCTTCCCTTGACCAGGGTTTCATAATCGCGTGACTGAATGAGTATGGACTGATCGATGACCGGAAGATCACCGGCCGATGAGGCGTCCGATTGCAGTGCCGCTCTGCTCAATCCGAAGTATAATTCCAGTCGGACCTGATCAGACTGCTCATAAAACCAGGCGTAATCAAAATAAAAAGGCAGATCGGAGCCTTCCATTTCAAAATTGTATGTGGAGACGGGAAGACTGGTTCGGGTTTTGATCCGGTCGACTTTATAGCGCGAAATGGCCGGGGAGATCGAACTGAGCGAAGAGACATTTTCCGCTGCGGAAGGATCGATCGCCAGAAGATCATTGGAAACCCGTTGATAATACCCGTCCAGATGCGAACGGTTCTGATACATATCCACCAGAACATTGAGCCCGATCTTGCCCAGGCTGGTCATATTCATGGCCTCGGTGAGGTCGTCCACCAGCGTATAATTGGCCCCTTCCTGGACAAAATCATATGAGGCAACCACATCACCGAAGGTATAGCTCCACGATTCATTGGCTTTTACATCAAATTTGGGAAACGCATCGCTATAGCGGTTATCCGGCTCACCATATTTTACATAAATGGTACCCCGGTCATCATAACCCGTATACGTATCAGCCTGGTATAAATCACGGGCAATTTCCAGACGTTTATAATGTATGATCAGACGCTCATTTGTTTCTGTTATGGGATTCGGATCTTTATTTCGCCACATTTTTAATAGAAAATCCGGGGGCAGAGTTCCTTTTTCGGCCATATTCTGTTCCGCAATGGTGAGAATATCCCAGCAATCCCTGGTCAATTTTAAAATTATCTCCCTGCTCAAAGGAAAGGAAAGCCCGGTCAGATAATATCTTGAAAAAAGGTCATATTGTTTTTTGTGCCAGAAAACATAGGCCAGTTGAACATATATATTCCCGTTCCCCTGATCCTGCGCAGCCATACGGCCATATATAGCAGCGGCCTCATCATATTTTCCCAGCTGAAGTTTTATCTCGCCGAGTGCATAGGTATAGAGTGCATTCGACGGATAGTTGTCAGTCAGGCCACCCAGGATATTTTCTGCCGTAATCTTATCGGTTTCATCACCTGTTTTAATATAAAGCCGGGCAAGGTTATAGCGGGCATCGGTATAGGCTTCATTGATTTCCAGCGCTTTCTTAAACATATCTTCCGATTTTTGCGCTTCCGGGGTGACAAAAAGCCGGCGGAAAAATTTTACTACCGTTTTATGGTTTGTTATCCGGTTATAGTAGACAAGGCCAAGGCCGTTATAAGCCAGTTCGGACTGTGGATTGACATTCAGAATATCATTAAATGCCTGTTCCGCATTCTCGAGAGAATCCACATGCAGATAGATATGGCCTTTCAACAGAAGGCCATTCTGATAATATGGATTTTCCGGAGAAATGGAATCAATAATGTGCAATGCTTCCGGATACGCCCCGTTAAGAAACTTCTGCTCGGCCTTGTAGTAGTCCGAGTCCGTGTATTCTTGGGCGAAAGCGAAGGAAACAAAAGCAAGAATCAGGTTTAAGACAACCCTCCCCCTTTTATTCCCCCTCCCTGCAGGCAGGGAGGGGGCTGGGGGGTGGCTTGGTTTATTCAAATAAAACATCCATTTCCAATCCTGTTTAAGACAACCCTCCCCATCCCGATACATCGGGATTTCCCCTCCCTGATCGGAGAGTGTTGCATATTAGATATCAGAGAAAAAAGCGTGTCAAAATCGATGTACAGCCTTTTGCACCAGCTTAAAAGCTGGTGATCGTTCAAAGGTAATGTTCAAGTCATTCTGTTGTACCATCACCAGGATTTATCCTGGTGTAAATAAGACCTTCCATTCAGCCATTCAAAACCAGTCGTTACTTCTGAACCATTTTGCAACACCCTCCTCGCAGGGTGGGGGCTGGGGGGTGGGTTGAATACGAAAACCACCTCATAAATCAAATAGCCATCCGGACCGGGATCCGAATGGCTATTCAAGTTAATTAACCACTAAAATAAAGCAAGACTATAATCATCCTGTGTGTTATTTCAGCAGCAACATTTTCTTAACAGAGGAAAAATCACCGGCTTCCAGTTTGTAATAGTAGACACCGGAAGATACTTTTCCGCCCTGATCGTTCAACCCATTCCAGCTGACGGAATGGTAACCACTCTTCATATTCTGGTTCACCAGATCGACGACTCTCTGACCCAGGGAATTGTAGATGGTCAGTTTAACCGTTTCCGACATGGGAAGGTTGAAGTTGATCGTCGTTGTCGGGTTGAACGGATTCGGATAATTCTGTTCCAGCGTATAGCTGCTGACAACCGGATTAAAATTATCATCAATCGCCGTTGCATTTTTATCAAACCAACTCAGTGTGCTGTCCAGTACCTGCTGTATGTGTGCATCTTCGGCACCGCCCAGACGGAAGGCGAAGAAAGCGGTACTGTAGGTACCATTGGTGTTTCCGATGGCGGAATACATACCATAAGCCTGAGAACTGTCATTCCAGAAAAGCGGTACGGCTTCTTCTTTCGGCACCAGGTAATCCTGCCAGTCAGTTGCATACGGCGCTTCCGTATACCAGAGACCCAGATAATTGGAATAGGTTACCAGGGTATCCCCTTCAGGCATATACATACCGGAAATAGGATTCCCTTCCATACCGAAGAAGGAGGTGTCCGTTTGTGCCGGATCACTGAAACCGGTATGCAGGCCAAGGTAATCATATCCGAACTCACCGGCTACGAGTGTATCTGCGCCGAAACCATTGACGAACAGATAGTCCGAATCGATAACGATCAGATTACCACCGCCGTCCAGATGACGTTTGACTGCATTATCTCCGGTTTCAAACGGGGAAGGCATATAGCCGGAACCGAAACCGTACCAGATAATATTGTCAAAACCCCATTCGACTTCGAAATCCGAAATACCGCCATGTACACCTGTATCCCACAGGTACATGGTTTTGCCGAGTTCGGCCAGAGATCCTGTAATGGCTGCGTCACTGATTTCAGCGCCATCGTTTACAACCAGAACATCCGTACCTTTTGCAGGCGGCTGCAATACGACGAAAGCCAGATTGCTGCCCTGACGGAAGTTTCCATCGGCGTCTTCTGCCGTAACCCAGTAGTACACGGTATCACCGGCACTAAACGACGTTCCGATGGTTCCTTCCCACATGTCGCCTTCCACATTGGACATGGCTACAGACTCTTCAGAACCTGCAGCGCCAACCTGCCAGACTAGATTTGCACTGGCAACCGTACCGTCCAGATCGAAAATGTCTGCGGTAATTGAATCAAATTCCGGGTTGCCTTCGAAATAGTCAGGAACCATGGAAAGGTTTTCAATAAGTGGAGCTACATTTTCATAATAAACGACTATACGTTGGACGAATTCTGTCCATGCCGTTGCAGTAGCCCAGAAATACCATCCGCCAAAAGCACCCAGATAAGCGCGCGCAACGTTCCAGCTGGGATCGGTTCGCGGATGATCACCGTCATCCATGAACATTTTCGGTCCGCCGTTCGCATCATAGTAATGACCTACATAAGCACCATCCGTCGGTATTGTTACAGTCCCGAGCAGAGACTGCACATCCAACGTCTGCCAGTTACCGGTCGGGACACCGGCTTCATTGGTATCGGCCTGATCAATCGTCCAGGGAACATCAATAGCCAGATATTTGATATCTGTCCCGGGTAAGCGATATCCCAGATCGAAGTTAGAACCCCAGACATTCCAGGATCCGGTACCGGTGGTTGCAAAGGAAGCCTGAATGGCCAGCAATTGAGCATCTTCTGCTGCAAACCAGTACCAGTTGGCTACCGTATCCGGCGCATAAGCATCCTGCTGAATACCAAAATCCCAGTCTTCCGGAAAATTCGTACTGGCATGCTGAATCGTATCAACAACAGCAGTGACGGACTGAATACCATCGTCAGTCATGATTTCTTTATTCATCACCACCATATGATGCTTCAAACCTCTGTCGAAATAAATGTGTTCATTAATTTTATTATTACTTTTCTTACCGGCCAATGAGAGATTGGCAAACACAAAAAGCAACAATAAACTTAGACCAAAATGTAAATACTTCTTCATTTGTCCTCCAAAATTAGTACGTCCAAAAAAATAAACACAACCAAATCAAATAAACCTGGTTCCTCTGCACCTCCTTTACTAATTTAGAATGTTAATAAGCCCCATGATTCTTTTGTTAATCTAATTAGATAAACATTCCGTCCGATTGATACATTAAAATACAAATCCCACACCAAAACGGTGCAGATCACCCAGATACTGATGTGCTTCAAATCCATAATCGATGGTAAAGGCTCCGGTATTGACATTACCTATATTCAATCCCATACCGGCTGTCAATCCCTTGTCATTTACGTCACCATAACCGGCACGCAGGAAATAACGCTCCATCAGGGCGTATTCCACGCCAACCACGAAGGATTCATCCTGGTCATTGGGGTTGATGGCATCGATGGCAGCAATCATCGCATGGTTTCCCGTCCTGAACACATCCATGGAAAAACCCATCTGCAGTCGGAGCGGAAGCTGGTATTTTTCCGTCAGGTATTCCGCGCGCACATCTTCTGCCTGGGCACCTTCTTCTGTAAAGACCGCTGTACGGAATAACAGGTCATCGCCGGTATAACGCATGTCCGGACCGAAGTTCACAATTGAAAAACCAACCTTCATATTATTGAAGACCCCGATTCGATATACGGCACCTACATCCAGGCTCCAGCTTGTGGCGGATAATTCGGCAATACTCTGACTGACCATTTTTCCGGACACACCAACAGAAAATTTCTGCGTGAGGTTGGTTGCATAACTCAGTCCAAACGCATAGTCATTTGCGGAATAATCCTCACCGGTTCCATCCGGCTCTTCAACGGTTGTCACTTCGATATCACCGCTGAGCAGAGCCAGTCCGGAGACGCCGACGACACCACCGAAAGCCGGCATGGTGAATGCAACGTTATCGAAGCTCATATCAGCGAAATAATTGGTATGGTTAATGGCAAAATTCCGGGTCGTATTCAGCGTGGCGAGTCCTGCCGGATTCCAGTAGATGGCATCCAGGCCATCTGCTACACCTACGAATGCCGAGCCCATGGAGAGTGCCCTGACGCCTCCGCCGATTTGCAGAAACTGTGCGCCGGAAGAGCCGATTCCCGCATATCCGGTATGGTTCATGCTCGCCAGGATCACTACTGTCATAATTATAATGGACAATTTCCTCATCTTTTCCTCCGATTAAAGCGAACTCCGTTACAGAATAATCGCGAATTTACCAATTTTTTCTTTCCCGGTTTTAAGATCTTCGACCTGATATATGTACAGACCGCTTGCGATGTCGAGATTCTCCTTATTCCGTAAATCCCACCGGTGATAACCTACCGGATCCCCGGCATCTTCACTGTGCTCGATGGTCCGTATCAGGATACCGGACGTTGTAAAAATCCGGATCCGGCACTGGCTGGGAAGATGGGTAAACTTGATGTGTTTGTTGAACCGGTCGGTATCCCATTGTGCCCTGACATAATAGGGATTGGGGACTACTTTTATGGCGTCAAGCGAATATTCTTCCAGTTTTTCATTCAGGGCCTGTGTCGAAAATGTATACTTATCCGATACGACAAAGGGTTTGACTGTATTAACAACCCATACATCACCCGGTTGAATCGCATCGGTGCTGTCACTCGTATCAAGCACAAGGCCGGCGGCAACTTTCGTCAGATCCGCTCCATATCCTTCACGCATGATCCGGATGATACTGCCGTTTACGAATCCCTGAATATTGAGGGGTAACCAGGCATACGAATCGGAAGTTTTGTCCAGCGTTATATTGCGCACTCTCCACGGCGAGGGTAGAGAAACAGGGAATATGACAGAATCACCGCTGAATGTTTCCGCATCGATCGGATCCGTGAATTCGATTTCATAATCGAAGGGCTGCATATTTTCACTTACGATTTCGAATTTATAAGAAGATGAAAGGCCTTCTTTCCACTTCATCGTGCTGGTATCGATGATGGCATTAGGCAGACCGCTGGCCACGAAATCAATCCCATAAAAATTCAGGGCAGCGCTTCCGCCGACCAGACGAACACTGTCAACGACCACCGTATCAACCGTACTGTTGATGACACGCATAAATCTGGCCTGGTTTGATGTGGTATCGCTTGTAAAAAACTCAACCTCGAAATCGGCCGTAATCACTTCAAGCGGGTTGTGAATCGTAGCCGAAACACTGCCGTTTCCGATACCATCTGTCTGCGCCACATTGGATAATTCTTCAACGGTCCGGTCCGGCGCCACACCGCGCGGCACTACGGCCTGACGATTCGAAAAGATCGAACTTTCCAGGCTGGGCAGATCGGTTGTCGGATCACCGGCATCGAAGGCTGTTACCGCATACGTATAACTGACACCGTTGATTAATTCCTCGTCAACGTAGACGTAATCAAGGCCTGCCTGATCACCGATTCCCTGACTTTCAAAGGTCTGTACCTTGAAGACATCCCCGACGCCGGGTGCGGATATAACCGGATCACCTGCCTCGTTAAAAGTGGTATCATTTTTAATTGAAATCAGAATTCCATCAAAAGTGATAAAGGCATTGGAACGATACGCATTGTCCGTATAAGCAGTCTGATCACTGCGTCTAAGAATGGCAAACCCTTCGCCATCGTTCAGTGCATTCCTGTTATAACGGTATGACTTAAACTGTGCCAGGTTATATACCAGTAACTGGTTCTGTGGCAGAAACTCGATCGTGTATTCCGATTCGTTGTAATAGTCATCGACATTCGCCGTAAAATCTTCAAATTTAATAGAAGCACTGGATGTTCCGGAAGTATAGGCAACCGACACGAACCGGCCGGTTTCATTACCCGGTATATCATATTCGGCGATGGGGACCCAGCCTCTGGGGTAACGATCCAGATCCGACGCTTCCTGGCCCCAGGTAAGACCGTCATCCTCACTGCGATATACCCGGTATCCTTCAAAATCTACTTTTCCGGAAAACGGATCGGCGATTTGTTCCGGGAAATCATCCCAGTTCACAATCACCCGTTTATCACCGGGCTCCAGTGTAAGCCTGGGAGAAGGCGGTGGTTCAGGGCCGATATAGCCCAACTCATAACGTTCGTATGCGGCTTCGGTATTGCGTCTCAGCTCCGCCAGACTGCCACCGGCAACCACTGCGATCGTCACTTCAACCGTTTCACCCGGTTGCAACTCTGTGACCGGACCGGAAGCGGTAAGCTGCCGGACATCCTGCGGCTCGCTGAAAATCTCGAAACCGCCTTTTTGTAACTGCTCATATTTTAAATCGTCGTTACCTTCGCTGTCCACATCCGATTCATCTCCATCGATGGTCCAGGTCTGAAAACCGGTCAGTCCCAGTTCATTTCCCGTAGAATCTTGCGGTGTTTTTACAAATACGGTACCGCAATATCCGGCCAGCGTTTTCCAGCCGCTCTCCTGCAGGTCGGAATCATACGAATAACCGAGGTTCAGGTTCTCGTCATAACCAATCAGGTCATCAGTGGCGTCACCAATATCATTATCCATAAAATAACCGAAATAGACATCCCGTAGAGGAAAATCATTCATATTGGTGATACGGTAGTTCAGATAGATAAACGCATCCGTACTCCACGAATAGGTCCGCTGTTCAACCCGCACACCCACCGGTTCCGTATCATACCCCATCAGGAAGATCGTACTGGCTTCCGACTGCGGGAAATAGTCACCCCACACCGTATAGGTATCCTCGTCAGACATGTAGTCACCGGATTCGGGATCAATTAACAATTCATCGTATCCAAGCGCCCGGCGTCTCTCATTGATAGACGTATCTGCATAGGTCCACAGACGCTGGTAGGGCATAACGTCATCAACACCCTTCTGTTTGAACAGGAAATCTCCGGCACCTTCATCCGCCGCGGAAGGAATGAGCTGGTTCGACTGGTACAGATCGCTCAGGGCACCCTGGTCGGAATAATAGGCCGCTGTGGCAACACGCGGCACATAAACGGTATCACTTCCCACTACCTGCTGGACCTGAGCACCAACCCACAGACCGGCAGCCCATACATAAAACTGCTGGGATCCCCTCGGGAATTCACCGGTCCGGCCGTTACCGGAAGTATAGCCGCTCGGCCATTCACCGGTATAATTCGTCCAGTTAATCGGCGGCTCAAAATATCCGTTCTGACCGGTATTCGAGATGGTATAGACACCCAGTTTCCCCGTTCCGATCCAGGAAAGCATGACGGGACTTGGTGAATCCGTTTCCCCGATACTCTGTTTCAGAAAATTATCAGGAATGTTTTTGTAATTGATGATGGCTCTGTTGTCTTCATTGTGCCGGCTGAACAGTACGCTCGCCGAGACAAACACCAGAATTAAAATGAATAATTTTCGCATGCTCAATCTCATCTCCTTCAATTATCTGCACATATTTGTTAGAATTTTAGCATCACACCGGCGCGAATTATTCTGGGAATACCATAATAGGCAGGGTCCTTGACATAGGTTCGCCAGCCTGCCAGATCGGCCTGGTACATATCATATTCATCTTCATAGCCGAATAATTCATATTCAGAATACGCTCCCGTATTCTCAGGATCCCATACAGGTGCCCGGCCGTTGTCATCCGGCTCGCCTGTGAGTGAATACACCTGGACAATATTTGTGAAATCGAACAAATTCCGGACATCCAGGAACAAATCGACTTCCAACCCTTCCATCGGGTGAAAATAACGATCGATCCGGAGATCGATTCGATTTTGGTAAGGCAGACGTGCAGATCCCCTTTCGAGCGGGTTGCCCCTGAAATCAGTTGGCGTATAGGCGGCACCGGTACTCCAGGTCAGAAACATGTTGATGTTCATATCGGACAACAGATTCATACCGAACACTTCCGGCCCCTGATTCCTTGGAATATAATAATTCATCTTCCCCTTGATGTCGTGTGTAATGTCGAAATCAAGCGGATATTCCTTGCGCGGCAGCTCACTATCCGTATTCAGGAACAGATAATAGAAATCCCTGGCTTCACTTCCGGAACCTTTTGCATCGAGGAATGAATAGGTAAGTGAACCCGAAAGGCCTGCGGACATGCGTTTTTTCAACTCAAATTCCAGACCTTTGATTTTGGAAAAGTCATTAACCAGATACACTGTATAGGAAGCGACGGTGTTGTTAAAAATTGTATTGACAATATCCGTACTCAGCAGATTTTCCACATCTTTATAGAATGCATTCGCCTTAAAAGAAATGTCCTTTGCCAGCGCTCTTTCGAAACCGATTTCATAAGCCGTTGTTTTCTGCGGCGGCAGATTCGGATTACCGATCAAAGGCAGTCCGTTCGTAATATCCGCATTCATATTCTGAAACATATCGCTCAGATCCGGACGCTGGAAGAACTTGCCGTAATGCGCATACATTTTAGACTCGGATGAAACGGCAAAGGAAATGCCGAATCGCGGACTGAACTGTTGCTTCGGCTTGGTTTCTTCACGACCGGCATCCAGGTCATACAGATTTACAGGATGATCCGAATCGGAATCCCAGTAATCATAACGCAGTCCGTAATTAATGGTCATATCTTCATACTCAAGCTTATCCTGCGCATACAATGCCATTTCGAGCGGCTTAATGACATAGGTATCAAAGTAGGGCTTGGTATTAAGGAACTGAATGTCCGTATAATCGAGCGTATAGCTTCTGGCCCAACCGCCAAATTTCATGAGGTTATGATCATTAATCTGACTTGTAAAAGAGAATTCTCCCTGCAGGTATGAATTATTGTGTTCATGCCAGCGGGGTGTGTAGTTCAGAATATAATTTCCCAGAGGATCCCTCGGATAGGGAAAGGCAAAAATATCAATATCGCCCTTGTAATCATAGTCCGCATAGGCCGGATTTTGCGGATCCGTCAGAAATGTGCTGTATGTCTTATGATCAAATTCGCGATAGAAAAGCTCACCATCCTCACTGATTTCCCAGGAACCGGTGTCATGATAGCGATTATTCATTGCGCTGCGCTCTGCTTCAATACTGTTCCATACCCAGTTGCCGTTCTCATCCTGCTGGACGAATCCTTTTCCGTTATTGGCGACTTTAGAATAGTAATAGTAGAAGGCTTCTTCTTCGGTTATCCCATTGAATTCACCGGAAAGCCGGTTATACCAGCCCCGTTCCTCGGCTTCGTCAACCCAGTCCAGCTTGGTACTGACCGCCTGCCATTCGGTATAGTGCTGATGCTGTTCCGCCGAATATTCCTGAAAATTTTCGAAGCGCACCAAGGTCACATCATACCAGGTTTTATCAGACAGCATATGAGACAGGGTAAAACTGAGGCGATTATCCCCGAGATCCCGTTCAAAACCGCGTTTCAACCAGAACGGATTTGCCGAGCGGGTATGACTGTACAGATGCTCACGCGTATCGGTGACACGGCCGTTTAACTGCATACGCAATACAGAAGGTATGGGTTCGAAGGTCAACTTCAGCGAGCCATCGACCCTTTGGCGGTCATTGAAAGGTTGCGGAAGTATCGACGGGTTACGATCACCTGTATCCAGATAACCACCGGTAAGGTAGAATGAGGATTTCTGGCGTCGCATGCCCGGAATGGGACCCGTGAGACTGGTGAAATACTTATTGTAATTCCAGTCATAGGAAGTGCCGCTCAAAGGAGCATCACTGGTCACCTCCCCTTCCCAGCCATAGGATTCGGGGGAACCGGATTTCGTAATAATCTGAACCACGCCGGACATGGATTCGCCGTATTCCGCATTGAATCCGCCGGATATGATATTCAACTGCTCGATGGCATTATTATCAACCGTGATGCCGGCCGCGCCGACAAAAGGATCGTTTGAGTTAACCCCATCCACATAAAAAACAATTTCGTTATTACGTCCGCCACGGATATGGATACCGCCGGATCGTCTTCCGCGTCCTGTTTCCACGGCACCAATCTGCTGGGCCACGATCTGTGTGAAATTTGTAACCGGGCTGTGGCGAATTTCTTCCGCCGATACTTCTTTTACCGTAGAAGTAATATCGCGCTGAACAACCGGCCGGTCTGCGGTCACGACAATGACATCACTTTCAATGAGCTCTTCACCCAGCTGTACATCTAATTTCGTTGTATGATCCGGGAGAATTTTCACCTCTTCATATTTCTTAGTCGTATAGCCAATATAGGAAAAGGTGATGGTATAGGTCTGAGCCGGTACATTAAATATCGAATAGCCGCCGTCAATATCTGTTGCAGCTCCCAACGAGGTACCGTCCAGCGTAATATTTACGCCTGCCAGTGCTTCACCTGTCTGGCTATCCGTAACAAAACCGGCAAGCTTGCCGGTAACACGACTTGACTGAGCATAGGTCATACTTGCCAGTAGTAGAAACGCCATTGCAAATACACCTATTTGTCTCATTATGTTCATAATGCCCTCCGCATAAGACAGTTAAAGTAACGAAACCTTATTTTTTTGTGTAGTAATTTGCAGATGTACTATCATCAGGATCATAAAAGTGATCAACTCTCATTGATCGGAACGCAGCTATTGAAGATAGCTTCCATCCATGAAACAAAATGTATGCACTTCTCATCAATACATTGTTTTTATGTGATACATTAAAGTCAGCAGGTCTTGTTTATTACCAGAGTTGTTGTTATGTGATTATAATTCTCCGGTAATATGTTTCTAATAATCAACGAAACCGATATACTAAAGTTCCAAAAATGGATTTTTTCTGAAACTTTATGGCGCTGTATACGTATATCGTTTGTTACATTCTCTAAGTGTAACTGCAAATATACACATTGATTTATTAAATCTCAACTGCATAATGACGCTTTATTCTAAGAATTTTGACTATTTTTTTAGCTTACAGGTAAATAAAACCGCTCTGAGCAAAAGATCATCACAAATTAATCACATTTTCAGAATCAGAAATATTAATTTCAGTTTGCCCGGATACCGCCGATACCGGTCTATATAAGGGAAGGCTGTGTCATGAATCCAATTTATTTCAACTACACGTTTGCCTTTGAAAATGGGAAAGAGGAAACATTTCCTATCCGCCTGGAGCGCGAAACGCTTCGCTACTTTCCCGGCGAACCGCATAAACCGGCAGATTGGGCCAGGCTGGAAAACAGTAAATGCCTGAATTGCACCCTCGATGAAACCGCCTTTCCGTTCTGCCCCGTTGCCGCAAACATCGATAACCTGTTGGCCTATTTTGAAGACATGAATTCCTATGAACCGGTGCATGTTACCGTCGAAACCAGAGAACGTACCTACAGCGCGAATACAACGATCCAACTGGGCCTCAGCTCTATTCTCGGCATCTTTATGGTTTCGACCGGCTGCCCCGTTCTGGGTAAACTCAAACCCATGGTTCGCTTTCATCTGCCCTTTGCCTCAGTAGAGGAAACAGTATTCCGATCGGTAAGCACCTATCTGGTTGGTCAGTATATGAAACACCGTAACGGTGAAAATCCTGATTGGGAACTGACGGGCTTGCGTAAAAACTATGAAGAAATACAGATTGTAAACCGCGGGATGGCAGATCGCTTACGCAGTAAGGCAACGAAGGATGCCAACATCAATGCATTGATTGTTCTGGACGTTTTCGCGCAGGAACTACCCTATTCCATTGATAAACACCTCAGTCTGATTTCCTATCTTTTCGAAGAATCCCGCTAATCTTTCTCCCTAAGGTAAGGGATCGGATCCCGGAGACCGGCCTCATTGAACGCACGCAGGCGCAGGACACAACTGTCGCATTCACCGCATGCCACGTCCTCATTCTGATAACAGGACCACGTTTTCTCCAGCGGCGCCTTTAATTTCAGTCCCCTTCGTATAATGTCACTTTTCCGGAGATCGATTATCGGTGTGATGATTTCAATCTGTGTCGACGGCCGCGTTCCGAGTTGAATAACCTTGTTAAACGCTTTAAAAAACTCAATCCGGCAGTCCGGATAACCTGAGGAATCCTCTTCCACAGCACCTATGAAAATTTTTTGAGCAGCCATTCTTTCGGCGTAGCTGGTAGCCATGGCCAATATATTCGCATTGCGGAAAGGCACATAACTGGAAGGGATTTCCTTCGATTCCAGATCCGCAACAGAAACTTCGATGGACGCATCGGTGAGACTGGAGCCCCCGAGAACCTTAAAGAAACGGGCATCTATAACCAGTTTTTCCGTTACGGCATAATGCACGGCAATATCGTTAAAAGCCTGTAGTTCTCTCTTTTCTGTCTTCTGGCCGTAATTCAGATGCAGAAATGCCATCCGGTAATCCCTGTCGGCAATGGCAGCGGTAACACAACTGTCCATGCCCCCGGATACCAGTACAACCGCCAGCGGACGTTCCATGTTATCGTTTCCCCGTTTCGCCATGAACGGCTTCCACTACCGAATGCATGCCACCACGGGTCGAAAAAGCACCGGTGACTTTCATGTAACGCGGATCACAAGCGTTTATCAGGTCATCCAGAATCTGATTCACGACGGATTCATAGAAAATACCTTTATTCCGAAATTCCAGGAAATAATATTTCAGTGCTTTGAGCTCAAGGCATTGTTTGTCCGGAATATATTCAATCGTAATCGTTCCGAAATCAGGCAGATCCGTCTTCGGACAGACCGAAGTGAATTCTTCATTGACATGGCGGATGATGTAATCACGACCGGGATATTTATTTTCGAAGACTTCTATTTCCAATGGTTCTCCTTTGTAATATAAATACGATTAATCTCATCTTTTGTCATTCCCTGGAGAAATCGTTGACTAACCCACCCCTGTCCGCCTGCGGCGTACCTCCCCTCCCTTATGCATAAGGGAGGGGCTGGGGGAGGGTTATTTCACGTCCACACGTACAAAGATCCCGGGGAATGACACGAATAAGAACCCAGTTGGCAGAGCTCAGAACTCAGAAAATGACAATCTGAGCTCTGAGTTCTGGGCTCTGGCTTCTTTCTTACATCCCCCCACCCCCCTTTGCTAAGGGGGCGTTCCGTTCCTGTCACCTGCCCCTAAAATTTCTTTTTTCTTTTTTCTTGATTCAAACGCCTCTCTTCCCCGGTTCCCAGATATATTTGTGCAACTGCACCTGAAACCGCACGGAAAGCCCGTCCGCCAGTATCCATTCCGACAATTGTCTGTTTTCCATTTTTCCGAAAACCGGGGACATCAGTACCGGGCATACTGTTGGAAGACGATATTTTCCGATTACCGCTTTAGCCCACTCATAGTCATGACGACCGGCAATTACAAATTTGACCTGGTCATCCGGCCGCAGTTGTTTTACATTTTCCCAGCGGTTTTTTTCGGATTCGCCGCTATCCGGACACTTGATATCAATAATACGGTGTACCCTGGAATCAATCCGGGAGATATCCATATGACCCGCTGTTTCAATCAGCACGTCATAGCCCCGGTCACACAGCGTTTTCATCAGCGGATGTACGTTTTCCTGAATGAGCGGCTCACCGCCGGTTATTTCAACCAACCTGGACGGATATGTGCTTATTTGCCCGAGAATGGCTTTCAGTGTCCATTCATTTCCTTCAAAATAGGAATAGGTCGTATCGCACCAGGTACATCGCAGATTACAGTACGTAAGACGCACGAAAATACAGGGTAATCCCGCGTAACTTGATTCACCCTGTATGCTGTAAAAAATTTCATTGATCCGCAGGTTGAGATTGTCATTCACCGTATTCAACGAGACATTTCTCCGTTTCCCACACACTTACCTTACTCATGGATACATGTTCCGGAAGCAATGCACTCATTTCCTGGAAGATATGGCGGGACATGTGTTCGGCCGTCGGGTTTATCCGGTCAAAAGGAGGTATTTTATTAAGTGTGCCGTGATCCAGCTTTCCGGTAACTGTTTTGAGTATACCGATGAGCTCCTCAAAGTCAATAACCATACCGATATCGTTAAGGTGTTCGGATTTCACCTCCGAAACGATCCGCCAGTTATGCCCATGTATTGCCGAGCAGGGGCCGTCATAACCATTGAGATAATGAGCGGCTGAGATCGTGGTTTCCACTGACAGGCGAAACATATTTCCTTTTTCTCCTTACTTATCAACCAATTCAAACATCGTACTTAAACGGGATTCCAGACCGGGGAAGTCCGCGACAACAGCGTCGGCTTCGGAAAGATGAGGTCGTTTCAGCGTCGTCTCAATGGCAATCACATACATGCCGGCTGACTTCCCTGCCCGGATACCGAGCGGTGCATTCTCGACAACGACGCAGGCACCGGGTTCGATTCCCAGCATTTCCGCCCCTTTCAGATAGGGATCGGCATAAGGCTTACCTCTTGCCGTATCGTCAACAGAAACCAGACAATCGAAATATCCGTGAAAATATTCCTTCAGTACCGGCTCAACACGGGCACGGGTTCCACCGGTTACCACACCCATGGGAATCGCACGCGCCTTGATTTTTTTTAACAGTTCTGTAAAACCATCGTACAATTCGATTTTCAACGATTCATTATAAAACGTTTTTTTATCTTCGATAATCCCTTCCCGATCTTTGGTCGACAATCCGAACCGTTCACCGAGAATCCGGGCAATCCTACTGAGGCCCTGTCCCTCCTGCTGCAAAAATTCCTCTTTGGAAATATCTATATTTCTTTTTTTGAATGCTTTACGCCAGGCAGCGTAGTGCTGCTCCATACTTTTTACGGTGACGCCATCAAAATCGAACAATATGCCTTCTTTAATCACAAAAACTCCTCAAATATTGGTTGCATAGGTACAACTGCGGTTCCGGCCCGTTTCCTTTGCTTTATATAACATCTCATCGGCCAGCCGGATGATATTATCCTTTGAATCAGCCATTGAAGAATGTACCACACCGGCACTGAATGTAAACGCAATTTCCTGCCCTTCACAGGTCACACGGGTTTCCCTGACGCGCTGCAGCAGACGGTCGATAGCGTTTTCCATGTCGGCGACAGATGCATTCATACTGATAATCACAAATTCTTCCCCTCCATAGCGGAAGGCCTGATCCAGTCCCTCCCTCAGATTATCATGCAGCAGGCGGCCGAATGTTCGCAAAACCTGGTCACCGGCCAGATGCCCGAATGTATCATTTATATTTTTAAAGTGATCCAGGTCCAGCATCGCCATAGCAAAAGCAGGCTGTCTCTGCCGATCCGGATCGGCTTCGTAGAGTGATGCAAGAAATGTGGAAAAAGAACGGCGGTTTAAAAGTCCGGTCAGAGCATCGGAAACTGCCTCTTTTTTATATTTCTCTTTATGGTAAAACAGGTCATAGGTTAAACGTGAGAGCATCTTGAACCGGGTGAAAGGCCGTATCAGGTCATCATAGCGCTTGCGGGCTTTATTTATATACAGGAACAGGGATTCTTTATCGGGCGGCAACGGCAGATAGTAATTGATATGGGCCTTATTGACAGCTTGTTCCAGCAGACCGGTATTGATTTGTGCGGTCATCAGCATCCGTTGAATGAGCGGATCATAACGCATCACCGATCTCAGAAAATCAATACCGTCCCGTTCACCATCCATTACTGCAATGGCCAGTTGCGTGCTTTCAAGAATTTTTTTATCACCGACCCCGGCAAGAAAGCCGGCTTCAATAAATGGGATATTCCAGGAGAGCAAACATTGCCTGACCATGCCATAATATGGCCCTTCGGACTGGTGCAGAACGATTTGCGGATATGCTTCCGCAGGCCTTGACGTTGTCATAATAACCTGAAGCGGCCCGTTTCGTTTTACTGCTCTTTTTCGTAGCAGATCGCCGCGGCGACGAA
>CAYPHA010000030.1:1802-53930 GCA_964410215.1 uncultured Calditrichota bacterium | reverse complement strand
CTGGAAGCCATGCCCACGACGGCAATATCATCAACTTCCGCCAGCATGGAAGCCAGACCTTCGCGGAGCAGGCGATTATCGTCTGCAATAAAGACGCGGATAGGATTGTTCATAAAAGGTTCTCTCAAATTGAAAGGCCTTCGTATATTAAGAAGATTTCATTATAATGGCAATAACGTACCCTCTCTAGCGAAATTTCTTTCAAATTATTTCTTAAATGCCAGGATTAAATCTTTAAATTCAAAGACGAACGTTTCTAATGTTTTGCTAACAGGTAATTACTGCGACATATTCTACTCTGAAGAACCTTGAACCAATCCCGGCAAGCCCGTCTGGAAAACCGACCAGGCCGGGACGGCTCTTCCCATTGAGGACGCGAAGCGGACGAAATCCCGGTTTACCGGGATTGAGCTACGAGGGCGTATATTTTAGGGCCTAAATATAATAATCTGACTAACATGATGCAACCGGGTGAGTACTGACAAGTGTTATGTCGCGAGGAAGCTTGAACCAATCCCGGTTTATTCGATTCAATAAGCCAAAACTATGGGAAAAGCGGTTGCTGCCACTGACACTATTGAATGAGCAACAACTTTTTAGTTCTAATAAAGTCAGCCGCTTTAAAACGGTAAAAGTAAATTCCGCTTGCCACATTTTGTCCAGTCTGATTTTTTCCATCCCACATAATGTGGTATCTTCCCGGCGATTTAACGACGTTGATCAGCGTACATACCTCTTGACCCAAAACATTGTATACCGTTAATTCAACCGGAGATGTTCTGGCAACAGAATAAGCAATGCGTGTCTGGTTATTAAATGGATTGGGATAATTTTGCGAAAGATCAAATTCAACCGGCTTCATTGTTTCAACAAAAATTGCTGTCATAACAACAGCTGGAACGCCGGGTTCATGTATAATGCCGTTTACGATAAGATCATTATCTCCGCGCTGACCATCTGTTAAATGCAATTTGACAATGTTATTTTCAATTTCCGCTCCCGTAAAACCATCATACATGAACTCATACCAATGCGCGTAAATGCTGTCAGGTGTGGCTCCATATTTAAAAAAATGATCAAGCTCGGTACCCTCTGATAAGATTAATTGCACAATTGTTGAATCGCCAGGATTCAGCCCCAATATAGTAAATGAGAAGGAACCGAATGGAAAATCAAATCCTTCAGGCGCATCATTGGGTGAGGGATTGTTGCTTGATGAAACATCACTCAAAATCAGGAAATCATCGCATACAATTGTCACATAATTTTGCCCATCAGATGTATGAAAAGAAGCTGCATTCTTTTGCTGATAGTCGGCGATACCATTTCCATCGCCGTCATAAGCGGGATTTGTGCCATCCGGCCCTTGTTCATCGCTATCGGCGATACCATCCAGGTCACTATCCATAAATTCCCGGTTGGTAGCATAATAAATTTTGCCGGATTCTTCGACAAGGTTATTAGTATATGTGATATGTGCCGTTCCCTGTGATGTTACAGTAATATCATTCCAGCTTTGCCCGACATCATCAAGGATATTTTTTGACCAGCTATCACCGGATTTGACAGCATATACCAGCCGCTGGTCTGTCATACTGTAATAAAGCAAATGTGGATTGGAATTATCATCTACTGCGATGGCATTGTGTGCGCTTTGGTTGAGACCTTCGTGTACCTTTTCGCTGTACCATTGTCCATTATCTTTCCAGGCATATTTCACGTCTTCCAGATTGTTATGATCAGTCTGTCCGGCATAAACGATATGCGGCCGATTCAACGGATCTAAGGCAATCCCGGTGCACATACCTTCTAATTGGACTCCACTCCAGTCGGTTTCCACAGGTTCCGGAGATTGCCATTGACCATCAGGACTGTTTGTCAAATAGGTGATGCCGCCAACATCTGTGCTGTAATAACTTAAATGCAAATGATCATTGCTGTCGATATCCATATCCAAAAAATCGTAGGCAGTTCCTATTGTCGTAATTACCCAATCTCCGGAAACATTGGTCAGATAATATATTGGTGCCTTGGAAGCTATACCGCCGCAATCCATAAATATGATATGGACATATCCGTTGCTATCGGTTAAAATACTGGGTGCCCAGAGACCGCGGGGTCCGCCATAGGCATTGCTAAAATGAACGCGATCGACAATGGTCGGCAATTCCATTAATTCTTCCGGGTAAGACCAGCTATTGCCATCATTTTTCCTGTATTTGATAATATAGCTCTGATTATCAATCGGATTTCCGGAAAAATAATGGGTATGCTCATAAGCGTAGACGACATGAGTAATATTATTGTTATCAATTGTGAGATCCGAATTTCTTCCAAGCAAATCAATGTGCTTGGTCGGGATAGGTGGAGTGATTGAGTACCACCTGCCGTCGTATACGATTTCTTTGTTCCAGGTGCCATTCACATTCCAGGCGTGCTTGATATCATCGCCTCCGACCCCTTCAACCGTATTTTCATAGTGAAGATAACATTCGTACCATTTGTACGTGTAACTCAAATGAGGAGTATCCATTAGATCGAGAGTAATGTGGGGGAACCAGCCGCGGCTGATATACTTCCGGGCCAATTGGCTGACAATCGTGTTTTCCATAACAGAATTATTAGCGGGATTGGGATCTTCTAAATCAGAGGCCACCGTTGCATTCGTATTGACGGCGTCCAGGCCGCCGGCAATTGCTATTAATGTAATTACAGCGGTTTCACCTTTGAGTAAATCACCTATTTCGCAGGATCCGGTTGAAGCAAACTGGCTGCAATCCCCCTGCGATGAAGCAATGGAACGGAATTCCAAATTGCCCGGTAATAACACATCGAGTATTACATTTGTCGCCTCTTGCGGTCCACCGTTTGTCACTTCGAGTGTAAAATTTACATAATAACCTGCTTCAACGGGATCCGGATCATCCGTTATTCTCACTTCAAGATCCGCGCCGGCCGGAATTTCATATTCTGTCATGTAAATGTCGTTGTTTCCATTCCGGTCGTCTGTCCAGACTATACGATTTCCCCAGATAGCCGGGAGGGTTTGCCTTGAATCGGTCGTGCAAACGGGTTTTTCAATACTGGTTGATAAATCGTATAAATACAAATCGGGATTTGAAAAAGCATCCGGACTGTCACGATAATCTTCCCAGACGATTCCGGCGGTTGATATGGCGGGATTCATGTGCAGGTAATTTCCTTTGGTAATCTGTTGTTCCAGGCCGGTTTCCAAATTATATACAAATATCTGATAGTTTTCATCTGTATGACAGCGGTAAACAATATTTTTACCCGAAATTGCCGGGTCCTGAGGCTCATATTCAGTGTGAACGGGAGATGTGGTTCCTTCAGCAAGGTCGTGAACATACAGGCTGTCATTTTGAAGCCAAATAACCAGATTTCCGGATACATCAGGATATTCCTGTCTGATTTCCGTATCATCGGTTATTTGCACTATGGAATCACCGGCAATATCAAAAAGATAAATATCAGTATTCGAACTGCTGCGGTCATCGTGCCAGACAATATAGTTCCCGTCAATTTTGGGAAAACTTTGCGTACCGGAGGCACTGCAAATGGTAATATTTTCACCCTGAAGCAAATCATACATATAAATATTATTGCGTTCCTGCCAGACAATTCGATGTTGCCAAACATCTGGTGAAGACTGATGATAAGGGAAATAATCGACAACGGATTCCATTTCGGTTGTGAGATTGTACATGTAGATTTTCGCATCAGGCGTGAATCCGCTCTGATGTCTTAAATCCATCCAGACAATCAATGAATCGTAAATGACTGGATTGATTTGACTGGATTCGTTTGTGGTGATCTGGATTTCCCCGTTTTGAGAAAGAAGACTGAAGGGTGGAACTATGAATACAATTACTGCCCAAAATAGAACATTGAGAATGCTTAATTTTTTCATGAAAACCTCCCGCTTCTTCAATACTCTAGCCCTGACTGAGCACATCAATTTCAGGATAAAAGGCGAAAGACGAATCGTCCTAGCGTTCGATTATAGCTGCAATAAGGTGATGTTTGGGTATTTATTTGCTCCTGAATACTATGACGTATAGCTAGTTTACCAAATAATCAGAAGGAAAACAATAAAGTACGTTATAACCCCGACTTATTTACGTTTCATGAAGCAACGTAATAATTCACGGATTGGCAGGTTCTAATCGTTTACCTGAATGTCCCCCGAAAAAAAGACAGCGGCACCGTACTATTAAAAAAGCCGGCTTATAGCCGGCTTTACAATCCCTGTGTGACTTATTCCCTGCTTAAGGAGAAATCACCAAGAGTGAACATTCCTGTTCTTCAGAACGTCCCTGTTCCTGCGGACTTCCTGTCCTGCCGGTTTATACCACAAGAATCATGCCAGTAATTCGCGATTTTCGTTAAGTCTCAATTTATGTTCGGGTTAGGCTTATCGGCATTCTTTACAGATGGTGTATAAAAATGACGCGAATTAAAACAGGTGACGAATAATTGTGCACTGGTGTACGGGTGTGCTGGTTCTTTTGACAATGACTGCGAGGTTGTCGGTTACGATCAACCGGCCGGAACCGTAGCCCGCTGCAACAACAGCATGGTCTGATCATCCATCCGCGGTGTTCCGCCGTAAAAAGCCTCAAGGTTTTCCAGTAAACGCGCGTGAATCCGGTGAATGTCTGTGTTGCTGTGGCTGGCCAGAAATTCCAGGAGGCGTTCTTCACCGAAGATGCGGGTTTCGCCGTCATCCTGATCGATCTGAGCCTCGGTGACGCCGTCCGTGTAGAGGAACAGTATTTCACCCTGGTCCAGATTCATTTCCATAGGAACCAGTTGTTCCTTAAACAATGCACCGGAAGAGGTGAGACCAATGGCCATGCCGCCGGAATCGATTTCTTTAACTTCCTTCTTACCATGATCGCTAATCAGTATCGGAGATGTGTGACCGGCACGTACGAGTCTGATACGGTTTTCTTCCGTATCGATCCTTCCGATGATCGCCGTAATGAATACCTGTCGATCCAAAGTATGACGTGTGAAGTATTCATTGATGCGCACGGCGATGTCTTCCGGCTCCTCGGTGAACTGAAGGGAAAAACGCAGCAGACTGATCATCTGGGCCATGTAGAAAGCGGCCGAGGAACCCTTCCCGGACACATCGCCGATGGTGAAAATATACCGGGTTTCATTGACTTTGATGAGGTCATAAAAATCACCGCTGACTTCCTGAGCCGTTTTCAGGGAAGCAACCGTATTAAATCCGGGAACATCCGGTAATGTGGCGGGAAGAAAACTGAACTGCACATCACGGGCAATTTTTAATTCCTGGTCGAGCCGCTCCCGCTCCTTCGATTCCTCCATCGACTGCTTCAACTGTCTTCTCATGTAATTAAAACGCTGAGCTAATTCGACGAATTCATCTTCTCCGTCAATGGATACCTGGTAATCCAGGTTGCCTGTCGAAATTTCCCGGATACCCGCCTGTAACTGACTGAATTTCCGCACGATGATCTGATTGATCTGTTCACCGAATTGAATAACGCGCTGCAATACGAACATGTTGAACAGAAAATATAACCCGACAAGCAGCAGGAACATGCGCAGCATGGGGGAAGAGAGAGACTGGGCCTGCAACGGCGCTACTAGGTCCATTAAAAAATAATGATCGGTCCGGTCATGATTTAATACAGGCATGAAGATTCTTCCGGTAATTATTTTATACTGACCAAAGACCTTTTCGATGAAATTGAGTATAAAACTCTGATCCGTACCGGTGATATCCTTTAACTTATATTCCAATGCATCCGGATGATCAGAGGAATGGAATACAAACGGGTAAATCTTGATGCGGTCGTCCCGCTGCCAGAAATCCAGATCATACAGCCTGGTTTGCCATTCATCGGGAGCCTCCGCATATCCCGATATATGACTGCCGGCAAGCAGGTTCAGGTTGCGGGTTACCGTGTTCAACAAGGCCTTGTCAAAACGCAGGAGCAGGAGCTCATCGGACTGACTGTTCTTTTCCCGGGAAATAAGAAAATACGCGTCATGATCCGTAGTGCTTTCCTGTTCATCTCCATGGCATTCAAATCGCACGGCTGCCAGGGAAGGCAGGATGCGTTCGATGCGTTGCGGATAGCAACCGGGGATATGGAGAAGATCACCTTTTTTGTCCTCATAGGGAATCCGGTACCAGGTAAGATCAGCCGGTGCCGTATCCTGCCTGATATTTTCAATGGTATTATAAATGGCCATTCTCAGGTTTTGTGCCTGCCAGCCCGATATGAATAGAAAAAATATGACCAGTAACAGGATAAACTGAAAGAACTGTGGGACGGTCGACTGGAAAAGTGCCGACATGCGCAGCTTACGTGCCAGGGCGGCATGATTATAGATTAAAATTACCGGTGCCTTCACGATCATGGCCAGCAGGTATAAACGGTATAGTTTGGAAACATAGAGCGGACCGGTCATCCAGATCAGGCTGTCACCCAGCTCTGTTCTCTGTGAATAAGCAGATATGGGCAGTGTACCGTGAAAATAGTAGAGTGCTACAAAAAAGATGAGATAGAGCCAGAGCTCGGTTCGGGTCAGCTTCTCAAGCCATGTCGTCCGTTTAAACAAACTGAAAAACAGGATTACCTGAAACAGGAAATAAAGGTATGTACCGCCATAGAAAATGTAAAAATGGGCAACAATTCCCATAATGATATAGAAGATCAGTACCGATTGTTTACGCTCATTATTGTCGATCAGAATGAATCCGAATAACAGGACCAGAAAAGTCAGTGTAATGTACTGAAAAACCGCAAGAATAATGCCCGAACTGATCGCAAGGGCTGCCGGATCAAAGGCCAGCTTGTAAATAACAATTTCAATGGCATAAAACGAAATAAAAATCAGGATAATCAGTTCCGTGGGAGGCCGGAGGTGGCGGAATACATCCCGGTTCAGCAGGAACCAGAAGACCATGGAGATACCGGTAAATAAAAAACTGTAGGCGAAGTTGTTTTCCAGGAACAGGACCATAATGCCGAACGACAGAAACCAGAGGATTGTCGTAATGATAAACCGGGGAGACCGCAAAAAGCCGGATGCCTGATCATGCCAGAAGGATTCAAAGCGTTTCTGGACTCTGAAAATCGACGTTTCCAAGAAAACCTCAGTGCTAAAAACCAGTATAATTAGAATAGTAGGGAGATAAATACAGAAAGTTTCAAATTATTTCAAATTATTTTTATGGAATTTAAAAACTTTCTGCATCATATATACAGAATACTAAAATGATTGTATGTTACAGACCGCCTGCCGGTCAATCGGCATATTTACAGATGATCCGAATGACAGAGCCGGCGGCTCATAGATCATTGAATGTTCTTTTCCATCTTGGTAAATACGAGACGAAACCCCTGTGCATGACACTTTCATCACTTATCCCACCTTCAAGTCAGTAGGTCTTTGACAATAAGTGCCCTTCGGTGTCATGCACTTTTATAATTTTGATCCGCAGAATTTACAGTATTCCGCGTCATCGTCATGTCCTTCCATGCTGCATTGCGGGCAGGCCTGGGTGCTGACGGTCTTTTTAGAGGCAATATTGGACATTTCCACGGTCACGATACCGGTTGGAACGGCGATGATGCCATAGCCCAGGATCATGATGACAGCGGAAAAGGCCTGGCCAAGACCGGTTTGCGGGGAGATGTCGCCATATCCGACGGTTGTAAGTGTCACGATCGCCCAGTAAATGCTGCGTGGAATATTGGTAAATCCGTTGGGCTCACCTTCGATGACGTACATCAGCGAGCCGAAAATAATGACAAGTGTAAGCACGGTGAACAGGAATACGGTGATTTTTCGGCGACTTGCCCTGAGGGCCTTTAAGAGCAGGCGTGATTCATCAATATACTGAACAAGTTTCAGGACCCGGAAAATACGCAGCACGCGCAGCAACCGGATCACAATCAGATACTGGCTGCCCGGAAACAGAAGACTCAGATAGGTTGGCAGAACGGCCAGCAGGTCGACGATACCGAAAAAGCTTTTGGCATACATCCAGGGGCGTCCCACGGAGACAAGCCGAAGGATATATTCGATGGTGAACAGGATGGTGAAGAACCATTCGAGGGCGTAGAACAGGGTGCCGTAGGCAGCGTGCAGGGATGCGACACTATCCAGCATGACAACCAGCACACTGATGAAAATGCTCAGGATGAGCAGCAGGTCGAACAGTTTTCCGAGACGGGTGTCCGCCTCGAAGATAATTTCGTGGAGGCGAATCCTTAAGACGCTGACTTTTTTTGACATGGCAATCAGATTGAATTCATTTTTATAAAATAAAATAAATTTATGTGTATAACAACTTTGAAATATGAGAAATGCAAGAGGAGAAAAAAGGGAGGATACATTTAATTCGCCGATTATGACTTATACCTCCCTTTCTCTCAAGAAGATATCTTAAGATCTATTCACGATAATATACGGTGGTATCGTTCTGAAAATAAAGTGTGAGTTGGTCACCGGATAAGGAAAAGGTCAGAACAATTGTTTCACCCTGGATAAACAGTGTCAGTTGATTGCCTGAAACACTATAAGTGCCATTAATCGTATTCGTATATCCTTCTTCATATATGTATAATTGAAAAGATCCATTGCTGTTAAATGTAATGATCTCATAGTCATCAACGTCATATTCATGCCTCCATGAGCCGATCAGGCTCTCATTCGATCCGGAACCTGATCCGGAACCCGATCCGGAACCGAAGATGTCGTTCAAATTTCCGTAACCCGATTTGCTACCCCCTGTCACACCTAAGGGATCCGTTCCACCCAGTTTTGCACATTGCAGGAACAGCAGGGAAAGGAGAAAAGTGAACGCGAGAAATATTTTAAAAGTTTTCATTATAAACAACCTCCTTTTAATTAAAACTGATATGTAATCGAAAGCTGATTGGAAAGGGCTTCATTCGATCCGCTAATGATGTTCGGACCATCAAACAGAATGCCTTCATTAATGGAAGCATCCAGTGTAAAGCTGCCAAAAATAAGTGCCATTCCAAACGTTAGTTTGAATTCACTGGAATAGAAGGATTCCTCTATTTCAGAACCTTGTTGGGGTTTTGTTGTAGTAATGTATTGCTGGTGGACCTGAGCAGCACCCAACCGACCAATTAACCAGGACTTGATATTTGATTCCACACCGAGATATAAACCTGGTAACGTGCGTGTCGTCATAGTCCGTTCCGAACCTTCCTTGATATCTTCACTGAGCTTGGAAATGCCGAATACTTCAATACCTAAGATGACCATATTGCTTTCACTGATTTTATAATTCATTCCAATTCCAATAGCGGCATTAAGTATTCCGAAATCCGTTTTGTCCTTTTCCGCACCCGTCACTCCAGAATCAAATTCGATACTGGTAGTACCATAATAGAGAACACCCAGTGGAACAAACTGCAATGGTCTGCCGCTCTGGTTGCTGAAGAGCCGAGCATTGATGCCAAGTCCATAACCACCCCAATCACGTGACTGTTTCTCATATTCCCAGCTTAACATGGGAATATCAACGAAAAGTCCAATATCTGTAGTCTCACTCGATAAACCACCTGCTATGCCAAAATAGCGGGCTGATTGTTTTTGCGTCGCGGAACCTTCTTTTTCTTCATCGGAATCCATTCCCACTGTAAATTTCAGACCCAGATCCACATCTCCGGAGCGTTTGCCATAGAAAATGTCGGTTGAACGATCCAGGCGAACCGTATAGGAATTGGAAACTTCTGCAGGAATTTCCAAGGTTATCGGTCGGTTTAAGTGAAGTCCCAGCACGGATGCGTCATTAACTGGTAAATGGACGCCGATAGAATAAAGCTGGTCATTGTTTTTTGAGCGCAGTTCTGAAATAACCTGCCCTCCATATTGGAAAACCGTTCCCGGAAAAACGAATACGTTCGAGTTGTCCCTGATAAAGAAACCGACACCCCCCATTGAGCCAACACGGGTTTCCGTGGCATTGATTAGAGATAAATATGGGATCATTATAATAAAGAGAGCAGATAAAATTGAAATAGATTTTGGTGTTTTCATAACCGTCTCCGATAATAAGTTTAACAAATAAAAACAGTTATAATACTTTCTGACCGGGCACCTCCTTTATTTTGCCGATTAAACATTAATAAGAACACCTGGTTTTGATATTACTTATTATTTTACGAGTAACATTTTATGCGCCTTATTATAGGATCCGGAAACGATCCGGTAGTAATAGATCCCTGAAACCAGACCACTGCCGTCAAACAATACGCTATGCTTTCCGGCCGGAAGCGACCGGTTTACGAGCGTTGTGATTTTCTGCCCGCAAACATTATATATTTCTATTGTAACGTGATCAGGTTTTAAAATTTGGAAGGCAATGGTTGATATCGGATTAAATGGATTGGGGTAATTCTGATACAGCGCATATTCAAAGGATTCTATACTTGAATATTCTGAAATACCGACAGGTGCGCTCACAATAACTTCGCATGTATCCCTGGCATAGGCACCCTGTTCATCGCTCACTGTTGTGAAAAGCCATGCATTGCCTTCGAAGTCCGGGGCGCTGAGGCTGAGCATTCCTGTGTTACTCTCGTATGACCATTTGATGGAAGAATCGCTAACGCTGAAAAAATAATTTAAGAGCGAGTCAGCCGTTTCGGCATCTTCGGCATAATCCCACATACAAAGTTGGGCATTCGAATCATTATCAAAAGTTATCGAGTCGGGCATGGATAAGATCGGATTATGATTAGGCGGCGGGCCGGGTAATGATATTTCATCGATATACCATCCGGAACTCACGTCTGGTGCACTCGATCCCGTATTATCGGAATGAAAATAAAATGCAATGTGAATAACGGAATCTGCATATGCGGAGAGATCAGCATAAAAAGTCGTCCATACCCCACTGCTTGTTCCTGAAAACCGATTAGAAATTAATTTCCAGTCACTATGCTCTGTTTTAACGTAGACTTCGCCATAGTCACCACTTGAAAAACTGAACCAGTGCCAGAAGCGTAAATTTGGATTTTCATCAATCGAATTAACCAAAATTGGTGGAGAGATAAACCTGCTTCGAACACCCTCATCATAATTTCCATTTAAACGGGTTCCCACACAAGTTTCACCTGTATAAGCACCACCCGGGCCAACAGAGGGAGCGCCAACTTGCCATGTACCTCTCTCTGCGAACCAGTCGCCAATACCTGTTTCAAAACCTTCGGGATTGTTAAAAAAATAAGCACCCGTTACAATTTGAAAATCATCAAGATACCATCCTGAGCTTACATCAATTGCGCTGGAACCAACATTGTCAGAATGAAAATAGAATGCAATCTGTATAAGTGAATCGGCATATTCCGATAAATCTATTGTCGTATAGGTCCAAACGGAGCTGCCGGGTCCTGCGTATTGTATTGAACGGCTTTTCCAGTCGCCATTTTCCGTTCTAATCTGTACATATGCATAATCCCCACTGGAAAAACTGAACCAATGCCAGAATCGTAACCGGGGATTATCTTTGATGTCCGGAACTCTAAATTCAGGAGAAACTAATCGGCTCCGAACCCCTTCGCTGTAATTTCCTCCCAACCGTGTTCCTGCACAAAAAGAACCTGAAATAACATCTGAGGGACCTGATTTCGGTGATCCGACCTCCCATGTACCTCTCTCAACGTACCAGTCACCCAAACCGGTCTCAAAATCTTCAAAGTCATTGAAGGTAATTGATCCATATAACAAGGCAATTGTATCGATATACCAACCAGTACTTACATCAATAGCGCTGGATCCGACATTGTCTGAGTGAAAATAAAATCCGATTTGAACGAGTGAATCGGCAAAGGCAGATAAATCTATAGCTGCGTTTGTCCAGACAGAACTGCTGACACCCGAGTATTGTGGAGAGATATTCTGCCATTCACCATGTTCTGTTTTAATCTGGACATATCCATAATCTCCGCTCGAAAAGCTGAACCAATGCCAGAAACGTAATCTTGGATTAAGATCAGCAGAGGGAACGACGAATTTTGTAAATCTGATCAATCGGCTTCTGACACCTTCCGAATAATTGCCAGCTAATACTGTTGCTGCACAATTCAGATCTTCATAGGAACCACCCGGTCCGCTTGTTGGAGTTCCAACTTCCCAGGTCCCGGCGCTCGCATACCAGTTGTCAATCCAGTTCCCTTCAAAGCCTTCTGACCAAAGTGTATCGGCCTGCTGTGCCCTTGTCACACCGGTTGAGAAAATCATCAACAGGAGTATACACAACATTGAATGTTTTATGGTATGTTTAATGTAATTTTGGGATAAGACCTGCAAATGAATCATTGGATTACCTCCCTTTATATTGATGGACTTTTCCATTAACGATGGTCCAGCTGTATTCCGAATAGACTCCACCGTTCCATTTTATTAGAAAATCAATGTGATCACCGGGATTCAGGTTAAGGAAATCACCAGAATGTTCTATGAAATCATGATACCCGTGAATATGGTGACTGAAAATAATCGAGTCATTTACTGTAATATAGGCCAGTACATCCACACCACGTGAATCAACCCCTGTAAATTTCGCATTAAAATAGTAATAACCTTCGGCAGGTGATGTCCATCTTACCACAGGCAGTCCATTTGAATTATCCTTTGCCCATAAATTTGGCCCCTCTTGAATACTTGGTCCCCCGTGACCCCAATTACCCAGATACCAACCAGAATTTCCCCATCTTACAGTCATTAAATCGAATTGAACGTCTCCGGGCGTCCATTTTCTACCGTAGGACCAGACACCATTTGGATTATTTGTTGTTGAGTATTCCCTGGACATGTCCCAGGATTCAGAAAAACCTGATTTCATCAGTGAAATGTCACATATTGTTAATTCATCAGAAAATAGCGTTGCGCTGACTTGGCTGGTTTTATAACAGTGCTTTCCGGCCAGGATCACATAATCACCTGGTTCCACATCGTTGAGTTCATATTCTCCCAGGCTGTCGGAAATGACCGAGACCGTAAAAGGCTCAGTTAGAATGGTGGCATCACGAATGGGTTTACCGTCAGCAGAATCTGTTATTTTTCCTTTGATGGCACCGGCAGATTCCGGCTTTATACCATCATCCTTACTGCAATAAATCAAGGATACAATAAAAACAATGACGAGTAGGTGTCTTCTTTCCATATCATAATTCCACCGTTGATTCTAAAAAATAAAAATACTTTTACGGTTTTTATTTTTTTATTCTGTCCCTAAATGATCATAGAAAACCAATCTGCGTGCTTCATCATATTTATATTAATTATCTTATCAATACCATCTTCTTTGTCAGTGAAATACCATTGTCAGTGGTGAACCGGTAAATGTACACACCACTGGCTAGGCCGGATCCTTCGAAAGAAGTCATATGTCGGCCGGATTTCAGAGGTCTGTTTATCAGCGTCCCGACTTTTTGTCCGAGACAATTAAATATCTCAAGCGATACCTTGCATGGTGCCGGCAGATCAAAATGGATCCGCGTTGATGCGTTGAATGGATTCGGATAATTCTGATAAAGGACACAGTTTTGTGGTATCTTTTCAAAGTCCGGTTCAGGCAGGCCGGTTGAAAAATCGAGATGCACCTTGTTGAAGCCAAAATAGGAATCCGTAGCTGATCCCATGACGTCAAATCCCATAATATAATGATTCCCGTTATGTTCTGCCGGAGAAACCTCCCGCCCCCCGTACCAGTATCCTTTAAGCACCGGATTGGAGGGATCTGTGATGTCATAATACAGGATCCCGATACCGGCTGACATAGCCAGAAGATTATTCTGTATGTAAGTGCCCGAGCAGCGTATCCAGTAATTGAGATAATCAACCCAGTAAAAGGCATAGGGTGGGGTTATGGTCGTTAATTTACGTGTCTGAAGCGGATTGGATATACTGTGAATCTGAAGGGAGTCATAAAAACCGATAAACATCAGAGTGTCATAGGTGTTGACGGTCCGCCAGCCTTCGGGAAGGGATAAATCGGACACCCGGGCCAGGGAAGCGGTGTCCAGGATCTCGACACGCGGATTGGCATAATCCTGTACTCTGACGTAAAAACAGGATCGTGCCGTATCCGCATAACAGGTGATAGGGTAATCGTAGGCGCGCTGTGTTATAACCTGTGGATTCGCAGGATCGGATGTAAAATCGGTTTTATACAAAGCTTTGTAATCCCTGATATAAACATATTTGTTGATGAAATGGAGATCGAAGATATCATCTTCTCCCGGAAGGTAATCTTCCAGAACCGGTGTCAATTCCCAGTCCGGGGCCAGTGTATAGACATTCAGCGGGCCGGGCCCCCAGTAACCCGAATAAATCCCATATGTTCCGACATAAAGCAGATTATCCTTAACCTGATACACACGGACCGGATCCGGCACGGGGAGATCTTTTTCGATCGATATCGTATCTTCATGCAACGTGTAGATTCTGACAATATTAAGTGGCTCAATGGCCATCAGTAATTTATCCTCATGGAAATAATAACGGCTGGTACGGAACCAGCTGGTATCCAGATAGGCGTATACCTGGGAAACATGCTCCATTTTGGGCGTTACATTAAAAATCTTACTGGTGTCGTTTTCAAAAATACCGTCGTCTGCCGTGAGCTGAACCGTAAACCGACCCGTTCCGGTGGGTATCATATTAAAGATTTTTTTGTCTTCGTAAAGAGTGCCCAGAACGAAATTTCCATTTCCCTGCCCGCCAACGGGTGATTTTACAGACCATTGATATGCGATCGCATCACCCTCCGGATCATAGGTGGGGGAGGCATCGGCCAGAACAGAATCCCCCAGAATGATGGTCTCCGGCGAAAGGGTAAAATCGACGACCGGCGGCTTATCGGCCGAGGCGAAAATTTCCGTGCTTGCCCTGGCGGTATAACCTTCAACGGTCGTCAGGGCTACAGAAACCTGGTAGATGCCTTCGATGTCAGGCGTTATCGATACGGAATCACCCGCTGTTTCAGACAATATCGCATTGCTGCCTTCCGGTTTTGCCTCGATCGACCAGGCCAGACCATCAACCGATAATGAGGGATTAAGTAAAAGACAGGATGCTTTCAGACCGGTTTCCTGAAAAACGGGGACGAGGGAAGCTGTTATAATATTTACAGCCAGTTGATTGTTCAGGATGTCTTTGATACTGATGGCCTTGTTTTTCATGTTTTCGATGCTTTTCAGATGAGGAATGTCATCATCATCACTCGTGCCTCCAACCAGGGCGATTACAATCTCCTGCGTATCACCCAGGGCCATGGTAAACGGTCCGCTGGTGATGCCCAAACGCCGGTCCCCGGCATTATTGGAAAGACCGTCGATCCATCCCTCTCCGGAAACCGGATCGCCGGCAAGCGGAAAATTGGTTGATGTATTATCCAATGGATTAATCCAACGGGTTCCGGTTTGGGGACGTAATCCCTGCATCAGATTATACCACTCCAGTGTCCCCTGGTAGGCCCGGAGTTCGGGATCCGAATCGGCACCCTGTGTGCTGAAATAAAAAGAGGATGACATGGGCAGATTCCTGTAATCGTAAAGGGGAGCAAAATTTACAATGGCTGTATCGCCCGGACTGACAACGGCAGGGCCGGTCAGCAACTGGTATCCAAATGCGGGAGGATAGCGGTACTTATTATAGGCATAGCCGATTTCAGTAATTGAATCACATCCGGCAAAATCATCGTAAGCTTCTCCGATATCCGGATCCGACCACTGGGAAAGATACATGTCCTGAACAGAAGATCCGGATGGGGTATCGGCTGTGCCCTTATAGATCACCCGAATTTGCTTGAACGCGATATCATTGAACGGATCGCCATCCGGCCGGTCATAGGCCCACAGGGTAACCTGCAGCTCCAGGCCGATGGGCGGCGATCCGTAAATCGCGTCACCATAGATGTCATTGGCCACAAACCACACGGTCTGATCGGCACCTGGAATGCCGGGAATGTCGGTTTGGGGATTATAGACTCCATCACTGTTAACATCATCAAACGGGGCGCCTTTGACAGCCGGCCATTCATCCCGGTCGGTCTGATATTGGGACCGGATGTCCTCTTCGCTCAGGTACCAGTTGAATTCGCTTAATTCAGCGGATAAATCGGCGGTTTCCCAGTCCTTCCGCACCCGCCAGATGCGCACACCGGAATGCTCCGGATTTTCCGGAATACCAGTTCCGGTCCCGAGAATGGCGCCCGGTTGCAGGCCGCTGAAATAGGTGCTGCCTCCCACGCGCAGCTGGGGGGTCTGCCCATCATAAACATATCCCCCCCAGACGATGCCGTCCGTATAAACGACATTGCCGGTATGCCGGGGGAAAATAAGTCCGCAGTCATGTGAATAGGGATTATGGGCAGATATTCCATCGGAGTCAATCCAGTGCGACATGTTATTGATGTTGAGTAAGGTTGATGAAGGTTCACCGAAGGTGCTTCTGATAGTGTTGTCCGCTTCTCGAATGGCGTCGGGTTTGAAGGCGAATAAAAAAATACCAATGAACATATAACCGATGATGAATAACGTCTTTTTCACGGTAACTCCTTATGTGTCAGGTAATGTTACCCGAAATAATGCGCAGCAGGTCCTTTCAAATTATTTCACGAGCAGCATTTTGTGCGTACGGCTATAGGATCCGGAAACGATCCGGTAGTAATAGATTCCTGAGACCAGATTGCCGCCGTCAAACGATACGCTATGCTTTCCGGCCGGAAGCGACCGGTTCACGAGCGTTGAAATTTTCTGTCCGGAAACACTAAAAATTTCAATGGTAACGTGATCAGGTTCTGGAATATGGAATGCAATGGTGGTTGCCGGATTGAATGGATTCGGATAATTCTGAGCTAACTCGTAATCCATGAGAGATGTGGATGCATGCGGTTTTTCCATTGAACTGGTAATTTCATAATGGAATTCTTTGATGGTATACCCGTAAAAATCGGCTATGTACATGATTTTTCCATCAGCACTGAAAGCTGCATCCCGTGGCGCCCTGATATAGTAAGGTTGAGGATAACCACCTGTTGTTGTGTCCGTACTCAAAGTGTCCCAGATAGTGAAACTTGTGCCGTCTGCAATATTATATTCGTCATCCGGATCAAGCGACCACAACATTCGCAGTTCTGCCTCCTGTTGAGTACCAATCCATATTAGACCAGCTGGATCCCACTGAACGTAGGGTAACGGTATGTTTGTATATGAGCCATAATTTTGAAAAATCGTTCCGGAAAACATATAATTTCCGTTTGGTCCATTGTCACTATGGTAATGAGCTAATCCCCAATTTACATGATCAGTACTTGTGATGATACCAATATATATATCTGTCCCATAGGGTGAAACTGCAATATTTCTTTTCCAAAGGGTTGTATTATCAAATACTGTATTTTGAATAGATAGAGTTTCGCAATCTAAAATATACAAAGGATTTCCTTCAAGTAATGTGGTCACATAGATATATCCAAGGCTGTCTGCTGCCGGGCAGGCACCCTGATCGGGTAGTTGAAAGTAATTTATAACGGAGCGTGATTCCGGATCAATCTGATAAAGTACATCTAAGGAAATATGAAGTATATTACCATTCGCATCTTTTGTCATCCCTCGACAACCTCCGAAGAGGGTATCCGTACTCGCATCGGGCATAATCAGAAATTTGAGCGTGTCGATATCACCATCCGTTTTTAAGATATAAATGGGACAGGTATGTTTACCATCGACATCATCCGGAAAAATTTGCGTTGTCCCATCCTCATCAAAATAATAGATTGGCCAGTAAGCAGAAAACCATATATTTCCATTGGTATCTACAGCTACTCCGTAGGGATTTCTGAAACCTTTTAAATTTACCTTTGCTTCGCCTTCATCGGTGGCTTCGGCGTACCCGACAACGGGTGTATCAAAAAATTCCCATTTACCTTCCTCCTGCCCGATGCTAACGTTTATCATCAAAAACAGAATAGCAATACCCGCTAATAACATTTTCATGATTACCTCCGATGTTCCATTTTCGAGTAGTCACTTTATATCGCAAAGCCTCGTTTGTTTTTTATCCATTGGACCTATCGAATCAGCAGCATTTTCTTAACCGCATTAAATTGATCAGCCTGTATCCGGTAGAAATAGACGCCGCTGGCCAGGCCGGATCCGTCGAAACGAACAACATGCCGACCGGTGGGCAGGTTATCGTTTACCAGCTTACGCACCCGCTGCCCGATACTGTTGTAAATCTGCAGCTCCACCCTGCATGCCTTTGGAAGTTCAAACACGATGGTGGTCACCGGATTGAACGGATTGGGATAATTCTGGTACAACGCGTATTCCCGGGGCAGAGCCATATCTTCCTCAATAGGGTCAGCAGGATCGAATTCGAAAGCGCCCATATCCGGTGCCGATCCCAGGTAGGTCATGGCCGGTATGAAAATGGTATCGAGGCCGTCATTGTAAACGATCATCGTGTCCTGGATACCGGCGTCGATACAGGGGGAGTTGCTGGATAAACGGTAATCATTGTGGGTGGTATCCCGGAACATGGGTGGGATGTCAAGATTTCCTTCCAACCAGTGAAAATATCCCATGAATGGCGGCGTAAAACAGGAGTCACCAAATTGATTATTGGAATAGCTTATGGCCAGATTCGTAGGGTATCCGCCATAGGGGTAAACCAATGACAGCAAGTGGATAGGTTCATTACCATTATACCAGAGGAGGGAATTAATCAGGTTTACCCGGGAAGCATTGATACGCAGCGCAGTGGCCGTTGTCGGATCCCCATAGTAGTTAAATGCCTTATTCCCTGCGATGGTAACGTTTATCAGGTTGACATTTTGGGAACCATCTATAATCAGAGCCGGACCCCATGTAACGTGGTTTCGTATGTGGTCCGTTATGGCAACCCTGTGAAATGTAAAATTTTCGCAGGCCGAAATACTGATATTATAAGCGCCCTCCCGCATCCATATATTTTCGATGAGAACATCCTTATTGCGGAAAGCTTTGAGAACACTGCCTGACTGGGATGCATCCAGGATGGTCGTTTCCGGATCCTCACCTTTTATGGATGTATAACTGTTGCAGAGAACCGGTATCGATTCACCGTTCGAATGCGGCCCATACACCCCCGGACTGAGAAAGATACTTCTGGGATTTAAACGATCTGATATTATTTTTCGGATGGCTTTTTCAATGGTTTTTAAAGGCGCTCCTGCTGATAGACCGCTGTTCTCGTCACTCCCTTCAGGATTGACATAAAGGTCTGCTGTAACCTGCCCATCGATGGCATATTGCATATCCATATTGAATCCAACCACCGGATAGGTATGATAATTTGAAGGATGATAGACGCTAAATGTATCAACAAACACATTAATCGGCCAAACCGTTTCGTAATTTGTTGATATACTCAAGTCTCTTCCGTTATGATAAATCGTGCAGCGATCATCCGGATCGAACGTGACATTCGCTCCATTACCGATGTAAATTCCCGTGCCGGTATTATTCTTTACCGTGACATTTTTCAGAGTCATGTATGTATCTTCTTCGTAAGGGTAATAGGAAATACCGTATCCATTGTTGTTTATGTTTACATCAGTCAGTGACAGCCTGCAATCTCTGGCGTAAATGGCGCCTGATGCGTTGTTTTTTACCGTAATATTTCTCATGCTCAGATCGGAGTACTGGGTTTCTATTTGTCCGACATAATGCGATAATCCATCCTGAATGGTTAGATTTTCCATTCCGAAGTGTTCAATATTCTCCATATATAACGTTCCCAGTGAGTCTTCACAGGACAGAATGGTCTTATCCCTGCCGGATCCGGAAAGTGTCACGTTGTGGCGACCCCTCAAGGGAAATGGTTCGGCCGTTACTGAAGGACTGTAAATACCCGGTGCCAAATGAATAGTCCTGGGATTACTGTACGTACCGAGTACTTTCCCCAGAGCTTTACTTATGGTCTGGAACGGTTCTTCTGCTGTCAGACCGCTGTTTGTATCATTTCCCTCAGGGGAGACATAAAGATCCTCCAGGATCCATGGATAGATAGTTAAAAAAACAGGATTCGTCGTCCGGGTCCAGAATAAACTACTGGAAAGGGATTTCCCGTTACTCGTACTTCCATCAGAGAATGAAATGATATAATAAAAATAGCCATAACCCCTGACAATGTCCTCATCGTGAAATTCATTCACAATTTGCGGATGATCCGTGCCCTGACCGCAGGCGAAAATTTGATCATACATACTGTTGTAATATTCTGCTGAGCGGAAAATCCTGTATCCGGCAAATGTGGGATCAGTTTCGGCGGCATCATCCCATTCCAGGATAATTTTTGCGGAATCGGATATCACATTAAATATCGAAGGCGGCGGCGGAGGCTGGGGAAGATCCAGCCCGTCGTCATAGTTGGCTATGGCCTGGTTAAAGGTTTGGAACAGGGAATCCTTACCGGTGAATACCCATTCATTTTTATACGTATTCCGGTCGCTGGTGGTGGAACCGTCCGGCAGGGGAAAGGGCGCCGAGCCGTTTAACCAGGTATCACCGATTTCATAACATTTTTCACGACTCAGACCGGAGGCCCCTTCGGCGATGACGATGGTGATTTCATCACCGGGTGCCAGGGTGTAGGGTCCGAATCCCTGACCGTGTGAATAGCCGCCCGGGGTACCGCCATAGATGTCCGCATAGCCGTCGCCGACCGCATCGGCATGACGGATATCGGGATGTCCCGCCGTCATGGCGGCATATTCGTCCTCCATCTGCAGACTGTCAAACGGGCTGTTGCTGTAATTGATGGATACGTCGGATCCAAGGTACTGGGTTGTCCGGGGCTGAAACGGATCATTCGACGGATTCCCGCTTGACTGATCCGCGTGCAGCACGACCGTTCCCACGTACTGTGCGGACCCGAGGTGGCCGTCGCCATTATATTGCGGACCGCCGATATTGTCACCGGGACCTGCCCACTGGGAATGCCGCCCATGCCAGGCGAACAGGGCGCGGAAGGGATCGCCTGATGCCGGATTCTCGCCCCGCGCATCGAGCATGGTATTATGACCCCACATACAGGAGTGCGGTACCCAGTAGGAAAAAACGCTGAAAGGTTCACGGGATATGGCATAGCGGTACTGGAAGAAGAAATAAACATCGCTCAGTGTAACGAACTGCTCGATATCGGCATCGGTATCCACATTGCCTGTATTGGTGAAGGTGTAGTGGTATATGAAGTAATTGTCATGACCCGGATGTGTCCAGGCCATCACTTTTCGGGTCATGGTGATACCGATGGAGGTGTTTACGACATTGTATATCATGCGGTCGCAGTGGAGACTTTCGTCATACTCATTTACCCGGTCATCATAACGCAGACCGGATGAGGACTGGCCGTCGACCGAAACACGGGGAGGGGCAAACCGTCCAACCAGTTTGAATTCAACGGGCATGAAGACATTGTTCGGATCAGACACCCGCGGACCGCAATGAACGACCTTGTAAGGGAATGTAGTACCACCATATTGTTCCGCATCGGTGTAATTGGTGGTCCCGATCCAGAGTCCTTTGGCCGCCTGGCAATCCTGATTAGGATACTGGGCCGGCCAGCGCAGTCCATCCTGTTGCGGCGCCGATGAATACCTTCCCACCTCCGGTTCACAGCCGTCGGCCCGGTACCAGTTATGAAGCGAACCGACCGATATCCAGCGGTATTCCTGGGCTTCCATATTATGAATGAAAGCAACAAGAACAATACTGAGCGTCATTAACGTTCTCATGATTTTTCTCTGCGTTTTATCAAGAGTACCCGTAAATTTCAAAGAGAGAGTCCAGCCTGATAAATGCCAGACACAAGGTTGTCATCCCGAACCTGGTTGGGGTCTATTGATTTTACCGGACTCAGAGATGCTGAAATGAATGCAGCATGACACCTTTGTATTTTTCATATCAGATTCATATTTATATTCCAAAGGTCCAGGTGACTAAGTTTTCGATAAGTGGTTGTGGCATACCTTCCAGACCGTTAATGTCTCCTATGAAAAATATCTTAGCCGTCGGATGCTTTAACACGCCCATGGCTGCCGAACCTGTTGGCTCACCTGTATCATGAACACCATTACCGTTCAGGTCGACATAAGCATCATCCGCCAACCAGCCCAATACTTCAATATCCGGGTTATCCTCCGGATACAAAACAACCGAGCCTGCGTTATAATAAAAACGGCCGATATTATTTGTAATCTCATGATCTGCAAAGGTGTCTACAAATCCCCGTGCTATGCCTTCAAATACGATTCCCAGGTGTTCCGCCAGGTAATCATGCCCTCCGGGGCGCTTGTAATCGGATATCAAAAGTAAAGATGTGGGACGGTTCAGGAAATTATCAAAGGCATTTAATTCAGATGAGTATGTATGAATAGCTCTGATTACGTTATCATAATGTGCTAATAAAGAATCGGTAAGGGCAACCCCTCTGGGCAATTCGTCGACCTGAAATCCACGGTTTCTGAGGTAGTCAGCCAGAGCTTTGCCCTGATGGGGTTCGCTTGCGGAAAAACCGGTCAGTTCAGATTGTGGATACCACCACCCACCGCCATCATGGTTCGCGGCTACGAGTATACGTTTAGGGTCGTTGGCGAAACATTCGATGAGAACCGATGCCTCATCAGAACCGCCCTGTCCGTCCGTTACCGTAACCGAAATCTCAGATGACTGTTCGCTCACCGGGGCGCGATAAGTGACGGACATTCCATTTCCTTCAAAGGATCCTGCGTTTGTATTCCACTGATACTCTAAATTATCTCCATCCGCATCCTGTGCATTACATTTCATTTCGGTGCAACCGCAGACCGGGATCCGGTCGCTGGTAATTTCTACGGTAACTATTTCAGGGGCAGTATTTTCGCCTTCTTCAGGTGTAGTGGGAGAATCTTCACACGAAATTAAACTAAGAAATAGTGAAACCGGGATAACAAATAATAAAGCTTTTACAGACATGATTCCCTCCTTTTTACCTGAGGAAATATAAATTTAAATTACATGATCCAATTACTGTAGATTTATTTCACATGATATCATTTCATCAGTAGCATTTTTCGAATCTGTGAATAGCCGTTTGCCTGAAAATGGCAATAGTAAAGTCCGCTGCCCAGCTGCCCGGACTCAAATTTTACAGCGTATAAACCGGCCGGCTGATCACCATCGACAAGGTTCGCCACCTTTTGTCCAATACTGTTATAAATAGTCAGGGATACCCGGGCTGCCTCCGGCAGATGAAACCGAATGGTCGTTTGCGGATTGAAGGGATTGGGAAAATTCTGTTCCAGGGTATAGCGGATCGGCAGCTGATCGGAAATACGTTCCAGTGCCGTGAAATGATAGAGTGTCGCCTGCGTCACGTCGCTCTCGGGAGAACCCTCGTTCCAGCGCAATGCTTCCAGTCGGACAACCGTCGAATCGGAAGCGAAGCTTTCATTAACCGTAAAGGAAACCGTGCCGAAAACACCTTCTTCGCCATCCTCCTTTGAACCGGCGCCGACGAATTGTATAATGCCGTCCTGTGCGTTGATCTCCTTGTTAAAATGATTCAGTTGGGATGACCAATTGATCTCGTTAAACGTCAGGATGGCAGGATCGAAGCTGAAGCTTCCTTCGAAAGCAAAGATATTGGAACCGCCGTGAAGATAGATAGGCAGTTCAATCGTCGCGCCCGGTTCAATGCTCTGGTCTTCCATATTCAGAGAACCGGTTGCCATAAATTGTGGTGCCGATCCGTCATAAGGTAATAGGTCGATGGTGCCAACAACGTACTGGAGAATGAATGTCGCATCCAGAGCGGAGACCGTTTCGTCCATACTGACATTGGCGTTTGACAGCTGCTGTTCCGAAAGCTCAATCAAATCCACCAGGTATTTCAGAATCAGGGAGGCGTCGTAGGCTTGCACGATGCCGTTCAGGTCCACATCACCGGGATGCACGGAGAATGTGTCAATGGTTACACCACCCGATATCAGGGTCGTGGGCGTCATCCCGGTATTGAAGATACCATAGTCCAGGTTTATCGGCACGAAGCCCGGGGACGCTGTATCAGGTATGGCGAATTGCAGCCACAACAGGACACCGGATCCATTGATATTATTGGAACCGGCTGAGGCGATTTTCAATTGCGTTTCCGTTTCATTCACTTCCGTCGACCAGCCGGCGTCACCGATCAGGCAGGAATCGCTCACCACATCCAGCAATTCCAGTTTGCCATAGTATCCACTGATGTCGATCTCGGTGGAGCTGTAGCTGGCGTATGTGTTAAAGGCAACATGGATGGCTACAGCAATCGTATCGCCGGCATAAACATTCTGTAGACCGGCTGACAACTGAATGTTTGACACCTGAGGATTGGGATTATACCATCGTTTTATTACATGACCAGACAGATCCGCCGTGTACATATAGGTTCCATCCAGACTCCAGGCTGCGCCGCGCGGTTCATAATAAGAACCTCCTTCCGGCGGATTAGGGCCGTTAATGGGATCCATTGCATTGTATCCAACGCTGTTTACGATATTAAAATTATTGGTGGGATCAAGAGCATACCAACCACTTAAATCACCGGGTGCAATATTCCAGAATGAACCAATCCAGAGTAATCCACTTCTGTCCCAGTCCAGGCATTGTCCCCATATATTGGTATGGAAAGAATCCAACTTTACATAGGTTCCGCCCGGTCCGGTTTCACTGTGGTAATGGAGAATTCCATTATCATCATCAGCCGGCCCGCCGTATATTTTCCCAAGGTATATATCTCTTCCGTCCTGACTGGTGACCAGGCTTCTCTGAACGGAATGAACATTTTCATCCACGTAGGCATATAACATTAAATTCCTGTCGTAAATATAAAACGGCCGACCATCGGGAACGACATGGGTAATATAGATATAACCGTTTTCGTCACACGCAGCTTCTGTTAATGACACCCCACCTACCGGCACGATCATATGAAGGACCTCGAACGTTTCATAATCAAAATGCCACAGTTTATCCTGTGCGGAATAGAGCACATTACCCTTATTATCCAGGCTCATCCCACGGCAATAGTCCCTCAGCGTATCGCTCACTTGATCATACGTTACGAAGGTGATCTTATGGTACAGGGTGCCATCCGGATTATATATCCATATGGGACAGGTTTTCAGGGTATCATTTGGTCCCTGTATAATACCGTCCGAATATCCGTAGTAACCGATCCAGATTCTGTCATCCGGTGTGACGACCACACCATGCGGAGCACCATAGTAGGGATCCAGATTCGTGACAAAGTCATCCTGGTAAGTCCATTCCTGTGATACTGAACGTGTAATAAAAATAAGAAGGATGATGGTGAAAGAACATAACGGTTTCATGATGATTTCCTTTCATAAACTTCCTGTTCAGGTGAAAGATTTATCTGATTAGTATCATTTTTTTTATTTGCGAAAATCCGTTTGCTGTTATTAACTGATAAAAATAGATACCACTTGCCAGTTGACTTCCATCAAAGGTTATTTCCTGGTATCCTGCGGATTCGCGGGAATCCAGCAGCATAGCAACGCGCTGGCCACGTGTATTAAACACTTCCAGTTTGACATGGTCTTTTTGCGGCAGTGTAAAACTGATCACCGTTTGTGGATTAAAAGGATTGGGATGATTCTGATCTAATTCGTATTTTGCGGGTGCATACATTATTTCTGGTATCGCACCGGGTGTATCACCATGATAGATGATACATAAACTGTCTAAACCGCTGATTACACCCGCATGATCAAGATCACCATCCTTGTCGATGTCAAGAGAAATCATGTCAAAAGGCCGATAGCCTTCTAAACTGCTTACCGGGTTTGTAAAAACGCCATGACTGTCGTTAAAGATGATTGACACAAACTTTCCATAACCTCCGCAGGTTGCGAGATCGAGATCGCCGTCATTGTCAAAATCTCCTGCGGAGACCGTGCGGGGATCAAGACCGGCTCTATAATCGTTTCGGTCTGCAAATGTCCCATCTCCGTTGTTCAGGAAAACCGATACATTATCAGAGTGATAAACATTGGAACTGATAAGATCCATGTCTGTATCCTGGTCCAGATCCGCAGCGATTACCGAACTCGGCCCGTCATCCGTTGCATATGTGGTATACGATCCATAACTCCCATCTCCTTTATTGAAAAGGACAGAAATCATATCGTGATCCGTGTGTGAAGTTATCAAGTCAAAATCACCGTCACCATCCAGATCGGCTGCATAAAGATTCCTTGGATTGCTGTAAACGGCATAGCTCTGATATCCTGAAAAGGTACCATTCCCATTATTTAACAGAACTGAAACATCGTTGGATAGAACATTAGCGGTAGCCAGATCAAGATGTCCGTCACCATTATAGTCAGCGGCAAAAACAGAAGCTGGATTGTCCCCACATGGAAGCGTGGTGCCTGTGATAAAGGTACCATCCCCATTATTTTTTAATATTGATATTTGATCGCGCGCATCACTGGCAGCCGCAATATCGATATCACCATCACGGTCGATATCAGCAGAAGTTACATCAAAAGCTGCGCTGATATTATAAATTGTTTGAGGCCCGAAAATACCATTTCCCTTATTAATCAGAACGGAAACACTTCTGCCATTCCAATTTGCTGCGGCCAGGTCATCATCACCATCCTGATCAAAATCACCCGATGTTATGGATGTTGGATAATTACCGACAGAAAATGCGGAGTAATACGAGTAGATTCCATTGCCTTCAATTACTTCGGTGGTGAATGACCAAATATAGGGACTTTCGATATTGTTTCCGCCATACGATTCAATATCTTTGGTAATCGTAACGGTAATCATTTCTCCATAGGCGAATTTATTAACCGGTTTAAATATCAGGGTTTGAGTCTGATTATTATATGCCAGAGTTCCGGGTAGATAACCGGTATGCTTTGAATAGACGGTAAATGTCATATTGGTAAACGTAGATGGATTCATGTCTGCATTGAAAGTAACAGAGATATCCATATTAACGGGGATGTCTGTATCATTCATAAGCGGGGAGGTGGAGAGGACTTGTGGCGATTGGGCATATAAGATTCCGGACATTAAGAATACACATGCCGGGCAACAGACTCGTCTAAATGAGATTATTTTTATAAAGCGAATTAGATACGTCATTTTCAATATGCCTCACGAAATAATGAGTTCATTTCATTAGCAACATTTTCCTTGTATCCGTGTATTGTCCAGCCTGGATTTTATAGTAATACAAGCCGCTGGAAAACCTTACGGCATCAAACGTGACGCTGTGATACCCGGCCGGATAAGCATGGTTAATAAGCTCTGAAACCACTTGTCCGCGATTGTTGTAAATGGTTATAGTCACCTTTTCGGGGGAGGGTAGCTCAAAGCGGATCGTTGTCTCCGGATTAAAAGGATTAGGATAGTTCTGTTTTAGTTGAAACTGTTTAGGCAGAGCAGATTCCGTGACATAAACAGATGTCGTTGTATCTTCCACACCCGTGCCGGACAAATCGATAGAGGTATTGCCACCGTCGCCGTAAATTTTCAAACGGGCGTTGAACAAACGGAATGCATCCGGTGTGAAATCGATTTGCAGTGTTTTTCGTGTGCCGGGATCCAGCATAAATGAAGTCGTATCGGTGCTGAAGTTATCCGGATCATCCCCCGCCATATAAATAGGACCGACATGCATAACATCCGTCCCGTCATTCGTGATATCCACTTCTTTGTCGGCGGTGTGATCCTTGATCACTTTCCCGAAGTCCAGAGCATTTGTTTCTACATATAACGATGGATAAGTGTAACCGACAATTAATACATCGTCAACGTACCAGCCGCTGCTTACATATACTCTGCCGTAGCCATCAGGATCTGTGTGTAGGTTAAATGCAAACTGAACGGTTGAATCGGCATAGTCAGCAAGTGAGAAATAGGTATAACTCCACACATTTCCACTTGTGCCTGTGTAAGTGTTGGACAGGGTTGTCCAGGCATTTTTTTCTGTCCTTATTTGAACATAACCATAATCATTGTGTGAAAAACTGTACCAATGCCAGAACCGCAGTGCCGGATTCTCATTGGCTTTGGGTACAACGAGGAAGGGACTGATCAGACGGCTGTCTCTGTCGTCGGTATAGTTCCCATTCAGGATAGTTGCGGCGCACTGATCGCCATTGTAAGCACTATCCGGACCACTGGCCGGCGAGCCGATTTGCCAGATGCTGAAGTCCGTATACCAGTCATCGAAACCGCTTTCCCAATCCTCCGGATTCCTTAAAATTCGAAGTCCGGTTTCAATCTCGATATCATCAATATACCATCCGCTGCTTTCGTATACTCTGCCATAACCGTCGGGATCCGTATGCAGATAAAAAGCTACTTGCACCGTTGAATCAGCATAGGCAGAAAGATCAATGAAAGCCCTGGTCCAGATCCCGCATCCTGTTTTCCAGTATTGTGGCGATATTTCTTTCCATCCAGTGTTATTGGTTTTAATATGAACACATCCGTAATCATTATGGGAAAAGCTGTACCAGTGCCAGAACCGCAAACGCGGATGATCAATTTTTGAAGGTACTTTGAAGGAAGGGCTGATCAGGCGGCTGTCCCTGTCATCTGTATAATTACCGTTTAATAGTGTCGCGGCGCATTGTTCGCCGGTATATGCTGTTCCCGGACCCGATGCGGGCGCACCAACCTGCCAGATACTGTAATCCGCATACCAGTGATCAATGCCGGATTCCCAATCCTCGGGAAACTCAAGCGTTACAGGGCCGGTTTCTACCGTTATATTGTCAATGTACCAGCCACTGCTTACATAGGTTCTGCCGTAGCCATCCGTCCGTGATTGAAAGAAAAATGCAATCTGAACGGTAGAATCGGCATATGCTGAAAGGTCAACATAAGCATGGGTCCATATGCCACAGCCTGTTTTCCAGTATTGGGGAGACACGCGTTCCCATTGGCCTTTAGATGTTTTTATCTGTACTTCGCCATGATCATTATGAGAAAAACTGTACCAGTGCCAGAAACGTATTCTCGGATTGGCTTCCGCTGATGGTACGACAAAAGTAGTATGACGGATGATCCTGGAATCAACATTCTCAGAATAGCTACCGTTCAAGATCGTTGCCGCGCCATTTTCCGGAGAAAAAGAGGAACCCGGCCCGGTGGTGGGTTCACCCACTTCCCATGTACCCGCATCCACATGCCAGTCGGTTACCCAGTCACCCTCGAAATCCTCGAACCACAAGGTGTCCACATCCTGGGCCTGAGCAGGGAGTGAAAGGCAAAGCGTGATTAAAATAAAAAAAATTGTTATCAGGGAAAGCCGTACGATGTTCGCATGATACTTCATAACATCCTCCCTCTCTGAATGAAGGTGTGAACAGATGAAATCGTGATCTGAGCGATGTATCACGAAGGCTTTTTACAGCCATGAATTATCACGAAAATTTTTATATAAAAAAATGCAGGAAATGAAAACAACGAAGGCTCAAAGTCGCTAAGATTCGAATCTTTTAGAAGAAATTATACGGAATGAAGGAATCACCAGTCAGAAAAAAGATACATGTTGTACATATCTTAGTGACTAACGCCTTTGTCCGATACAGTGTATAATAATTCAGCCAATTTTTTCAGAAATAAAAATCCCTTTAAGAAAATGTGCCGTTTCCTGCAAGAAGAGTAAAAGATCGAAAGTTGCTTGAAAAACCAGGTTTAGCTAATGGAAATATAATAAACTATCGTAGAAAACAAAATTTATTTTCAGATACGTTCAAAGGGATAAAGCTGTATGAATCAGTGTACATATTAGTGCACCACCCGGAAATGTTCGTGCAGCAACACCAGCGGATTAATGTAATTCCCGCTGCGTTTGATCTCCAGGTGCAGGTGGGAATAGCCGTACTGCGGATCGTTCCGGGGAATGTTGCCCGTGCGGCCGACACTGGCAATGCGCGCGTTTCGCGTCACGGCAAACGGGCCCTCCAGTTCGAACCGTTTCAGTAAACGGGAAAAATGCGCATCACTCTTCAGATGTGAATAGGTGGAAACCAGATTCGCATCATGCCAGATCCTGACATGGTTGCCCCAACCGTTTTCCTGATTGCCTACATACACCACAAAACCATCCTGAACCGGGTAGACCGGCGTACCATCTTCCGCGACGAGATCCACACCCTGATGTTTGTATATCCGGCCGCTCAGGTGCTTGCGGCGTGCCCCGAAAAGCCCTATCTGTTTGACCGACAGGCTGTCATAAAGGGGAGAATGTAACCGCAACTGCCAGTCGTTTAGATCGATCCCGGTATAGAATGCGGTGGCACCGGCAAGATGCCGGGCATATTCTCTGTATGCGCTGCGCAAGCGGGTATGAGCGTCTTTCGATTTACGCGGAACCCATTTGCGGGCAATAAGTGACTTACCGCTGTATCCGTCACGAAACCATCCGAAAAATTCACGGCTGTCGCTTATGCCGTAATCCTTGCCGATTCCGTAATAGATGATGGCAAGCCGCAGATTCAATTCCATGTCCAGTTCACCAATGATCTGTTTATAATAGCGCAATGTTCCCAGAAGATGCTGATTGGTGCTCAGGATACCGGCAGCCTGGCGGATCAGGCTGTCTTTTAACATGCTTTTGACAGGGATGTTTTTTTCCAGAACGTTCAGAACGCGGTCATCAAGCGGCTGATACAGTTCCTTTTCGAGTTCGCTTATGTAAATGCGCCGGGTCTGCCGGAGATGATCTATAACCGGATTGAAATAAGGCGTCTGCGGCTCATACCCGCTTATCTTTTCATAGATGCGTTGTTCCAGGGCAACCGTATCGCTCATCTGGGGCATTCCCAGATTACATAAATCCGCCGTATTAAACCCGTTATACGAAATAAGAGCATAAAGCCGGATTTCGTCATCCCGTGTTAATCCGTAGGGCTTCCCGTAAAAATCCGATGCGTATTTATGTATTAATTTGGCATGGATTTCAGCCCTTCGCCGGGAAGGATCCCTGTTATAAGAATATCCGGAGAAATAGTCGATAGACATGGCTTCCAGGGCGGCATGCTTCAATTCCTTCTGATGCTTCCGGATGAAACCGACCGGATCCTCACCGGCCGATAGTTTATGAATCGATGCGGTTATAGTTGACCAGAAAATTAAAAGCAGGGCGGAAACAGTCAGCAGGATGAGAGATCCCGCCGATAAATAGGACCATTTTTTTTGCAGGTATAAAAATGGATTAAAAAAGGAACGGTTGCTGATATGCCTTTCCTGCTTACGAAACGAATTATTTTTCATTGTTTATGTGGTCTTTAAATCATTCTGTGTTCAAGTGTTGAGAGTATAATCAGCCGGGGAATGAAAATCAAGACGAAACAAGGCTTATCCGATATAACGGTTTCAGAATACCCGCCGGTGACATCTGCGGGCAAAAAAGTGTTTTAAAATTAAAGAAATTTCCGGTTATTTCGATAAAAAAACTAAGCGAAATGTTTAAGGGAGTGTAACAATATGATTATCATGGATGGCAAAGCAGCCGGTCTGTTTACGCAGATACAGTATATCAACGAAGGAATCAGGCTGTCAGCAGAAACGGAAAGTGCTGCGGAAGAGACTTTTGAACAGGAAAAACGGGCTGAGATCAGGATGAATCAGGATAGCGGGACGCATAACGATGTCGGCCATACCCTGCCGCTTGCCGGACATATGGCCTGACCATCGCATTACGATCCGATAGCAGATTTGATTTTTTTAGCCAGTTCAAGCATGGAATAGGGTTTTTGTATAAATTCATTGACACCGAGATTCAATGCTTCCTGAACGCGTTTATCCTGACGGAATCCGGATGCCAGAACGACCTTGAGATCCGGCCGGATGCGTTTCAGCTCCAGGTAAGTTTCCTTCCCTGAAATCTTAGGCATGGCCATATCCAGCAAGATGGCCTTGATTTTCTGTGAATGCTCCCTGAATGTTTCAATACCTTCATGACCATCATTGGCAACCATAACGGAATAACCGCACAGTTCCAGAATGCCCTTCGCCGTTTCCCGGATAATTTCTTCGTCATCAACCACCAGGATCGTACCGCTGCCGCGTGGCATGGTTTCTTTTATGGTCTGCTTTTTAATGACGGCTTCTGTTTCATGCAAAACGGGCAGAAGAATGTTGAACGTGGTTCCGATGCCGGGATTCGAATAAACATCGATATAACCGTTATGCTGGTGGATGATATTATACACCATTGCCAGGCCGAGTCCCGTTCCTTTGGTTTTTTCCTTGGTGGTAAAGAACGGGTCGAATATCTTGCTGATGGTTTTTGCGTCCATACCCACACCGGTGTCGATAACCCGGATGATCCAGTGCTCGCCCTCTTCGATGCCGGGATGTGATTCCATGAAATGCCGGTCGATGAGAATCTTTTCCACGGCGATCGTCAGAATGCCTCCCTGGTTTTCATATTCCTTCCGCATGATGGTCATGGCATGGGACGCATTGACGGCCAGGTTGAGCAATGCCTGTTCGATCTGTGCCACATCGGCCGAGGCCATGGCCGGCCTGGGAAAGTAGATGGCATTTATGTCGATACTCTTATCAAAAGTGCTTTTACAAATACGGATGACATGACGGACGGCCTGGTTCAGATCAACCGGTGCGATGGATAATTCATGCTTCCGCGAAATGGTCATCAATTGTTGAACCATATCGGCGGCACGATCGGCCGACGTCGCTATGGTGTCAATATTTGTCCTGAAACGTTCCATGTCGATTTGCTCGTTTTCCAGCAGAAAACGTATCAGGGAAGTGGAACCGATGATGCCGCTCAGTACATTATTGAAATCGTGCGCCAGTCCGCCGGCCAGGGTACCGACCATTTCCAGTTTCTGAGCCTGGAGCAGCTGGGAATCCTTCTTTTCGAGCTCGGTAACATCGTCAATACGTATGACAGCTCCTCTTCCGTGGTTCGTGAGGGGATATATGGAAATATTGAGGAATTTTTTTTCATCACCGGGGAAAGGCTGACGGGAGTGTTCGACCGGTGCCTGCGTCTGCAACACCTGGATGATGCTGCTCTGGTATTTCTGAAGTAACGGACCCACTTCCCATATCTTCCGGGTCAGGGCGATTTCCGCTTTTATTCCGGTATAGAATTCGGCTATTTTGTTCCATTGCGTGATATCACCCTCGGGGCTTACCGAGACCAGCATGGACTGCAGTGAGTCGAAAACATCCCTCAGGTAACTCTGTGTTGATTTTAATTCATCTTCCGTTTCCTTACGCGATGTGATATCCGACATGACACCCTGTAATACCATGGGATTGCCGGATTCATCTGCTACGACGCTCGCTTCGTCATGAATCCATACAATGGAGCCGTCGGTTTTGTACATGCGGTATTCGGCGATAAACTGTTCTCCGGGTTTCATAGGCCTTCTAAATTTTTCCATGGCCTTTTCATAATCGTCCGGATGGAGGGCTTTCAGATATATTTCCGATTCCGATGTGAGTTCTTCCGGGGAATAACCCAGTAGTTGTTTAACCTGCGGGCTGACAAACAACAGGGTACTGACGGCATTCAGCGATGCCGCATAGGTCATGGTAGGAATCTGTTCTATCAGGATGCGGTATTTCGACTCTGATTCCCGCAGGGCGGTTTCCGCTTTCCGGCTTCTTTCATCACGCTGCCTGACCTGTTCGAGCATATCGTTAAACCGGTTATAAAGGAGCGTCAGCTCATCGTTCCCGAAGGGGGTGGCCCGCAGGGAATAATCCCCATTGCGTGATACCTGATCTGTAAGATCGGCCAGTTCCCTGATCGGACGGGAAATATAGCGCTGCAGCCACAGGGCTGTTAGATAGGCGAACAATAATAAAACGGCGGCTAATATAGCAATCATCTCCAGATAACTCTTGAATCTGTTATCCAGGGTTTGGGTGGAGGCCCGCAGATAGATGGTTCCGAAATCACTACCGTTAATCACGATAGGTTCAAAGACGTGCAGAAAACCGTTATGAAAAGCACGGTAAGGTCCCCTGTGGTAGGCCGGAAAGGAAAAATTTGTATCGCCGGGTGAATAATATGCAAAAAGAGAGCTGTCCGGCAGATACATGCCGCCATTCGACAGTTCCGGCAGATTATCCATCTTTTTTAACAGGCTGACAGCCTTTCCGGGATCATGCTGCTCCAGGGATTCCAGGGCATTCTGACCAAGCAGGCGGGCATAGGCGATGGTGTGGTTTTGTAAATCCTTCCGGAGAGACTGCATGGTTTTCAGGGTAATGAAGAAAAAACCCGTGGCAATCGTGACTGATGAGACAAGGAGGATGGCAAGCATCAGTTTTTTTCGGGTGGAGAGGGAACGTAACAAGCTCATGGATTTCTTCTATTCAAACCGTTTCTGTTTCCGCAAAATGTATTTTATTTCTAAAATTGTTAATTTCATCATTTTTTTCAGTTTATTCAAGTTAATATAGATAGTATATTAAACACTTATTTTGAAAAAAATGAAGCATGATATGAGCAAAGCGGATACAAATAAACGGTTTCGTCTGGGTGATGTTCTGGGTATTTCACTGGCACACCTTGTACATGATATCTATTCGTCATTTCTCGCGCCGATTCTGCCGTTGCTGATCGAAAAGTTTTCACTTTCGTATTCCATGGCGGCTGTTCTGAATGTAGTGCAGCGGGCACCATCACTACTGAATCCGTTTGTAGGAATGATCGCCGACCGTTTACCTGTGCGCTATTTCCTCATATGGGCCCCTGCCATAACCTCGGTTTCCATGAGTCTGCTTGGCGCGGCCCCGCATTATATCGCGCTGGTCGTCCTACTGCTCTTTATGGGTGTCGGATCCACCCTGTTTCATGTGCCGGCACCGGTAATGGTAAAACGTATCGCCGGAGACCGCACCGGGACGGGCATGAGTTTCTATATGTTCGGAGGAGAAATCGCAAGGACGGTTGCACCGATGGTAATCCTTGGTGCTGTCTCACTCTGGGGGCTGGAAGGAACGTATCGTCTTATACCGTTCGGACTGCTTGCATCCTTTATGCTGCATTTGAAAATCCGCAATATCCATATTGCACAGGCTCTGAGAACCGATCATAAGCTGCGCGAATTCGGCCAGACATTCATGGAGATGTTGCCGTTTTTCCTCCTGTTACTCGGTTTTACGCTTCTGCGCTCCATCATGAAAGCCGCCCTGACCACGTTTTTGCCGACGTTTATTACGGCCAAGGGCCAGAGTATATGGATGGGAGGCATATCGCTTTCCATCGTACAACTGGCCGGAGCAGTGGGGACTTTCCTCGGGGGAAGTATCTCTGATAAAATCGGCAGAAAAAATACACTGCTCTTTATCAGCATAACATCACCTGTCCTGATGTGGTTGTTTGTGATTTCGGAAGGTATTTATACCATTCCGATACTGATTGTGCTGGGATTCCTGATGATTGCCCCTTCGCCGGTTCTTCTCGCACTGGTTCAGGATCAGGATTCCAGACATCCTGCCTTTGTGAATGGTGTCTATATGACCATCAATTTTGTTATCGGGGCTGTGGCTGTCGTTTTTATCGGTTTACTCGGAGACTGGATTGGTCTGATATGGACATACAAAATTTCCGCAATTCTGGCTGTTTTTACGATTCCCTTCCTTTTGAAATTTCCAGAAAAACGAAAAAAAACCGGCTGATGTCTCTCTTCCGTATTCTCCGCGTTGCTTCCTTTGCGGTTTCGCTTTATATTTCATACTCCTTTTTAAAACAGCAATAATTCCTGAGGGGGATTTTTTACATGAATAGAAAACCGTTAATATATACATTCCTCCTGAGCGTTATGCTCGGCTTTTCGACTCTTATTGCATCGGACGAACGTATTCCAAGGCTGGAATTTACAGAGGCTAGTTTCGATTTTGGTGAGGTTACCCGTGATACCGTTTTACAGCATGTCTTCACCATGAAAAATACCGGAGAAGATACGCTTCATATAAAACGTGTTAGCTCCGGTTGAGGCTGCACAGCCGCACTTCTGAGTTCAGAAGAGATAGAACCGGGCGGAACCGGCGAGTTAAAAGCCACACTGAATACGAAAAACCGGCGTGGTATCATGAAGAAAAGAATCTCCATCTTTTCCAATGATCCCAAAAAACCGATGCAGTTTCTATTTATCTCCGTGACAATTTCCAGGTAAAAAAACTTAAACATTTCTAAAAAAATCCGAGTATCCGGTTCTAACGAGATATTGGTATACGGGGATTTTTTTATGGCCGGTGAAACAGCCGTTGCGCTTGACGCATTCAAAGTGTGCCCAAAATGTGAAATGATCTGGAAAAATCGGGACGATTTCTTAAATGATCCGGGGATCAATCTGGTCGGATACCAGGTCAATTTCAAAGACCTCAAGGCCGGTCTTTTTATGTTTAATCATGAAACCTGTGAAACAACCTTATCCATACGTGCGGAGCTTTTTCTCAATTTATACAGAGGCCGCCTGTTCAGTGAGCGCAAAACCGGCACGGAGTCCTGCCCGAGATACTGCCTCTATGAGCAGAATATGATGACCTGTCCGGCAAAATGCGAATGTGCCTATGTCCGGACCATACTGCATAAAATAAAAACGGGTAAAGCTGTTTTGGAATCTTCTACCCCTTTATAACGCCGATTGGTTTAAGTCGGGCTACTTTTTTACTGATACCACTCTGATCCATAATATTTACCACGCTGGAAACATCTTTGTACGATTCAGGCATTTCTTCGGCCATGGTATGTTTACCGCGGGCCTGTACCATGACACCCCGTTGGGACATCTCCGCGAAAAGATTCCGGCCCCGGGCAAGCTTTTTTGCCTGCGTGCGGCTGTGAACACGGCCGGCACCGTGGCAGGTACTGCCAAATGTTTCGGACTCCGCTTTAGCAGAACCGGCGCAGATGTAGGAATACCGTCCCATATCACCCGGAATAATAACCGGCTGTCCGGCAGACTGATAAATCTCGGGAACCGCCGGATTTCCCGGCCCGAATGCGCGGGTTGCACCTTTTCTGTGCACACAGACTGCTGTCGGTCTGCCGTCAATCTCGTGGATTTCCTTTTTGGCGATATTGTGGGATACGTCATAAACCAGTTTTACCTGCAGGTCCGAAGCGCTCATGTTGAGGACGCGTTTCAAGGCCTTCCGGACCAGAAACATGATAACCTGGCGGTTGCACCAGGCATAGTTGGCGGCGCAGGCCATTGCAGACAGATAGTTCTGTCCTTCACTGCTTTGAATGGGGGCGGAGGCCAGCTGCCGGTCCGGGAGCCTGAAGCTGAATTTGGATGCTGCCTTGTTCATCACCTTCAGATAATCATCGCAGACCTGGTAACCGAATCCCCGCGAACCGGTATGCATCAGGAATACAACCTGATCCTGGAAAAGCCCGTAAGCAGCGGCTGCATCTTTATCATAAATCGAATCGATAATATCTATCTCCAGGAAATGGTTACCCGAACCGAGCGTGCCAAGCTGAACCTGACCGCGTTCCAGTGCACGTTCGCTGATGACAGCACTGTCCGCGCCCGCCATAATGCCCTGCTCTTCGATGCAGAGACGATCATCCGGATCACCGAATCCCTCGTCCAGAGTCCATTGAACCCCTTTGTGCAGAAGTTTCTTAAGTTCATTGGCGGACAGTTTACGGATAGCATTGGAAGAACCGACCCCCGTCGGAATGGTTCGAAACAATTCTTCCGTGATCGTTTTTATCCGTTTCTGAATATCATTCCTGACCATCTGCGTGGAAAGCAGACGAACCCCGCAGTTGATATCATAACCGACCCCGCCGGGGGAAATCACACCTTCCTGCCAGTCCGTGGCAGCCACCCCTCCGATAGGGAATCCGTAGCCCCAGTGAATATCGGGCATGGCCAGGGAATATTTGCGTATTCCCGGCAGGTGCGCTACATTAATGACCTGCTGCAGAGGTTCTGATTCACGGATGAGGCCGGCCATCATGGTTTCTGTAGCATAAATCCGCGCCGGCGTCAACATGTCTCCGCTTTTCGGTATTTCATAAACCATCTCGTCAATATGCTGAATCTGATGATTTTTGAACTGCATGTGGTACTCCTAAAGGTCAAAGATGATTTTTGTGTGAAAACCCTTGTCAACCGGTTCGATTTCGAGATTATGGTAAGTGACCGCCTTGATTTCCGTCAGCTTATCAAGCGTCCGTGCCTGCAGCTTTATCAGCCTGGTGCGGAAATTCAGAATATAAGTGCCCGATTCTTTCTTAATCGAAAGGATTTCGATGGGTGCCGGCAACAGATGCCTTACACTGATATAGTAATTCAATTCGTTGAGAAACGTCACCAGCAGCAATTCCGGTTCTTTTTCAGATAAAGAAAATGATTTCATTGTTCCGGTGCGCTTCCCGGGACGGTTAATGCCGGAAATTCGCAACAGGGCCCCGGCAGCCGCCGAAAATAAATGGGGTAAATTATCTGCAAAAATTTCGACGCCGGCGTCGGCAATGTGATGAAGGTTACTGATTTTCGCTTTCAATTTGCTTTATTTCCAGGAAGTAATTGAACATCTGGAATAAAAGTACTAAAATTTATTGCGCGGATAAAGCATTTAAAAATAATGACGATAGAACAATAAGATGAAATTTAATAGAAAGCCTGTACGTTAATACCGTGTCATCCGGCCTGCCAAAAGTGGCAGGGGCCTGAAGACAGCAATACATAAAGGAAAAATCGATGATCAGATATGTAACCCTTCTTTCTCTGGTTATTTTCACCCTGCAGGGGTGTACGATCAATGAACCTGCTTTACCGGACTGGGATACGAAATGGTCCATCCATTTACGTCCTGAGACCGTATCGATGACGGAGGCGATCGACGATACCGTGATAACTTCTTTATATAATGAAGACATCGGTGCCGATGAAATCTGGATAAGCGTTTCCGATACGACCGAACCGGAGACGATCAGCCGGGAAGACCGGGCCTTTAAAGCGGAAGATCAGACTATCTCGAACACGATTGGAAGTGTGCGTATCGATCCGGATAGTGTGACGACAATAAATACGACGGTCGAAAACCTTCTTGGTGATTTGCCCGATGTGGGTGAAACCATTCCCCGGATTGATCCTCAGACGATTGCGGCAGAACCTCAGGTCGTCGAATTCAATAGTTTTCGTTCAATCGTTATTGATTCCGCTGTGATGCATATCCGGTTTTTCAATAGCCTGTTTATGGATATCGAAGCCGGAATGAAAATTATAGCTTTTGATGAATTGACACAGACCGTCATTGATACATTCCTGTTCACGGAACCTGTTCCATCCGGCCAGTTCGCGCAGAGTGAACCGGTAAACCTTATCGGAAAGATGATTTCCAACCGGATGGAGCTCCGAAGCCGAATTCCGATTGCCGGTACCTCAGGTCCGGTTACAATCTCCCAGGAAATTCTGGATGGCTACTATTATCTCAAGGTATACATGTCTGATGTCAAGGTGAGCGAAGCGGAAGCAAAAATTCCCGAACAGACTTTCACCGAATCGGATTCTATTGAAGTGGACGCCAATGGCAATCGACTGAAGTATGCAATAATGGATGAGGGAAATGTCTATCTCACACTGGGAAATTACATGGAGTTCTCAACAGATGCAGAAATTAAACTTCTCAATCTCGTAGATGATACAGGCAATCCGTATACCATCAATACGAGGCTTATGAAGAATAGTGAGACGGATCTGGTGCTTGATGATCTCAAGGGATATTGGTTGCAGCATCATGAAATGCCCGGTCAGGAAGTCACGCACCTGTTCTATCAGGTGACATCGAGAACGATTCCAACCCAGGATTATGTCCGCGTTCGTTCGGACGATTCCGTTACGGTACATTTTACAATGGATTCCGCCTATGTTTCCTATTTTGAGGGTGAGATGGAAGAAACGGAAGTTAAAATTGAACCCATTGAGGAAAATGACCTTTTCGATATCAGCGCTGTCGAGGGCACCTTTACCGTCAATGACCTTGTGCTTACGCTGAACCTGCATAATGAAATTAACTTCGCCATAGATGTAAACCTGAAGATCGCCGGATACCATTTCGATGAATCCATGGGGCGTATCACGGATTCCGTAATTATTCAAATCGACGAAACGGTTGAACGCGGGATGACGGGTACACCGGTAGCGACATCCATTATCCTGGACAAAAACAGCACGACGCCCAGTATTGTCGATCTGATGGCCATTCTGCCTACCGACCTCAAACTGACCGGCAGGGCATCCGTGGCTGGAGAGGGGAGTGCTTCCGCCGGAGACCGGATCTGGGCGGATTATGCGATCGAATCACCGCTGCGAATTGAATTTGATGAACCGCTCTTTTATAAAGGCGATATTGACAGCATTGACCAGGAAGACCTGGATGAGGATGAACGGGATGATATCGACAAGCACTTCACCCGTATTTTTGCAAAAATGGCGCTGCGCAACGGTCTGCCGCTGGGAACCACGGTCAAACTGTTCCTCGCCACCGACAGCACCATGTTATTCAATGATATCATCGAGGATTCCACTCAGAAAATTGTCATCTCCAATGAGGTGGAAGCCGGTGTCACCGGTTCCTTCGGGTTTGTCCAGGAACCCACCGTTCAGGATGTCAGTGTTGAGCTTACCAATGAGCAGATCAGTATCATCAGAAATAATAAGCTGTTCTATGCAACACAAGTTGAGATTCATCCCACTTCAGGACCGGTGTCTTTCCGGAAGCATGATGAGGTGCGCATAGAACCTGTACTTAATATAGAAGTCAGGATGAACCCTGAAGATGAATGAAAAAATGGGAAAACGCATGAAAAAGATTATATGGATAACTTTTATACTTGCAGCGGTTGCCTTTACGCAGAGTTTTGATGCCAAATCACTTTCCATGTCCGGCAATGCCAGTGCATTTATTCGGGGTGTGGATGCCCTGAGCTGGAATCCTGCGAACCTTGCGAATGAACGGGGCAATACAGCAGAACTGAACCTGCTGTCCATCAATGCGGGATTGTATAACTCGAGTTTTTCACTGCGCAATTATAACCGGTATTTTACGGAAGAAGGACACGGCGGTTTCTGGTCGGTGAGTGACAAGAATGCAATCCTTGACCTGATACCGGATGACGGTTTGAGCGTACGGCTTGATAACAGTGTCAATTTATTGGGTTTTGCAGTGAATAATTTTGCCTTTGCCATGCAAGTGGAAGCCATGGGGGAAGCCCGTGTTGAAGCAAAACGACCGCTGGAAATAGCACTTTTCGGTGAAGATCTGGATACATTGTACACGTATAACAAGAAGAAACTACTCAGTGCCGATTTCTATTCTGCTGTCAAGTTGACATTCGGATATGCCTTTCCTTTCAAAGCGAAAGACCTGTTTGACCTCGATGACAAAATACCGGGCCTGGAAGAAGTCGCGGTTGGACTGAATTTTAATTATTATATGGGGCTGGCAGCAGGCCAGATAGAAAGGTCAAGCCTGAATGCACGACGCGTCAATGCAGAGGTTGTATCGTATGACGTGAACATGCAATTAAGGACGGCAAGTGTCGACGACGGTTTTCCGGCGGGTAAAGGGGTTGGCTTTGATCTCGGTATAAATGCACTCTATAAAAAAGACTGGCGTTTCGCTCTGGCCCTGAAGAATATCATCGGCAGCATCAACTGGGATGGTACCCCGGAACGTACGATACTGATCGAGCAGGATTATACCAACTTATACGAAGATGAAGATGAAGTCGATTACTCGTTGTCGGAAGATACAACCCTCAGTATAAATTCTTTCCGGACACCGCTGCCAAAGACCATGATGATCGGAGCTTCCTATGTTTTCCGGCCCGATCTGACCTTTACGATGGATTGGCATCAGGGATTTGATAGCTATTTCGGGAATACAACCACCCCGAGGCTGGGATTTGCGACGCAGTACCTTCCGCTGAACTGGCTCGCCCTGCGCGGAGGAATGTCCTTTGGAGGTAAAGAAGGTTTCCTGATGGGATTGGGTGCCGGCGCACAGCTCCCCGTTTTCGAATTTGATATCTCTTACGGATTGCATAGAGCCTTGTTTCCAACCTATGCGAGAGGCATCTTAACGGCCATGACCATAAAGTTTAAATTTTAAGGCATTAAGAATCCTCAGGAAATGTATCAGACACGCCGGCGGAATCCTTCTCCAACAACTTCATGAACGTTGTTAATAATAACGAAGGCACCGGGATCAATATCCTGAATGATGTCTTCCAGAATGGCCAGCTCCCTGCGGGTTACGACAGTGACGATAATGTCCCGGTCAATATTTTTATACAAGCCGCGGCCTTTGATGGCTGTTGCTCCCCGGCTCATGCGATTCATGATCTCCTGTGCCAGACGTTCATGATCATCAGAAATAATAAAAGCGGAACGGGCATAATCGAATCCATCCAGAATAACGTCAACCAGACGCGAAGACACGAATAACAGGAGAAAGGCGTACAGAGTGAGCGAAAGAGCCGGTTTATGCGGCGAAAGCCCTTTCATGTAAATGATGATGCCGGCCAGGCTGATGACGAAGAAGTCGATCATCATGATGGCCTGCCCCGGTTTTATACCGAACCGTTTCTGCAGAATGGCAGCGACGATATCACTACCTGCGGTCGTACCCTTAAACTTGAATACTATTCCCAAACCGGCGCCCAGAAGAACGGCGCCGATCAGTATCAGAAATAAAAAATCGTTTTGCTGGAGGTCCCTGATAACGTTTGTTTTCTGGAGTGCCAGAAATGACAGTCCGGGAAGCTCGCCACGAAATACATCGATAAATAAAGAATTAACCGTAAAACCGTAGAAGGTCCTGAATCCAAACCGGGGACCAAGCTCACGAATCCCCCAGATATATAATGGTATATTGAAAATCCAGACCATCAGTCCCACAGGCAGCACATTACCCGATAAATAGTGCACGGCCATGGACAAACCGGAAACACCTCCCGGGACCACCCGGGCGTCGACCAGAAAAACGCCAATACCCAGTGACATCATAACGGCGCCGATCGTGATAAAGAAATAATCTCTGAATGTCTTGTTTTTAAAAAGAAAGCTCATTTTGTTACCCTGCTTTTTCTGATTGAGAAATAAAGCGCGAATTATAGTGACGGGATTAGTTAAAATCAACAGCATGGTAAAAAAATTGCCGATTTTTTTTTATTGCTTCAGTCGGTTGGATTGATGTCGAAAAATGAGTACAGTAAAAACAGATGTTTCTATTAACAAACAGGGAGGTTTGGCTATGAAACTGATTATGACTTTATCCATATTACTCGGCCTGGCTGTCTCCGGAATGTCAGGAGAACCTACAGCGGCCCAGTACTTCTATACCGCTAAAAAACTGATGCCGGAAGCTATGGAGATTTCCATTTTTATGTCAAAAGATCAGTTGGATGTGCATAAATCGAAGATTGAGCGGGCAGCGACGCAGTTTAATCTTTCTCCGACGATCTATGTGATCGAGAGCAGCAAGAATATCGGTCAGAGTATCAATAAAATGAATGACAATGGACTTCTTCTAATCTATGAGACACCCGAACTTATGGATAAATCGTCGCGTCTGTTCGTTCTTTCCAAATGCAAAGATAAAAATATTAAGATAATTTCTTCATCCCTGGAGTATTCTCAGCAAGGTGCTTTTCTTGGGCTAATTACAAATGACGATAAAAGAATTGAACATTTTATTGTAAATTTAAAGCACAGCGAACCTGCGCTGGCATCCATATTTACCGATGAATTTATTTCACAGGTGGGTGTGACGGAAGTGATACGCTGACGCAGATGTATTAAAAAAATCAAGCCTGGTTTTTCCGGGCTTTTTTTTTGCACTCTTTTTTATAATTATTTCTGGAGAGAAGATTATTTCTGACGAAAATTCAGGTAATGAAAACGATTGATCTAACAGGGAGTTTGTAAATGCGGTTTAATGCGTTAAAACTAAAGTCTAAACTATTGGTCGGATTGATTCCGCTTATAGTCGTCGTGATAATTTTCTGGATGTTCCTGAGTAATTCGGTAACGAAATCGGCTCTCGATAAAAATATCGCAGCGTCAGTCGATATATTGAGCCGGATTGCAGCGGAAGCCGTAAAAACCGGGTTGGAGTTTGGTGATAATGAATCGGTGGCCAGTACCATCGAAGTATTTAAGATGCAGAATGATATTTCCCTGTTGAGTGTGCAGGATACAAAAGGGAAAGAAGTATATTTTTACCGTAAACCGGGCCATGAAACATTCAATGTACATGACGCAGCTGCCATGGATGCCATCGGGAATGAATTGTTCTCGTCCGCGATTGTGGGCTCAGAAAACGATGCAATCGGTGAAGTCATTATCGGCATGTCACTTGAAAAACGGGATGAAGCGCTGTCCATGGTGCGCAACTGGCTTTCACTGTCATCCCTGATCGCACTGGCAATTCTGGGGGCTGTCATCATCTTTCTGGCAACCCGCTTGTCGAATCCGATTAAAGAACTGGCCGCTGTGGCGGAAGAACTCGGAAGAGGACGTCTTGATCAGCATATTTCCGTTGTCGGAGAAGATGAAATGGGTGCGCTGGCACAAAGCTTCCGGAATATGATACAATCCATGGAAAATAAAGCGAACGTGGCCAACGAGATTGCCCGGGGTAATCTGGATATTGAAATCGAAACGACATCTGCAGATGATGTGCTCGGTAATGCCATGCAAACCATGAAGTCGAATCTTCAGATGCTTATTGATGGTATTCTGGAAATGTACGAACAGCAGAAAGCCGGCGACTATGACGCTTTTATTCCTGAAAATGATTTTTCCGGTGCGTATGCCCGCCTGGCGAAGGGCATTAACGAGTCACTGGGCATTCACATAAAAAATAATGAGCGGGTACTCGATGTGCTGGGTTCTTATGCCGATGGCGATTTTGAATACGAAATGGAGCGCTTGCCCGGTAAACAAGTGGTTATTAACGAGCGTGTCGACAGTATCAAGAATAATCTGCAGAACCTGGTTAAGGAAGTATTGGAGTTAACTGCCCGGGCGAAATCAGGGGACCTCAGTGCACGAGGAAATGCGGACCATTTCAAGGGTGGATACCGGGAGATTGTTACCGGTATCAATGATACTCTGAATGCTATCGCCGAACCATTGTCTGCCTCACAGCTCGTTCTCACCAGGATGGCGGAAGGTGATTTGATAAGGGAGGTGGAAGGTGATTACAAAGGCGATTACGGGATGATGAAGAATTCGCTGAATACCGCCCTTTCGTCGCTGAATGATATTCTCGGCCACGTATCTGTAACAGTGGATAAAGTGGCCAACGGGGCACAGCAGGTCTCCGATTCCAGCCAGGCTGTTTCGCAAGGCGCTACGGAACAGGCAAGCTCCCTGGAGGAAATAACGGCATCCATCACGGAAGTGAGCGGCCAGTCGAGGCAGAACGCGGATAATGCTTCCAAAGCTAACGAGCTTTCCGATAAAGCCCGTGATTCCGCCGATAAGGGCAACGAACAGATGAAGCAGATGCTGGATGCGATGGTTGAGATTAATAATGCATCCGGTCATATTTCAAAAATTATCAAAGTGATTGATGAGATCGCCTTCCAGACTAATTTGCTTGCTCTGAATGCGGCCGTTGAAGCGGCCAGGGCAGGGGTACATGGCAAAGGATTTGCCGTTGTTGCCGAGGAAGTCCGGAGCCTGGCCCAGAGAAGTGCGAAAGCGGCAAGTGAAACAACCGAACTGATTGAAGGATCTATCGCCAAAGTGGAAAACGGAAGCCAGATCGCAAACCAGAGCGCGGAAGCACTGGCTGAAATTATTGGCTCCATTACCCAGGTTTCTGACCTTATGGGAGAAATTGCCGGTGCGTCGAATGAGCAGGTTCAGGGTATTGAACAGATAAGTCAGGGACTGCAGCAGATTGACCAGGTCACGCAAACGAATACGGCGAATGCGGAGGAGAGCGCCTCTGCCGCGGATGAGTTGTCCGATCAGGCACGGCAACTGCGCAATATGCTTCAAAGGTTTAAACTTCGCTCAACCGGTGTCCGGAGCATGCCGCTTCATGAAGAACCGGAAGAACGGGAATACCTGCTGCAACCGGCTTATGTGGAAAGTCCGATTGAGAAAACCAGTGTTGTCGAGAATAACGGACATGAACCCGGGGATATTATTGCCCTGGATGATGACGATTTCGGAAAGTTCTAAACGGGATACGGGTATGGTTCGTGTAACCATACCCGCTTTTTATCTGCCTTTTCACGGAATGAAAATTGTACCTTCCATATAATCGGCAGCCGCTCCGGCAATATGAACCCGGTTACCGCTCAGCCTGCACTTCAGCATACCGCCCCGTTTCGAAACCTGATGCGCCGTCAGAACTTCCTTTTGCAATCGTCCGGTCCAGTAGGGCGTGAGAGCACAATGTGCAGAACCCGTGACGGGATCCTCATTAATGCCTGCTTTCGGAGCAAAAAACCGTGAAACGAAATCCACCTCAGTGCCGGGAGCGGTGATGATAACCTCTCCGTTATCGAGTGTCTTCAACGCTTCAAAGTCGGGACTGACTTCACGTACCTGATCTTCACTGTTAAAAATAACCAGATAATAATTTGCCAGTAATACCGCTTCCGGTGTGATGCCAAAAGCGGTTGTCAGCGGGGCCGGCACTTCGCATTCCCGTGGCACGTAGGCCGGAAAATCCAGAACATAGAGACTGCCTTCACGGGAAACGGTCAGATCGCCGCTGAGAGAAGTGAATGGGATGACCGGTTCATTGTATCCATAATGCTTAAAAATGACATGAGCCGTTGCCAGCGTCGCGTGCCCGCATAATTCAACTTCTGTTAATGGCGTAAACCAGCGGATATGGAAACCGGTACCCGTTTTTACGTAAAAGGCGGTTTCCGAAAGATTGTTCTCTGAGGCTATCTTTTGCATCGTGTCATCATCCAGCCAGCTATCCAGGGGACATACAGCAGCCGGGTTTCCATGAAATACAGTATCCGAAAAAGCGTCTACCTGGAAAAGTCGTAATTTCATAAGGACCTCTTATAAGTAAATAATACAGCACTCTCCCGTCAAATGAACGACAATAGAATATATTGCATTAAACAGGCGAATAAAAGTGATCCTTCCTACTGCCTGATCATCCCGGCAGGGGATCCGAAACGGTGACATTTTTTGACAAACCTTTACCGGCGAATGACATCTTTGACAGAACCATTGCGTACACTCAGGTAAATAAAGAATGAAACCAATATAAAGGGAGGACAGGATGAAAAAGCAGGTAATCATGATCATAAGCGTTATACTCATGGGATGGAGTGTTAGCCTCTCCGCCGGGGATTATCCGTAAGCGGTGAACAAAGCCATAGACAATTTTATTTTTGGATTGAGACTGGATAATACGGGTGTCCGTGAATCGGCCATCATCAATGTTATGGAATTGAAATTAAATTATCCGGAGCTTGAATATGAACCCGTGGCAGACGTTCTGGATTCTATAGCCGTCGCTGTGGAAAATCCTGTGATACAGCGAAAAGCTTATGTCGCAGCAAATTTTCTGAGGCACCCGGAATGGTTTTCCTGGATTAAAAAAGGAACCTATGAAGAAAACGCGGCATTTTTCAAAGTGTTGTCCATGAAAATTGAAGGACAGGAAAAAAAGTCGGCTGATATCTACGTTTCCACCGATTCGACACGATAAGAGAAACCCCGCGGGGTTTCTCTTTACTGTCGCTTTGGCAGAAAAAATGTTCTTACCTCATGATAATAAAATTGCCCAGCTGTCATGACTACCCGCATAGGTAGATATATCTTCTATGATTTCAAAAACCACTATTACAGCCCCGGTTTGAACAACACATAAAATAATTGCTTTCCCGGAATAAAAAAATAGAATTTTGAACTTTTTTTACTTAGAATGCATTCAGGTATGAAGAATCATCTGTTATTCAGCACTGTCTTTTTTCTGATTCTGTACGCCTGCGGTTTTCAAAATAAGTGGGCAAAAGAACTTAACTGGAAATACCTCGATTTCAACGACCTGCCCGGCGCACAGGAATATCCGGATGCTGCAGCTATTGTCCTGCTGGATGAGGGCTTTGTTGATGTGGTTGGCAGCAGTGAAACCGGATACACCATTTACGAGCGGCATCGTGTTATCAGGATTCTGAATAACGCCGGTTTTACATATGCCAATATCTCGATTCCTTATGGTTCGAACAGCATTGTTGAAAATATTCGGGCCCGAACCATTGACGAAGACGGATCGATCCGTGTTCTGAAGGATGATAATATCTACGATGTTAATCTTTATCCGAATTTCATGTTCTATTCGGACCAGCGTGCCAAAATTTTTACTATGCCTGCGATTACGAAAAATTGTATCCTGGAGTACCGTTACAATGTACTTATTCCGGGAAAAACAATTGTATCCTCCTGGAGCTTCCAGGAAAACATCCCCACCCTTCACTCCAGTTTTAAACTGGTGGTGCCTTCGACCTGGGAACTCAATTATAAAACAAATGGCATGGTACTGGAGCCGGAAATTATCGAAGCGCCCAATGGTTTTAAATCGACGTATACCTGGAAAACGGGAATGGTGCCCTCCGTTAACAGTGAATTCGGCATGCCGCCGCAAAGGGAGGTCAGCGCATGGCTGAATATCGCGCCGCCGGGCATAAAAACGTGGAAGGATGTTGGTGACTGGTATTATGGCCTGACCGAACCCCGGATGAATGCCGATAAGGCGATCATCGATAAAGTGAATGAGATTGTCAGAGAGAAGAAAACGGATGAAGAAAAACTGAAAGCGATCTATGCCTGGGTCCGCAGCCGTATCCGTTATATTTCCGTAGCCATAGGTATTGGCGGCTTTCAACCGCATGAGGCCGCCGACATATTTCAGAAGAGCTACGGGGACTGCAAGGATATGTCAGCTCTACTGTGCACGATGGCGGATGCTGCCGGTATCGAAACCAAACAGGTACTTATAAGCACCAGGCAGAACGGTATTCCCGATACGTCGGTCGCATCCCCCTATCATTTCAACCATGTTATCGTATATGCACCCTCGACAGGCGTGAACGGCATCTGGATGGATGCAACGGAAAAAGGCGTGCCATTCGGAGCCTTACCATGGTATGACCAGGGCCTTCCGGCCCTGGTGGTTGATGCGGAAGGTAAAAGTTTTATGACGGTTACGCCGGCTATCCCGCCTGAACAAAATAATACGAAACTGGAATGGTATGTGACCCTGGGCAGAAAAGGGCAGGTCTCGGTGGAAGGGAAAACAGTCTATACCGGTGCGATGGCCGGTGAAATGCGGGAAGATTTATCGACCGCCACACGGAGCGAACGCAGAAGTTGGTTTGAACGCTATATTGCCGATCATGCAGCCGGCGGTGAACTGGACACATTTTTTGTTACGGGGCTGGATACCGTCAGGGATCCCCTGGTTCTTCATTATCGATTTCATGCGGAATCGTTTGCGTCACGACATGGCGATACGATGATCCTGAGACCTGCCGATTTCTTCCGCATGGAACTGCCCTATTACTTCACCTCCGATGAAAGAGAACACCCGGTCCGCTTCCGTTTCGGCTTGCGCCGTTCGTTTGTCATGTATATCGTCTATCCGCCAAACTGGATGGTGGCTTCTGAAAACCGCAGCGAGAAGGAAACGTCCGGGTTTGGAGAGGCTTCCTGGGAATGGGGTGCGACGCAGGATTATCTCTATTATAAGACGGATTATCTTTTAAACGGGAAGGATATAAATAAGGATGATTATCCGGAATTCCGCCGATTTTTAAAGAGGGTACAAAAACAGGATCGTAAAGAGCTGCTTCTCAGGAGGAAACGGCAGCAGTTTCCCTAACGGAAGGCAGGCAAACGCTGATAATCCTTTCCCAGAACGATGGATATTTCCGCGCCGGATGCGGCGGTGTGGGTGGTATCAACCGTTATGGTTTTAATACCGATAAGGTCGGCCAGTTCGTCAATCCGGTGATTCTGCCCCCAACGGTTTATAATAAACGATTCCCTGACATCCCAGTTAATTGTGCCATTTTCGATATAATTATCCGTGTTGAAGACAGGTAAGCGGCGCTTTTCGAGTACGGTGGCCAGTTGCCCGGCAATTCCACTGACACCGGCGCCGTTCAGAATTTCAATAGCAAAAGAACGGTCCATTAAATACCGGTGTTTCCGTTTAATATTTTTTTCCGTCAGGTTGATCAGGGCGGAATCACCGGGAAAATAGCTCAAACCGTCCAGTAAGACCGATTCGGCGGCAAAAAAGCGGCCCTGGCTTATGCGGTTCATCGCTCTTTCGATGAAATCCTGTTTTATATAATTCAGCTTTTCACGCGCCCTGTTTTCATGAGGATATATCTGCAGTACGTCATGAAAACGATCAAGCGCATTTTCATCCATCGGTGTCGTCAGATGCCCCAACCGCAACAGGCTGTCGCCTTCATTGAGCAGCATTGTCAATCTTTGCCGTTCTTCCGGACTTATTTTTGACCATGCCTCCATTTCCGGACTATGATCGATAGCCCGTTCGGGTTCGTCATGAGAACCATGTAATGTAACGAGCAGGATGATAACTGCAAGCAGGGGAATGACTGCAAGAACAGCGATGCGATACACGCGATTGAGCTTTCCCCATAAAGCTTTTATTCCCGCAATGGAAAAGGGGCTATCGTCAGGCATCGAAATGGCGGGCGCTTTATGCGGCTCGGTTTCTGCCGCCGGCCCTGATTCAACGGTTTCGGAAACCCGCTGCCGTGACCGGATATCTTCCAGACGCGTCTTGACTTCGGAGAACTCATGAAATCGTTTGCTGGGATCCTTAAGGAGACATTTCTGGATGAGCAGGTTCAAATCGGTGGAAATGTGATCAATGTCATCAGGGCGCTTTTCCTGTATCTGCTGATAGACATCACCACTGTAAAAAGGAGGGCGCCCAGTTAAAAGTTCATATAGCACTATACCAAAGATATAGACGTCCGATTGTGTTGTGCTCATTTTACCACTAAGCTGCTCGGGAGAGAGATAGATGCGGCTCTTAACCGATGATACGTTGATGACGATGTTCAACGCATTAAACATAACATCGGCCATGCCAAACTGATCCAGTTTGACTTTTCCCACTTTGTTAATCAAAATTGATTCAGGATAGAGAAGTCCGGCCAGTACATTGTAATTATGGGCATATTCCAGCGCTGAAGCGATTTGTACGGCAATATCCAGTACCATTTTCTCAGGTAATTTATGTTCCGGTGCGGCAAATTTCAGTTCCTGCAGGTTGCGTCCTCTGAAATATTCACAAATAATATATTTAAACGTGCCGGTATCCTGGATTGAATAAGTGCGTATAATTTCCGGCGCGTTCAGCCACAGTTTTGATTTATATTCCTGGAGAAGAAAATCCATCGCTTCCGGATTCTGATAGAGCAGAGGAGGAATAATGACAAGACGCTTGGTTTTGCGATCCTGCAGATCGATCACCTGGAAAACGGAGGAAAAAGTGATATCGTTTCCCCGGAGGACTATGCGGTAACGCTCGTCGAAAACCTGGTCCTTTTTTATGCTTCCAATATCCGGAAGATCCTGGAATTGCGTAAAGAATTTGACGGTTTGATGGCGCAATGTTTCTTCTGAAGGCTTACCGCAGTGTGGGCAAAAGCGTGCGTTTTCCGGACCAGGCTTTCCGCATTGTTGACATTTGAACATCATCTACCCGAAAAAGAATGACATAAGGTTTTGTTTTTATAGGAATTCCGCTTTAAATAAAATGATACTTAATTTATATGCTTCAAGCAATAGGAAAAGTGTGTATTTTCAAGGAAATTACAAATGGATAAAAGCAGACTGCAATGGTTGTTACTTTAGCCCGCTTTTGAAAGGTGATACCGCTGTATCAGAATGGCTTCCAATGCTTTCATTTCCGCTTCGTCCCGCTGAAGTCCGGCCTCAAATTCATAGATGGCGGCGCG
>CAYPHA010000030.1:0-1702 GCA_964410215.1 uncultured Calditrichota bacterium | reverse complement strand
TTGTCAGGAATACAGATGTATACGCTCGAAGTATATTGGTCCGGTGAGCAGATTTTCACCAGCAGCGGCAGGTGGCTGTATCCGCTTTTTGAGCTGGAAATCTTTCTGGGTCAAAACGATTACCCCCTGTCTGAACTGCTTGTCAACGATAAAATCGTCGGCAGAGCGGCTGCTCTGATGCTTGTACACCTGGGCATCAGGCACATATCCGCCGGAATACTGAGCGTACCCGGCAAGGAAATCCTGGACTGTTTTGAGACAGACTATCGTTATGAAACCCTGATTGAGCGTGTTTCCTGCAGAACAGAAGAATTGCTGGGGCGGGAAGACGATCCGGGGCGGGCTTACCGGATTTTGCGGGAAAGGGCGCGGCTTTAAAAAGAAACCATTTAATCGGAATACATGCCGTTTACTCAAGAAAATGACGATTTACTTCTTTGGGCTTTCTTTTTGGTATGCTGTGTGCAATCTTGAATCCGATCGGTAACGATCCGCAAAACTGAGTGCAAGGTGATCAAATGTACCAACGACCCCTTGTCGCTCGGAACCTGTCGGGACATCAAACCCGGCAGGTTTTTTTGCATATAGCCTATCCTCTTTTTATACTTGAATGCTGCATCCTTTTAATTGGAACCGCGCCGGTGAAAATGAGCGATCCGTCATGAAACATGTCTTTATTATTCTGTATGTTCTGCTGGGTATATTCCAGAATTCCGCTTTCGAAAAGGCAGGTGTGATGCGCACAAACAACCTTTTACAAAATAGGGAGGAGCATGAGGTGGGGAAACCTGAAATTCGTATAACCGTCATTTATGATAATTATCAATATGCCAGCGGGACCCGGGCCGACTGGGGCTTTTCCTGTCTGATTGAAGGATTGGAACAGACCATCCTGTTCGACACGGGTGCTGACGCAGGGATACTCGAACATAACATGAACGCCCTCAATCTGGATCCGCGTATCATAGACCAGGTGGTAATTTCCCATATGCATTGGGATCACACCGGAAGCCTGGATTATATTCTTTTCCGTTGTGACAACTGCACGCTCTATCTTCCGCATGCGGCCGACCGCGATGAAATAGCGTCACTGAAAAAGCATGATACCGTTGTTAAGCAATACAAAGATCCGGTATCTATTCAGAACGGCGTTTTCCTGAGCGGAGAAATGGGAAGCGAAATCCGGGAACAATCGCTCATTATTGATACGGAGAACGGCTTACTGGTGATAACCGGGTGCTCCCATCCGGGTATTATCACTATTCTGAAAAGAGCACGCCGTGTCGTCAATAAGGAAATTGCTCTTGTGGCGGGCGGTTTTCACATGCTGCGATTCAGTGATCGGCAGATAGAGGATACCATTACCAAAATGGATGCGCTGCAAGTTAAAAAATGCGGCGGCTCCCATTGCACCGGCGAGCGGGCTATCGAACTCATGAAAGCACATTTCAGAGAAAGGTACATCGATCTGGGAACCGGTCGAGTACTGACGTTTGAGAAATAGTCTTATGCTGCTGGTCTTCAGTCTTTGATCTTCTCTTCGCCACATCACCCCATCCCCTTTGCTAAGGGGGAGCTGCGTCCATCGCCATGAATCTTTTTTCCTTTTTCACTTCGACTTTGCTCAGCGCATGGTTTTTTCTTTTTTCTTTTTTCTTTTTTCTTATTTCTCTTTTCTTAATCAAGCCCTTGTTCTCTTATC
>CAYPHA010000029.1:0-54061 GCA_964410215.1 uncultured Calditrichota bacterium | reverse complement strand
GCCTGGTTATACAGGCTGGACCAGGTATAATAGGTTCGGTATTCTTTTACGGGTCCTTTTAACCAGATTCCTGTATCTTCAAGCAGCCGGTCTTCCGGATCAGGATGCAGTTGCCGGTCGCGATCGGTACCCGGGGTTGGCGTTTGCAAAGCATACAATGTTTCCGTCTGATGGGTTAGTTTTGTTTCGAGGAACGAACGAGGCGAAAATACGTATTTATAATCCATGTTCTGAGCAAGAATGGTTTCTTCCCGCGGCGAATCATAAATCAGGGTATATTTACGACGTGCACCATAAGTGCCCCATAACCCCGCCCAGCGGACATCATCCGAGCCGGAACCCATACCGGAACGATAAAACTGGTATTTACCACGTAGTTTTATATGGTGATTTTCGTTCGGTTTTAATCCCAGATTAAGCGTAAAGCTCTTCTTAGTCTGTACCTTCTCACGTGTTGGTAATCGTGTCGGACGATTCAGCAGCTCACCGGCAAAGAAAAAATTCATAAACCGGGCATCTTTACCAAGCGGACCGCCAAAACTGAACGAATAGCGGGTGTAAGCCTTTTTCCTGTAATCATACACGCCCATAATATTATCATCGGACGGTGTATGGTTTTGTATCCACAGGTTATAATTAATCTCTGCCAGGGAACTATCCCCCAAACCCGTGGAATCATCTGTATAAGCATCGTACCAGGCATCGATGTTTCCCCATTGCCGCCATTCCGGCTGCTCCTTCGAATACAGGTAATCACCCCAGTGATACTGTCCCTCCGGACGGTATTCAAATTCAAAAGCACCACTGAAGTCCTGCGATCCTTCCCGTGTAATGACCTTAACAACACCGGACTGGGCGTTACCATATTCCGCGTTAAATCCTCCCGAAATAATCTCCATTTGTTCAACCGCAAGAGGATTTACATCGTATTTCCAGTGATTATCGGATTTCGTCCCGGTCCCGTACGCTGGGATACCGGTATTCGTTGTATGACTTGTAATTCCGTCTACAACGTAATTGATTTCATAGGCCCCGCCGCCACGGATACTGATCGTACCATCGGCATTTCGGTTAATACCGGCTGTCAGTTCCATAATATCCCGGAGTCCCTCTACCGGAAGAGAGCGGATCTCTTCCGCTTCAATATGTACCGAACTTGCTGTTTTATCGGCTTCCACAATCGGCCGCTCCGCAACAACGACTACGACGTCATCAAGCGTAAGCGTCGTGGGAACAAGTTCCATGTCGAGACGTGTCGTCCGGTCAATTTTAACCTCCACATTTTCCAATTCCAGGGACTGATACCCGATAAAGGAAAACGCGATGGTATGCGTTCCAGGCGTTACATTAAGTATTACAAACTGCCCATCCAGATCAGTCGAAGCGCCCAGCAGTTCATTTTTTACAACGACATTCACACCTGCCAGCGGTTCACCTGTCTGCTGATCGACAACCGTTCCGGCAATTTTGCCGGACAATTGGGCACATACGATGGAAGGAAGCAGTAAAAGGAAATAAAGCAGCAAATTGCGGCTAACCTGTACTTTCACAAGACCATCCACGTTAATTTATAATGTGAACTAACTTTTAAATAAGATACATTTTTTTTAAGTCGAAAAAAACCCTAAAATGTATTTTATGGATGAAAAATTCAGTGGGATGGAGATATTACCTGCGAACGACAGGGAAATGGCAAGACCGCCGGCTTTGAGTAAAACGATTCCAGCAGTACCGAGGCAAGCCGGTCGTTGTTTTCTCTTAATCCTTCATAAAAGAAAAACACTTCACCATGGAAGCCCTTTTTGCGATGATATTGTACACAATCCAGTAAGAGATCCGGACTAATGGTATACGTCCCGACCTTCATCAGAACACCGGGATAAATGTGGGGGAAACGACTGCTTTCCTGATTCTTAAGATCATCAATTACTTTTTTATATGATTTTAAATCATACCTGTAACATTGCGGGTGTATGACATCCGCAGCACCTGCCTGAATCCATGCCGGCCAATCCTGTAAATATTCTTCATACGACCAGGGATAAATACTCGGGGACCATGTAACCAGCAATGCCGGATCGATGGCCTTCATTTCCTCGTGCACATCCATGGCAAAGGTGGTCAGCTTATCTGCCCGCCATTTAAGCCAGCTTTCGTCATCATGTGCTGACGGTACTTCCCTACCGTCATTTTCCACAGCATAGAGCTCCCTGGTGTATTCCGAGTAACCGCCTTCCGAAGGTTGGGCGGGCAGCCGGTCATCTCCCTGGATACCATCGACCGGATAATTTGTTGGCACTTCTTTTATCAGAGCCATGATAAAATCACGAACTTCCGGGTGATAGGCATTCATCCATTCAAAACCATTCTTTTCAAGCAAATTCCCTTCCCGGTCCTTCGCCGCCCATTCCGGCTTTTTTTTAAGTATCATACCCCCGTTTTCCTTGTAGGAAGAGGAAAAACCGAATTCAAACCAGGGGACAACGGCGATCCCCCGAACATGGGCTTCCTCGATCAATTCTTTCAGCGGATCTCTTCCGGAATAAGCAGGATCGATCTTGACACCAAACAGGCTGTCCATAACAGTACTGGGATAGAGTGTCATCGCCTTATTCCATACAACCGGGTAAACGATATTAAAATGATGATCTTTCAGAAACTGCATAGCTTCGGCGATGGATTCCCGGCTGTCCAGGACCTTACTGTCTACATTGGTAAGCCATACACCTCTTAATTCCGCAGGAGCTTCGGGCTGCGAACAGGCCAGCAGCGGAAAAAGAAAGGCAAAAACCAGAATAAGTCTATGAAAAAACATGTTTTTTTTCCTTATAAACTGTTTGTAAAGTTTACATAGGAATCATATCGTGATTCGGCAATGCCACCATTTTTAAGGGCTTCTTTAACAGCACAGTCCTTTTCAGTCAGATGCAGGCAATTCCGGAACCGGCATTCATCGGCAAATTCCAGGAATTCTCTGAAGTAGTAACGTGCCTCATCCCGATGGATATCAATAAAATCAAGCAATTTTATACCAGGCAAATCGATGACTTCCGTATCATCATCCATTTTGAATACACGTATACGCGTCGTAGTATGCTTTCCTTTATTCGTGTAATCACTTATTTCACCCACTTCGAGATTAAGATCCGGAGCGATTACATTAAGGAGGCTGCTTTTACCGACGCCTGAGTGACCGGCCAGCGCGGTTCGTTTTCCTCTGAGAGCTTCTTTCAACTGACTGGTATGCTCACCGGTGATGGCAGATGTAGCAAGTACTTTGTATCCGATTTTTCTGTAGATCTGCACCTGTTCATCGATATTCCGGGGGTCCGCAACCAGATCTGTTTTATTGAAGCAGATTACGGGCTCAATCTCTTCCAACTCTGTCAATACAAGGAACCGATCCACCATGCCTGTTTTCAGGGGAGGGGATACGAATGAAGCGACGATAAGCAACTGATCCAGATTTGGCGCCAGCTTTCTTATGTAAGGTACATGATGCTCGAGGTATTTGGGAAGCTTTCCGTGAATCATTTTCTTCTTCGCTTCACGGTTATACTTATCCCGGATATCATACTTAATTTTTTGTTTTTGTTGTTTATTAAGTCGCTTCATTTCAGGTTTTTATCTGGTGTTCACCATGTGTCCGTTCCCCACTATTGCAACGCTGGCGCTTGCACCGATCCGTGTGGCGCCGGCTTCCACCATTTTGCAGGCTTCATCATAGGACCGAACACCGCCACTCGCTTTTACGCCCATTGCATGGCCTACAACTTTACGCATAAGGGCAACATCTTTGACTGTGGCGCCGGCACTACTGAAACCGGTGGAGGTCTTAACAAAATTTGCTCCCGAACGCTGTGCGATCAGGCAGGCTGTAATTTTCTCCTCATCACTTAACAGGCAGGTTTCGAGAATCACCTTAACAATGCGTCTGCCGGCGGCACGGACAACCGCCCGGATATCGCGTTCCACTAATTCCAGGTCTCCGGATTTCAATGCTCCAATATTGATAACCATATCAACTTCATCAGCTCCCATGTCAACAACTTGCTGCGTTTCAGCAGCTTTCACCTCGGGCAATGTTGCGCCGAGGGGGAAGCCAACAACGGTACATACTTTTACATTTGAACTGCGAAGGAGTGTCCATACAAGGGAGACCCAGGTTGGATTAACACAGACCGAGGCGAAATTATTTTCTTTTGCTTCCCGGCAGGCTAGCTCGATATCGCTTTTAACGGCATTGGCTTTCAATACCGTATGGTCTATCCAGCGGGCCATTTCATATTTGGGCGGACAGGTAGGGGATACCGCTCCTATGCGACTTGCTCCGAAGGAGACGAGATCATTAGCTCCATCGTACGTAAAGGGCTGTGTTTCTTTTTGGCATACACGGCAGCTCTGGTTATTTTCAATTCCGCTTTCCGTAATAACCTGAGAAATAATCTGTTCTACAATATCCGGAGTAATACTGGACATAAAATATCCTTAGAGTATATATGCGTTTACAAAATGGACTTAATTTCATCCATAAATTTATCCGCAAGTTCTCTGGCTTCTTGCTCCGTATGTGCTTCTGCGATGACACGGACAATCGGCTCGGTATTGGACTTCCTGAGATGAACCCAGCTTTCGGGGAAATCGATTTTTAGACCATCCAGAAGATTTATTTTTTCATTTTTGTATTTTTCAGCCAGATTTTCGATTACTTCATCCGGATTAAGACCCTCGATATTCACTTTCTGTTTGACGATCGTATATTGAGGAAGCGAAAGAAATAGTTCTCTCAAGGTGCCACCAAACTCCATAAGGTGTTGAAGGGTCAGGGCCACGGCAACCGGGGCATCGCGCCCGGTATGTAGTTCTGGTAAAATCACTCCGCCATTGCCTTCGCCACCGATGAAGGCATCAATCTCTTTCATTTTTTCTGCCACATTGATTTCACCGACTTTACTTCTCACAACCATACCATTATAATACTTGGCAATATCCTCCGATGCTCTGGAGGTTGACATATTAATGGCCATCCTTCCCATTTTTTTTGAAAACAATAACTTTACAGCCATAACAAGGGTATATTCTTCCCCAATCGGGCGTCCCTCATTATCCACAATGGCACAGCGGTCCACATCGGGGTCAATTGCGAAGCCAATGTCGGCCTTGTTTGCTTTTACTGCATCGCTGAGTTGTGTCAAATTTTCCGGTAGCGGTTCCGGGGTATGGGCAAATTTCCCATCAGGCTCCTGATTAACAGCGAAAACGTGACAGCCCAGTTCTTCGAGCAACTGTGGGATAATGACGCCCCCGGCTCCATTTACTGTATCTACGGCGACTTTAAATTGTCTTTTACGTAACGCTTCAACATCGATATATGATAATTCTTTTATGGATTCAATATGCCGTTGATTCGCCTGATCATCAGTGACAAGACTGCCAAGCTCACCCCATTCTTTAAGACTGAAGGTGCTTTCATCCGCCATTTTAAAGACTTCTTCCGCCCTCGCCGGACTGAGAAAGCGTCCGTCTGCATCCATAAACTTCAATCCATTCCACTGTATCGGATTATGGCTTGCCGTAATGGCGATTCCACCTGCAGCTTTATGATATTCCACCGCCATTTGAACGGTGGGTGTTGGGACAATTCCTATTTCAATGACACGGCATCCCGTTGCCACCAGGCATCCTTTGACAATATCGAGAATAAACGGACCGGAAACGCGTGAATCTCTGCCCACCACAACCGTGCCACCTTTTAAATAGGTTCCAAATGCCAGCGTAAATTTTTGGACAACGGCAGGGGTAAGCGAGCTGCCGATTTCACCGCGAATTCCTGAAATAGAAACCATTAAAGTAGACACATTACCTCCGTTTTCTTGAAGAAACTGTTGATAAAATGAAAAATTTACACCTTACATCCCAGTAATTCAAGCACTTTACTGGAATATAAGGATTTCTCCTCTTATAACTATTTGTCAAAAATATACGCATCTTATAACTGAATTTCCTTGTTCATAAAAAAATGCTTCCATTCTTCAGGGTCATTAACCAGCCCAGCCTTCACGGGATTATTGTGCATATATTCTATGATATTAAACAATTCCTTTTCATTTCTTACATAGTGATCATAGCTTTCGTGATGCCAGAAGGCACCGGTCCTTTGTAAAATTTGATTACACTTCCTTGCCGTGCTCCCTTTGAGAAGCCGGAGGCAATCCGTAACAGGATAGTTATTGGTTTTACCGGCGTGATCGATTATTTGACTATAATCATATCCGATCGAACTTATTACGATATGGACATGATTTGGCATAATACAATACGCATAGAGGTCATAACGAATACGGTCATAATTATGAAGGCATTGAGCCACGGCTTTGGCGATCAGATTTTCTTTTAACCAGACCGGCCCGGATTTTTTACCATCCAGGATTTCGTCATACTTTTTGAAAAACCGAAGATTGATATAGTATCTTGCTTCTTTTAATGCTTTACGGTTTTGGTTAAGACGTAACTTGATAATTTGTCTTTCCCTTTCTTTTTGCAAATTTCGGATGACATATCCGGGAAGGGAACCTGCCAGTCGGAAGGTTATAAAAAATATACCATCGGTGGGATGGATGTGGGGAAGGGTTCGCTTGTAATAGACTGATTTTTGTTTCATAGCAATGCGTATTGCGACATTAATGTCGCAATACATGATGCCGTTTTTAGCAAAATTCCATAAAAAATCCTGGCTTATTTCAACCAATAAGCCCCCCTTTAAGCAACTATATCCACCAACATCTTTAAGGTTTTGATATGAAAATGATTGATCTTTTGTTAAATGCTCTGGAGTACTTTTGAACTTTATTACATAAGTAACATATTTTTCTTTATATTCAGTACAAATAAAAACGCCGTCAAAAACGCTTCGTTTACACCATGAAAAAATTGAAACAACTCATAGTCGTGGGTGATCGGCTGCTAATCAAACCCGATCCCTCGAAAGATAAAACGTCTTTTGGCTTATACCTCCCCCAGGGCGTCGAGTCCAAGGAGAAGATCCAGGGAGGATTTGTATATCGGGTCGGACCAGGATACCCCCTTCCCGATCCTTCTGCTCTATCCGAAGAACCGTGGGAATCATCACAGTCAGAACCGAAATACCTTCCCCTCCAGGCCGAAGAAGGCGATTATGCTTTGTTTCTTCGTAAAGCCGCTATTGAGATCGAATTCGAAAATGAATCGTACCTGATTGTTCCACATGCCGCCATTCTGATTCTGGTTCGGGAAAGTATCCTGGATACCCTCAATCCTGATGTGGGACATGATTCGTAATGATGTTAACACAAACATCACAACATCATTACGGGAATATAACGTGTCTTAATCGAATTAGTATGTAGTAGGTTTTATTAATCGGATTTATTAAGATGCGTATTTTATTTTTCATTGTTTTTCTTATGACCATTGCAGTGGTTATACCATTATTGGCTTCCCGCCTGTTAAGAATCACTAATCGCAAAATATGGGATTCCAAAATTATCCACCACTCCACACGTTACCAGCTCTATGGATTATTAGTTTTTATTGCGCTCTGGGTAGCCGGTGCGTATACCGGCATCAGAATCGTACTCATTGTCGGTGTTACAGGCACCAGTTTGTTAATAATGACCAATATCCTTCTAATCGGGACGCTTCCGCTTTCTATGGCATTCAAAAAATTATATGATTCGGTTCGAAAACTGAGAGAACCCATTCCTGTTGATAACGGTCGACGCCAGGCTTTAAAAACCGGCGCCGCCTTTCTACCCCTGCTGGCTTTGGGATCAAGCGGTACAGGTGTCGCAAAATCTTTTGATAGGGTTCAGCTGCCGGAAATTGCATTCCGTTATCCTGGTCTGCCCGATTCACTCGATGGATTCCGTATACTCCATTTAAGTGATCTGCACCTGGGATATTATTTTAATCTTGATGACCTTGAAAAGCTATTAATTAATCTCGAATCAAAACAAATTGACACCGTGTTGATAACCGGTGATGTGGCGGATGATCTTTCACAGCTAACGGATGCACTCCATCTGATCGACCAGCTGAAAACACCTTTTCCAAAGTTTGTATCACTTGGAAATCATGAATATCACCGCGGTATAAATCAGGTAAAGCGATCGATTGAAAAAGGTGGCATACCATTACTGACAAATGAAGGTAGTGCTGTAAGTGTTCATGAAACCCCTCTATATATTGCCGGAGCCGATGATCCCGTGACGATGCGCAAGGATATTCATGCCTTTCTAGATAATTCTATCAAGATGGCCCTGCGCGACGCTCCTGAAAACAGTTTTAAAATCCTCATGAGTCACAGACCGAGGGCACTGGATGTTGCCTCAAAACATCATTTGGATCTGGTACTGTCCGGTCATACACATGGTGGTCAGATGGGAATGAACGGACGCAGTGTTTTTGAACCGGTGGCACCGGGTAACTATTTGTGGGGGAGTTATCGTAAAAGGAAAACAAATCTGTACACTTCTGCCGGTGTCGGCCACTGGTTCCCGTTTCGTCTGGGTTGCCCGGCAGAGGCGCCATTGATTACGCTAAAAAAGGGATAACAGATGAAAACTGTAAAAACAGCCCGCACCGAAATCGATATTATGCAATTGCTGAAAAACCGCTGGAGTCCCAGGGCTTATAAGGATAAGCCGATCGAACGTGAAAAATTAATTCGCATGTTCGAAGCAGCTCGCTGGTCCGCTTCGTGCTTCAATGAACAACCCTGGCGTTTTATTATCGGCGAACGTGGTAAAGACGACAGCTTTGAAAAATTGTTTTCGACCCTGAAGGAAGGAAACAAGGTCTGGTGTAAAAATGTCCCCCTGCTGTTTCTGATAGCCGGTAAAAAAACATTCACCCATAACAACAAGCACAATGCTCATGCTATCTACGATTGTGGCCAGGCCGCAGCTTACATTACCATCCAGGCCCTGGAAGATAATATCTATGTACATCAGATGGCCGGTTTTGAAGCTGAAGAAGCCATTAAGTTATTTTCCATTCCTGACGATTTCACTCCCATTACGGTTTGTGCCGCCGGCTATCTGGGTGACCCGGGAATTCTGCCCGAAAACCTGGCCGAAAGTGAAACCACACCCCGCAGTCGCTATGATCTGGCTGACCTTGTTTTTAATTCGAAATGGGGACAATCGGCATTATAATTATTTTCTGTTTAAAACTTGAATGTATTTAAATAATGCATAATATTAAACCAATCCGTTAAAAACAGCCGGAGATACGATACAAATCAACCTTCAAAGTGGAGGATTTATGAGTTCACAACATGAAGTAGAAGGGCAGATGAATCTCGAATACCTGGGTATTAAAAATGTAAATAATATCTATTGGAATTTACCAACCGCCTCACTATACGAGCAGGTTATCCGGCGGCGGGAAGGTTTAATGGCCCACCTGGGGCCACTCATTGTTCGAACAGGCAGTATCACCGGACGGTCGCCCAATGATAAATTCATCGTCAAAGAACCCAGCACGGAAGATAAAATCAACTGGGGTAAAATTAATCGTCCAATCGATGCGCATAAGTTCGAACTGGTCTGGCATCGCATCCTGGCATACCTGCAGGGTAATGATATTTTCGTTCAGGACTGTTATGTCGGCGCCGAGGAAAAGTATCGTGTCCCCGTACGCGTTATTACCGAATATGCGTGGCATTCGCAGTTTACCCGCAATATGTTCATCCGCATTCGTGATAAGGATAAATTAAGTGGATTTACACCGGAATATACGATTATCGACCTGCCCAAATTCCACGCCGTTCCTACACTTGACGGTACCAATTCCGAGGCTTTTATCCTGGTTAATTTCGGGAAAAAACTGATCCTCATCGGCGGTACGAGTTATGCCGGTGAAATTAAGAAATCCGCTTTTTCACTTATGAATTTTCTCCTCCCCCAGAAGAAAGTCTTATCGATGCATTGCAGCGCCAACGTCGGCGAAAAGGGAGATACCGCCCTGTTCTTTGGTCTTTCCGGAACAGGCAAGACTACCCTGTCAGCCGATCCAAAACGTGCCCTGATCGGTGATGATGAACATGCCTGGAGCGATGATGGCATTTTTAATTTTGAGGGCGGCTGTTACGCAAAAGTTATTCGTCTCTCAAAAGAGGCCGAACCCCAGATCTTTGAAACCACCAGAAAATTCGGCACCATTCTGGAAAATGTGCAAATCGATTCCTATACACGGATTCCGGATCTGGATGACGATACCTTCACGGAAAATACCCGGGCGGCCTATCCGATTACACACCTGGACAATATTGTGACGGACGGTAAAGGTAAACATCCGTCGAATATTATTTTTCTGACAGCCGATGCATTCGGTGTTCTTCCGCCCATTTCAAAACTGACCCCCGCCCAGGCTTCTTATCAGTTTCTTCTGGGATACACCGCTAAAGTTGCCGGGACGGAACGGGGCGTCACCGAACCGCAGGCAACCTTCAGTACCTGTTTCGGTGCACCCTTCATGCCACTGCATCCCAGTGAGTATGCCAAATTACTCGAACAGAAAATTAAGGACCACAATGTAGACTGCTGGCTTGTGAATACGGGCTGGACCGGAGGGCCTTACGGAATTGGACACCGCATTTCGATTAAACACACCCGCGCCCTGTTAAATGCCGCTCTCGACGGCAAGCTGAACGATGTCACCTATGGCCAGGATCCTGTTTTTGGATTGTCCGTTCCTGAATCCTGTCCGGACGTTCCACAGGAGGTGCTCATGCCGAAAAATACCTGGGAAGACAAAGAAGCATACGATAAAAAAGCTTTGGAACTGGCACAACGTTTCAGGGATAATTTCCGTCAATACGAGGACTTTGTTGCAGACGAAGTTAAAAATGCAGGACCCGTTGTATAAAATTAGGGCTCTGTTTCCAGAGCCCTAATTATGTGTTGATCATATTTAAAATTCACCTTCCACACCAAGACCGGGTTTGTCAGTGAAAACAAACTGACCTTTCTCGACCCCGACACCTTTAAAAGGATCTTCACTCAACAGCAGGTTTCCGTCAAGGTCGGCATAATCCACGTAAGGAGAAAGGTGCGCTGCCGCTGAAATGGCCACAGAACTTTCAATCATGCAGCCCAGCATGATCTGCATGTCCAGTGCTTTCGCCATCTGAATCATGCGCAGGGCTTCCAGTATACCACCTGACTTCATAAGCTTGATATTAATGCCATCATATCCCTCTGCCAGTTTCGGTATATCAGATGCATTTTTCACGGCTTCATCAGCAATTATCGGCATATCAACCCGTTCACGGAGCCATGCCGTTTCTTTGATCATGTCAGAAGGAAGTGGTTGTTCAATAAATTCAACCCCCTGCGACTTCAACCACTGAATCTTCTCGAGAGCCTCTTCCTTGGTCTTCCAACCTTCGTTGGCATCAACGCGTATTGGCTTATCGGTTACACTCCGGACAGCACCAATGATTTCTTCATCATTTTTCTTGCCGACTTTTATTTTCAGCAGCGGATATTGATCAGCTTCCCGGACTTTTTTAATAATATTTTCCGGCGTATCAATTCCTATGGAAAATGAAGTCTTCGGAGCCTTTGCGGGATTCAACCCGAATAATTTATAAAGGGGCAGATTATAGGCCTTGCCGATCCAATCCATGATGGCAATATCAAGTGCCGCTTTCGCACAACTTTGCCGGGTGACAGACTGGTCGATTGCCGCTTTCAGATCAATAAAATGATACAGCTCGTGTTCATCAAAAAGGGTACGGGCTTCCTCAATTTTTTCCGTGGTCAGTTCCGCATTTTCACCATAACGTACATTCGGGGCCGCTTCGCCGATACCTGTAATACCGTCCTTTTCAATCTTTACAAATACATTATCCTTATAATCACTCGAATTCCTTGCAATGGTCCAGGTATGTGCCAGAACCAGACGTTTGGTTTTTACTTCTATCATCACATCTCCTATCCTATGTTTATCTTTGCCGTTTCCTGGGGAGCAGCCCGCCCCCGGCAATCCATTAATCAATGTCAGTCCCAAAATGGACTTCCCGGAAAGCTCCAGAAATTCTTTTCTCGTTAGTTCCATAGTCTTTCCTCAAAATATGCGTTTTATAGTTTTTAAAGTACGCTTACGAAATGCATTGAAATGCGGATCCTCAGGATTCAGACTGTTGATGTGTACTGTATTGCTCTGATGTATAAACTCCGCGCCACCAAGCCCGAGTCCGACATGTGTGATACGGTCGCCGATACCAAAAAAGAACAAATCACCGGACTGCACATTAGAAAAGTCTTCATCCGGTCTGATTTCCCGGCCCATATGTACCTGCTGACGCGCATCACGTGGCAACTGAATGCCGTTTGCCCTGAATACGGTCTGGGTGAATCCGGAACAGTCATTGGCTTTACTGGAATTACCACCCCAGAGATACGGCACCCCCATCATGCTTTTTGCACTGGCAATGATATCAGGAATGCGTTGATACATGTTCTTCCCGTTCGGCCTGACAAGATCGATGTCGTCTGTCCTGACGAATCCTTCGGTACCATCGGGGAGCTGTATGTTATACCAGTTATCTGCCCGTTTCAAAATTTTGATTTCCGCATTGAGAACAAGGTCTGACACCGGCAAGGATTCCTGATCCATACCTGCAAAGGCACGGGTATGAATTTTTACAATACGCCCTTTTTCAGACATTTCCCAATTTTGTTTACCGCTCTGATCTGTTTCTTCAAACGATCCGCCTGTCATCCACCCGATATACCCATACCCCGTTTGTATAAGGAACCATCCTTTCTGGCGCTTGAGCAGACGGATTGTATTGCCCATCACGGTCTGGTCAACCAGTTCTGCGGCATGACGCGGCTGACGCCTTAAATTGGCCACACTCACATTAATGATGCCATAAGTGCTGTCACCCAATACGTCATCAGGTAAAAGATAAAATGCATTGGAATAGGCTTTCTGACCCAGTAAAGAGTCAGCAAGCATGATGATTTGTTTACGTGCCTCAGGAACTGTTGTTTCGCCTTTGAGGATCCAGGAACCGTTGTCATTTTCCAGGCTGACTGAAAACACATTCAGACTAAGGTCCGGCGCAAATGTATTTTCTATCTGCCCGGCCCGTTCATTAAACAGACGAATAATCCCCTGATTATTTAACCCACAGGTCATGAGTAAAAAGAAGGATAACAGTAAAACGGCAATGTTTTTTCTTCTCATAAGCCTATCCCTGATTTGTTTGTATTGCAGTATATACATTATTTTATCCCAAGTATCGCCATCATGCGTCCGCTTGCGCTCCCGTCGCGACGATATGAATAATAGAGGTCTTTCCGGCAGTGTGTGCAGGTATGATCCCATTCTATCTGTTCCGGAGGTATGCCGGCACCGCGTAATTGATCCAGAATGGCTGCCAGGACGTCCAGCTTCAAATGTCCCGGAACATCCGGGGTGCAATATTTTGTATTAAAATGAGCTGCGGTTTGGGAATCCACCTGGTAACAAACACCCTGTATACCACTACCCACTGCCGCAGTGAGCCTACCCGGACTGCTTCCGAAAACATTCTGCATTTTGCGTATCGTTTTTCCAACAATGTTACGGGACGTACCACGCCAACCCGAATGAACCAGGCCTGCGACGCCAAACATTGGATCGTAGACAAAAACCGGAAAACAATCCGCTGTTTGAACGGTAATAAAAAGATTCTTCTGATTTGTGATCAGAGCATCTGTCCGTTCCACCGTTCCGGGTTGTAATACAATCTCAACGTGATCTGAATGAACTTGCTCCGGGAATACCACTCGCTTGGGTGAAACACCCAGATAATCAAAGAATTGCCGGCGATTTGTTTCAACGGCATCGGGATCATCTGAAGTTGACAAACCCATGTTCAGACTGTTGAATGGTTCCCGGCTCACACCGCCCATACGTGTTGACATGCCATGAACCAGTTCTGTAAAGCGGTTTAGTTTTGAAAATTTCTTTACTTCCACCTTAGACCTGCTAATTCATGGGAATTAATTGTCCATAGTAGTATTTCAAAATCCGTGCAGCACTGTTGCAGGACCGGTTATTCAGATCAAAAACCCGGTAAACACCCCGAAACGGCTCTAATTCGGATATCTTCGCGGCAAAATTACTGCGCGTTACCACAGCATTTTCGTCATTAAAAATATTGAGTAAAAAATTAAAACTGTCATAGCCGATCAAAGAAAACATTTCCGGGGTTTTCTGGAAACGGTTTCTGAAATTATTTCGAAACTGACGATAATCCCAGCTTTCCTCGTTCAGATAGCCGTCTGTCACAAAGACGATACCATTGATATAATTTTTATTTTTCTTTAACGCTTCCATGTTATACCAGTCACTGTTTCCCAGGATCTGTGATTCGATGTTGGCATAGGCAATCTGGGGAGCGATAAGACCCAGGTCATCTTTGTATATCGGTACCAAAAGACCATCAAATGAAGTTACGGGAATATCCGCCGAATCGATTTTTGTTTTTGTTTCAGCCAGTTTTTCCAGTTCTTCTTCCTGGTACAGGTGATACAGTGAATCCACCTGATCGGGTGCCAGCGTGGAGTCGACCTGTAACACCGAATCCTGGAATTCGAGTTTCAATCCGACCCGTTTCAGAATTTTAAATTGTTTGGAGAAATCCACATCCCCGGGGTAATAGCGTTGCACGGCCGGGACGGATCCTCCTTTTTCAATATGCCGGTTGTTGAAGGCTTCCGTAAATGTACTGAAATAATCATCCAGCGGCGACACGGAGACGATACGGTTTAATTTCAGGGAATCTACCGCGAAGCGGTTGAGATTTTCCGCCATGGATGTAACGGTTGGGGAAAGTAACCGGAGGTTATCCGAAATATCCAGCAATTCATCGGAAGAGGCTGTCGGTGAAATCAGGGCAATATCCTCATAATCAGCAATCACACCACAGGCCGCTGCGATATCGTTTTCCACCGGGCCAACTATAGCCAGAATCGATTTATTGGACGCTATTTCCTGCATCTTTTTTATTGCCTGTGTCATCCTGGTTTCGTAATCGAAGGGCATGATTTCAATGTCCAGGTTATGGGAATTGCTGAAGGTCTCGGCAGCCAGTTGCATTCCTTCATATAAACCCTGTCCCACGTCCGCATTGGCCCCGCTGAGCGGTAAAAGGGCACCGATACGTATGACATTTTCATTTTTATAGGATACAAAACCATTCAGATTGTCCGCCTGGAGGGCGTAAACGGAATTGGAGCCACTTTGCTTGAGCTGATCGATGATTTCACGGGTTGTTGTAAGGTCACCCTTCTGATAATAGTGATCGGCAAGATAATAGAGTGACATATCCTTACCGAGCGTTCCTGTTGGCCACTGCCGGCTGAAGTCCTTCAATTCATCGATATCCATCCGGAAGGACAAGGTTTTCTCTGCGAGGTTTAAAGCTTTCTTTTTCAGGCGTCGGTCATCCGTTAATTCGGCTGCTTCTATCCAATTGCGAACAGCTCTTTCATAGTTGTTCAATTGATACTGGTTATTTGCCATCAGATATATGATATCATCGCGGTATTTGCTTTTTGGAAAACGGTTCAGGAAGCTTTGACAATCCGAAAGCGATTCGGTGTACCTGTTCAGTTTATAACGTGTTTTAGCCAGCATCAGGTGATATGCCGTACTGAGCTGACTATCAGGCAATTTTTCGATCACAAGCCGGAAATGTTCTTCAGCGGCTTTAAATGCACCCGCTTTGTATTCTTTGACACCTTTTTGAAATATCGTCCATTCCCGTTTTGATGCCGTCTGGCTAAAACTCGTTGCAAATAAAATAAAAACCAGTAGATTCAGAATCCAAATTCTCATCCGGTTCTCCGTTTAACGTTTGTAATTAGTCAGGAATCTACGAATATGAAGGGTATAACGAAAAGAAAAAAGTAATTTTATTATTCCACCGTAACACTCTTTGCCAGATTCCGGGGCTGATCGACGTCGCACCCGCGCATCACCGCGATATGATATGCCAGAAGTTGCAAAGGGATCACAGATAATAACGGCATAAGTGCCTGCATCGTTTCAGGAACATAAATGACATGATCCGCATAATCCTTTATACGTTCATCACCCTGATTTGCCACACAGATGATTTTTCCATGACGGGCACGCACTTCTTCTATATTACTGACTACCTTATCATAGATAACATCTCGGGTAGCAATGAAAACCACGGGCATATCTTTATCGATTAAAGCGATGGGACCGTGTTTCATCTCCGCCGCCGGGTATCCTTCGGCATGGATATAGGAAATTTCTTTCAGTTTTAAGGCGCCCTCAAGGGCAACGGGGAAATTATACCCCCTGCCCAGGTATAAAAAGTTCCGCTCATCTTTGTAAGAGCGTGCGAAATCCCTTATATAATCATTCTGATCGAGTATTTTCTGAACCTTTTCCGGAATCTTCAGCAGTTCTTCGGTCATCTGCTTACCCTGAACCATCGACATATTCTTCCGGCGGGCGATCATGATCGTAATCAGGGCCAGGGCGGTAACCTGCGATGTAAATGCCTTCGTGCTGGCGACGCCGATCTCGGGTCCTGCATGAATATACACACCGGCATCGGTTTCACGGGCAATAGTCGACCCTACCGCATTTACGATGCCAAGGACGGTTGCCCCCTTTCGTTTCCCTTCTCTCAGGGCTGCCAGTGTATCTGCCGTTTCTCCGGACTGGGAGATAGCAAGGACGATATCACCTTTATTGACGATGGGATCACGATAGCGGAATTCAGAGGCATATTCCACTTCAACGGGTATGCGACAGAATTCTTCAATGAGATACTCACCGATCAGAGCCGCGTGCCATGACGTTCCGGATGCGGTAAAAAAGATTTTTTCAGCATTGGCCAGCTTTTCCTCAACGTCCGCAAGGCCACCCAGTTTTACCAGTCCCTCTTCGGTAATGATGCGTCCGCGCATCGCATCCATTATCGTACCGGGCTGCTCATAAATCTCTTTGAGCATAAAATGATCATAACCACCCTTTTCAATCGCTCCCAGATCGAAAGTAACTGTTTCAACCAGCTTCTCAATCGTCTCATTTTCGGTGGTCTTATTGATTACGCCATTGCGGCTGATGATAGCCATTTCATCATCATTCAGATAAAACACATCACGCGTATGCTGGACAAGCGGTGTAACATCCGATGCGATAAAAAATTCACCGTCGCCGACACCAATGACGATGGGGCTGCCTTTACGGGCTACGAATATCTTATCCGGATCATGTTTCGATATGACAGCCAGGCCATAGGTTCCCTGGATATCACGCAAAGCACGCCGGATGGCCTCTTCAAAATTTCCATCGTATAATTCTTCGATTAGATGGGCAATAACTTCCGTATCTGTTTCTGTTTTAAACTGATGGCCTTTTTTGATGAGTGCCTTTTTAAGCGTCATGTAATTTTCCACAATTCCATTGTGGATAAGTACGATATTCCCGGAGCCGTCTGTATGGGGATGTGCATTGATGGTATTCGGTTCACCATGTGTCGCCCAGCGGGTATGTCCGATTCCAATCTGCCCCTTAACCGGATCTGCATCGAGCAGTGTTTCCAGATTACGGATTTTTCCGACTTCCTTGACGATTTGTATCCCGTCATCCGTCATAACCGCAATACCTGCGGAATCATACCCTCTGTATTCAAGCCGTTTCAGGCCGTTCAGAAGGATGGAGGCCGCATCACTGCCGCCCAGATATCCTACAATACCACACATCCATATACTCCTGTCACTATTCCCATTCAATTGTTGCGGGAGGTTTGGAACTTATATCATATACTACTCGGTTCACTCCCTTAACTTCATTAATTATCCGGTTGGAAATTCGCGCCAGGACGTTGTGGGGCATCTCAAACCAGTCTGCCGTCATGCCATCGGTACTGGTAACGGCGCGCAGGGCGATAACCCGTTCATAGGTTCTTTCGTCACCCATCACCCCAACCGTATTCACCGGCAGCAACACTGCGAAGGCCTGCCATATATCATTATAGAGATCGGTACGATGCAATTCCTCAATATAAATGGCATCAGCCTGCTGCAGTATTGCAACATGCTCAGGTGTTACCTCTCCAAGAATACGGACAGCCAGACCCGGTCCCGGGAACGGATGGCGCTGAATGATTATATCGGGGACTTGCAGCTCCTTCCCGACCCGCCTTACTTCATCCTTGAAAAGCTCCCGAAACGGTTCAATGAGTTCAAAATTTAATCGCTCCGGTAATCCGCCGACATTATGATGTGATTTTATGGTTGCAGACGGACCTTTAAAGGAAACACTCTCGATAATATCCGGATAGAGTGTCCCCTGAGCCAGGAAATCGAATGATCCCAGCTTTTTTGATTCCTCTTCGAAGACCCGGATGAACTCATGACCAATCCTTTTCCGCTTCTCTTCAGGATCAGTAACTCCCGCCAATATATCATAAAACGACTGCGTACTGTTGATACAGGTCAATTTTATCCTGAAATGTTCGCGAAACACATCTTCCACATATTCGGCTTCTTTATGTCTCAACAAACCGGTATCGATAAATATACAATGTAAGCGATCACCGATTGCCTGATGCAGAAGAACGGCAGCCACGCTGGAATCGACACCACCGCTCAGGGCACAGAGGATATGCCGGTCTCCCACCTGTGACCGGATGCGTTCAACCGATTCCTCGATGAACGAGCGTGCTGTCCAGTCACCCTTGCAGGCACAGATGGAAAAGGTAAAGTTTTTTAGAATTTCCGTTCCATGGGCGGTATGCATCACTTCCGGATGAAATTGCAGACCGAAAATCGGTTTGTTTTTATGATGAATAGCGGCATAGGGCGAATTTTCCGTATGTGCACTGCTTTCAAAACCGTCCGGTAGACGGTTGATTTTATCCCCGTGACTCATCCACACGGCACTTTTTTCAGGGATGTTATCAAACAGGGGAACAGCACGGGAAATGTGCAGATTTGCCAGGCCGTACTCCTTCTTTTCCGCTTTTCCGACCTCACCATGAAGCAAATACGTGATCAACTGTAAGCCATAGCAGATGCCAAGCACCGGCACGTTCAGATCAAATAATTCTTTCCCGACCCGCGGGGCCTCATCCGCATAAACAGAGGACGGACCTCCGGAGAGAATGATACCCTTAATATTTTTCGACTTCAGGTGATCCAGGTCATAATTAAAAGGCTGGATTTCTGAAAATACGCCCAATTCCCTGATACGCCTTGCGATGAGCTGTGTATATTGTGATCCAAAATCCAGGATAAGAATCGTTTCATGAAGCGTGTCTTCAATCAGGGCTTTATGTTCCATTTTGACAGTTCCTCCAGGAAAGCATAATCGGTTAGGTCATAGTGAATGGGTGTAATAGATACCTGATTCCGGGCGACAACCACATCATCCACGTCTTCTTCACTATCGAGTGTCATCTTTCTTCCGGTCAGCCAGTAGTATTTACGGTTGCTCGGATCGATTCGCATATCAAACATTTCTTCATAACGCGCTTTACCCTGACGGGTAACCCGCACACCGTCGCATTCTTCTTCGGTTACGGGGGGGACATTCACATTCAGCAACGTGCCTTCGGGAAGGCCCTTCTGTAATATCTGCGTAGCCAGGTGCCGGGCGACTTTCCGGGCATAACTGAATTCCGGATCGGTATACGAGGTCAGTGAAACCGCCATGGATGGGATAAACATAATCGTTCCTTCGGCGGCAGCTGATACGGTTCCCGAATATATCACGTTTGTCGCGGTATTGGATCCCATGTTTATCCCGCTGACGACGAGATCCGGTTTTTTTTTAAGAATACAGCGGGCGGCAATTTTTACGCAATCGGCCGGTGTCCCGTTAATCCCGTATCCGAAGAAATGGCTGTTTCTTTCCACTTCAACGACACGCAGGGGATCTGATACCGTTATGGCATGGCCGACAGCGCTTTTTTCCGAAATGGGCGCGACAACAGTCAGGTCTCCAAGGCCTTCCAGTGCTTCCCGCAAATGCATGATTCCCGGTGCATAAATACCGTCGTCATTCGTTATTAAAATGACCTTCTCTTGCATCCGTTCAGTTTTTCCTGTTTTTGTGACTGAAAAACTCCAGAAGACCTGCAATTTTGCGTTTCAGGTCATGCCGGTGTATGATCACATCGATAAATCCATGTTCCTGAAGGAATTCTGAACGTTGAAATCCGGGCGGAAGGTCCTGACCGATTGTCTGCTTGATAACACGCGGTCCGGCAAATCCGATAAGTGCCCCCGGTTCGGCGATGTGTACATCACCCAGCATGGCATAACTTGCCGTTGTGCCACCGGTGGTTGGATTGGTAAGGAGAGATATAAAGGGGATATTGGCGCGATTTAAACGGGCAAGTTTGGCGCTGGTCTTGGCCAGCTGCATCAGGCTTAAAATACCTTCATGCATGCGTGCCCCGCCGGAAGATGAAACGATGATGAGCGGAGCCTTTTTTTCCAGAGCCATATCGATGGCCCGTGAAACCTTTTCTCCCACGACCGAGCCCATACTACCGCCCAGAAAACGAAAATCCATTAATGCCCCAACCACTTCCCGGCCTTCCATTTTAGCCATCCCCGTGGTCACAGCTTCCGTTTTTCCGGTTTTCTCAACCGTTGCCTTGTACCGGTCTTTATACGTTTTTGAATCCGTGAAATTTAACGGATCAACGGATTTGATATTTTCATTGAATTCCTTGAAGGAATTTTCATCAAAAAGAATGGCGATATAATCATCACTTCCAATGCGGAAATGAAAATCACATTTCGGGCAGACATAGAGTTTCTTTTCCAATTCCTTTTTATAAACGATTTCGCCGCACTTTTCGCATTTCGTCCAGAGGCCGTCCGGAACTTCCTTCTTGTCCGTCGCCTTCAGTGTCTCCTTTTTGCGTTTAAACCAATCCATACCCCTAGCCCTTCTCTATTTTATGATTGTTATATATCATTACAAGCGCATCCTCCCCGTTGCGATAGTACCCTTTCCGAATATATAAATTTAAAAATCCAAAGCCCGAATACAACAGAATTGCCGCTTTATTACTCTTTCGTACCTCCAGATAGGCATACGCGAAATCCGTTTCTTTTTCCATGATATGTCGTAACAGCACACGACCGAATCCCCGACGCTGATATTCCGGCGCAATGGCAAAATTTGCAATATGAAGTTCGTCGGCATAATACCAAACAACGGCATAGCCCACAATCTGTCTTTCAAGTTCCATTACAACCGGGTATGAGACATCAATATTTTCCACCTCGGTCTTAAAGCTTTGAGCGGACCAACTGTCCTTGAATAACTGTTCTTCAAGCCCGGCGATCCGACTAATATCTTCTGACGTCATCCGTCTGAACGTGGGTTTCATTTCACACCGGCAAACGGCCTTATGTACATGGGCTCCAGATCCTGCAACGCATCCGCACCGGTAATGTCGATTCGAAAGTCGGCCAGCTCAGCCAGGATTCCAGCCGAATACAAACCATTGCGGTTTACGATGACGTCTTTTTGTATAAGATTCTGCAACACCTGTTCGGGTATATCTAATTCCTTCCTGCAGACTATCTGCGCTTTTTCAGGAATCGTTTCATCAAGCTTTTCTTTCTGAATAATGAAATGTTTATTTATCCGGGGATACCCGTTTTCAAGTAAGTCGTGTTTTGCACAATATACTTCATTTCTCCGGGCTTCTATAAGGGTATAAAGTCCCGTACCAGCGTCCACCCGTTGCCGGGCCAGTACCTGATGATTGGAAACAGCCGCGACAGGAAGATTTCTACCGAAACAAAAGCCCTGGACATAACCGAGACCAATACGCAGGCCCGTAAACGAGCCGGGACCAATCGAGACCGCAACCAGTTCCAGATCTTCAGCCGTATACCGTTGTCTGCGTAACGGATCCGAAAGAAACCGCAAGCCGTTCTCAACCAGTTCACCGATGAGCATCGCGTGCTGCATCGGCAGTTCGTGATTATACTCTACCAGTTTCCTTCCATCCCTATAGAAGGCGACACTGCATAAGATATCAGACGTCTCGACAGCCAGTATCATCTAAACCACCCGTCATGTGTGCTGCAATTCAATGATCCTTTTCTGACCATTCAACCGGATATATAGTTTATAAAAGCGATCTACATGGGGTTCAATCAACCCGGGCCATTCGACAAACGTTATACTGTCTCCATCCAGCAATTCTTCCCAGCCCAGATGATCAAGCTCCCTTTCATCAGAAATGCGGTACAAATCCATGTGATTGACGTGTATGGGACCGGTATACTGTTGAATGATCGTGAACGTCGGACTCGTTACATCATCCGCAATATGCCATTCTCTGCAGATCTCCTGAACGAGGCGTGTTTTTCCGCTTCCCAGATCTCCTTCCATCAGGATGAGATCACCGCTTTTAAAGATATCCGCCAGTTCGCGTGCAATTTTTTTTGTTTCCGGAATCGATTCCGATGTAAACGTCCGTATTATCTTCACAGGCCCATATCATTTTTATACAAAAGTTTAAAATAATGGAAAATCAGAGGGAATACAACTGCTTATTTCCCGGTAATTACCAGAATTTCACGGTTGCGGAACCGCAGCCGTTATCCGGAAAAATACGCCTGCACTGATCTGTTGAAAACTATTCAGGATTTGTGTTCAAGACGAATGACCGGCAGTACCATTTCCTCAAGTGAAATTCCGCCGTGCTGCATACTGTCTTTGTAATAATTCAGATACTTGTTGAAGTTTGTCGGATAGACAAAATAATAGTCTTCCTTAGCGATAATATAATTGGTATTCAGGCGCCGCATGGGCAGCTTCCAGTCAGAAGGATTCCGTATGATGGCCGCGTGTTTCTTGTCCACCTTTAGGCTGCGGCCGTATTTATAACGCAGATTGGTCGATGTCTCGCGGTCACCGATTACTTTCGTCCCGTGAAGACCGCGCACACTGCCGTGATCCGAGGTGATGATGGTAACCACATCCTCACGGGCGATTTTTTGAAAAATATGCAACCACGGGGAATGCTCGAACCAGGACCGTGTAAGCGAGCGATAGGCCGCCTCCGTCGGGGCAATATCTTTCAGGATCGGCAGATCGGAACGGCTGTGCGCAAGAATGTCGACAAAATTCACGACGATCGCCGTCATCGGGCTGTCCATGTAATTGTAAAGATTCTTGTCGAAATTTCGCGCATCCTCATTGTTCATAATTTTCAGATATTTCAGATCGCCCCTTAGTTTAACATGTTTGCGCTGAAGCTGTAATTCCAGTAGTTCCCGTTCATAGCGGTTCAGGCTTTCATCGTCTTCATTCATGGACCATAGTTCCGGATACATCTTTTCAATTTCTTCGGGAAACAAACCGCTGAAAATGGCATTTCTTGAAAAGGGCGTAGCCGTCGGCAGAATGGAAAAATAGAAGTCTTTTTTTATACGGAATTCATCAAAGAAAAACGGCTCGAGTGTCAGCCACTGGTCCAGACGCAGACAGTCAATGATCAGAAAAAAAACTTTGCGCCCTTTACGCAGTTCCGGCAACACATATTTTTCGACGATGTCCACCGATAAAACCGGACGGTCTTTGGGATTGCCTACCCAGTTCCCGTACTGACGTTCTATAAATTTCCCGAATTCAACATTGGATTCTTTCCGTTGGTCATACAATACCTGCCGGTAATTTTCACCTGCAGACGAATCGAGATCAATATCCATTTTAAAAATCTTCAGGGCCTGTTCGATCCAGTCATCGGCCCGAAGCGGGTTCATCAGGGCCAGGGATAACTGTGAAAGCTCTGTCGGGTAAGACAGGCTCCTTCTCTCGGTAATGATATCCCTGCGATCCAGTATTTTTTTACAGGCCAGCAGAATCTGGCTGGGATTGACCGGTTTCGTAAGATAATCATCGATGCGCTGACCGATGGCATCTTCCATCAGGCTCTCTTCTTCACTTTTTGTAATCATGATGACAGGTAGCTGGGGATGCAGGTCCTTGATTTCCTCCAGTGTCTGCAGCCCGCCTTTACCGCTCATCATTTCATCCAGCAGAACGATATCGTATTCACTGCGTTGTACCTCGGATATGGCATCATCACCATTTGTTACCGATACGACATCATATCCCTTTTCTCTCAGGTACAAAATATGAGCCTGGAGCATGTCAATTTCATCATCTGCCCATAGAATTCTTTTCATCGTCTTCCCCGGATGCACCGTTATTTTAATACAGTTGTAAATATTCTATCGATATCACCGGAAAAGGTTCCTTTCAGGGAGTATCTTTTCATCAGCTCTCAATAAATAACAGATTTTAATCATCGGTCAGTTTCAGATGAACTTCACCAATTCCGCCGGTCAGTGAAATATCCAGGAGATGTTCTGTATTACCGGCGCGGTTAACGAAATATTCTCCGTCATGATCAAAATCCGGTGCGTGCACTTCCCCCAGAACCCCGTTTATTTTGACACGTACCGCCGTCTCCGAGGGAAGAATCAGTGTCATTTCACCAAAGCCACAGGTAAAATCAGCTTTCAGATCGTTCTCCCATTTCCCACTTAGATCGACTTTGGCTTCCCCGGCAAGCGCTTTGAAATCCAGATCGGGGATGGATGTATTCCTTAAATTCAGGTGTACTTCACCGCCTGTCAGGGAGAAATCAAATTCACGGATCTTCATACCTTCCAGGTCGAAATGGCCTGTTCCGGCACCGAGATTTACCCTTAAATAAACCGGGATATCCCTGTCCAGCGACACTTCCCACCAATTGAATTCGTCATCATCAAGATTCATCGGAGAATCGAACGCAGGCATTTCCATCAAAAGCCGGCCTTCTTCATTCTTTCGTTCATACAATAGCTCCGGCTGCCACAACTTATCGGAATAGGTACATTTTGTCTTAAAACCCGGCTCGTCATGACCTTTGATCGTCAGTTCCCCTGCCGGGAAATGTACTTTCATTTTAAGATGCGAAATGGCGTTAAATTTGATCTCATCACGGAAAACGTGTTCAGGATCTTTGGAATGCAAATATGAAACAGTGAAAATTATTAATAAAAACCCACCAAGAAACATCTTTCGGGAATTCATGTCAAACCCCTTTTAATAGGTGACGGTTCTTTTCGTTGTACATCGATGCATACAAACTCAGACTTTTTTGACCAACCGTTGCCTGACAATTTCATAAATGAACACGCCCGCTGCCACGGAGGCGTTAAGTGAGGCCGTTTTACCCGACTGCGGTATGGAAACACGCATTTTACATTGCCGTGCAATATTTTTACGGACACCCAGACCCTCACTACCGATAACCAGGGCTGCTTTACCCGCCAGATCAGCTTCATACAGGCTTAATTCACCTCCCGGTACGGCCGCCAGTGTCGGGATATCCCGTTCATGCAGTGCATCAATCAATCCGGGCAGGTCAGAACAGCGGAATACAGGAATATGGAACAGAGCGCCCGCCGATGTTTTAGCCACCGTTGCGTTGATTTCGGCGGTCCCCTTTTCCGGGACTACAACATAGTCGATACCGGCCACCTCAGCCGTGCGCAAGATAGCACCCAGGTTGTGCGGATCCTGAACCTGATCCAGAATAAGAACCGCCGGATTAATCCGGTTATCGATCTCCTTCAAAAGTCCCGCTTCATCCTGAAGACTGAAACCGGAAACACGGGCCGTAACACCCTGATGTACAACGGCACCGACAATCTTTTGCAGGGCATCCTTCTCAACCCATTGAACAGGCACTTTCCTGTTTTCAGCCAGGTTACGGATCTGACGGATGATCCGCCCCTCGGAGGACCGGGCCATTTGCACATCCTCCACGGTATATTCTGATTTTAAGGCTTCGAGAACCGGATTTCGTCCGTAAATATGTAAATCCATACACTCCCCGGGAAAATAACGCTCGCGCAATTTACACCCGGTTTCACTACAAAACAAATGGATACCCGACCGGCAATCAATCTATTTGTAATGAACACATTTTTAGTTTAATTTGATTTTTTATACGAAATATTTCCCGATTGTTTTCAAAAAATGCAGGAGTTGGTATGGAAATAGGGATTGTCGGGTTGCCGTATTCCGGGAAGACTACGATCTTTCAGACACTTTTAAAACATAAACCATCGGAATCGGCCGGTGGCAGGCAGAGCGCTGAACGCGGAATAGTTAAGGTGCCTGATGAGCGGCTTGACCGTCTGACCGGGATGTTCAATCCAAAGAAAAAAGTACATTCCGTCATCGAATATATTAAAGTACCGGGTTTTGAAAATGATGCGGCCAAACCACAGGGCCTGCCGCCCCAATTCCTGGCGAATGTGAAAACAGTCGATGCCCTGCTCGTTCTGATCCGGAACTTTGAAAGCGAATTTTATCCCCACCCTTTTGACCGTATCGATCCCGAGAAGGATATCGAATTCATCAATGGCGAATTCCTGTTAAGTGATCTTGGCATTGTGGAGACACGCATTGAGAAGCTTGAAAAGATGGTAATGAAGACAAAAATTGAAAAAGACATCCGCGAACTGGCCATGCTCAAACGATTCAAAGATCAGCTGGAAAGCGAAAAACCGCTGCGTGAGCTCGATCTCTCGGATGATGAAAAGCGCATGATGAAGGGTTTTCAGTTTATTACGGCAAAGCCCCTTCTTTATCTGATCAATATTTCCGAGGATCAGATCGGCCAGGCAGCTGACATTGAAAGCCGGCTTTCACGATTCCTGACGCCGCACTGTGCCATGACATCCCTGAGTGCCGAAATTGAAAAAGAAATTTCGGAACTCGGAGAGGAGGATGCGCGTATGTTCATGGAAGATCTGGGTATTAAGGAACCTGCGCTGGATAAACTGATTCGCACCTCCTACGATTTACTGGGACTCATCTCTTTCTTCACGGTTGGTGATGATGAATGCCGGGCCTGGACCATTGAGAAAGGAACCCGGGCACAGCAGGCGGCCGGGACGATTCACAGCGACCTTGAAAAAGGTTTTATTCGTGCCGAAACCGTACATTACGATGACCTGGTTGCACAGGGCAGCCTGAATGCCTGTAAGGACAAAGGCATACTGCGACTGGAAGGCAAGGAATATACCGTTAAAGACGGCGATGTCATCAGCGTCCGTTTTAATGTATGAGCACAGATCAGGCATTGATGTAAAAATTTTGTCGTTTTTTTTGCTTGTAGCATTAATAACTGTAAATTGTAGGAAATTTCTGTTAGAATAAAGCTCCCCTTTAACTGTATCATAACACATGTTCTAAGAAAAATTTTACGAAACCTATAAATTAAGGAGGTATGATTTATGGCAAAACAACCCCAGTTTGATCTGGATAATCTGAAGCCGCCGAATATTTCAGGGAAGCTCATCCGGAATGTGTTGATTGTTCTTCTCCTGTTATTCTTCTTCTTCTCTTCATGGTTTACCGTGAGCCCGGAAGAAATTGGCGTTATCTTACGCTTCGGTGAATTTACCCGAACCGCGGATCCCGGTCTCAACTTCAAGATCCCGTTCGGTATCGAGCGTGTCATCAAGGTGCCGGTTGAACGGCAATTGAAGCAGGAGTTCGGTTTCCGTACGCTGCAGGCCGATGTACGTACACAATACGCGACCCGTCGCTTCGAAGACGAATCCCTGATGCTCACCGGCGACCTCAATGCTGCACAGGTTGAATGGATTGTACAATACAGGGTTAAGGATGCATTCCAGTTCCTGTTTCGCGTCCGCCGGACCGAACAAACATTCCGGGACATTTGCGAAGCCGTCATGCGTGAGATTATCGGTGACCGTACCGTAAGCGAGGTGCTGACGATCGGACGCCAGGAAATTGCTACTTTGGCAGAAGTCAAAATGCAGGAACTGGCCGATCAGTATGAAACCGGTATCAAGATAGAACAGGTTGTATTACAGGATGTCAATCCGCCGGATGAAGTAAAAGCATCGTTTAATGAGGTAAATGAAGCGCAGCAGGAAAAAGAAAAGCTGATTAACCAGGCTTATTCTGAATACAACAAAGTGATCCCGAGAGCGGAAGGTGAAGCGTTGAAAGTTATCGAGGAAGCAAAAGGATATGCCGTGGAACGCGTCAACGAAGCCCAGGGTGATGCACTGCGCTTTACGGCATTATATGAAGAATATGCCAAAGCCCGTGAGGTAACACGACAGCGTATGTACCTGGAAACCCTGAACGATGTTCTGAACAAGGTGGGCAGGAAACTGATCACCGATGATGAAGCCGCCGGCATTCTGCCGCTGTTCCAGTTAGATAAGGAGGCCCTGCAAAATGCAAAATAAAAAAACAATTATCAGCACACTTATCGGGCTGCTTGTCATCATAGTCCTGTTTTCTTCCGCTTTTATCGTGGATGAAACACAGCAGGTCGTCATTACACAATTTGGACGGCCGGTTGGTGATCCCATAACCGAGCCCGGTATTCATTTCAAGATCCCACTGATTCAGGAAGCGAATGTTTTCGATAAACGTTTTCTGGAATGGGACGGGGATTCCAATCAGATTCCCACAAAAGACAAACGCTTCATCTGGGTCGATACCTATGGACGCTGGCGCATTTCCGATCCCTTATTGTTCTTTCAGCGTCTGCGTGATGAACGCGGTGCCCAGGGGCGTCTGGACGATATACTGGATGGTGAGACAAGGAATGCCATTGCTAACCACAATCTTGTCGAAATTGTGCGAAATACCAACCGGACACCGGAAGCTATCATCGATACATTGGGTATGGAGACTGATATAGAAACTGTTTTCCCGAAAATCAGTGTTGGAAGAGAAAAGATCACCCGCGAAATTCTGGCCGCAGCTTCAGCGAGAACGCAGGAGTTGGGTATCGAACTGCTGGATATACGCTTCAAACGGATCAATTATGTCGAAGAAGTGCGTGTCAAGGTTTATGAACGGATGATCACGGAACGGAAACGTATCGCGGATAAGTTCCGCTCTGAAGGGCAGGGAGAGGCATCGAAAATTCTGGGTGATAAAGAGCGCGAACTGAAACGCATCCAGTCCGAAGCCTACAGGACAGCCCGTGAAATTATCGGTAAAGCGGATGCCGAGGCAACATCGATCTACGCCAGGGCTTATAACCGAAGTGCCGATTCCAGGGAGTTCTATCGTTTCACCCAGACAATGGAAACATATAAGAAAACCTTTTCCGAAAAGGACTGGCTGATCCTGTCCACTGACAGCGAGTTTTACAAGTTCCTGCAGAATTCACAGGGAAGGTAGTTCAAACAGAAGCAATTCAAACAAAACCAAATGGAAATTACAAAGCCCGGGGAAAAAGACCCCGGGCTTTTTTTTATAAATCGATCCTGTTGAAACGATAAAGAGCCGCAGCAAACATGGCCGACGCAATAAGGATGAGAAGAAAGATGGAACCGGCAAAATCATAACCGCCGCCTGCTATCGCTCCCGGCCGGTACAAATTGAAAAAGCTGAAATTCTGCAGAAATGCGGCGCGATCCCATATCCGGGCAATGGCATCCACCACATAAAGAAGTAAAAGCAAACCGGCTGATATGGAAATGGTTTTGCCCCGTTCGGGACAATGCACGGCAATGAAAAGAACGACGGTGGCTACCGCCGTAAAAAAAAGCAGTCCGATTATGAAAATTCTGAGAATCGAAATCATGCTGAATTCGTTTTGCAGGCTGAACAGCAGCCGCCCGGTAAATGTACCGGATACCATGGACAGGTAAAGCGCGAGCAGGCTGAAAACCATAAAAACGAGTGTACTGGTCAAGAGACGGTGACGCGGAAAAAGACGGGTTAACAAGATATCTGCGGTGCGGTTTTCTATTTCAGATGATATGTACCGGCTGGCCGTGCTTATCGGAATAAACATCAGGACCAGGAGACTGGCCGGATGATTGTAACCGAACGCAATCAGTCGGCTGCTCATCAGGTTTGCCGAATCGCCGAAACCGGCCATGCTGCGGAAAACAGGCGGGATGAGTTGATAAAAACTATTCGCGAATGTCCTGATTTCGGCCGTGGCAAGTATCGCCGTAAAAACAAGGTGAAACAGAAAGCCAAACAGGCACAGCATCAGCAAGATCCAGCGTTGGTTTATAAACATTTTTTTCAATTGCTGCTTCATTCCTGTTTATTCCCCCTTGTCCGGTTGATAATAACTCATAAACAGTTTTTCCATGGAAGGCGCGGGAATGATGATCTCCCTGATGGCATACTGGTGACAAAGCCTTACTAATTCACGAATATCCCCCTTCCATTCAAATTTTAAATATGATTCATCTGATTCAATGATGGTGATCATTTCATGATTAAAATGGCCGGACTCGTAACCGGATTCGAACCAGATCTCTATGGTTCTTGGAATCTGTTCTTTCAGGCGTTTAACTTCCTCCTGTATGAGGAGTGTACCGTCCTTTATAATGCCCACATGATCGCAGATCTTTTCCACTTCAGGCAGATTATGGGATGAAAAGAATATGGTCTTACCCTTCTGCTTAAACGCTTGTAAATGTTCATACAAAACCTGCTGATGCAGCGGGTCCAGACGTTCGGACGGTTCATCCAGAATCAGCAGGTCCGGGTCGTGCTGCATGGCCTGGATCAGTAACAGCTTTTGCTTCATACCGTGGGAGTAGTTACGGATTTTCATCCTTAAATCGTTTCCCGACAAACTGAATGAATCGACCAGTTCTTTCCTCTTTAACGGTTTACATTTCAGAAAGCCCTGGAAATAATCCAGCAGTTGTTGTCCCGACAGTTCCTCGTACAGGTGAATATCACCGGGAACAACACCAAGCTTCGGGAAAACCTTTGTAAAACCGCCCGGCATCCGGTTCCCCATTATTTCAATACGTCCTGCATCCGGTTTTAAGAGTCCGAGCAGGGCGCGTATGGTCGTTGTTTTTCCTGCGCCGTTGGATCCCAGAAAACCATAGATGGATCCCGCCGGCACACGCAGACTGACCCCGCTGATACCGGTCCCGTTCGGATACCTTTTTGTAAGCTCTTCCGTATTTATGGTAAACATACCGCTGGATTCCTGTTATTTCTTATATTTTTAAAAGTAAGAAAAAATGTAGACCCGTTTCCAGCAAATTTTTAGTTAACGCGTCTGTCGTTTCCGGAGTCGTTTTTTGGAAAATATATTCAGGCTCGAGGAAAATTAGATTTATTTGCTGTTATTATGTATTTTTAACGCAGTTGATCTAAAACCGAGGAGACAAATTATGCCATTCGATTTGGATATGATTAAAAACGTGTATGCCCGCATGCCTGAACGTGTGGATCAGGCGCGAAAAATGACCGGTAAGCCATTGACCCTGACCGAAAAAATATTGTATACGCATCTTTGGAACGACATTCCGGATACCCCCTTCGTTCGTGGCAAATCTTATGTAGACTTTGCTCCGGACCGCGTGGCCATGCAGGATGCCACTGCACAAATGGCTTTGCTTCAATTCATGCAGTCTGGCAAGAAAAAAGCAGCCGTTCCGAGTACCGTACACTGTGATCATCTGATCCAGGCGAAAGTCGGCGCGGATGCCGACCTGGCCGTGGCTAAAGACACCAACAGAGAAGTGTATGATTTCCTGGCTTCCGTATCGAATAAATACGGCATCGGTTTCTGGAAACCGGGTGCCGGTATCATCCACCAGGTGGTACTGGAAAATTATGCCTTTCCCGGCGGTATGATGATCGGGACGGACTCCCATACCGTGAATGCCGGTGGCCTGGGTATGGTCGCCATCGGTGTGGGTGGGGCCGATGCGGTCGATGTCATGGCCGGTATGCCCTGGGAACTCAAATTCCCGAAGCTGATCGGTGTACGCCTCACCGGAAAACTAAGCGGCTGGACGGCTTCAAAAGATATTATTTTAAAGGTAGCCGGCATTCTCACCGTAAAGGGCGGTACGGGAGCGATTCTCGAATATTTCGGTCCCGGTGCCGAATCCATTTCCTGCACGGGAAAAGGAACCATTTGCAATATGGGTGCCGAAATCGGAGCAACGACATCAAACTTCGGATATGACAAGAAAATGTCAGAATATCTCAGGGGCACAGACCGTGCGGCAATCGCCGATGAAGCGGATAAAATCGCTGATTATCTGACGGGAGATCCGAAAGTGTATGAAGATCCCGAAAGCTATTTTGACCAGGTAATCGAAATAAACCTCTCCGAGCTGGAGCCGCACATCAACGGCCCGTTTACGCCCGACCTGGCTACGCCGATGTCACAGTTTGCCGATGCGGTAAAAAAGAACGGCTGGCCGCAGGAACTGGAAGTGGGACTCATCGGTTCCTGTACCAACTCTTCGTACGAAGATATAACACGGGCAGCTTCCATAGCCCGGCAGGCGGCAGGGAAAGGATTGAAAGCCAAATCCGAGTTCACCATCACCCCGGGTTCCGAACAGGTGCGTTATACCGTGGAACGGGATGGATACCTGGAAGATTTCAATAAAATCGGCGGTGTGGTCCTGGCCAACGCCTGCGGTCCCTGTATCGGCCAGTGGGCCCGCCATGGTGCCGATAAAAAAGAGAAGAATTCTATCATCACATCCTTTAACCGTAATTTCGCCAAACGAAACGACGGTAATCCAAATACGCACAGCTTCGTCGCCTCACCGGAAATTGTTACCGCCATGGCGCTGGCCGGTGACCTGACCTTTAATCCGATGACCGACAGCCTGACCAACGAAAAAGGTGAATCCGTTAAACTGGAAGAGCCCAGGGGTATCGAGATGCCCGTAAAGGGTTTTGCCGTGGAAGATGCCGGTTACCAGGCGCCGGCAAAAGACGGCAGCGATGTGGAAGTCATTGTATCCCCAGAATCCGAGCGATTACAGCTATTGACGCCATTTGCTCCCTGGAATGGGAAAAACCTGACCGGTATGAAACTCCTGATAAAAGCAAAGGGCAAGTGCACGACGGATCATATCTCCATGGCCGGTCCCTGGCTGCGTTTTCGCGGCCACCTTGATAATATTTCTAATAACCTTTTAACCGGAGCCGTCAACGCCTTTAATGATAAGACCGACTCAGTTAAAAATACCCTGACCGGAGACTACGACTCCGTACCGACTGTCCAGAGAGCCTACAAAGCGAAGGGCATTCCAACCATCGTTGTGGGTGATGAAAATTACGGCGAGGGTTCGTCACGCGAACATGCTGCCATGGAACCGCGACACCTGGGCGTGCGGGTGGTATTGGTGAAATCCTTTGCCCGCATTCATGAAACGAACCTGAAAAAACAGGGGATGCTGGCTCTGACCTTTGATAATCCGGACGATTATGACAAAATTCAGGAAGATGATACGATTGACATCATCGATCTGGACCAGCTCGCCGAGGGCAAACCCCTGACACTCGTGCTGAAACATGCCGATGGCAGCAGCGATACGATTATGACCAATCACAGTTATAATGAAGGACAGATCGGCTGGTTCCGCGCCGGATCAGCCCTTAATCTGATCGCCGCAAAAAACCGATAATGTAAGGGGCGGGTTAATTCCGCCCCTCTTTTTTGCTACATAAAAACAGAGCGCAGTAACTGCGCCCCGACTGGTCAAAACCACCGTCCCCCAATGACTCGGTTATCAATCGGCTGCCCTTTGTCATAAACAGGATGCCCCTGGATATAGACGGTTTCAACCGAGAATACGCCTCCATGGCTTCTGGAAAGCAACACAAAATCTGCCACATAACCACGTTTTAGCTTACCCCTTCTCGGAATGTTAAACGCCTGATACCTTTTATTTGACAGAAGCCTGATTTGGGATCCATCCAGCGACGTTATCGCAGGATCGGGTTTAAATCCGGGGAGTTGCACCAGTTTCTTACTATAGTCGTTGGCAAATTGCTCATAGCTTCCGGGTTCTGCGGCTGCCAGTACACCCAGGGGATTTTTCAGGAAATAATGCATCGCTTCCAGGGAGTCATCCTTCGTGGACAGCTCATGGTCCGCTATCAGAATCGTTCCGACATTTCCGGGGAAAGAATCCTGTTGTACTTTTTCCGTAAAATGTTTCAATGCATCGAACTCCTTGCTGCGATAGAAAATCAGAAACGTCGTATATCCGTTTTGTATATCCGCTTTCATCGTATTCAGCAGGTGGGCATCGCCTGCATCATAGGGTATCAACTTCACGAAACCCGGCGAGAGGTACAGATCTTCGGCTTCAATGATGTTTTTAGCCGTATAGATATCCGTATCGCCCAGATCAGCAATGCGGCCCGACTGCTCGTCATTGTAATTAATGGCAATATTGATCTGGTAAGGATCAATATCATTTTCACTGATGGCCAGAACATGTTTAATCATCATGTCATAGGATAATTTCCCGTTTTCCTCCAGAGCGTCATAAATCGCCGGGTTGGCCTCTTTATAACTGTCCGAGGCAATCGCATGAAAGGCCGACAGCAAGGCAATGAAATTCATTTTTTGCAGGAATGCATCCCGCTTTTCATACCAGCCTCCCGCTTCGATGAGTACCGTCCGCACCCCCCAGTGCTGCATGGCATCGCCGAAAGCCCGGGGCATGTAATCGGCATCATATTTGGAAACATGGCCGTATATATACGGGCCTAAGGCACTGTAAATAACGGAAACGACCTTCTTGGCATCCAGCCTTATTTCATTGTCCGTTTCATCATAATCATAGGGCGGTGCCATGAGGGCGATGGCCGCAAGCTTATCCGTGTTGCCGACTGTGCGCCGGCCATCCTGGTCATGCAGATTGAATCCGAAATCGGGCTGGTATATTTTCTGAAGATTATAAAGGATACGTCCTTCCGGCGATTGTAAATCCCGGGCATCGCGGTTGATATCGATATCCTGGGCATTGCGCCGTTCAAATACTTCGGCACCGTCCGGATTCAGCATCGGTACAGCCAGAATGGTTGTATTTTCCAGGATCGTTTTCACAAAAGGTGTGTCCCGTTCACTCAGCAGATAATTAAAGATATCAAAGAGGGCCGCGGTGGCCGTCGGCTCGTCACCGTGCATCTGGCTCCACAGGAGTATTTTCGTTTTTCCGCTGCCCATCTTTACCAGGAATATGGGCCTGTCCTGCAACGACCGGCCGATTTCCTGAAACATGAACTGCTCCGGAAACACCTTTTTAAGATCATCCAAAAGACGGATAACATCCGCATTTCTGATTTCATCGAGCGGGATAGTACAGAATTTGTACGTATCATGCGCCGTTTCCAGGAATTTATGATGATAGTCCGTTTGTGCATACATAGACGTTACCATTGTGATGATGAATATCAAACTTCGTTTAACTATATGATGAGGTCTCGTCATCGCTTTATCCGTAAATATTTAGATTTTTTACTTTATTTCTGTATGGTCCGTCCTTGGCCAGATTGTATTTTTCTTTTCCTGACAATGATCTGTAAACGTTACATTATTCAATATCGATCCAATGATTAAATATGCATAAATGATATAACCGGGTCAAGCCGGTTTTTTGCGCGCTGGGATAGTGTGCCTGGATTCACATCTATAAATTCACACATATTGACCGGCCATGCATATTATTTTCATTTCTCTATTGTATCTTATAAATGATATCTTTTTCGCGTTCAGCGGGAGTAACTTTCAACCGTATCAATTCACCATTTTCCCATATTCCTTCAATCATCGTTTTTTGCGGTGCGTGGAGTTTGAACCGCACATCCCACTGTTTCGGCCAGGCAGGAAATAAATAAATATCATTTCCTTCATATTGCATAAGCATGCGCTGCAAGGCCGTCATTGCAACATTCCCATGGCACTGGTCAGGCGTCCAGTCGTAATTTGGTCCCCACATGGTAGGAAACCGGAAATACGTGGTTCCCGCATTGAAATTCTGGGCCATCAATTCGGCAGCTTCTTCCGTTAAACCGAGGTATGCCGCCTTGATTGAATGTTGTTGCCAACCGCGGTTTTCCCTGGATTCTCTCGCTTCAAAGGTCCGGATGGCCAGATCTAAATCATCTTTGCCAACACTGAACCTGCGGTAAGGAAAAACGGCATATAATTCCGGATTTTCAACATTTTGCTTGCCGCTGTACTCCTCGGCCGGAGCCAGTAATTCTTCCCCATCAACCAGCCGTATCGGTATTTCCGGCAATTCCGAGATAAGCCTCTGGTATTGATCGCGTTGGGATCTAGTGATAACATCTTCCGGTAGTTTGGACAATTCAGTACATACCCTGTGGATCCCGACTATTTCAGGCAATGGATTCACAGCTTCCTTATAGGTTTCCAGTGCCATTGCCGGGTCAAACACTATTTTCCCACTGGCGTCCCGTTCCCAGTGCTGATCAAAAAAAGTCATTACTTCTGTTGCCACAGGGAGTATAAGCTCTTTTAATGTTTTTTCATCTTTGGTAAAAGCGTAATATTCCAATCCCATCAAAGACAATTCAAGTCCGCTTTGCCAATAGTAACGAATGTATGTATTGACGGTCGTTCCCAAAGGCAAGTCGTCAGGCCTGTCGAATCCGTAGTTCGATTCCGCAAATGTTCCCCAGTGCCGCATGGTTTCGATGTAGAAAGCGCCTTCGTGGCCGTAATACGTTTTTGTAGCAAATTTGCGAATATCCAAAATATCCCGGTACATTTTAAAAAGCGGTCGCATCAAATCAAAGTCACCGGCTTCCAGCATTGTCCAGTAAGGCAGACGGGTATTCTGCCACCAGTAGGGTCCGCCCCATTGCCTGTAATCGGCATCAAAACCGCCATACCGGTTATTCAGGTCTTCGGTATCCACCGTAAATATAGAGCCGTTAAATTTTATCGGTGCATTTCCTCTTCCTCCGCAGGCATTTATATAGCGCTGCCGGTTGTAGTTTTTTGAAACATTCGCCAGTTTTTCCTGCTCTTCCGTTTTATCCGTATTCACAAAAATATAACTTCGGTCCCAGAAGGATCGCCACCAGTCGCTATGGGCCCGCAGCCTGTTTTCCCGTGATTCAGAGTCTATCTTTCCGGCAAGATTACGGATCTTTTTTTGCCATTGATCCAGGTTTTCCGTTTGGGATGTTAAGGCAACAACCGATATGGAGAAATTATTTATTGCTTCCTCGGTCTCCAGTATTGTCGATGTTGTTTGTCGCAGCTGATCGGAATGAATAAGCCCCCCGAATGTATTGTGCAGCAGCGGATCTTTGTCTTTTTCTATATAGTCCTCCAATCCCTGCATGGTCAGGTTGTCCTTCCATACCGATCGTTCATTTCTATGTGCCCAGACGACGTTATCTTTGTCATTCTCAAGTATGCTATCTTTCTCTACGACGATGAATTTTAAGCCATAAGCCGAATGAATCTCTACGTTGTCGGCGATTTCTCTTTGCTCCAGCCGCCATGGCTCCATTGCTACCGAGGCCATTATTTTTTTCCTGCTATTCACATCAACCTCCACGACCGGATGGTTGGCATCGATCCAGACGTCAATGATAACCTGTTCTTCTTTTTTCCCGGCCTCAATGTGGATAATACCATCTTTCAGAATCAATTCCTGCGTAAAAGGTTCACCTTTTTTAAAGGGATTCGGTGCAAGCGATAATCGAATTTTACCGAGTTTCAGCAATCGGGCATTTTCGCTCCAGGCGTCGGTTTTGGAAAGGTAAAACAACAAATCGCCGTTTTCTTCCACCCAGAGGTTTATACCGATATCGCCATTGCCGGCCGGCATCGAGCCCAACGAATTTTTTGAAGGTGAATCCCAAAGAACGTTACAATCATCTATCGTATTGACGGACATGCTCTTATTCAATTCACGAACAATGCTTTTCACCGATTGATTGGCCATCTTTTTCAGACTGTCAATAACGCTTTGATGAAAGCCATTCATGACGGAATCGCCAATGAGCAGCACATTTTTCAGGCTGTCATTCTTATCCGGTGCCGGATAAAATTTCCAGGGGCCGCCTTCGGAATGCAATCCTAACTGCTGGTCCGTCCGGGCATTGGCCACACCCAAAAGTAATATAAAAACAGATAAAAAAATCAGCCTAAATATCAATTTCATTTTATTTCCCTGCGTCTATTCTGCTTTCCTGAACGCGTCAATATACAAGCCCATTTTATCAAAGGGAATGGGTTCGAAGCCCGGGATTTTCTGGAATACTTCGGAATCGGGACGAAGGTTAAAATTCTCATTCGGATAATCGACAAATCCGGGATCAGTGTCTGTTCTATAGTTGTTTACTGATTCGCATTGGGCATGTTCGCCCCTTAAACTTACCGGTTCTTCAGGCCCGCCAACAATGAGATTTCCGGATAATACATTTCTTCGCGGCCTCATGCCTTCCCACTCTTTGCCGTCAATGATAGGATGTAAATAATTGATTAACTCCGGATATCTCTCTGAATAAGGACTTTGATAAATACTAACATTTTCTGTTAAACGTTTTCTCAGCAAACCATCTTCTCCAAACATTGCCGGCCCGCTACCTCTGGCCCAGGTATAAAAAGGAGAAGAAATTTCTACGGTATAAAAAAGTGGTTCGATAACAATATTATTTTTCATTTTCAAATCCCAGCCACTATTCGTAAAGAGTACCCCATGTTTGGTATTCATTTTGTAAAATACATTGCCATAAACCAATATATCTGTGCTTGAGTCGTCGCAATAAATACCCATATTCATACGGTTGGGATTGCCAATATGGTGAAAATAATTGTACCTGATCACATTCCCCCTATCACTGGGGTCACGACCAATATACCAGGGAGACGTATCATCGGAATTTAATGTTACATGATGAATATTGTTGAACTCAAAAACGTGTTCATTACCATGAACATATATGGCCTGCCACTCAGAATCAAATATTTCGCAGTGGGAGATTCTGTTCCCACAGCCATCGATGTTTATTCCTGACCATAGGAATTTGTTTCTTCGATTGTAGTTGTACACCTTGCAATTTTCAACATAATTATTTCCAGGGATCAGTTTTCGCTTACTTCCCCCACTGAGATAAATACCTCCGCATCCTGTATTGTAAATATCACAACTTAAAATACCATGATTCGAACCCGCCTTGCGGTCCCATGACGTATATTTGTAAATATGACCCTGCAGATTTCCTATACGGCGTGAAACCGGTACACCTTCATAGTCGTCATGCGTTATACCCGGGAAAGTCTGACGCGCGCCCTGTCCCATAAATATGCCACTGGTACCTAAATTTCTGACTGTACAACCTGCTATCAGGTTGTTTGCTCCCCGCTCAATATAAATCCCAATACCCCTTCCAACTTCTATGGTCAGGTCTCTTATGGTTACAGAACGCGCTCCTTCCAAACAGATTATGGGATCTTCCAATATTGAAACCATTATTGAACTGCCTGCTAAATCATCCGGAGGCCAGAAATAGAGTGTCCCGGATACTCTGTCCAGATACCATTCTCCGGGGCTATCCAGTTCGTCCAGTATATTCCTGGCAACATAATGCTGAAAATCCCGTCCATGAGCAACACCATATAAAGACGGTGTGGCCAGTTTAACCTGTTTTTTTTCAGGATCAATCGATTCTACTAAAATGTTGTCGTCGGCAAATCCATAATTGAAAGATCCCTGAAACCAGACATCTTTTTGTCCGGCCCATTTAGCATGCCTGGGATCCGTATATTCAAACCGTGCGCCGCGTCCGCTATAATCACGATTCCGGGGTACAGAACCGCCATCTATAACTTTTCCGATTTTAATATAACCGTTGTTTGGATAACGGGCCAATGTCATAGCATCATGATTAAAGAAAAGCTCGATCGGTGCAGGACATACTGAAATGGCATGGCCAAACTGTTTTATCTGCCCATAATCATAAATGCCCAATTCATTCAGGCTCACCTCCATAACATTTCGGGCAGCACTTTTTGAAAGTCTACTGAGAATGGAACTATTAGTAACTCTAATAAATTTTTCGGAAGGAATACACTTGCCGCCGCTTACACTCACATGTTCATTGAGAAAGGACCGCCAAATGATAGGTGCCCCCGGTTCACCCGAATCATTTTCATTAAGAATTAAGGGGCCTTTCAGGTTATATTGACCTTTGCCAATCCAAACGGTAATTCCGCCTTCCGGCAAATCGTTTATGGCCTTGTATTGCCGTATTAAATCCCGAGCGGCTTCAAGGGTGGTGACTGGTTTTTCCTTTGTCCCGGGATTAGAGTCATCTCCATCAGGAGTAACATATATATCATGAGCAGGAGTGGTGGTGGCGAGGCATAATAAATAAAACAGAATTAAAATTATTTTCATTTTCATCTCTTTCTTTATTTACTTTTTTCGGTTGAATGCAAAATATGAGTGGATTTTACGGATATTTGCTCTTTCCAAAATAGTAAGATTTTACAAAGGAAGTAAAAATGATTTTATATTAATTACATAAATATTACTGCGAAAATAGACCCGATGCAATAATCCTCACATTGATTTTCTGGCTGTCAGGGTTTGTCCAGCAGTTCCAAAATTACCAGATAGGCGCAATGATCAGAAGCGATGGAATCCTGAATTACATGAGTCGCATTGACTTTCCATCTGTTTTTCGGGAAAAACATAATGTAATCTATTTTTTTACGGGGATTATAAGATGGATAGGTAGGTTTGGGCTCTTGTTTATCGTATGAGGAACCCCACATGTTTTCGAGAATGTTAATCGGTTTACTCCCGGGTGTCGCGTTTAAGTCACCGGCTAAAATGGTCGGATACATATTCAATGAAAATTGCTTATTGATTTCGTTAACCTGAGCAATTCTGTCCGTTTCGTCCGGAAGATGATCCAGATGCGTGCCGACAAATGCGATCGTGTCGCCCGAAGATAGAACGGTCGTTATTTCTATCGCGGACCTTGGTTCATTTCCCGCCGTATAGGGGAGTGCAACATTTCGAAATTTCAAAAAGGTATACTTTGATAGAATACCTTCACCGTATTCACCACCGTCAAAGTGCATTGCCCGACCAAAGACAGGCGCCATTTTTAACCGCCACCCGAGTTCTGTTGCAAGGTCGTATTTTTTTGCCCTGTTTGTTTTAAAATCAACTTCCTGTAAAGCAACGAGGTCCGGATCCGTTTTTTTAATCACTTGGGCAATTTTGTCCAGATTAAAATCGCCATTCATTGTTTCTCCATGAAAAATATTGAAAGTCAGCACTTTAACAATGTTCTGTGCCTCATTCGGATCCTGTGAAAAAATGGTATAAAAGTTGAACAGGAGTGCCAGGATAACTGTTATCATTCGTTTCATTTTTTATTCCCAAAAGTTAATAGAATTGCTCGTCCAGCGGAATCGAAATATGCTGACTCTTTAATCAAACACATATGTCTTTGAGTTCCGATCGATACGGACGCGTGGTAACTTATGGTATTTTTCAAAATAGGCATATCCGATTCTTAAATTGTCCCAAAATGATGCATGTTTAGCACCGGATATGTGATTTATTTGTGCCAGCTTTTCGTTTGTCATAACCGTTGGAAAGATATGAACCGGAATATTATTTTGAGTGTCATCTACGGTGTACAAGGCCATTACATAGAGTTCTTTAATCAGATCATCCGTGATGGGAATACATCCAATGGTGACACAATCGCCATGAATGAAGATATCTCCTCCGGGACTGTTCTTATCTCCAAGTAATCTATCCAGTTCATTGGGATAGTTAATGCGCAAGGAAAGGTAAAACCTGCTATACGGATTAAAGGCGCTTAGATGGTAAAATCCCTCCGGGATTTGTAAGTCACCCTGCTTCCTCTTTGGACCAAGGGTACCCGAGGATGCACAGAAAGTATACGATTTAATCAGCGTGAACGTATCTATTTCAGCAGCTTTAGCCCATACTTCTACTGATTTTTCGGCCTTAAATATGCGCAGGAATAGCGCATCAGGCGGAAAGCTGGTATTTTTTTCCTGAAATATGCGTTCAACGAGCTTTAATTTCTCAGAAATGGCTGATTTAACTCTCGGAAGATCCTTTTGTTGATCCAGAATGGAAGCGGCGAAAATAAGTATCACATATAAATAAACAGATAGTGCAGGCATGATTTCCTCTTTAGTCACTGCCGACCTGATTTCAAGTCTGACCCGTGATTATTCTAAAATTTATTCAACAAAAATCGTTTATTCAATTTTTGAATCGTATAGCTTTGACAGTGTTACAAACCTGTATCCCCTTGCTTTTAATTTTGGCAGAATATGTTTCAGCGTCTTAATCGTACGTTTTCCTCTATCACCCCGATCATGAAGAATAATGATGGAACCGGGACGAAACCAGCGAACTTGACCATATTTTGATAGAATACGATCGGCTCTCTTGAACTTCTTTGAAAAGGCTGAATCAGATAATCTGTAGCTCGGTTCATCACTGGTCATATGATGCCCGATTTCATGTCCATTCTCAATCATTTGGGTGACAATTTTTTCATTTCCAGCAATATAGTCTATTATGTACAAATTCCGGATCCTCGAACAATAATAAAATGACTTCATGGAATTTTTGCCAATCGTAAAATCTCTCTCTACTCGTCATGTTTTATTCTGTTTTGCTGTAACTTATTTTTGATAGTCAGACTCAACAATTTCCCTGATTCCCTCCAAATACGGCGTTGTTTGGAATTCGAACGTCTTTTCAAATTTATCCGAATTGAACACATAATCCCGGTCATATTGATACATCATTTCAGGCATCTCTCTCATAATGGGAATGAATAGGCCCAGAAGTTTTACAATAAATTTCGATGCCACCTGATATTTTGGTTTCGCCTTCATCTCTTTTGCAATGGCCTCGATCCATTCTTTGCCTGTCATAGGATTGGAAGCGGTTGGAAGATGCCAGACCTGGTTATAGGCTTCCGCCGTATTGCCTAATAATGCCGTGGCCTTTCCCGCGTCGGGGGTATAGGTAAAAGAGTGTTTATGGTTAACAGAACTCATCCAACTGGCCTTTTTCCCTTTACTTAAAGGATCGAATACCATTTCAGTAAGAAGACTCGTATTTTTTATATTGGGACCATAATAGTCTGCACAACGTGCGATTAAAGCCGTAAGCTTTTTTGATTCGATACTATCCATTATCATTCTAAATATTTGAGCACGTACCTGTCCCTTTTTACTTACCGGACCAATCGGTGTATCCTCTGTCATATTGCTTAAAAAACCGGGATCATACATATAAATATTATCAAAAAAAACGAGTTTGCAGTTATGTTCCAGACATGCATCAATGACATTTTTCGTGAATTTTGGCCACTTTTCTTTCCAGATTTTATGGTTGTAGGCAAAACCGACGGTCACGTAAACAATGGACGATCCTTCCACGGCTTGTTTCACCTCCTCAGGATTGAGTAAATCTGCCGCCAATAGTTCATCCGTTTGATTGACCTTTTTTGGATTTCTGCTGACCAGTCTGATGGTGTTGGTGTATTCAGGCAGCGCCTTGGCGAGTTCAGTCCCAATAGCACCACCGGAACCTAAGATTGTCTGCATCGTCGTGTCCTTTCTCTCATACGTTCACCAGGTGATTCATAATTTATTTTTTTCTTTTGGTCCCGCATCTCTTCCTTTGGGATGATTGGCTTTTATATTCTGATCTGCCTTCCGCGCTGTCTCTGAAATGCGGTTTTGTTTGGTTTAGGCATAACAGTCAATCTTTGTGTTAAAGTTTCTCATTTCATTTTCTTATTAAATGATATTGCTAAACTATTTATTTCGAATACGCACTTGTTGATATCTGATCAATCGGTATATGCGCGGCCGGTTGTATCGTTGCAGCATGACGGGATATACATTGACGATGATATTTGCTATGACGAACCATCGGATCTCACGTATGGAATAGCTCCATCCAACCCAAACTGTATAAGCAATCACGGAAATAGCAGCAAATAAATGTATAGCTTCCGATCCCTGTGTCCATCTTTCGAACGTTGTCAGTGCATCCAGATTATGTTTTATTCGCTGGTCTTTTCGAATAATCTTTTCCCATCCGATCAATTTCAAGGCGCGTTTATAATACATTATGCCAAACCACCTGTAGATCGATCCTTCTTTTTCAAAAGGTTTGGATCTAAAATATTTTTCTGAAAAAATCGGAGAAATCAAGGTGTCAAAAATGATGGTAAAGATGATCATAAATAAAAAATTTACAGCTATTGCGAAGCCCCAATGGTCAGCAGGAAGCAATCCGGCGAACCATACGCACAAAATAAAGGCTCCAAAAATGAGAAAGCCTGCTATTAGGTTCTTTACGACTACCATCTAAGATAACAACCTTAATATTACTGATGCGGCACAGGGCCGGCAACCTTAATTGCGACATGCCCCTTTTTACGTCCGGAACCCACATACCGATGGGCTTCTGCAATTTGCTCCAGTGGATACGTTCTATCAATGACCGTTTTAATTTCTCCGGACGCAACCAGGTTTAAAACATATTCAAAGTCTTCCACCTTTTCTTTCGTCAGGCTTCTTACGGTGACAAATTTTCCGTTTTCAACCAGGGCCGAGGCACTTTGGGATTTTTTAATTTTTCCTACCGCATCAAATATATGGTCATATTTTTGGTCACTATCCGAAAAATTTTCTTTTTTGTAGTCAATGACATTGTCCGCTCCAAGCGATTTCATCCATTCAACATTGGCTGAACTGCAGACAGCGGTCACTGTTGCGCCATAATGTTTTGCCAGCTGCACAGCAAAGCTTCCCACCGAACCGGAAGCGCCGTAAATTAAAATATGATCGCCTTTTTTAAGAGAGGCTTTTTTTAAGAACCACATCGCGGTCATGGAACCTACAGGCGTACAGGCAGCATCCTGAAAAGAAATGGTCTCTGGTTTTTTGGTGATGACACCCATCTTAGCTTTTTCCGGAACACAAACATATTCCGCATTAGCGCCATATTTTAAACCGGTTGTGGTACCGCAGACGGTATCACCCCGGGAGAAAGCGCTCACTCGAGAACCGGTCTTTTCGATGATGCCGGCATATTCCACACCTGGTATTGTCATTGGTTTAAAACCGACAAATAAACCAACGACCTTTAAAAAAGCCCGATTAAATTTACGTAAATATACATCACCACTGGTGACGCTGGCAAAATGGATTTTTACTAAAATTTCATCTGGTTCAGGTTGAGGTTTTGCAATTTCTTTGTATTGAAGTATATCAGGTCCGCCTGATTTCGGACTTAGCACTGCTTTCATAAAATTTCTCCTCATTAAAATAGCTTCACCTCCTGCCCGCAGCGTTTTAATACTTGATGCTAATGAAGGATGCATGAAGTCTTCAACGGTACATATACCGCAGTCAGAATCAATACTTAAAAATCACGTGATAACAATGCGTATGGTGAGCGAACTATCTTTTATCCGTACGTTTATGCATTAGAAACCATGTATAGAGCTCGGGATTATTATATGTGTCGGTCCAGGAATCGTGTCCGGCATCCGGATAGATCGTGAACTTGACATTACTCCCAGCCTCTTTCAAGGCATTAACCATTTCTTCCGATTGGCTCAGCGGCACGGTACGGTCTTTGGCGCCATGAAAAACCCATGTCGGGATATGGCTGATGCGTGCGACATTTTTAGGATTTCCGCCTCCACAGATAGGCGCTATAGCTGCAAACCGATCGGGATAGGCCATAGCGAGACTCCAGGTGCCGAAACCGCCCATGCTGAGGCCGGTCACGTAGATTCTTTCTTTGTCAATCCGGTACCGTGAAACAATATCATCCAGCAGGGCATTAAGTTGATCAATCTGAGTTTCGGCGGTCCACCAGCCATCTTCCGGGCATTGAGGGGATACGATCACAAATGGGAATTGTCTTTTTTCTTCTGCAATAAGCTTCGGCGGCCCGTGGGTTTTAACCTTGTCCAGATCATCGCCACGTTCACCTGCGCCATGAAGAAACAGCATCAGCGGCCACTTCTCCTTCGCGTCCGCATAGTTTTCGGGAAGATACAACAGGTAGTTCACTTTAATAGATTTCCTGATTTCCGTTTCGAATGACTGTGGATGCTGCCCCGGCAGTGGTTGTGAACTTTTATAAATTGGAGAACATCCCATGCTAAACAGTACAAGCGTTGAAAAAAGTAACGATATGATAATATCAGGTTTCATTCTATATCTCCTGTCGTGTGCAGATTAGCCGGTAAAGGCTGTGTTTTACTAATTTGAACGTCTTTTCTGACTGGCGGGCGGCACGATCCCGTTCATACGAAGATATACGACAAGCTGACCATAATGATCCGAGGCATGCCATACTGTCAGCGTTGTGATTCCCAGTCGCGTAGAATTACCACCATAGGGTCCGCTTACAGGTTCCAGCGCATTTTCAGAGGTCATTGTTTTAAGTACGTTCTGTGCATAGGTAAAGGATTCGCGCAGATATGTCATTAATTCGGACTTCGTTTTTGCTGGATGAGGTCCGCCAGCGGAGCAGTTTTCAGGTGGTGTTTTTTTTTCGATTTGATTAAAAAATGCGAAATTTGCGCATGCTACATGTTTCACCTGTTCGGCAAACGTCCGAACATTTTCGACCGCTCCTGTGGTAGGTTTAAAATCATATTTGTCCGCAGGCATGGCATCGGCTAAAGCAATAAATGAGTGCTCGATCATTGTAAACCATTGAAGGACTGTAGCAGCCATCGGATCGATTTCATCCTGAGCAAATCCGCTTTGGGTAAGAGCTAAAAAGAATAGTAAAAGAAAAAAACTCTGCCGGGCATAGCGGAAGTTGCTTTGGTGATGTGTTTTCATTTGTTGATTTACCTCCCATTGTTTTAAGCTTTGTTACTCTGGCCTTTTAAGTTTATGGGGAATGCTTTCCATTAATTGTCCATTCTGAAATTCCCTGACTACTTATTCTGCGATAGTGAACATGTATTTTCTACCCCAATACGTGTGTATCTCCGTATCCGTTTTCAAGGTTAATATCCATATTGCACTTATTGGTTTCCCATGCTCCGGCGGTGAAATCAGGTATTTTAATGGAATTGGAATGATTCAGCACCGACCATTCCGATAACTCAACAACTGAACTGAAAGCTGCAGCATCATACACATCCTGGTCGAGCGGCAAACCGGAACGCAGGCAGTCGATGATATGCCAAACATTTATTAAATCAGATCCACCATGTCCGCTTTTCAGGTCGGCGCCCAGGCCTTGTCTGAATTCTTCAAATTTGTGTAACAAACCCGGTTTGTATTTTAAAATGAGTTTATCGTAAGTCTTTTTATCTGCCCAGTGATGACTTCCGGTGCAGATCCGTGGCGGCGGTGGATCGTAAAGTACAGAACCTTTCGTCCCGTAAACACCGTGAATCAGATTGTGCGGAGAAGGCGAAGTAGCATCGTGCTGTATATTGAGGGTACGTCCTTGTTTGGTTTTTATGAGCATGGAGCTCATATTCCCGCGGAATTCCATTTTGGCAAATTCTTCGAAGAAAGGATCATCTTTGGCCAGTTCCTTTGCTTTTTGTTGCATCATAAAATCTTTGCTTTCCACAGAAACCACAAAATCAAAGCGATCCCCCCGGTTAATATTCATCATTTGGGCGATAGGACCCATTCCGTGTGTCGGATAAATATTTCCTTTTCTGGAGCCGTACATTCTCAGCCACCACATGTTCCAATACATCGTTTTACTGAAGTTATTCCCCATCTTGCTCGTATTGTATGCACCATCGCCATGAACAATTTCCCCGAAGAAACCTTTTTTGGCCATATTCAGCGTGGTAATGTGGAACGGCATATAGGAGTAATTTTCCATCATCATACAATGCTTTTTCGTGCGTTCCGAGGTTTTAACTAAATCCCAGCATTCATCGATGGTTACCGCAGCCGGAACTTCGCTGATAACATGTTTCCCCTGTTTCATGGCATAAACAGCCATTTTTGCGTGCATATAGGTTGGGGTTGTAATTAATACCAGGTCCAGATCCCTGCGTTCGCATAATTCTTTCCATACGTCATCCGAATCTGAATAATATTCCGGTTTGTGATCCGTTTCTTCCAGGTTCTTTTTTATTCTTTGAAAGCGGTCAGGATGAACATCGGCAGCTGCTCTGATTTCGACATCCGATATTCTGGAAATGGTGCCGGCATGATGAGAACCGCGGTTTCCGGTGCCGATAATTCCCATTCGAACCGTGTTGATTTTAGGAGCGGCATAGCCCGACATGTTGTAGCGCTGCCTGTGTGTCTTCTGGTACTCTTCCATGCGTTTGGGCAAGTCGTTGAATTTTTTTTCATCTTCAAAACGTTGTGCATACAAAGCATTTGCTGCCGGGAGGCTTAATCCTGCCAGGGCCGCCAGTTTAAGGAAATCTCTTCTATTATTTTTCATTGTGCTTACCTATTACATTCTGCTTTGGCATACTACTTTCGAGTCATGTATGATTTTTATCATCAATTTGTGCTGTTATACCGATTATATCTTATTTTTTAGATCTTACTATTTTATAGCTTAACCAAATCATCGTTTCTAACATTGATCTCATAGCTTCCCGGTTGAAATTCGAATACAATGAAATCGCCGGATTGTGAATCATAGGAAATTTTATTGTTTGCACCAATTGGTTTGCCATCCTTCCATATTTTCTTATCGTTAACAGAGATGACAAATTTTTCGGATGGCTGAACCTGCACATATATCATTGCACTGGTATTTTCAGGCACCACGGCTTCAATCTGCATGCCTGTTTCGACCTTGCCTTTTGTCAGCTTTTTCAATTTAACGCTTATATTTCCGGCTATCGAAGGAATTACTCCTTCTGCCCATTCCAAATCGTACAGGCATGGGAGAATTTTAAACTGCTTCCAGCCTGGCATAATCGGCTCCACGCCCAATACTCTCTCCGGCAGAAGGGCCGTAGGCCCCGAACACCATGCATGAGACTTGGTCATGCCCGGGGGTGAATCCCACATTTCATACCAGGCACCGTTAAAGTCATCCTGCTTCATTTGAGCGCCCCAGTGCGTGCGCATATAGTCAAGCGCCCATTGCCCTTCGCCTTCAGAAAACATGGTATTAAGCAACCAGTAGGAGAAGGACTGTTCACAGGAACGTCCCTGGCTTATCGCAAATTCTATGACCTCTGTTTTCCTGCCTTCCGGTACAAGTCCGTATTTCAGGGCATAAATCTGTGTCTGTTGAGTGATACGGGAGCTTTCATAACCATCCTTAAACGCATTGTCTTTCTCGGACCACAAATAATTTTGTATCGAAGTTTTAATGTTTTGAGCCTGTTCCTTCCATTCAGTCGTCTTCTGGTTATCTTCCATGATATTACGGGCCATCCATGCGGCTGCTTTCAGAGCGCCGTAGTAAAGGCAGTTTACAGCCGTATTTTCTCCGTCAACGTCCATGGGATAGGTGTCGGGATGATCCAGCACCACCCAGCCGGGCACTTTATCTACGAGCCCCCGCTCAGCTGATAAGTAGCCCTGGAAATAGTGTAATAACCGCTTCACATTCGGATAGACCTGTTTAATTAATTCAGCGTCCTGGTAATACATGTAATATTCCTGAAGCATCAGAATCCACTCAAGCTGATAGTCCGGAATATATGTAGATGTGGTGGGGCCGAGATGGTAGCCTGTCGGATAACGTGAGCGTATAGCTCCTTCAACGGAATGACGCTGGGAAAAAGCTCCGCTGAGAATGTTGTAATCGTGTAGTAACTTAATGTCTGGAGCGAATGCATAGACAGAGTAGCGCATATTATACCTGGAATCCCCGGCAATATACTGGGTCTGTTCACGCCAGGGTGTGTCCATCCAGGTGTCATGCGCACAAATCTGCATCGTCCACCTGCCAATCTCCCACATTTGATTTAATGCGTTATCTGAGCACGTGAAGCTGCCCTCCTTTTTAACCGGAAACGATCTGAATTCTGCACAAATATCATCGATTGATATGCCCTCACTTTTCTTAATGGCAAGGTATCTAAAACCACGCCATGTAACAGGCTGCCAGCTCTGCCGACCCGTTTTGGTTATATATGTATCCGTATAATCAACATTGTCTTTCATCAGTGGAATGCCTTCACCGTCCAGTCTTTCTCCGGTGCCAAGGATCATCTCAACTCCGCCTCTGTTGGCTGTAACAGTGAAACGAGGGGAAGCGGTAACCTCTTTCCCAAAATCAAATACTGCATAATCCTTCACATTCCAGCTTCTTACAGGCTTAATTATCTCATGCATTTGTCTTTCTCTTTTGATCACGACAATGTTGTTCCACGGTTCTATCGGAGGCACACCAATCTCTGTAGCGGATTTCCAATCCGAATCATCAAAAGAGGATTGCTGCCAGCCATCGTACGCCTGGCGTGCATCATATCGCTCCTTTATCCCAATGCAATGGTGGTGCTGACGGAATTTTGCCTCGGTATCCCAGGCAATAGCCTGAGCCACGCGCCAGCTTTTGTCACTATGTACCTTAATAACTTTACCTTTTTTGTCGGTTACAGCGGCCTGAAAGAAAAATCCGCCCCGTGCATCCATCCGGTGGTGCAATCCTTCGCCTATATTATAAACAAGTGCAGCAATGGTGTTGGTGCCTTTCTTTAAATAGGGTGTCAGATCAATCTCCTCGTAGGTCTGGTATTCGGGATCGGGATTGGTTGGTACACGATCAATATGTAATCCGTTTATGTACAGTTCGGCAAAAGCATGAGCTGAAATAAATGCCCTGGCTTCCTGTGCCGGATTATTCAACAAAAAACGCTTGCGCACATGCAGATAATAATTTCTTGGGTTAATCTCTCCTGAATCCCATATCCAGTTGGCTTCTGGTTTTACACCATCAAGCACATGCGAAGGGGGACATATATAACCACCCATTTTGCTCCTGAACTTTATTCCATCGTTCATTTCTGCGTTCATTTCATTCCTGCATCCTAATCTTGAAATACAGACAATAAATAGTGCGATAAGGATAAGCGTTCTGTTTATGTTGATCTCCATGTTCAGCTCCCGATTGTAACTATTGCTTTATGGATACAAAGCAGCTCACGTATATTATGAGCTGGTACCCCAAGTTGACTACCCCTTTCTTAATATCGATGTTAGGAGGATTTGATGATGCTCTATTTTTAAATCCAATACGTGTGCAAGATAGTAAACCTCCTAAAATTAAGCTTGAAAGAGTATGAGTTTCTCATATCAATCGCATTTTTCCCAATTTATTGTCCGGATTTCGTTTAAAATCAGATGTAACCCGCTCCTGCGAAGGGTTCCAAAAAATCTTTACCGGGCCCAACATCCCCATTGGATAAGAATCCTGATAGTGTGTCCAGGCCATGGCGACCGGATTATCGTTCAAACTTTTAAGGTAATTTCCAATAATGGTTGTTAATTTGACCGACAGCTGGTTTTCGCCTTTTATAAGAGCGCTGCTAATGTCATAAAGGTGTGCTCCATACCATTTGGCCCCAATAAACGTTCCATTTACAGTTAGTTCGGAAATCCCCTGAACATTGCCCAGATCGAGATACCGGTACTGGTCGGAATCAACCATTATCGTTTTCTCGTAAATTACGTCACCGGCAAAGGCTTTTGTTGCTTCATGTTCAATCAGGTCTGACAAGGTGTAATCTTCCAGATGTTGCTTTTTTCCGTTCATGTGATGCAACTGCAGTTGCCAGACCCCGGTTATCTCTTTCCCCTGATTGCTCAAATCCATCGGTTGGAATGGTTCTCCCTCTGCTTCTGATTCAAACATGATCATTACAGAAGTAGCCCGGGGAAGCTCAAGATGAATGGTATGGTTGCCGCCTTCGGTTGGATAGCGCCGTTTTTCTCCTGTTTCCGGGTTCCAGATCCAGGGGTGGAAATTTTCGTCTACATCAAATTCAGCGATAACAGATATGTGTTCCGACAAACTTGTGTTGGCAATAAAAAACAGGTTGTTCCCGCCTATCCGGTAACCCGACTGATTCAAATATTTATGCGGCCGGTCAAACCGAATATATGGCCTTAACCCGACATGATCCTGTAATTTCCCATACCATTGAATGAGATCTCCTTCCGGAGCCGGGTACAAAATAACATTTTCATTTTCCATTAAATCATCAATGATTCGCTTCACAGCTGCATCATGATCATCGCTGTTTGTATAGCTCGGCGATTTGAATGGTTTGGTCCCGATAAAAACAATCCGACCACCCTTTTCGGCGAACACAGCCAACGACCGGGCTGTTTTCAAATCAAGGGTTTCGATCTCGGGAAGGAGCAGGGTGGTATAACGGCGTTCATTGTAAATCATTTCCCCCTTTTCAAAACGGGCATTGTTGATGATATTTTCGCTGACATATTCGCAACCGCCGCCATTCTGATGGATGACTTCCCAAAGATTATTCTGGTATTCGGGATACCATCTTTGGGGAAAAGGATCGCGCTGCGGGCCATGTTTCAGCCACAAATCGATGAGCGGCTGCAGAATGGCGACATTGGCCCGGGGTGTGGCATTTTGTAACAGGTAGGAAACACGGGCTTTATAATCAGCCCATTTGCTGAACCAGGGCCACCAGGTATTTCGTTCATTAAAATACGTGCCATACCGGATCCATCCGGGGAGTGGTGCTTCAGGAGGTGAATAGTTGAAACCATGCAGGATCGACTGATTGACGCCTGAAATATTACTCTGGTCACCGGCGATTTTGATGTTTTCCAGACTGGCCATAAAAACCATGGCCGTATTGGTGATCTCTTCGCAACTCACTATCTTCTTTCCGGCCAGTACGGCACCCGACGCGACATATTTGTTGCACATCCGCGGCGCCCGTCCACTCAAACCGGTATCCGGATATTCTCTGCCTACATCTTTGAACAACCAGGTTTCGCATTCCGGGAGATCAATCGCCATGCTTGCTTCCAGCGGATGCATGCCACGGCCGTAGGCCTGCATTCGGGACAGAACATTATTTTTATGGCACCATGCATTAAACGTATCGATAAATCGCTCTTTAAAAAGCTCGATCCGGGTTTGATAGAAATCCAGCTCCACCCGTTTGATTTTTTCTATAACCTGGTCAGAAAATCGGGTTCCGTATTCGCCTTCCAGTGGATTCCCCATGTGCCCGACCTTTTTTAACACAAACGGCAGATAAGGAACCAGCGCATAGCCTCTTCTTTTTTCAAATTCATCGGACAGGTCATCATTCCAGTTAGCCCCTTCCAGTTCCATGCTGTCACAGAACATGGCCCGGATGTATCGCCCCATGCTTCCCATTTTCGCGTTGATAAATCCGGATATCCGGTTGAGGTACGCCTCAGTAGCTTCTTTGCTGTAATGGTTCAGCACAGGACCGGCAGCCCCGGGGGCACCATTTATCACGGCCATGTAACCGGTCAGTTTGACGACGTAATAGAGAACATGCTCACCATCAGGAACATCGATGCTCAGCACGCCACCGGCTATGTCCGTCATTACATCTTTGCCTTCCGTAAACGCGTCCGATTCTTTGGGGAGAAGGCGGGCCATGAGCAGGTCTTTATATACCATTTCGTTTTTCGAATGAATGTTAGGATCCACCCGGTCGAGTAAATCCTGTATATGGAAGCGCTGTTTTCCTGGGCCGTTCAGATCGATGGTTTCAATGGTCACCATCTGGGTCTGTTCCTCTTTTTTAAGGAATTCCCCGCCGAATGGCCAGCCCGACCCCACGATCATATCGCAAATAATACCTCGCTCTTTTGCCCCCTGCAGGGCTACCTGTAGCATCTCCAGCCAATCCTCCTCAAAAATAGTCATGGCCTTATATCCAACAGGATCGGTACGATGGGGAAAAGCGATCGGATTGATTTCAACGCCACCGATGCCGGCGGCTTTCATGACATCCAGTTCACGCAGAATCTCCTCCCGTGTAAGCCGGTTGCCGTTCCACCACCAGCGGACAAACAGTTTGGCATCATCCGGCGGATTTTGAAACCCACGGAAAATGGCATCGAGGGAACCGGTCTCTGAAACAGGCTTTACACAGCCCGGAACCGAATGCATCATAACGACTCCCGATG
>CAYPHA010000028.1:46045-54876 GCA_964410215.1 uncultured Calditrichota bacterium | reverse complement strand
GAATGTTAATTATGACATTTAAATGTTTACAATATTAACTTATATAAAAACAATAACTTAATTTCCCCTTAGAAAAGGGGGTCAGGGGGATGTTTTCATTAGGATTAAATATTGAATTCGAGTTATCAATAGCACTTTTGGCATTATATTTTTAAATCGGAATCCAGGATGTAACGCTGGTCAGCTTTCGTATTAAATTTAACGTCCTTATCCCTGTATCTTAATCTACACACACTACCATTTTTTGAGTAGATGGTTACTTTTTGCAGTTCTCCGTTTTCCCATTCCATGTCAACCTCAAATCCGCCCTGGGCTCTTAAGCCTTGAATTTTGCCCTGATTAAAAACAGATGGAAGGGCCGGAAGAAGTTCAATTTCTCCCGTATGGCTTTGCAGAAATAGTTCCGTAATTCCGGCAGCGGCACCTAAAACACCATCGATAATAAATTCATATTTGTTATTTGCTAATTCTTTGCTAAACAGGTTCGGGAAAGTGGTTGTAGCCAAAGAATTCCCGAGCGCACTCAGTGCTTTGTCCCCTTCACCGAGCCTGGCCCAGCAATTCGTAAACCAGGCCCAACTCCAACTAGGCCTTATATTCCCCTCTGCTAATCTTTTTTCCAAGGTTTTATAAGCGGCTTCTGCTAATTCAGGTGTTAATCGCAATGAAATTTGATTGCTTGGGGCCAGTCCATATAAATGAGAGATGTGCCTGTGCGAAGGATCCGCTTCCTGAAAATCCTCCAACCATTCCATAATCGTACCATCTGCGCCAATTCTTGTTGGTGCCAGTTTATCCCTTTTTTGAACCAATATATCTCGAAATTCTGCATCAATATCCAAAATAGTACTGCCTTCTATACATTGATTGAAAACATCACGTATCAACTGATTCGAAATTGTATTTCCCATTCCCGCACTGGCCGTTTTGGATTGACGACCCGTATTGAAGATCGTCTCATCATTTTCATCCAGCATGGATGATACTTGGTTTTCATAACCGGGTACAATGTAGGCATTTTCAGGGGATTGACCCGGTCCTGAAACCAGCCAACCATATTTCGGATGTTCGAACAAGAAATCCAGATAAAATTCGGCAATCTCCTTAAGCATAGGATAGGCTCGATTCCTTAAAAATTCTTTGTCTAATGAATAGAGATAGTGTTGCCAATAGGCTTGAGCTATCCAGGCATGGCCATCCTGGAACCAGCCAAAATTCCCACTGCGCATTTCAGAAGTGACATGAGCGGTCATTCTTGAGCTTAGTACAAAACCGTCCGCCCCGTAGCGATGTTTAGCTGCTCTGCGTCCCCAAGGACGGCTTTTTTCAAGAAGGTAAAATAAAGGCTCTTCGCATTCGGATAAATTGCATGGCTGGCTTAACCAGTAGTTCATTTCGGTATTGATATTAATTGTATAATCAGAAAACCATCCCGGAAGATATTCCGGATTCCAGATCCCACGAAGGTTGGCCGGAAGACAACCAGGTCTGCTACTTGAAAACAGGAGGTATCTTCCGTAGGTAAAATAAAGTGATACAAAATCAGGATCGGAATTAATATTTTCCGGATTCTGAATGATTCTATCTAACCTGTCATTTGTAGGCGCATTAGAAAATTCCGATTTAGGAAGGCTCAGATTAACCCGGGAAAAGTTCGCATTGTAATCGTCCAAATGCGATTGAAGAAGGGTTTGAAATGATTCTTGACTGCTTTCTTCGATTATCTGCTCACATAACTGGGTATAATTTTCATCACCCCAGTAATCTGTTTTACAAACAATTCGTAATTGAAATTCATCAGCGTTCTGAATATTAAGAAAATCTTCTTCGGCAGAAACAGTTCCTTTGTTTGTAATAACTTTTATAAGAGCCGTAAACTTTGTACCGCCGAAATTGCATTGGCCATTCACAATTAAAATATCATTTCCGTTAGCAGTGATTTGAACATTTTCTTTTCTAAAAAAGGAAATTTTAGCATTCAACTTTGCCTGGTTATCACATTCATATTTAAAAACCATTACCTGATCCGGATACGATATAAATGCTGTTCGTTTGTGGTTGACTCCATTCATTGAGAACTGAATTGTTGAAAAGGCTGAATCCAGCGAGAGTTCTCTTCGATAGGCGCTGATGTCGCCCTCCAGGCCTATAAAATCAATATGCACATCGCCAAGGGGCTTATAATGCCCATAGCGGTCATCATTTGGTATGGTCATGGTTTCTAGAGCCAGTTCTTCTGCCTCCAGGTATTTGCCCTCAAACCATAATTGTCTGATTTTAGCCAGACTCGGTTGCATTTCCGGCATTTCCTTAAAATAGGATTGACCCGCGACAAGACTTTCTTCATTGAGATTGATGACTTCCGAGCGAACCTTACCATGAATCAGTGCACCCAGCTTCCCATTACCAAGCGGAAGCGCCCCATGCCAGGTCTCAGCAGGTTTATCAAACCATAATTTCTGATTATTTTTAACTATTCGGTCACGATCCTGTGTACATGATATAAATCCCAATACAAGAATTAATAAAATCGAGAATTTTATAAGTCTAATCATTTTTCTAATTACCATGTTTTAATTTATAAAATCTATATTAGTCAGGTTTTGTTCTGTAATGGTTACTCTGTATTTGGAAGGATAGAAGCTCAAACCATTTCTTTTAGCTAGAACTACTCTCTTACCTTTAATTAAACTTTTCAACTCATAATGCCCATTTTCGTCGGTAAAGGTGTAATGTATTGGCCCGCTCTGGATGCGCACACCAGCCAGGCCCTGCCCCATTTTATCTGAAACACGACCGCTGATGGAATACGTGCCGGGACGATCTTTAATGACTTGTTTAAGCCACTGCCGGGAGGCAATAGTGGCCTCGCTGTCTTCGAGATACTGGATGTCAACATGTGCCGGACCTAGATTGGGCCGTTTTAGGAAACAGCTGCGGTCTTTTATCCTTTTGCGACGCTCGTTCCATCCAATTCCTGAGCCTTTCCAGCCTTCTTTCCCTTCAGGGAATACCTTTTCCGGATTACCTAAAAATGCGAGCCAAACATCGGCGATTCGATCATCTCTCAATGCGATGTAGTTACAGCCAATCTCTCCTCTGGAAAAACCGGTCAGAATCACGGCAGAAGGATCACCGCCATAATTCTCGCACACATAACGGATGGTCTCGATACAATAATCAATAGTTCGCTCTTCACTGCCCCAGCCGTTCACCTGCTCGTTTAGGCCATCCTCACTGATAAAAGGTAAATTAAGGCAAATGAAATTTTCACCCCGCGAAATCCCATAGGCCAGATTTCCCTGTTCGGTTAATCCGGTTGAATGGCAGTATTTGTGATAAAAAACGTTTCCGGTATACTCAACAATAACAGGATAGCGTTTGTCCGGCTGCCAATCTCTTGGCAGAGTCAGAATATGCGCTATATCCGTATCTTTAAATGAAGGTAATTGCTGACGTACCCTTTTTCCCGGTGCCGGTTCAGCACTGATAATTTCCGGAACCGGGAAGCGTTCTTCAGTTCCCAGGCTATCAATTGGATTGTTTCCGCATACTCTGATATTGTCTATTTGAAATTTGAATCCAGCCTGGCGTATGTGAAAAATGATTTTGACCTGTTTTACTTTAGAAGGATCTACGGCCGTGGCCAGGGCATCGGGCCCGGGATATCTTCCGTGGAGGTCTATTTTCAACGTTTTACTGCTGTCCGGCCTTAACTTTTCCCGTCCGGATTCGGTGTTCGAAGCACTGCTAATGCCGCCCCAACCGGCTCCGGAAAGAGCCCAAAAGGTAAAAATGGCATCATTCTCTGAAAGATTTTTGATATCCATTTCCAGATATTCACGTTTGCTGAAATCCCAACTGTCTTCCGGCGCAGAAATAGTAAGTGTTGGGTGCTCCTCATCGGAAAGTAAAACCAATTCCAGTACTTTGTTATCCTCCTGCTCCACGATTTTTGCAGTTATTTTTTGCGTGTAAAAGGAATTGAGATCAAATGTATCTTCGAAATCGTAGAGTATTTGTGACTCAGGCGGTGAACATTGAAAAGTGATGGCTAATAAAAAAATAAAAGATAAAATAATTCTCATAGGTCTCTGTTGTATTATCCTTTATAACTCATAAAATGTGTTGCCGGTCTGCCAGTTAAACTTTTCTCCTGGATTGATGGAGATATCAACGAAAGGTTCCGGACAGATGGCTGTATCTACCATATACCAATAAAGTTTACTCAGCGGTTTGTCACCGACAATCTTAATCCCGGTGTTGGCTGATTAAAGAGTAACAGAACATACCATATGTATATGCCGTATCCACGGATTCCGGTAACAGCCAGGGTTAAAAAGTACCAATTAGACTTGTCCCGAGTAAAGTGATTTTAAGTCCATCTTTCATTTTAAACTCTCCAGTTCTTTTCTAATCCTTTAATACGATCAATCCTTCATACCTCTTAAATCAGGTTCAAGACGTTCCTCGTCTTTAAGAAGCTGATACCAGTAAACCGTTTCTCCTTTGCGGGCAGCCTTACGTCCCAAAATGGTCAGCAAATTACTATGCACACTTGGGATCACGGTAATATTCTCAACATTACCATTCTGGACATTGTCATAAAACGAATAGATATTATTGACGGCACCCTGTTTATAAATATCGCTGGTTAAACCGCCTCGATAAAAATTTTCCCCGCGTATAATCACCTGTCCCCCATATTTTGTTTCAAGAACACCTTTGCTGCCGAACATACGGTTGCGTATGCCATCGATTTGGACACCATGTCCTTTAAATTGCCTTGAACTGAACGTGATACCTACATTATTTGAATATTGAAAAATAAGGGTGTAGTGATCCCAAATCTCGCCAATCGGCCTCACGGATCTGCCACCGGTTCCGGCTGCATAGACAGGTGGTTCATTCATAATCCAGCTCATGACATCAATCGTGTGAATATTCTGCTCGGTGATAATATCACCAGATAGGGCATAATCCATTCCCCAGGCCTTCAGTCGTAACTCCGGATTTGTTTTCATGGCTTTCCATAGATCATATTGATGAATCCAGGGTATATCCGCATGATAGATGCCCTCACCAAAGGCCAAATCACCTAACGCTCCCTGGTGTACTTTTTTTAATGCTTCGATATATAGATCATTTGCTCTCGTTTGAAAATCGATCAGAAAGCAGAGCTTGTTTTCTGCAGCAAGCTTTGCACTCTTCTCAATAGATTTACACCCTGGTACATCTACAGCGATGGGTTTCGCCAAATAAACGTGTTTTCCGGCCTCAACCGCAGCAGCAGCCTGCTCAGGGTGAAAATAGGGTGGACTTTTAATCACAACAGCATCCACACCACCCTTATCTATGAGTCGCTTATAACAGGAAAGTCCAGTAAACCTTTTATTTTTGGGCACTTTGAATTTATCACCAAAAGCATCAACCCGGTCCTGGAAATAGTCGGCTCCCGCAACAATCTCATACTGGCCATGGTCTTGAAACAAATTCATAATCCAGTTTCCTCTTCCGCCACAGCCAATCAAGCCGATTTTGATTTTAGAATTATTTTTAGTACCCCTAACCACTGATGGACTTATTATAGAGAATGTCGCCAGGGCGGTTCCTGTTTTTGAAATAAACTCACGACGATTTATAGCTTTTCTTATTTTTTGCACTTTAGATCCCTCCGGAATTTCACTTTATAGTTTTTAAAATAAATCAAATTCTGTCTGTTGTGCGTCTTTAAATTCCATCATTCTATGGATCTGTTTTTCAGTGACCTGTTCGATGGATAAATCAGGTAAAATTTCATTATCAATAAAACTCAATCCCTGATTTGCAACTGACTCTCGGGAAGGGAGCGGGGATATTACTAAAGCTTAAGTGTGATCTTTTCTGATTCTTGAATCTTTTGTTCAGCATTTTCTATTTCAAAGATGAATTCAAAATCACCCTGATCTTCATCAATAGGTGTCGTAAATTCAAATGGAAAGATCTCATCTTTTAGTTCCTGCCATTGATCACCCTCCTGCCGGTATTTCAAAGTTGCAACGATAACATTTTCCGGCAGGGCATCGGTATAAACATATGATGTCGTCAGCCCTTTACCCATGGAAAGGAGCATGGCATGCAGTTTACCAAACGGTGTATCCACATCTGTTACTATGCTATTTTTGCCCAGGGCTCGGGCAGTTTCGTCAAACATTTTAGCATGAAGGTTTGTTTTCACTTTAACGTCATCAATGGCATAGGCCATAATACCTTTGGCGGGAATGCTGAACTGTAGGGTGTTGTCTGAGATAGAAACAATACCTTTGTCGGTATTGTTCTTCCAGAATCGGGCGGAATGTTCACCCCGGCAATCCACGAACTCCCTATTGAAAGTGATGTTAACCGTTTCTTCTTCAAAGGACTGGTTCCAGAAAGCAACATAGAATTTGCCGTTGCCATAACCTGCCAGATAATCCACCTGTTTATTATCGGGAGTTAAAAGCTTTCTCGGCAGCCAGAGACGCACATTATCTTCGTCATAGAATTTGCCCGGCCGGTCACCATATACTTTTACACGAAATGAACTTCCATACATACACTGTGAGGGAAAGTCGATCTTGCCCTTAGAGCGGTTAAAGCAGTCAGAGATTAAAAAATCCATAACTGCACCTACCCACTCCCAGGCGTGACCTGGATTGAATGTAGAAAAGTCTGTTTCATAAATATAATGCATCGGGGCATCAGGCAGCTCTTCTACTAAGGAGTGTCTGTTTGAGCGAAAGTCTCCGGGATAATTGGCAAACCTTCCCACTAATGCCCAACGCTGCATATCACGCATAAAATCATCCCGGGCGTGAGTGGCTAATCGCATCAGTTGCCCATGATTGTTTATCCAGTAGCCTCCACGGTAAGCACTTAGTTCTACACCAACCAGAGAAACCCGCCAGGCTTGTACCGTCTGCTCAGGTGTATAAAGAGGCTTCGGCGGTGGAAAGCCCCAGGCTTTATGTCTGCCATAAGCATGGCCATGTATGGGTGCCTTATTGCCCTTGTCCACAGTCACCATTGAGTCAGGTACCGCTGGAAACAAATTACAGGTGGGAATATAGCGGTATGCCGATTTTACTGCTGCATCAAGATAGTTCTGATCCCCGGTTTCCTCATATACTTCCAGCAAATCCATGAATCCACCAGTTTTTTTCATCATTGCAGTATCAAGAAATTTTTTATCTCCGGTTAAGCGGTATCGTGCCAATGCATGCATAGCATTTTTCTCATCAAATCCCTTCTTCCAGGAATAATAATCAAATGCATAGGTGCGATTTTGAAACATTTTCCCTAACGAAACCAGCTGAACGGTATTTGGGTAAGGAAAGCCCAGATTTCTGGTAGCCGAATAACGGGTATGGCCCGTTTCAATAACATCATAGGGCAAGAAGACATTGCCTTTACGTGATAAGGCAAATTCCACCGCAGGTAAAGCACGTTTGAAATAAAATTCTTCATCATCGGTGACGATGGCTGCCGCCAGACCAAACATCGGTGAGAATGGTTTAAAAACGCCTGATTTATCCGACCAGTAATTGTAATATTTTTGCTCGGTGTGCCACATGGCATAGTTGTGGCCGCTACGGTCAATCAGATAGTCGATGATATTTTCCAGGGTTTTGTTTAGTGAGCCCGGACCGCTGTTATCACGCAGATCGCGAAAGTTATATATCTCTCTTGCGATGTATTTGTAGGTGTTTATCCAATCTCCTGCCTTGAGCAGGTAATGAAGGGTGAATGTATAGGTATCACCGGATTTCATCCTGGATTGGTATCCCCCCATGATAGGTGTGAATATAACCGGTCGCAGCCGTTCGTTTTGCTTTTCGATCATCAGTCCGAAACGGGAGTTGCTTTCATCCTCAGCAGCATAGGTCCAAACGCCTCTGCTGTCTTCAATCAAACGAAAAGGACTTTCCTTGGGATCTGCAACGAGTACCGAGTTCAAATATTCCGTAGCCGTATGAACCCTGGGTAAGGTTGCATAGGCTTCGGACATGACAAAATTGTACTCCCGGCTGGCAATCTCCTGTGGCTGTGGCACACGTATGGCTTTATTTTTATCTACCCATGGCGTCCCTGTGAACGCCACCGAATAATAACCTTCCTCCTTAACCTTCAAATGGTATGTTATCTGCGGATCTGCTTTACCTGCCGGCAAAATGATTTTGGCAGTCAGTTCAAAATTTGGCTGAGAATCAAATTTCCAAATGATGGATTTGCTATCATCCACAAAGGCGTCAACAGGTGATAAGATCGTTCTAATACCGGCAAGGTATGGATTTATCGTTCCCTGGGCATAACGGTCATCAATAGTCCGAATTACTTCACCGGTGGAATTTTTGTAAGTCCAGGTGCGCCAGCCCTTTTCATCTTCACTAACTGTGACTTCCGCCCTGAGTAGATTTATCATCTCCTGTGTCTTTAATTGTTTATTTAGCGAATCTAGATTTTCATTATAGTTTGGCCAGCGCGTTGCGCTGCGCGGTGCGAGACGATAATTGCGATGGTTTTTGTGAAAACCGGGATTTTTAGCGCTGTACATCACCGTGAATTCTCCGGTAAGGATCTGTGGAGAAACGTCGGCAACGTTTACCTGTATTGATGAATCTTCAAGTAGGGTAAGTTCATATTGTTCGTTTTTTAGAGCTTCTGCGGGTTTTTTGGCAAAACTCGTTTGAATATGAAAAAATAAAATACATATTATTATGAAAATAAGGATCATTCGTTTAGGTTTCATAAATTTTTATCCTTATATCCGATTGCTATTTTTCTAAAGAGCCTTTATTCAGGATTTTTGATAT
>CAYPHA010000028.1:0-46035 GCA_964410215.1 uncultured Calditrichota bacterium | reverse complement strand
TTTCGGGTTTCGGGGTCCAGCCAACGATCTGCAAATGCTTTATTGGCAATAGTATATGGCCAGCCCTTTTCAATCCAGCGTATATATAAAAAATCATCGAACATTTTATCCCAATCCTGATCGATTACCGTCTTATAAAGTTCAGTACTTAGATTTTCCGGCCCTTGGTGATAGGCAAGATCCAATAAAATCTCCTGACTTTTTCTGGTCAATTTATCAAACGGGTGCTTCGGATACTTGATTTTCATATAGGCTCGTAACTCATCCAGTGTCTTTTCCAGACTTATCCGTAAATTGTTTTCTGCCTCTTCTTTTGACATCCCCTGCGAATAATATTTTTTATCGAAATCCCGCTGTCCATAACCGATCATTCTTCCTCCGGGTCGCGAATAGGGGTAAAATCGGCCGTCATCCCGCAATCCCCATTCATAGGGATTTAAGGTGGATTTGATGTATTCAAAATATTCATCCGTAATAACGAATTTTTCCTGAGCGTTTGCGATGGAAATACAAACAGCTACCAGGATGGTTATAAAAAAATGCGTCTTCATTTTATTAATCTCCATTTATAATTCCAGGGTAACCGTATCTGACCTTAGAATTTTTTGTTTTGCATTCTCAACCTCCAAAATGAATTCAAAATCACCCTTTTCTTCCTCTATTTGAGTGGTGAACTCAAATGGGAATATTGTATCAACAGCCTCCTGCCAGTTTCCTGATCCCTGGCGATACTTTAGCCTTGCACTGATAACATCTTCCGGCAAGGCTTCGGTATACACATAGGATGTGGTTAATCCCCGACCCATAGTTATCAGCATCCCATGTACTTTACCGAAAGGCGTATTTAAATCAGTTACAATACTTTTTTCGTCAAGGGTGATTGATTCTTCGTCAAACATTTTTGAATGTAGCCGCGTCTTTACCTCGACTCCATCTATCGCATATGCGATTATCCCTTTAGGTGAGATTTCAAATTCAAATTTATTGTCATAAACATTCAAAGTTCCACTGTTAAGGTTGTCTTTCCAAACCCTTGCAGTATGTTTACCGGAGCAATTTACCAAGTCCGGATTCAATTCGATTTTTACCTTTTCCACTTTAAAAGACTGATTCCATAAAGCGATATAGAATTTCCCATTGCCATACCCGGCCAGGTAATCCACTTGTTTATTATCCGATTTTAACAGTTTTCTCGGCAACCACAAGCGTACATCTTTTTCGTCATAAAATTTGCCCGGGCGGTCGCCATAGGTTTTTACGCGGAAGGCACTGTTATACATACACCGTGATGGAAAATCGATGTTCATATCGGAGCGGTTGAAACAGTCGCTGACCAGGAAATCCATAACCGCACCAATCCATTCGACAGCATGGCCGGGATTAAAGGTGGAAAAGTTTGTTTCATAGACATAATGCATGGGGGCATCCGGCAATTCCGCAACCAGGGAATGATCTATATACCGGAAATCGCCGGGATAATTGGCATAACGCCCGACCATGGCCCAGCGCTGCATGTCTCGAATAAAAACATCCCCGGTATGGGTTGCTACGCGCATCAGCTGTCCATGCACCCAGGGCCACAAACCTCCGCGATAAACTTCCCATTGTGTACCGATTAGCGAAGCACGCCAGGCCGGAACCGTTTGTTCGGGTGCATACAGGTTTTCAGGTAGCGGAAATCCCCAATCCCTATGCCGCTGGTAGGCATGACCATGGATGGGAACCTTGTTGTCTTTGTCCAGCGTAACCATAGAATCCGGAACCACCGGAAACAGATTATATCTGTATAATCTGTTATACGCACCTCTATGTGAAGCCCCGAGATATTTGCTATTCTGTGTCTCTTCATAGAGTTCCAAATAGTTCGAAAAATCACCTCCGGACCAGGGATTTGCAGTATCAAGATCATCTAAACCAGCTTTTTTAATTGCCAACTTTTTCGCTTTATCAAGATAGGTCTTGTCTCCACTAAATCGATATTTCGTTAACTGATGTATAAAATCGTTTTCTTTGAATCCCTTTTTTTCAACGTAATATTTAAAGGCATAGGTGCGCTTCTGGAACATTCCATAAAGTTCAGCCAACTGGACTGCATCAGGATAAGGGAAACCAATGTTCCGTGTCCACTGAGCCATAAAGGTGTTAATATTATCATAAGGCTGAAATTTGTTTTCCTTTCTTGAGAGAGCATACTCAATGATTGGCAGGGCATGTTTTTTATAAAAATCCTCATCATCGGTCATAATCGCTGCTGCCAGGGTAAACATCGGCGAGAAGGGTTTAAAATTACCGGAACGGTCTGACCAGTAATTATAATATTTTTGTTCGGTATGCCACATGGCATAATTTTTTCCGTCACGATCGCTCAGGTAATCCATGATATTTTCGATGGTATTGCTGAGAGAACCGGGACCGCTGTTATCGCGCATATCACGAAAATTGTAAATATCCCGGGCAATATACCTGTAGGTTTCCCGCCAATTCCCTGGCCGCAGCACATACCGCAAAGTAAAATCGTAGCGGTCACCTGTACGCATTGCAGACTGATAACCACACATGAGAGGTGCAAGGGCAATGGGTTGCATACCTTTTTCTGTTTTATTGATCATCATACCAAATCGTGAATTACTTTCAGAACCCAGAATGTAGGTTTGCACACCGCCATTATCTTTTACCAGGCGGAAGGGGCTTTCTTTAGGATCGATAACAAGAGCAGAATTCAGCTCGCCAGTGGCAATATGTACCCTGGGCAAGGCCAGGTATGCTTCGGTCTTCACAATATAGGACTGCTCAAATCCCTTGCCAAATGCCCGGCCGGCTGTAAGTTGCGGTACCTGGATTGTCTCGTCTGATTTCATGGCCGGGGCACCGCGATAAGCCACGGAATAGTAACCGTTCTTCTTAACATTTAATTTATAGGATATTTGCGGGTCGCCTGAATCCAACGGTAAAAATATTTCAGCCGAAAATGTAAAATTTGGCTGTTCTTTAAAATCCCAGGTTATTGATCTGTTTTTAATGGAAGACCTGACAGGGTTAATGTCGGTTCTCTTACCGGCCTCAAACGGATTCAGAGTTTGCTGAATATTCAGGCCGGCAAGATCTTCAAGTGTATCACCCTGTGAGTCGATAAAAATCCAGTTATCTTTGGCATCTATGGGATAGGTGGCCATCAGTTCGCCTCTGCTCTCAACTGCGATGGACTTTAACTTTGGAGCAATCTCGTCCAACTGTTCGCTGTATTGTGTCCACCTAAGGGCACGTTGATCAGAATCCGGAAACGGTATGGGATAGGCGACATCGAATTCGCCCACCCGGTTCAACGCAAAACCAAGATGAATGGGGCTGTACATTATAATGAAATTTCCATGGAGGATCTGCGGCGGGACTCCTTCTACTTTAACTTCAATGGAATTATCATTTCTTAAATTTATTTCGTAATACCTGTTTATTAAAGAATTGCCGTTCTCTGCAAAACACACCTGAACAAAAAATACCAGAATTATTTGTATTATATAATAAGCCAACAATTTTAGGCCTTTCATTATATTATTCTCCTGCAGAATTATTCTATCTACATACTTTCCAAAATTCGAACCATATAATTTCAGATTCCTTTTGTGACCGCACGCGAGCCAGATGCCCTCAGAGTAAACCGGTAACGGATCGCCTTAATCCGTTGCCTTTCCTGTACCGATTGTCATGAATGGATTATCGCTAGTATCATAGACTTTTCCTGTTTTTCGCTGGTCAATATTTTCTTCTTGATTTTTTGTTATCAGATGATACAACCACAGTTTGTTGATCCCATTCTCAGTTCCCGCAACAAGCAGTTTGGGCTTATCAAGCAAAGTTCCGTTCATTCCCTGTATCATCATAATATCCCGTGGACCGCCTGTGGGATGTCCCATGAAAAAAGATGAATCAAAAAGACGCCAATGGATCCCGTCATCGGAGATATGATGTTGCCATGTGGAGCCGGTCTTACCGAAATGATGGTAGAACATGTGCCAGGTATCGCCTTTTCGGAACACCCTGGGCATCTCACCACCGCCGGGAACGGCAAGGATGGGCTCTGTATGCTTCCTGAAATTCATGTCTGCAAGTTTGGCCTTTGCATAACCGACACGCACATGATTGCGATTACGGTTATTATCGAATCCTTTGAAGAAAAGGTGCACTGTACCGCCGTCGAGAACGGCGCAGGGATCATCCAGCCGCATCGAGTCCCAGCCGTCGCCGGGTTCAACGAGCACACCCTGTTTCTGAAACGCGCCAATGGGAGCACCGTGTTTATCGGCTTTGGCACTGGCCAACATGATGCGACAAGCCATATAACCCAGCTGATCGCGCTGTGCAGTTGAATTTAGTTGCCCCCCGACAGGATTGGCTCTACCAGCATAGAAAAGGTAGATATTATCATCAGTGGCGAGTACATGGGGACTTGCAGCACCGAAGGCGTCTGCGTCTGAACCATCGCCTTTTTCAACGACCGTCTCGACAAACTCCCATGTACGGAGATCAATGCTGCGATAGTAGCGGACCACTGCATTCCACGATCCGGTCGATGTCTCCATGAAATCCGCGAACAGATGATATGTTCCGGTCATGTCGCGATAGCATGTCGCCATTCGGGTCTGGTTTGGACTGATATCAAAAGCCGGTTTTTTATCGTCGAGAACCAGTTGAAAGTGATCTGTCGCCCCGGCCTCAAATGGAGTATTCAGGCATATCAAAAAACAGCAAATTAGGGCGATAACTTTTAATTTGATGGGTTGTTTCCTATGTGCATCTTACATGTATTCAATTGTAATTTTAATAGTTCTGTATGATCCGGATGCTGATTTGCATCCGACAAGTCGTTATAGTAGAATTTTAGTCTTGAAGGTAGGCTATCAGGGCCCTGGCCAGATCATGGCCCAATAAACGGGCCGATTCGGCGGTAACGACTGCATCACCGACATTACCATATGGAATTTCTATAGTTGAGGCAACTTCGACACCCGGCAGGCCGGCGGCCCAGCCTTTCATCAGTCCTTTACCGCTGGAAATGCGATGTTCATCATTACTAAAAACCAACGGACCATTTTGGATCCGGGTTAGAATTTCCCGGAATTTTTTATTGAATTTTTGGTCAGTTTCTGTCGGATCGGAAAAATAAATAAATGGTGTGTCGATGTAGGGACAGTGAAGATCGAGGGCAATCCGTAATTTACCGCGGGACCAGCCTGGAACCAGATGGCGAAGATTTGCAACGGCGGGATAAATGCTCTCACCCTCGTAGTCCCTATTATGGTCATGTGGTTCTCGTGATTTACCCTGGTCGCCATCTTCAACACCGTCTACATCCATCATTGGTATCGCTAAGATTTCTACATTTTCGCGAAGCCACTGTCCCTCGCTGGTATTGGCCAATGCGGCTTCAAGAATTCCTTCTAATACATAGCTGGCGATGCTTTCACAGGCATGATGTCGGGCGGTGAGCAGGATCCGGTATTTTGGTTCACTATTCAACTTTCCGACCTGCAGCTGATCAACGGTTCTGCCTTTTCGCGTTTTACACAGTTCTTTTATAATAAAATGAGGATTGTGCTTATGGCGATTTTTGAATGTTTCAAGGTGACCCCGTTGATAGGGTATCGTAAAACAGAAGCGGACTTCTTTTGCATCCTGCAAAAAAGTATAAGAGAAGCCATCATCTTGAATCACATTTTTACCAAGCCAGGACCAGGTATCGCCTCCATCAACACTTACAGCCGGACCCTGCGTTCCGAAAGGTAAAATTCCCAACCGCGGATGTTTTAAACAAAATTTAAAATGCAGCGTTTCACTTTCCGCCCCACGTACCCGAAAATTCCAGTAAAACCACCACCATTCGGTATCACGAAGCTCCTGAAACAGATAAACGGTATCATCAAGAACGGTCTCTCCTCTTAATGTATATGTGAAAATATTACCACCAGGATAATCAGCATCGATAACAGGATCGGATTGACTCCGTTCTTGTGCAGATACATTATACTGCATCAAAAATAGAAGAATAAACGAAAAGGCGATTAATTTGTAAAATTGCATTTGCATTTCTCCAACTTTTATGGTAAGTATTTCTCATCATAATCAGGGAGTATACAATGACATCGTGGATGTAATTATGAATACCTGCTATACCTTATTATGCTATTATTTTCTATTGCGTAATCAACGATTCGACCGTAAAATACCCGTATCCATAGCTGACTTTTGATGGCATTATTCCGGGTCTCAGATTCCCCGAGAAGAAAGCATCATTATTGCTGTCTTCGTTTAATCTGACTGTTCGTGTCGATCCGTCATCGAAGTGAATTTGAACCTGGACAGTCTCCTGTTTATTGTAATCGAAATTGAGTGGTGCCTTTAAACGCATATCCAGCTGTCCGTTGCTCCACGATCCTTTTATGCGAATAGCATCATGGGCCATATAGGCCAGGCTCAGGTTAAAGGCGACATTGAAGTTTACCCATCCTTCAGACCAGCCCGGGTTCCCGGCTTCCGGATTATAAGGGTAATGTTCCTTTTTCGGTGCGCCATCAAAGACAAATCGTGTATCTTCCAATCGACCAATTCCGTCCTTATGGAAACTGTACCAGCCAAGCTCGCAACCTTCGATTTCCCGGGGAGCATCATACGAGAAGTGGCGGCCGGTGGGATTGCGACCGAAAGCGTTATCCATATGTGACCAGACCAGTTCATAGAGTCGTTGGTTCTGCGGATCATTCGGCGTGGCGCCGATCGCGGCCAGAGCACAGGCAGGGAAACCGATCACATTTCCGGGTTCGTTCCACATGGTTTTTTTCTCACCACTGGGTACCCATTCGCTGTCCGAAAGTTTACGGAAGTCCCACATATTGTTTGACCGGCTGATGGCCACCTGTTTCCATAACCGGATCTTGTCCGCCAATCCCGATGGTGCTCTTTTGGGATAGTGACGCAACATATGCGCCAGACCAGTCATGGTAACATGCTCACTCATGCGCTGACCTTTGGTGACCAGCGGATCGCTCCAGTCCAGGCTATCAATCATCCATTCTACCTGATTATAGGCCGCTTTAAAATAGTCTTCAGCATCCGCCCTTTGTTCTCGTTTCGCGACCTCGTACAAAAGTAGATTAGGAAGTACCGTATGACCGGGAGGAAGCTCGCCTTTGGTAGTCCCGATTTTTGTTTTGAGAGCCAGAATATTGTGCCCCTGACTCTTATCATAGGGGTATTCCCTGTCCTTTTCTTCATTTCGCCAATTGGAAAAAGCATAATCGGCAACAACGTTATAATTCTGTTTCGGCAGATAATGCTTTATCCAGGGCCAGGCGTAAAGAAAAAAAGCTAGCTGTTCCTTGAGCAGTTCATGCATCAGCTTCTGGGTGACGATTACATCAGCGCCATGGTGAATGAGTTTAATGATGTCAGGAGCATCCTTCGGGTAGGGATCTAAAGCACCGTTAAATCCCTCTCTCTTTTGATAAAAAATTTTCTTCGGCATCCGGTGATAGGCTTCCGGGTTGGAAAGATACTGTGGTACCAGTGTGTTAAGCTCCCAGGCAAAGTGGTGGTCATCGCGCCAGCCGAAAGAGCCCTGGCAGGTATCCTTCCAGTTACCAAAGTAGTGACGACTCTCGATCATAAAGTCCATGGCATTCTGGTAGGTGACGCGCTCCATCCACCAGTGCCCGATCCGGAAAGGAAATGACGATAGCCCTCCTGCTTTCACTATAAACTCATCGGTGCTTTGTGGATTGAATTCGCTGAAATCACCGATATGATTCGTAATTATTCCTTTAAATAAAGTTTTACCTGATTTGCTGCTAACAACCTGGAAGGGAGTACCATCGCCCAACGTAGGTGCCGTGAACCGTTTCGGAGCTCCGAGGTTAAAACCGCTCTGATTGAGGTAGATGGGAACCGGATTATTTTCTGCGGTTTGTGTATTTGCTTTATAACTAAACAAAAAGACAAATACAATTACACCGATGATAATCAATTTCATGTCAGTAATCCTGGCTTTAATGAAGAATTATAGTATTTTTATGTGTATGCTGTCCTCATATCGTCTTTAGTTTCCAGCCCTTTAAGAGATTTTTAATGAAGACTTAAAACACCATCCAGCGTATACATCTTACCCTTTTCCGTTTCAATATCAATAATTTTATTACCATAGCGAATCCTGCACGTACCGCCACGTTTCGATTTTATCCTTGCTTTGTCCAATTTACCATTTTCCCAGTAAATATCCACCTCGAATCCCCCGCGGGCTAACAGTCCCTTGACAAATCCATTGGTCCATGCTGCGGGATGCGCCGGAAGCAGTTCAATTTCAGCCGCCTGCCCTGAGCTTGTCGAAGGGGCGAGGCTTTGCAGCAACATCTCCGCAATCCCCGCTGTAGCGCCAAAGTTGCCATCTATCTGGAATGGGGGGCAGTCATCGAATAAATTCGGCAGCGTCGATTTCCGCATCAACGCCAGAATATTTTCATAAGCCCTGTCACCATCCAGCAATCGGGCCCAGAAATTAATGATCCATGCCCTGCTCCAGCCGGTCCATCCGCCGCCATGAGCGAGTCGTCCTTCGATGGATTTAATGGCAGCGCTGGCGAGTTCAGGCGACTCCCTCGGGATTATTTGTCTACCCGGATGCAATGCATACAGATGAGATATATGCCTGTGCCCGGGATTCACTTCTTCGAACTCTTCAGGCCATTCCAGTAATCGTCCATCTGATCCGATCTCCAAACCATTATCCAAGTGGATAAGCTTATTTTTAACTTCCTCGATAAAATCATCTTTAATGCCTAGAACAGAGGCGGCTTCAAGAGTATTAGAAAACAGATCCCAGATAATCTGTTGATCCATTGCAGGTCCCATCACTAAAGTGGCTTTTGTTTCGGTACCCGGTAAAAAGTATGAATTCTCAGGCGAAAAAGATGGACCGCTGACCAGTTTACCGGTTTCAGGATGTTCAACCAACCAGTCAAGGTAAAATTCGGCCGCTTCCTTCATAATAGGATAGGCCCGTCTGGCAAGAAAATCTTTGTCTTCGGTAAACTGGTAATGCTCCCAGAAATGCTGACAAAGCCATCCCGCGGATGTCGGCCAGATATCCAGGCCTTTGACCGTACTGGTGAACAGTGACGGGGTCGTTCTGTGCGCCACATAAAAACCACTACAATTATATACATCTTTTGCTGTCTTCCGTCCGTTTGGAAGCATTCTTTCCAGTAATTCAAAATAGGGCTCATGACATTCCGACAGATTACAGACCTCAGCCGGCCAGTAATTCATCTGCAGATTAATATCAAAATGGTAGCCGCAGAACCATGACGGTTCAAACTCGGCATTCCATATCCCCTGCAGATTTGCCGGCAGACTGCCCGGACGCGAGGAACTGATCAGCAGGTAGCGGCCGTACTGAAAGTATAATGCAAGGAGGGCCAAATCTTCCCCACCACTTTTGACCGCTTGCAATCTTTTATCTGTAGGCAGATCAGCGCTGACTGATTTACCCAGATTAATACCAACCCGGTTGAATAATTTTTGATAATCTGTTACATGGTTTTGTTTTAAATCAATGAATGACTTTTGTGTGGCAGCAGCAATCTGTTTCCGGCAGGTTTTGGAGGGTTCGCTGCCATAATAATCTGTTGAAGCGGCCATTATCAGAGTAATTTCATCTGCACTTTCAATCGCAATACCAGCATCGTTTCTTTTAATTTGCCCGCCTGTGGTCATTACTTTAAGATGTGTTTCAAAATTCACACCTTCGGTTGGTTTACCGCGGTCAACCTGGCCGTGCAATACCATCGTGTCATCGGATATAACTTCCGAATTCGCATCCTTGATACGTGTCAGACTGATATCCGTTGAAATACGTCCAGGTTTATTGCAGGTCAGGTGAATAACAATAACCTGATCCGGAAAACTGGCAAACACTTCCCGCTTAAATTCCGCATCACCTATTGAGTAACTTGTTGTGGCCACAGCATTATTAAGATCGAGAGATCTTCGGTAGTTGGTCACACTTTCAGCGGCCGGGAATTTCAGATAAATATCTCCGAGAGGTTGATAGTAATACAATGGACGTTCACCATAAAACTCTTGATCAACGATCTTCTTAGCTTCTTTGTATTTTCCTTCAAAGAGCAATTGCCGAACTCTGGGCAAATGTTTATAAGCCCCGACGCGGTCAAAGTTATTCTCTTTTCCGGACCACACAGAATTTTCATTTAGCTGAATTTGTTCGGACTCGATACCACCAAATACCATAGCCCCAAGCCGGCCATTGCCGACCGGTAAAGCTTCGATCCATTCTTCTGCCGGTTGTTCGTACCAGAGTTTGTACTCGTCTGCTATAGTTGTACCCTCCACTGCCGTTGCCAGAAGACACATGAGGAGGATCTTTCGGCAACTTGTTCCGTTTTGCCGTTGTCTTACTTTCAACTCTTTACTCCTTTTCTTATCGGTCTGCAGGTGTCGCGTGCTTGAACATCGCGCGCCAGGCGTTACTCATGAAGGTCACCAGCCCGGATGGCGGCGCAACGTTCTAAAGAAGCATCCCGTTCTTTCTATGACGTCTGACCTACCTGTTTCGCTTGTGTGTTTTGCGTTTTGATCCGGGCTACTCAAAGTTCACCCGGGCAGTTGTTGCTTCGTCGATGTAGAGCCGCCGGGAGACATTCTCATATCGATTGTTACGAACGGTGACATCCTCCGCCAACTTGATGTCAACGGCGCCTGGCTGGTTCCGACCGGTGAGATTCTGGAACAGGTTGTTCTCGATTAAAATGTTGCGGTGGTATCGCTGTTTGCGAAAGAACGGATTCCGGTTGAACAGGGTGATCGTACCCCGGTGCTGAGTCAGGTAAGAACCAGAGTACTTTGGCTCCCATGTGGACCCTTTGAATGTGTTGTTGCGGATCACAATATGTCGCGTATATAAACCCGCGTTCTTGCTGGTCGCCCCGAGCCCGATGTTCGAGTAGGCATTGTTATTGAAGATGCAATTCTCCACCAACAGATTGTCGCATTCATAGACGATGGCGGTACCATAATTGGATTCTATGATGCAGTCCCTTATTACGGCTTTTTCCCAGTGCCATTCACCAGGCGTAATGATTCCACCCGCTTTGACGGAAGCGTCCAATGGGCTTGTGAAACCTACCACGTTTTCTGATACCTCTGCGACCTCGCGGACGGTGGGGTTGGTGCCGGTCCAGAAATGCACCTGGCCGCCCTTCTTCAACACCTTGAGAATCATGGCTGACTTTGAGTTCGATGGATCCAGCCGGATTGCTTGATCACTCACCCGTTCGGCTATCGGTGCGGAATACTTGTAGCTCACAATAGGGTCCCAGCGTACGCCGCGCACGATCACATCCTCCATCAACAGGTGGCCGGTACTCCGACTGATGTGAATGCCGTCCCTCGGTCCAACCGCCAAAGAGTTGCCTTCGGGTTTGACATGGAAGCGCTTGAAGGTCATGTTCCGGTTGTCACCAGCCCCCATCACCATGCCGATGGCATTGTGGACAAGGATGTTTTCAAAGATGATATCCTCACATCGGTAGACGTCGATGGATCTACCCTGGGGAATGACAATATTGAAATGAAAAGACAGCCCTTGCCCCGGTTTCAGAAGCTTTGCCATGGATTCGTTGCGAATGGAGTAGTGACCCGGTGACCCGGGAATGGCAGACCATTTCCCGAATTTGGCCGCATTTGTGCCAATGGTCACTGCCGGTCCGGGTATCAGCAGCTTCGTGTTCAGATCCCAGTTGTTGGCGGAAAAAGAGAACATGCCGTCGAAATGGGGCATCCCTTCCAGGACCTCGATCTCTATGCGGCCGCTGCTCTGATCGACGTCCAGCACCTTCGCTGCTGTCGCCATACGGGGATTCTGGTCGATGATCAGATTTTTGACGTGGATCCGTTTGCAATCCCTCACATCCAGGTGCCTGGCACCGGTCACTTCATTGCGAAGTTTGAGGTTCATCTCCAGCTTCGTAGCCGGATTTCCTTTGCCATCCACAGCGCCCTCGATGACCCAGTCGTCCAACCCCCAGAGATGGACCATGGACAGGCGTCCTTGCCGCGTTGCTACAGACGCCTCACTGAGGTTGTAAACACCTGGCTCAAAGACCAGCCGAACCTTAGTTTTTGTCGCGACAGAGGCCACGGCTGCCCGAATCGCTATTGCGTCGCACGCACTATCGTCGGGAATTGCGCCAAAGTCGCGCACCGCCACACGCATCCGGTCCGTCTTTTCTTCAGCATCAGTCAACGTGCTTGCACTGATAGCGCTGAGGAGGAATATGAAAAAAAACGTCTTCAGCAGAGCGTATTTGTTGGTATACAACATCACTGGGAGCCTCTTCGTTGCGTATCACCGTTTTCAGGGGCCTTTTGTTTATCCTCTCCATCATCAAGGACCAGATCACCGTCAAAAAAATAACGTTTACCCGTTTCTGTTTCGATTCGAATCGTATTGCCCCCATAGCGAAGGCTGCATGGTCCACCCAGCCGCGAGTGGACCATGACCCTCGCAAGTGCTCCATTCATCCACTCCATATCGACCTCAAAGCCGCCGCGAGCGCACAACCCTTTGACATGCCCTGTGCGCCACTTCGGCGGCAGTGCCGGCAGCAGTTCGAGTTCACCCGTGTGACTTTGCAGAAGCATCTCGGCGATGGCGGCCGTCGCACCGAAATTCCCCTCCAGTTGGGCGCAGCGCGTGGTGCCGCCACGCCGTGGATGGGAATCGAAAAGATTCGGATAGGTTGTTTTAGCGAGCTGTAACTCCAGCTGTTCGCCAGCGCGTTTTCCATCTCCCAACCGGGCGGCAAGGTGTGTCGCCCAGGCGCGACTCCAGCCGGTCCACGCGCCATTGTTGTTGAGACGGCGCAGAAGCGATGTTTTGGCCGCCTTTGCCAACTTGGGCGTTTCTCCGGGCGTGATGGTATATCCTGGAGAGACAGCGTAAAGGTGGGACATATGCCGGTGCCCCGGATTTGTTTCCCTGTGATCGGTCAACCATTCCTGAAGCTGCCCATGTCGTCCAATCTGATAGGGTGGCAGGTTCTGGAGTGCCGACCGAAGCTGTTTACGCAAGTCGGTGTCAACGCCAAGTATTTCACTTGCTTCGATCGTGTTGCCGAAAAGCTCGCGGATGATGGCCACACTCATGGTGACCCCCATGTCGATGTGGCCACCAACAAAGGTATTTTCCGGCGAGTAAGCCGGGCCGCTCACGAGCCAGCCCTTCTCGGGATGCTCGACCATGAAGTCCAGATAGAAAAGCGCATTTTCCTTGAGGAAGGGATAGGCCCGTTTGGCCAGGAATTCCCTGTCACCGCTGAATGCATAGTGCTCCCAGAAATGCTGCGCCAGCCAACCTCCAAAATCCTGCCAGCCGCCTGAAGCGGTTTTGGGTCCCCAGATGGTCATGCCGTGCATCACCATGCCCCTGGCGCCGTAGGCGAGCTCCGCCGCTTTCTGAGCCGGTGGCATGTGGCGTTCACTGATGTCAAGAAGCGGCAGGTGGCACTCGGATAGATTGCATGTCTCTGCCGGCCAGTAGGACATTTGGAGATTGATATCAGAGAAGAAACCTCCGAACCAGGGCGGCAGCAGACTGTCATTCCATATTCCCTGGAGGTCGGGCGGCAGTGTTCCCGATCTCGAGGAGGCAATCATCAAGTACCTGCCATACTGAAAGAAAAGGGCGTAGAGATCCGGGTCAAGCTCTGTTTCGGCTGGCACGCGCGGGTCTTTGACATCCAATTGTTTGGAAAGGACCCTCTTGTCTGTGGGAAGTTCGGATGCACGCCCCGTGCCTAAGTCGAGACTGACCCTTCGGAACAAGCTCTGGTGGTCCGCCACGTGCCGTTTCATTAGCTCATCGAAGGACTTCCGGCTAACCGCGGCCATGTGATCCGATGCTGCCTTGTCCGGGTTCTCGTGGTGGTAATCGGTGGCTGCGGTTATGAACAGTACGGCAGCATCTGCGTCCTCAACCTGGAAACCAGCCGGAATGCGTTTTGATACGCCGCCTTCGGTCACGACCCGGAAATGCGCGACAAACGTAACGCCATCAGGGTCCGCCTGGCCGCTGAAGCTGAATTGTGTTGGAGAGATCACAGTCACCTTTGGATCTGGCGGGCGCGTGATGCTCTCGACCTTGGCGCCGAGTTCGGCATCATATCGGTACATGTCAGCTTTCACGTCCGTGCGACGGGTCATGGTGCTGTTGAATGATACCTTGCCGGGCTTGTCCGCTGTTACGCGCACTACCATCACCTGGTCGGGGTAGCTGCAGAAAAACTCCCGGGTATAGGTCACGTCACCAATCATATACCGCACTGTTGCGACGGCCCGGTCCAGATCCAGATCGCGATAGTAGTCCGTAGGGATTTCGCGCGTGCTACCGAAATGCAGGTAGAGATCCGCCAGAGGTTTGTTGATGTGCCGCGAACGGGAGGTACCCGGAATCTCTTCCTTTTTGACCGCAAAGCCCTCAGGTATGTCAATATCTTTGAGGCTGAGGTTCTTCGCCTCATTGTACTTTCCTGCAAATACGAGCTCTTGTCGTTTCTTTAGCAGCAGTTGCTCAACATTACTGACGGTTTTGGGCTGTGGTTTCCCCGAATAGATTGTCTCTTCATTAAGGTTGATCCGCTCCCTGTCGATGCCGCCAAAGACCATAGCACCGATTCGACCATTTCCGAGCGGCAGGGCTTCTTCCCATTCCTGTGCGGGATGCTCATACCAAAGAACATGTTTTGACATCCCTATGGGATCTTCACTAACGCTTTTGGGGGATTGACTCCAACCGGTAACAATAAGAAACAAAATTAATACAACGCACATACTGTTAATCATCGGTATCCCTTTAATCATATATCCTTTTCCTTATTTAAAGTCAATACATGCATACTACTCGATCAGATAATTATGCCCGGGTTGGAAATGGAACTGGTAAGCATGTCGGACCCAGGATCCTTTGATTTCAGACTTTGTGGTCATATCGATAATTCTTGGATCTTCCCAATCAGGTTGTGCTATGTTTATATGACTGACGGTAACAGCATCTTTGTCGAAGAACGTCGTTGTCACATAATCAGCTACCGGATAAATTCTGGCCACTAAAATTTCCTGGTCCTTTTCAACTACAATACCGGTGCCACCGACGAACAGTGGCGTTTTACCAACAGGTAAAGAAAATTCCTTTAATGTTTTTGGACCTGTGTATTTTTCCCCGCTGTCATAGTCCATCCATATACCTTCGGGTAAATAAATATCGCGGGTGGTAGCTGTTTCATAATCATTGCCGTAAAGAGGGGTTGCCATGAGTGCATCACCGATCATCCATTGATACCCACGGATAACATTGTTTTCCCGGTAATCGACATTTGGATCCTGGTAATAGGCAATCGGTAACGGACACATAGGCCAGGGGTATCCGTCGTGGTAAAATCGGACTGCCTGACTGTAAATATAAGGGTGTAACCGGTCATGCAATTTGGCGGCATCAAGAATCACTTTTTCGACCTGCTCATCTTTATAGTGCCAGGGCCCTTTTCCCATCGAAAGCGAAGGATGCACCGAAGCCCACTGAGCGTTACGCATGAGATAGGTTTTTATCCGTTGAGAAATTTCCTTATCGAAATCCCTGCCCCCGAACGTGCCGCCAATGATATCGGGATACAGATAGGGGAGGCCCGCATAAGCTGTCGCCAGGGCGTTTATGGGACCGCGGTCCTGGTCCTGGTTATAATTGAAGTCCTCAATGCGGTGGAGTTCCGACTGAGAACCAAGATACCCGTTGCGGCCCATGATATAATATCCTTCTTTCATCAGCTCGCTATTGATTGGATTGAGCATGTCATCGCGCAGATAGTATTTCCCGTATCCGTAGATGTCTTCCTTAAAACCATCGACTTGCCACTTTTTACATAGTTCAACATACCAATTGAGCGCATCAGGATTCTGTGAATCGAGCAGGTAAATAGGTTCTCTGGGATAGCCTACACGAAATATTTTAGGGCGTCCATCTTCTTTCAAAAAATAGTCTTTCTCAAGGCCTTCGCTGGTAAACGGACCACCAACGATAAATCCCATGCGCAAACCCAGGAAAAATTTGAGGCCTTTGCTTCGAAAATATTCAATAAATCCTTCAGGATCGGGGTAGAGCTTTTTATCCCACATGCCGAAACTGGTAGTCGCGCCAAGCTTCCCTGTTTTCAATCCGGTTTCCCAGAATCCCGAACCAACAACCATCCAGCGAATGGGATAGCCCAATTCAAGATACTTATTGACGTTTTCTGTAACCGTCTCCTGGCTTGTCCGCCAGGCCAGGGCTCCGAAGGCTTCCCATCCGACGCCGAAAAATGAATATTTTGGAAGCATAACAGGGTAACCCCTGAGGTTTCTGGTTTTCAAGAATTCAGCATAGATCTGTTTTGGTGTTCCAAAAAAGTAATGCAGATCTTCAATTTTTGTTGTACGTGAACTCCCCTGGGCTACCTGGTCTTTCGTGCTTTTGACTATTTTTGCCCAGGGATCGATGTTTACCACCCCAAAACCATTCTTTGGGTAGATCGCAAAATTGGTCATGCAGCGGACCAGGGGCATCCCGGAAGTGAAGTCTTCCTTGTCGTAGCCCGTAATCTCGGTTCCAAGACCCGGAGGAATTTCCGATTTGAATCCCTCGGGACAGGCACGGTTGGCCACAAGATCACCAAGACCATAGCCTGGAGACGCACTTGCAGTACGACAGATAATAGCGATCTTTCCATCTGTTTCAGGGTATACCATAAAATGGGTATGGTGATCCGAGATTTTTATGGTAACCCTGGCTTTCAAATCATCGGTCATCGTAACTTCAAAATGATAGGCATTTCCTTCAGAACCAAGATATTTAGTTTGTTTTACAGACTGCAAATTTCTGAGATCGCCAATTTGAATACCACTGGTTTCATGCGGAGCCACGATCAACGAACCATCCGGTCTTCTGAACGAATAACAGAATCCCTCCTTTTTGATATCGATGGTAAAAGTCTCGCAACGGATAATCGTCGCGTCCCCGGAATCGTGGACCGTTCCTGCTTCAGCTAACCAGAAAGGTGAAAAGATTACAACACTAATGATTAAAATTTGTAGAAAATATGATTTTAAAACGTTCATTGATGATCCCTATTGTTAAATTATACATGCTAAAAGTTGTGTTATTCTTGACCAAAGCCTCTATCATATCCCGGCATACGGCCATCGGTGCCTTAGTAGATTATATTACGAAATCAATTTGCCCGTAATGTTGAGCCTGATTAACAGGTCTCAATCCTGTTTTAGAATAGTTTCCATTGAGACTATTTTATAAGCCTTAATTTTAATCGGACCAATTAATCCTGAAGGCAAAAGCGATGAATCAGTTTCATAATGTTTCCAGGAAGTAAACGTATGGCGTTTCGGCGGCTTTGACATGTTTGGATCGTAATACCATTCCGGCAGTTCTTTCAAGGCTCCTCTGGTAAATGCGGTCCCTTCCATATCATATGAATAATCTACCGAAATCTGTTCATCACCGATTAAACGGTTTACCCAGCGATTAGTGATTTTAATTTCTAAAAAATTAGTGCCCTCCTGAAGAAATTGTGTAACATCAATACGGAATGGCGGCTTCCACACGATTCCTACTCTCTTTTGGTTCAGCCAGACCTCGGCCATATCATGAATCATCCCCATATCCATAAAATATGACTGATCACGCTGTATGTAACCAGAAGGTATCGTTAGATTATAGCTATAAGTGGCTGTCCCGGAAAAATATCTGATCCCCTCATTAGGATGATCCGACCAGGAAATCAAAGAATCAAATACGGTTGATGTCGGCGCACCCCAACCATCAGGAAATTTAACAGTCCATGAATCATCGAGCACAAGATCAGAAGGAGGAGAATGTGTATTGAACCCTCGCTGATCACCATTTGAATAATTCAGACGACATGATAAAGAGGAATTTGACATCAGGTTCGCTCCAAAGATATCAAGCTCCTTTGCCAAAAAAGATTTTTCGATTACAGTACTGGACTCAGACAGATCACCTTCCTTTGAATCCACAACAGAAGTCACCCATTTCCCAGGTAACGGTTTCCTGAACACAACAAAAACAGAACCATATGGATCGAGATGAACAGGAAGTTGTATTCTTTCGTTCTTATTCGTAAAGACAAACCATGGTTCTATCAATCCCAGATCCGGTTGCCAAATTTCCGGTTGCTTCGAAGTTACCCTGAAATCGGCTGTAATCGTAATCGATTGTGAATCCTGGTTGGAAAGGAAATAGATCTCGGAATCATCCAAAGTACGATGAATGAAACGAATATTTGCCGTTGTTTCTGACGTCCTATAAACGAAATCAGGATAAATCCGGTTTTCTTCCAGGGCACGGCTCAGCGAAATATTTGTGTACACTTTTCCATGGCCGAAATGATGCACCTTCTCAGATTTATTATCCCACTCCCCCCAGAGATCTTTGACTAAATTAACGAATTCCTCACTGTCATATACATACTCCTGCAGTCCCGGCGGTATGGAAGGAGGTGGACCAACAACAACGGCTCCAGCTTCCACAAGTTTATGCAGATGGCGCAATACAGAAAGTGACATGAAATCATATTCGGGCAAGACAAGCAGTTTATACTTATTTCCAGATGGAAAAGCCAGAGATCCTCTCTTAAACGTTAATTTCAGAAAGCTGGATACAGGGCAAATATCATAATCGTATCCTTTCGGAATTTCGGGAAACTTTGCTTCTACCAAATCATCGAGATCGTCGCTGCTCAACAGACAAATATCTGCAACGGATCGTCCCTGCTGCAGTAAGTATTGACTGCGGGATAAATAGGAAATCCAGGGATCAACATATTTCCACCAGGTGTTTAATCGGTTGAAGTGGGTGCCATATCGTCCATGGGTCCATCCCGGAGGAAACTCTGACCTGGGTTGATGTAAATAAGAATGGAGCATTATACGATTTAATCCCTGTGTAAAGGTGAGATCTCCCAGAGCTTTCAGGGTTAGCGGATGGTTTCGCCACGCTCCATGCTCAGGTTTGGCCGTAAAGGATTCTGCACCGACTATATTTTTTCCAGATGTATGAACGATTGAAGCAATTTCCTTAACATTATTATTCTGAGGACGTTTAAGCCAGAATTCAGATACAACAACATCGAGATATTCTGCATTTTTTGCCTTGTTGAAAATTCCGCCATAAGGTTCGGCTATCAATTGAAGATCATGCTGGTGTGCCAGTTTCTGAAAGGTGCCATAATAGGATTGGGCAATTAAATCTGCGACGGTTTTTCGATAATCATACAGAAATCCCTCAGATAGGGCCTCAGACTCGACGACGCGCCCGGTCAGCACTGGTAAATAGGAATAAATGTCATAGCCATGCCGTCGCTTAAATTTATCCGCAAAATTCTCTGTCCATGTTTGTGGCCCGGCTTCATAGCTATCGATTAGGATACCGGAGGGTTGGTTAATTCCCAAAGAATCTTTCCCATTAATTATTTTTCCCAGTGCCTTATTGAAATGAAACGTTACCGCTTCGGGATCCATTTTATCAACTTCTAAACCATGACCTTCTTTTGGCGAGGGATGATTCGTACTACCGGTTGTTGTGTAACCAAAACGCAGTATCCTCCATTTGCCAGGTGGTACTTCCCAGGATAATGCACCATCCGAATTCATATTCGCAGTCAGATTTATAAGTTTATCCTTTGGAATTGCCAGCGGATCCTTCATCTTAAAGGGAAAGACCGGGCGATTAAGAGTGGTCATAATTCTACCAACTTTAGAATACCAATTCTCGATTCGTCTGGAATCATTCACGCGCACTTCAGAAAATGCAAGGTTAAGAGGACCTTCAATAGAATGTGCAGAAAATTTTATCTTAAAATGACTTGCAGTTACCGTTTCGAATGGGATCGTAAAAAAAGGAGGGATACGACCATAATAATGAAAGTTTCGAATTTTTCTGTAATTCTTGCCATCCGTCGAGACTTCGATTGCCCCTTCGAATGTCACCCTGGATGCACCTGTTGGTGTATGTAAAGTGAATAGCCGTGCCTGACGGGGATTGTTGAACGCAAGCTGGATCCAATGATGGCCTCCCGGATCTGTTTGCATAAATACCTCTGACGTCTGTCTATCGCGGTCAATCAGCCGATTGGACTGTCCCAGATCGATACTCGCAGTAATCTGTGAAGGCTCAAAACGTTGTAATACTTCTTCAGGAGGATCTTCAGGTATTGCTAATACGGCAATATCCCGATAAAATCCGTGTAGTGTTTCACCTCGGTCTAAATAACCTGTAAAGCTCTTTGGTCCTGATACAGATAATTCACTCCATATGAGGGATTTCATGGATTTTTCCGGCGTTATCCAGGGACCGCCACTGGTAGCCCAGCCGGCACAATTATGTATACTAAGATCGAGTTGAAGACTATCTGCTGTTTCAGCCGCGTAGTATAGAAGATCATACCATTGATCAGAACCGAATATCACCGGACCTCTGGGCATATAGAGACTGGCATTAAATAATTGCATACCTGAAAGACCGGATTGTTGAAGTGCAATCAAATCTTCCAGAATGCCATTTTTTGTGATGTTACCATTGATCCAGTAGTAAAATGCTTGAGGTCTTGCACTTTTAGGGGGATTGATAAAACCAAACTCTAGTGTATCCTGATTTTTTTCAGTGCCATATAAACAACCTTGTAAAAAAAGGATTGTGAGTAATACAATACTTATAAAGGGATACAATTTACTCATCATATGTTAAATTTCCTTATTAAAAATAGATAATAATATAAGAAAAACAACCCCCCAACCCCCTTTTCTAATGGGGTCTAATATCTTGTTTTATTTAGATTTAAAGCAATTACAATCTAGTGAATTATTCAAAATTGCTAATTCTTTAATAATCCAAAGCAAGGACGACTAATCCATAAGGCTCCAAATGAACAGACCAGGTTCCCGATTCAAGAACTTTTAATTCCGCTGTTCCTTTGATAACTTTAACTTTTTGCCATTCCACCAGTTGATCCGTAAAAAGGAGCTTGGAATCAACCTTTATAGTCGTATTCAACTTTTTATTATCCTCGTTTAAAAGTACAATATATAGTGTTTTTTCATCTTGCTCTACCGCCCCAAAATAATCGATATACGGGCTTGATGATTTAATTAACCCTACTGGCATCCAAAGTTTAACATTTTTTCCATAAATGGTTCCGGATTCGAACCCATAAGGTTTATTTGGCCCTACTTTCGGGGTTACAAAACCACCAGGAAAGGAAATCTTATTATCCGACCTGACCATCGCTTCCGAAAGGATATAATCCATTATCCAGCCGATCTGCCACCAGGCATGGTGTGGAAAGGGTCCAGGCCCATTGTTCATGCTGCTCCAGTAGTAGGAAGCGACGTGTGTTTCAGGATCGACAAAAGCATCACGCCCCAGAGCAGCAGCCCGGGCCATATCGCGGAACATTTCCTCGCCTGTAAGTTTAAAAAAGCGCATGAACATGCCGGCATGACTGCAGAGTAAAATGGGCCCCCTTCGCGTAGCCGAACCACGACTACCTCCATGTTCCATATTGAGCCCTACCTGGGATATTTCCCAGTCCTGCCGTTTTATACCGTTCACAATTTTAGTTTTTTCACTGGGAATGGGATGCGTATAAATCCATGTCGTATAAACTTTTGCCGCTTCAATGGCCCCATCCAGGTAACGTTGCTCACTTGTTAATTGATAAATATCCAGAAGAGCCTGGGCGCTTTGCCCTGTGGCAAAATCCATAATAAAATGAGCATCCCCGCATACACCCAGATACCTGCCATTGGAAACAGCTTGTTCCAGGAACCAATCGGCACCTTTCTTAGCCGCATCTAAATACTTCTCTTCCTTTAATACGCGATAGGCAACCAGCAGGCCATACCAGGTCGGTCTTAAATCGGTCAGTTTGTTATAGATGGGTTTTTTAGTCTCGCGATCATAGGCAACCTCCCAGTGACCATCCGGAAATTGCCAGGATAATAGTCTTTCTGCACCGAGCCTCAGACGTTCCCTTAATTCCTTATCTTCAGGTTCAAACAGCAGAATATTTCCCAGATCGATCATCGTATAATAGGTCAGGGAAATGGGTTCCAGGTGCGTTCCCCATTCCTCAACAAAACGATCACTTTTGTACAAATAATATTGGCCTAATGCTGCACCCTGAAAGAATCCAGGTTGTTCTTGCTGCTGCTTGAGCTTGAAATTCCGAACATATGGCAGACGCTTTTCCTGCAGTACCGGATCGCCTGTTATTTCTGCCAGCATCCACATCGCTCCCAGATCGGAATTTTTCATGGCATCGCCGTCAGCTTCTTTAACGGCTCCATGATATTCCTGACCGCCTATCTCAAGATCTTCAAACCGGTCTGTCCTCCAGAGGGAAGTTTCATCATCTTTTACATATGTATGCATTGCTTCAACACGCTGGCTCAGTGATTCACCTGTTTTCTTTTTATCCAGAAATTCCGGGAATCGATAAATATCATACATGGCATGTTTGTATGTCTCAAACCAGTTGCCTGTGGAAAGTGAATAGCGGAATGAAAAAGAAAGTGTGTCACCTTGATTCAGAAGAGAACCCTCCTCTCCTAGCACAGGAGAATAGGCTGTCGGACTCAGCTCCCCGCTCCGGTTCATTAGTGACAAACCGAGTTTCCACATATCATGTGTGTTTCTGTCCTCTGTCCAGGGATCCCGCCCGCTGCCCGGATCCGGTATCACTGCTAGATTTACATTTCTCTTAGAACTCAGAAGTGGTGATAATGTCGTGGTCGTTCTTTCCCTGGCTAATACCGGTTGGTCGGGTATTCCCCAACCGTACCGCCAGGCAAGTTCCATATCTTTTTCTACCTTATTACCATACAGAAAACCCGGTATCATTCCCCATTCTATCTCTTCCTCATTAAATGCTGTTAAAGTCGGAGTGGCGACTGAATAGTATCCCGGTTTCTTTACAGTATAATGGAGTGATACGCGTATATCCTGCTCCCAGATCGGATCGATCGTCCAGTGTGCCCTGAGTTCTATATCCTCATTCTCATGGATGAATGTAATAGCGTTCTTTTTGGTAGACTCGTAATCCGTTGGATAAAATTGAATGGTTTTCCCAATGCTATTACTCTCAACAGAATTAAGAGGAATATGTGATTCACTGAAAAAATCATTACGAGCCTGTTGCTCATCTACAGGCTGTCTTTCTGAATATATTGCCCAATATGCCCCGGATGGCTTCCCTGCTTCTATCCACCCCGATCCTGATTTTATTTTAACCTGTTGTATTTGCCATCCTTCGTGACTATTTCGCCATTTAATTTGAACTTTTTCATTTTTGATAGCTATTTCTTCGCCTGCGTCACAGGCTATCAGAAAGTATAACAGAAATAACGACAGTTTAAAAAATAACCTGATACGGTTCCCGGAGTGTTTGTATAGCATATTACTTCTCCAAAATAAGATAAAATTCATGAAAATGTTTATGGTGTTGATCTGGAAACTTCAGTTGATGATTAAAGGTGAGGTTTTACACTCAATTATAGTTAGTATCATGTGATACTATTTCAGGATAATCATTTTCCTTACCTGAATGAAATGACCGGCTGCAAATTTGTACAGGTACATACCGTTTGACACGAAATTACCATTATCGTTTCTTCCATCCCAGATAACTGATTTATATCCACTGTTCTGATAAGCATTAACGAGTGTCCTGACTTTTTGTCCTTTTAAATCATAAATGGTTAAAGAAACATGAACCGGTTCTTTTATGGCGTAATTGATGGTTGTGCTTGGATTGAACGGATTCGGATAATTCTGCATCAGGGCAAATTCATGCACGACTTCTTTCTGATTTTCCCGAGAGGTACTCCCCTTTGTTACAATGATCATTTTCGGTGAATATTCGGAACTGTCTTCATTCGATTTAAATTTGAACAGGCAGTTAACACCATCTACGGCATCGATACGAAAACTAAAATTAAATATCTCCTCCTGAATCATACGGTTCAGATAATCGGTTACATCCCAGGTAAAATAGGTATTCAGATCATTTTTGCTTCTGACAATCGTTTCTCCGGCAGTCTCGAATGCGGTCTCTGCCGGTTTATTCGACCAGGAAAGGGTATCACCAAACACACGTTTTATTCCATCCAGATGGAAAGTCACCGGACCGTCAACATCCGCATCATAACAATAAATTCTTAATATCGCTCCTTCTACCGGAGAAGTGAGATGTGAGACACTAAAACAGAGAAAAGCTTCGCGTGCCCAGTTGGGATCATGTTTGACTTCAAAATAGTTTAAATCATGCTGTCCGTCTTTCCAATACTGTCTTACCATACCGTCGAAAAATGGCGCCTGAATTTCATCTCCAACAGTGATCTTGGCACTTCCCGATACGGAACCCGGCCCGGTTGGATCAGAAACGGACAGAAGTGTATAGGTCGTTGTTTTTTCAGGTGATACAATAAGATCATAAGGTCTCTGCTGAATACCATTAACCTCAAATTCATTTTCACCATCAGTGTAGGTAATTCCCCAGGGAGGTGATCCCGATAGATTCACTTTTAATACAGCTTCTTCTCCCCTAAGAATTGCCTGATCACCTGTTAGAGATGCTGTAACCGGCATCGTTACCGACAGTATGCTTTGTTCAGACTCTATGGTTTCGCCACTGGATTTTTTTCCAATCAGTTTAAATACAATTTTCTCATCATCCGGTGACAGGGGAACGCTGAATTCGAATGGATATATATAATCATAGAGTGGTCTGCGTGCCGTATCATTGACGGCATATTCCAATCGCATTTCAGAATACGTGCCATAGGGTGCTGCAGAATAGATATAAGCCTCGGTTAAATGTTCCCCAAAATTGATGATCATTGCCTTGGCATTGGCATAATTGAGTACTTTATAGTCATTCCACCAGCGATTCTCGACTGTATTTGCGAGCATCTTATCCTGGATATTTGTTGGAATAGTTACACCTTCAATAGCTACTGCCGTAATTCCGTCCCCGGCCACGTCGATCTGAAATCCGCCGCTCGTTAACGAAGAGGAACCCGTTAAAGCATTTTCTTCCCAGATATTAAGGGAGTATGAACCCGATAGATCAAAGGGCATGACTTCTTCATTTAATGTAATCATGCTTGAAACAGGATCTGAAGATTGATTTGTGAAAATGATATAAAGCTTATCATTTCCCCGTGCCGCAATATAATTTAATTCCTGATGACTGCTTTGAAGCATACGCCTGGGCATCCACAAGATAAGACCTTGCTCTTCATAGAATTGACCGGGCTGATGCCCGTAAATCTTATTCTGCAAATTGGCATAACCCTCCACATACTCGGAAGGAAAGAAAATCTGTCCTCCTGACTTTACATACACATCGGTCACAAGATAGTCTAACAGTAAAGACATCATGGGCCACACATGATTGTAATGCATTGAGGTCGTAGAATTAAGTTCATCATGGGAGCGATATGGAAAATCCGGTTTTTCGTACACCGTTGTCCGGTCCGTATTCATATGATATCCCGGAAAGGTGGTATACCTCCCGATAATGGCGTCTTTGGCTATGCGACTCAGAAATGTATCACCCTTTAAGGCGGCAATTCGAAGCATATAGGGTGCATGGTGAGCCATAAATACGGCCCTGTGCTTATTCGTCGAAGTTGCAGCGGCTTCACTATGCAGTCCGATTGCTGAAATCCGCCAGGCAGGAACGGATTCTTCAGGGACTATAATAGTGTATCCGTTATTCCGGTACAGAGGTGCCTGATTGCCCTGATTTACAGTGATCTCATGATCGGGGATCCTAGGGCTCATCCATATATAGCGTGTATAACGCCTGGACGCTTCATGTGCAGCATTAAGATATTGATCATCACCCGTCGTCTCATATAATTCCATCAGGTCTGTAAATTTTGGGGCAAGTGCTGTCCAGAAACTCGATTCGTTATGATGTAAATATGAAAATTCGTCCTGCATCTGATTGATTCTGTCATTTATATATACAGACGCGCCTGCATTAGCATTCTGCAGATACTGAAAACTGCCGGAAGCACGGTATAATCCAAGATTATCACGCATGGATTGTTCGTGGGCGAGTTCTAAATTTACGGCCCGTTCTTTGGCAAGATTCAACAGAACGCCGGAAGCCTTTCCGCTTATACGGTACAGTGCGGCCAGTTCCGAACTATGTGCCACCGGGCTTCCCAGCCTGTTTAAAGAGAAATCACTCAGCAGAAACGTATTTCGTGTTCGTGAGAGCATAAATTCCAGTACAGGCATTGCCCTCTGACGGAAAATATGTTCATCATCAGTTACAAAAGCAATATTGAGCGGATTCAAGGAAGAGACATTTTTTACCCCACCGGGAACATCCGTCTCGTACGAAAATCCCTTTAATACAGGTATAAAGCGACTGTGAGAGTCCATGCCATAATCGATCAGGTTGTCCAGCGCTGTATTCAATGAACCCAGCACATTCGTTCTTTTATAATCATCGAAAGCAAACAGTCTTTTGGCGATGGACTCCGATGTCCTATTAATATTTTCTGCGCTAACGAACAATTGAATACGATAGTTATACGACTCTCCTGCACGTAACTGCGAATTCGGTAATCCCATAATGGGTGACCAGATCATTGGTTGAGCCATACCATCATTATTACGCAGAACGACGCCAAATTCGCTGCGATCAAGGCTGGTTGGCATGGGCTCAAAAGGAAAATCTTCAGGATGAACCACAACGCCATAGGTTATACCATCTTTTGTAACCATTGATGTGGGCAACGGGCAGATGAATGCCGGAGACAGGTACGATTCTTTAGGAAATCGTAGTTCGGTCCACACCGAGGGTTGCCATAATTCATCAATATCTTTGTGTTCATAGACAGGCGCTCCGTAATAACCGACAGAGAAATAACCCGGGTTAACGGTTTCTAGAACAAATTCCAGAACTGGTTCCAGGTCTCCCTCAGGCAGCGATAATTGTGCCGTAAACTGTAAGTGCTCCAGAACCGGGTAATGAAACATGACGGTTTCTTCATATGAAACAGAATCTGCCTTTATTTTATAAAGACTGCCGGCATTGAATACGTTTTTACTGGTGCCCCACGTAGGTACCCTTAACCGGATATTTTCAATATCCAGATGGATACTCTTCATTTCCGGTGTAATCTGAGTTGTGTTATGCAAAACTGCAAATGAAGGCATGAATGTTTGTTGAGCGCCTGAAGATAATTCTGTTATTATTATATTTAGAGAATCCTCGGCTATGGTAATCGAGTACCTGTCATTGGTCAACGTTAAATTCGAGTTTGCTAAGCAAATGGAATGCTCATTGAGAAAGAGGAATATCAGGTTTAGAAAACAGAAATATAAAATAATTTTAAAAATTGATGATTTGTTATTATACATAATATATTACCTACTCACCATTTTAATGATGCTTCGTTTGATTTTGATACAACCCCATGGTTATCCGTTCCCTCCACATAAAAGGAAAATTTTTCACCATCATTGATATCAACGGTAAAATCGAATGGGTACGAATCATCAACATTTGACTTCCATTTTTCGCCCGTTTTATAAAATAGTTCTACTTTTTTATAATCCTCAAATGTTGCCTTAAGGTACACATAGACACTACTCAGATTTTCACCCATGGAAAGAATAAAAGCATGCGTTCCGCCAAATTCCAGATTTGTATAAGATCCAGCCGACAATGATGCGCCCTTTCCGATTTTGTGTTGAAATTTAGGTTTAACATTCACATTTTCAATCATCAGGGCTGTAATGCCATGCGGTGATACTGGAATCTCCACTTTTCCATCAACCAGCTTTGATGATTCCACTTCCTCATTCTGAATCCAGATGCGGACGGGATTATCACTGAGGGTTACACGATTTTTATCAATCGTTATCCATGAAGTTATGCTATCATCGCATTGGTTCGTGAAAACCAGGTACAAATTGTCAGTACCCCTAGCTGAGATATAATTCAGTTGATTAGATTCGGACTTTACCAGTCCTTTAGGCATCCATAACCAGGCATCTTCCCCATTATAAAATTTACCGGGGCGATCTCCATAAATTTTTGTCTGAAGATAGGCATATCCCTCCGCATATTGGGATGGGAAGTCAATCGTTCCTTTTGATTTGTAATAGACATCAGCGACCATATAATCAAGCAAAAGCGACATAAACGGCCAGATGTGGTTGTAATGCATGGATGTCGTGGAATTGAGTTCATGATGGGAGCGATAGGGAAACCATGTTTTTTGATAGGCCGTACCTCGTGCGGTATTCATGTGATAACCGGGGAAATTAGTATATCTTCCGATAATGGCCGAACGAGCGATATCATATAAAAAGCTATCATTTTTATCATGGGCGACACGCATCATCCAGGGCGCGTAATGGGCATTTAGGATTCCACGCGGACCCTTGCTTGTGGGGGCAGCTTCCGGTCCCAGACCGATTTCCGAAACCTGCCAGGCCGGCACCACCTCTTCTGCAATTTTTATCGGTGGATATCTATCGGGATTTGACCGGTATAAAGGTGCGTATCCACCCTGGTTAGCCACGATTTCACGATCCGGAATTGTCGGGCAGAAAAATAAATATCGTGTATAAGATCGAAGGCCATCCAATGCTGCCTGCAAATATCGTTGTTCACCTGTAACTTGATATAATTCGTATAATTCTGCCCAACGTGGAGTATATGCCTGCCAGAAAAACATCCGCCAATTCTGCAGGTTATTAAATGTCGTCGGAAAACTGCCCAGTCTTTTATCCAAATAATGATCCGCCATGGATTTGGCCTCATCCAACCATTTTTGTTCACCTGAAGCCCGGTATATGGCCATGGCATTTTGCCAGCGATGTTCAGGTATTTTGACATCAAAGTTCAATGCACGTTCGGTTTTTGATTTATACATTTCCGTTGCATAATTCAAAAAATAAGGCAAACGCCTTCCAGAGAGCTCATACAGTGCGGTTAGTTCTGAGAGGGGATAACCGGGACCGTTGAGAAGCCATGATGGATTTTGACTTGCCTCTCGTGGAATTGATAAAAAAAGAAATTTTTCCCGGGACAGACCAAATTCAATCATGGGCCTTGCTCTCTTACGGAATATCTTTTCGTTATCCGTAACCATGGCGATACTCAATGGATGCAGCGATGAAACATTCTTCACACCACCCGGGACATCAGTTGAATAATTACATCCACGTAATTCATCAATAAATTGACTGGCCTCATGCATACCATATTCTATAATGTTTTCAAATGTTTCATTGAGTGTTGTGGCCGTATTCTCCCGATAGTCCTTAAACTTATAAATATTGCGTGCGAGTTGTTCATAGGTATCCACACACCCACCCGGATGAACCACAAGGTGCATTCGAAAAGTAAATGTGGAATTGCTTGTCATCTTTGATTTTGGCCCTCCCAGGACCGGTGCAAATATCATCGGTTGGGCATTACCCTGTTTATTCCGTAATACCACTCCAAAGTGCGTGTTTTCCGGTCGGGGCATTTCATATTCAAATGGTAACTCAACGGGATCAGCAACAACACTAACCGTACTACCATCTCTGGTAACCATTGTTGCGGGAAGCGGACAACGGAAAGCGTCGGTCAAATAGCAATCGTCCGGCATACGTTTTTCATTCCAGATTAACGGTTGCCATAATTCTGTCACATCATTGACACGTGTTTCGGGGGCACCTGTGTACCCAATTGAGTACCAACCACCCGTCTTTGGAACAAATTCAAATTTCAATACAGGTGTTGCATTACCTTCGGGTAATTCAACCCATGCATCCAACTGAAAACCCGGATGGTCAGGGTACATCCATTGAAGTTTATTGCCATTGAGTTTTACATCATGGGCCATCATTTCTACAAGAGGAGCTGCGTTAAAGTAGTTTGCTGTTCGACCCATTCCATAGGCCTGATCGGTTTGAGGATTGTAGCCATCTTCGACATGGAGATTGGGATCAATAGCCAATCCGGTATCCCGGCCCCAGGTCCAGACATTATACGTTTGCGTTAAATTCGGATCGTTAAACTCTCCCCATCGCATGGCTCTTTTTGGATCTTTATCACTCATTAATATGGTGAAGCGGGGTAAAAAACGCAGATCATCCGTATTCGATCCGGAAATTAATAGTGAACCATCTTCTTTGACATTAACGGTATATTTGTCGTTCTCCCAGCGTGCAATTCTTTTTTCTGAACATTGGACAAATAAAATGGAACCCAAAATCAAAATAAAAAAACTGAATTTCATAATTGCTTCTCCCACCATTTTAAATATGCTTCATGATTACTATCAGGGGAAAGTCCCCTTTTTTTCATGGTTACATTATAGTATTTTTCCCTTTTATCCCTTCTTAATTTTTTAAGAACTTCTTCATTTCCGGCATCATTCGGATTATCACCTGTTTTCTTTATCCAATCATTCAAGGCGTTTCGCATCTCATCCAGAACAGTGACGAATACTGAATTTTGAGCCAGGTTGTTCAATTCATGAGGATCTTTTTCCAAATCATACAATTCTTCGACAGGCTTGGATTCCGAGAAGTATTTCGCCTGATCCGAATTTAGTTTTCCTTCCTGGTATAGTTTTTCCATTGAGATCAATCCGGGATATTCAAGATGTTTATAACTGCTCCACTGATTGTAGGGAACTTCCGGAAAATAATTTCGGATATATTTATAGCGTTTATTTCTCACGCTCCGCATTCTATCAAAGGCTTCGCCGCAACGATCTCTGGCTGCGAAAACATATTTCCTCTTAACATCATTAGTCAATATGGAAGGTAATCCTTGCAGGTTTCCCGGGATATGTTCATTTACGATATTTAAGCAAGTTGGTATAAGATCAACAGCGCTGTGCAATTGTGTATTAACCGATCCCGGATTAATATTTCCTGGATATCTGATAATAAGTGGTACATGCAATCCCGGTTCATATAAAAATTGTTTTCCCCGAAAATGCGGACGACCATTGTCACCGAATAAGATCACAATGGTATTATCTGCAAGTCCTTCCTCTTTGAGTCTCTGCAGAACGTCACCAACCTTTTTATCAAATATTTGAACCGACTCCAGATAAAGTGCCCAATCTTTTCTTATTAAGGGATTATCCACATAATAGGGAGGAAGTGTTATTTTATCCGGATCGATTGGATTATTCTCATCTCTTACAAAGGCACGATGCGGCTGATAAATCTGAATTTGAGCAAAAAAGGGTTGTCCTGGTTTTCGCTGACTCCAATCGGTACCGTCGAATGGATTATTAATTAAGAAATTATAATCTGTTTTGGCCAGCTCACTTTTTTTCACACCATAACCACAACTGGTAAAATATCCGGCTTTTCTTAAGTAATTCATCATAGTATCAGTATTTGAAGGTAAACGTTTTTTATCAAGAGTTCTGTGATCTTCGGAATGTATTGAGTTTTGATACATTCCGGTGGTAAAGGCAGATCTGCTGGGCGAACATACCGGAGAAGTAGTATAAAAACTGGTATAGCGTATTCCCTCTGATGCTAATTTATCACAATTAGGTGTGTGGACGAGGGATTCCCCGTAACATCCCAGTTCCGTTCCCAGATCATCACCAATGATCCAGACTATGTTTGGTTTGGTTAGGCTTGACCTACAACCGGTTAGAAAGTTTAGATAGGGAAAAACCAATCCTGAACCAGCCTTTAATGTATTATTTAAAAAGCTTCTTCGGCTTAACACTTTTACTTATCCTCCTCATACAAAAGAGTTTGAGAAATTCGCTTTTTATTGGGAAACGTCTATGCCAAATAAAATAATTATTTGAAATGATCTAGCTATGAATTGTTACCTATCGATAACATTTTTTTGGTTAATAGTGATGCTGATTAATTTATTATTTGTACATTTTTGTAGTATAATATTGCATTTTGCAGCTGTATAACTGTGATTATGCATACTTACTGATGTCTTTTTAAGAAAATCCCATCGCGTTTTCCCAGAAGGATTCTCTCTGCCAGGCTGCCATCATTATGAACCGGATCCTGTGTCCCTTTAAGGCGTTCAAAACGTTTTCCGGGAAACAAAGATCCAAGATCGATATCAACATCTGTCGTCGATGATCCGTTCAAGATCACCAGGCCGTTTTCAAATTCCCTGTACAGCACGTCGGCACATCCTTTTCTGATCTCCAGGTTTGATATTTCAATATTTCCGGGTACTTCCGAGATGCAAATTTCCAGCATCCCCTCACCTGAGGCGGATGCCTGAAGTGTCAGATGCACGCTGCGCGTCTCTTCAAATACCATGCACTCCTGGTAATATCCCTTCCCGGCAGCCTTATAGGAAGGAGGTGCAGAAGCTGGTATCAGGGTATCCCCGACCCTGAGGCGAAGGTGGATATTCTTTGGGATGGGCCGGTAACGTGGAGCAATATACTTGTAAGGACTAGATCCTCGTATGTCGAAAGTCACGGCATACTCTGCCAGTTCCTCCAGAACAATACCTTCAATCGGTAGTTGTGCAATAAGGGTGAAATTTTGTTCGGATGAGGTGTACGGCCCAATCGCCTTAACATCTACGACAAAACCTGAACGCCCTGCCCTTTGCGGGTCTGCAACCTTCCATTCCGTATCTTCGGATATGATGCGCGGCAGGGGCGACTGCCTGGAGAAGGCATACAGCACCGGGCCAAGGTGGCCGCGATATCTGACAGGCACTCCCAGCGGACGGCCAAGCCAGTTACGTAAATTGTCAATACCCTGATGAAGTTCGTCGTAGTCTTGCAGCAGGGGTGCCCCGTATATTCTTCTCTGTTCGCTCTTGCCCGGGTAGTCATTTAAAAATGAAGGATTGCCCCTCCCGGCAGAAGCATGAAAGAAGCCTGCCGCCATACAGGCGGAAGCCAAATCAAGCCGTTTATGATGCAATGCATATACCGGGCGTGCTTTCTGCGCCTCTATAAAATATTCAGGGGTACCCCCGCGATAGGCTTCATCAGGATATTTATTGCTGACAAAGGTGATGTTGGGCTCAACGGCCCGTTCACCCCACAGCAGCAAGCGGTTGAGATTGCCTGAATACTTATGCTGCATGGCACCCCAACCGATACCATGGATCATCGAATGTTCGAACTCAGCACCATTTAACAGATGAAACAACCGCTGATCGTCGTTGTCTGTGGCGTCCCAGGTAACCAGCAGATCATAGCCCATGCCTTCGAAAATGCCTAATACACCTTCACGCATGTAATACACGAAATCATGCATACCGAGGGCCCACCAGCTGACCCCGTCAATAAATCCCCTATCCACAACACCATCGTTGTCAATGTCTGCAAATGCAACGTGGTGTGGTTTCGGAAAATGTGTATCGGTGCATACATCAAGTGCATAACCGCCACTGTTGGGATAGTATTTTTTCTTACGTTCAACGAAATGACGGGCGAACCATTGGGCGGCATTCAATCCAGTCCCGGGGTCAACGGGGCATAAAGGTGTAAAATTGGGCATAAAAAACTGCCAGACAGGATCATGAAAGGGATGGGTCTCAGGCAGGTTTCGACGGCCCCAGTCCACTATCCTGTCCCATACAGGGGCACTGGCCGCTATATAAGAACCGGTAGGAAGCGGGGGAAATCTCTCACCGTTATGGAACCGGCGCAATGTGATCGATTCCTCTTTTATATTGATGCCGGCCACTTCAGCAAGTTCGGCATGCACCCAATCCAGTTCCCCCTGGTCATCACGCGGACAAACCACCACAATTCTTGATACAAGGTCATTACCGTTCAACTGGATCAGCGGTCCGCGATGTGCCCCGGGGGTAACCTGCCTCGGTTCGAATCCTTTTGTCGATGGCACCCTGACGGTGACATACTGTCCGGCCGGAATTTCCTCCAATGCATTTACGCCAGCTTCATAGACCCAGTAACCCAGGAATCCGGGCATCGGCAGGAAATCCTCGTTCAATATTTCCTCGAAGCCACTCCGGGTGGACAGGTATCTGTCCCTGACATCACCCTCGTACAACCCCCTGTCTTTAACCATTTGCAGGGGTGAGTATGCGTTGGCGCTGATAAATTCCCCACCCACGTGGATCAGCACCGGTTTTCCCGGGAACTTTTCAGCAAATGCTTCATGCCCATATTGCCGTATATTCAAATGATGATCTGAGACAACCATCTCAATTTTGTCCTGGTCAGCTTCCAGCATGCCAGGACTTTCCTGCCGGAAGGAAACCTGCAGCGGATATCCCGGCAACTGCCGGTCTTCTTCTTGCACCGAGAGACCGCGCCTGTTTCCTGTCCAGCCACAGTTAAGATGAACAAAAAGCGTAAAGATCATAAAAAGAAAAAAAAGCAAATTTCTGATCATTCCTTTCATTTTGTATCACTCCATAATTTGGGGCATGATATTTATTGTTATACAAATCTAATCAGCTCTCCCGGTCATTTCATTGACCAGCCTTACCGGGCCGACCAGCCCCGATGGCATCAGTTCCAGGTTTTCAAGGTGGGGCCATTTCCAGGCAACAAAGGCCTTCCGTCCGGACGAAGGCCTGGGTGTTCCATTTTGCACCCAATCGGGGATATACTCAAGTATTTTTCCGGCAGCCATTGATCCGGTTCTGGATGTCCACACACAGTCGTCGGGTTCCTGGAGGTCTCCCAGTATGCGGTTCAACCACAGGTTGGCCACGTGTACTTCCAGTCTGTTCCGGCCCGGGCGCAGCGCCCTAGTCACATCAACAGCGTATGGCTCCTTCCACAACACCCCCATCTCCTGCCCGTTCACTAACAAACGGGCGATCACCTGTACATCGCCAAGGTCGAGCGTCACCCTTCGGCCGCGTGAAAGCATCCCGCTTGTAATTTCAAACTCCATCCTGTATACGGCCGTGCCCGAAAAATACCTTATTCCCTCCTGTTCATGACTGCTCAGGCACTGCAATCCTTCAAGGGTGACATGCTTTGGTGCTCCCCGCCCAGGCTCAAAATCTACCTGCCAGGGCCCTTCAAGCTCAACCGCGTCCGGCACCTCCCCGATCATCACGGTCCTGTTGCCTCCCTGGCTGTTAAAAATCCTATATGTTCCAGGCGCGCTGCTGCGCAGCATCAACCTGTCCCCTTCCTTGTATAGGTTTCCATATACCGGATCCCCCTCATGCTCCACCCGGATAATCGACGGTGTGTCGCCTGCCGGGCGACGGAACACCACAAACACAGACCCGGCAGGATCCAGCCTTAATGTTACCCCGGTGCGGCCATCGGGTAATGTCCTGTATACGGCAGCATCTGCAATGCGCCCGTTAGAAGGGTCCCACAACTCCGGAACACGTCCGCCTACCCTGAAGAACACCTCCAGGTGCTTCTCACGGTGGTGCTGATTGCTCACAAAATAGACATCATCCCCATCGATCTCACGGTGGATGTATTCCATCCCGTTTCCCGGGTACCGGGTCTCGCCATACGCTTCATCACCGTATAACTCAAAGCCAAAATCAGGCAAGATACCCAGCACGGCACATATCTCTTCCAGCGGTTTCCCCAAATATACACGGCCCTTCCCGTATGCATACTCCTTAACGCCCTGGCCATCGGCATGGCCCCATACCCGCCGGGCAGCATCCAGCATCCCGGACTCATCACTTGCGGCCTGTTGCAAACCCGACACGCGGCCGGGCCGCGCCCCAACGACAACTGCACCATCCAACACGAGCCGTTCGATGCGCAGCATCTCCTCCAGGTTCAGCCGCTCACCGGTCAGCAGCACCAGCATCCGGTAGGAAGCCCCCCCGGGAAGAACAAGACGCCCATCCCTGACCTGCAGTCGGTCGAGGATCACGCGGCTGCAGAAATCATAATCCAGACCATCAGGAGGGACAGGATCGAGCTCATTGCGCGGTTTGGCAGCCTTTGGGGCATCCTCGCCCACGTAATAGAGCAGGTCGGCAACCGTCCGGCCCTGCTGCAGCATGTACTGGCACCGCCTCACATAATCCAGGTAACTGCCCACATATGGCCACCAGGTGTTGCGTGAGTCAAAACGCGATCCATTGTTTCCCAGTCCGAGGCCCGGCGGGACCATATAGGGGTCATGGGCAAATGTATGGTAACTGTACCGGTTCACCCCCTGGCAAAACATATAGTCGCCCTGGGCTTTATAAGCGTATGGATGATCCATGAATATATGTCTGCCGGCAGCCGTAAAAGCTTCTGAATCTACAATCTTACGGTTATATGTGTTGGCAACGGAAGAGGCAAGTTTCGAACGTGCGGTGTGTTCCAGGCTATTTCCAAAAATCCACCATTCAGACATGGGTATATCAGCTGTGGCTGTCGCGGCGAAATCATCGGAATTCCCGTAGCGTCCGTATCCTTCAACAGCAAGCTGCAAGCCACTCTGTTTGCACAGGCGGGCAAAGCGGCCGTAGTAGTTCTCCACTTTCAGGTCGCTGATCGTTTTGCGAAAGTCCCACAGGAACCTCTCCGTATCTTCAACTGCACCCACAATACGTCCGGTCAGCGCAGGCAGGTAAGATGTCAGGTCATACCCCCTGAGATTCCTGAAGTCGCCGGCAAAACTGTGGCTCCAGTTCTGGTGGCCGGCCTCGTAGCTGTCGATCAGCACCCTGGTGAATGTCTTGCCCGTTCGCTCCCCCGCCACATGCACGATCTTCGCAATCAAGTGCTTCCAGTGAAGGTCTGCCACCGCGGCCGACAACTTGTCGATCTCAAGCCCACGGCCTTCAACCGGAGCCGGGTGGTTCTGGCGACCGGTGGGCTGGTAGCCCATCCGCAACAGTGTCCAGTCGCCCGGGGGCACATCCCAGCGCAAGCGGCCATCTGCGTCAAGAAGGGCGGTCAGGTCGATGATCTGTTCCGCATTGATGCGGTCGTATTCAGCAACCCCCGTTGCCTGGGGTGTGTATTCACTGAGCTTCTCAAAACCAGCCTTGCCCCACCAGTCGTCGAGCCTCACAGAATCACCCACAAGATCTCCTTGTAGGGTCGGGAACGCCAGCAGAGCAATATCACGGTAGTGCCCCCTGACCTTTTCACGGTCAACATAGTACCGTTTGTTGCGCTCAGGATCACGCTGCATGTCGCGCTCTATACCAAGGGCAGGCTCAGGAATATCCAGTTGACCCTCAAAAATCACCGGGCCCTGAACGCGGCGTTCTGTCCATACCACCTCCTGCATCGCCATATCGGGGGTGACCCATGGGCCGGCAGTGGTGGCCCAGCCCGCACAGATCATCACTCCCATATCCAAACCAAGGCGTTCTGACTCATCGATGGTGTGGGCTACCATCTCCCACCATGGCTCGCTCATGAATTTTACAGGGCCCGGGGGTGTCCCCTCCGAAACATTGAACATGGTAAAACCCGCCAAACCCGCCTGCTTCATCGCTTCAAGGTCGCGCGTGATCCCCTCGCGGGTGATATGCCCGTTCATCCAGTGCCACCAGGTATGCGCACCGGTTTCTGAGACAGGGGCTGTGAACCCTCTTGAAAGATCATCCTTATGGATAGATCCTTCATCCACCAGTAAAAAACTGCTGCCAGCCATCAGCAAAACCAACCATACAGATATTAGAAAAACTTTTCCCGTCATAGCATTCCTTTTATTCCGTTTTTTCAGATACCACTAAAACCACATCCTAATCATTCAGGGATGCGATAAACAGTGGTCGCTACAAATGGATGCAATTCATGTATGGGCTGTTAGATTCACTCTTCTCCTCTGTGTTGAATATTTTCCGACCGCTCTGCCCGATACTGTACCGGCACGAATTGCCCTTTCTCATTTAGTTGTTTATTGTTCCTGATTACTACATTGTCTACTGCTTTGAATCCAATAACCGGCGACGGACAATTCTGAAAGGTATTTCCTTCGATCAGTATATTCCGGGCACCGGTGCTTTGGACAGCGCCCCCGCCCCGTCTTTCAAAAACGAAAGATATCGCCGGATGATCTCCGTCGCCGTCGAATCCGGTATCACGAATAAAATTGTTTCGAATAATGATCTCTGAGGCATACAGACCATTGGGCCATGAGGTTTCATTCCTGAAATTGATCGCATGCCGTGACACCGACTCGTAACTATTTGATTCTATCAGACCGCCTTTTGCTCTGAACACACTGCCGAAGCGACGAATATTGGTGAATCTGGAGTTGCGGATCACAAAATCGCCACACGATTTGGACCGGTTCCAGATTTGTGTCCGGTCCTGAATTTGTCCCCAGTTCGCCACAGCATCCCAACCACCTCTGGGCTGATATTCAGCATCGTTTGTCAACTCCTCCTCTGTGATCATGCCATCAGGTAGTTCATCAGAAAAAAGCACCAGGTGCCTTCCATCTGCCTGCTGAGGCACACTTACTATGGTTGTTTCGAGCACTATTTTCCCCTGCCTGGGTTCAAAGAACGAAACTTCATCAGCTGTTTCAAGATTGAAGAACAAAGTGTCAATAATGGCAGCCTTGGGGTTGCCCTCAGGTTTTAAAGCCACCACCACCATCGGGCGTGCATACAGTGCAAGCCCGTCATCGCCCAGACCCTGTATATGCGTTCCTTCGATCCACGGGCCGGTCAGATGCTCCCTTATGTGAACCCCGTCGGCATTGCCCATCATCCATTTGCCTTCAGCCATGATGGTATTGCAATGCAAAATATTGAAATTGGAACCTTTTACCGAGACAAAACCCATTTGTCCCCATCCATCGGTTGTCAGATTGAATGCGGTCATATTTTTTGATTCAGGGAAATCTACAAAGATTGCGGAGCCACCCCTGAAATGATAAACAAACCTTCCGCCAACTTCCCAATCTGAAATATTTCCGCCGCTGTCAAGTTTGATCGTATAAGTTCCATCGGTATTCTCGTCATAACTACTCATCCTGTAAAAACTTGAGGAGAAGTCCTTCAAACGACCATTGATTCCCGGATCGAGCAGGATAAATATATCCCGGTTAAAATGGGTGGATTCATCAAAACCCGGGGAATCCTCTTCCAGTGAAACTGTAATCATCCTGGTTTCCGGATATACTGCTTCAATATATCCCTGCACCCTGAATACCCTATTGGGGTAGGTTACAATAAACCCGTTGATGGAAATATTCTCGCAAGCGGTTGCTTTAATTAAACCCTGGTCTCTGTTTGGGAAATTCAGGGTTGCTCCCGTTCCTACGATCTCTATATTGCTCACCCCATTCAGCTCAATAAGCGCACCCGAGAAGGTGTCATCAAAATGATAATCACCTGCCGGGAATACAAGTCTGACACTTTTCCCGGAAGCAGCCAGTTTTTCGGCTTCCCTTACAACGGCCTGAACAGATTCCGTGCAATCTTCACCGTAATCAGAAGGTGTAACATCAATAACCTCCTGCGGGGGTGTAATGGTAAACGTATTGATTTTGCTCCAATTGGAAACTTCACCATCGAATGTGATGCTTCTCACACGCCAGTAGTAGGTTCCTTCCATAAATGGCTGGTCATGAACATAGCGAGAGAGAGCTATTGTATCCTGATCAATGATGGTTAAAAATGACTTGTCCTGTGCTATCTGTATAACATAACTAACAGGTCTGGCCATATCAGCAAACTGTTCCGTGTGGTCTTCCCAGTCGAAACCCGGAAATATATAGCTGTCAGTGTCTCCTTTATCAGGTAACAAGTTGCATCCGTAAGTAAAGATGATCGCAATAAAAAACGAAAGTCTAAAGATGTCATTGATCCAAATTGTCAAAGCGGTTTCCTTAATAACAATGTGACGGGATTCTCAAATTTGCAGAAATGTGGTAGGATTTGCGTCGTTAGAAATAAGATAAGTTCGTTCCAACTTATTCTTAGTCCTGATATCTGCGCCTTTTTCGATCCTGCACAAAGGCGCGTGTCCTTTTAAAAATCTCCATATCACCGGTGATCCGTGGATCTCTTGTCTGTCGCTGGTAGGCCTCCAGCCTGGCTTTTAGTTTTTCTTTAATAGAAGCATGTTCCGGTGAACCTGCCAGGTTATTTAACTGCCAGGGATCTTCCTGACAATCATACAGTTCTTCCTTCGGACGCGGCTGCGTGAGTAAAGGGATGAATGGTTTAATCTTTGGATGATCTGCATGTTTTTCCAGGAGATCTTTTATGGAACCTGTGTGAGCTGTTTGCTCAAACTCGGAATCCGGTAAGCGCTTTTCAGGAGTAGGTTTTCCATAGATGGAACCGGTTCCATAATTGACTATATACTGATAGCGTTCGTCCCGTATCATCCGTGCTGCCCGGTTAACGGGATCAAATTCGCCATGCCACTCCAGGCCACCGGTTGTCCAAATACGGCTGGGATCAACCTGGCCTGATGCTTCGGAACTGAAAATGTCCATTAAACTGCGTCCACTCATATCCGATGGTATTGTAAGGCCGGCTGCCTCGAGCATCGTAGGGGCAAGGTCGATAAAGTTGACAAAATCATCCACCTTTCGCCCTGCTTTTATGCGGGCCGGCCACATCATTGCCATTGGTTCATGCAGGCCCCAGTCGTAGACATTGGCTTTGGAGCGCGGGATCTGTGTTCCATTATCCGAAGTAACAATCAGTAACGTATTCTCAATATTCCCATGCTCTTTCAAAATGTCCATAATCCTGCCAAGATCTTCGTCTGCATGGCAAACCTCGTAGAGCATATTCCCGCGCATGCGGCGAACACCCGGCGTGTCGGGGATAAATCCAGGGACCTTGATGTCCTCCTGTTTTACACCATATTTAGAAGCTAACCGTTTGTAGTTCTCGTCGCCATAAGGCGTATGGGGTTCAATTGCGCCTACCCAGAACCAGAATGGCTTTTCAGCGCTGTTTTCATCCAGGAAAGCTTTGAAATTCCCGGCATAATCAATATCCCGAATACCGGGTTCCTGATTTTCACGCTTTACACTATTATATGCCTTGCCAGCGGGATTACGAGACCGGATGGAATCCGGCACCAGACCAGGGCCCCAGCCCTTGCCGGTATAACCGACATGATACCCTCCTGCCTCCATCAGATCCGGCAACAACGGAAATTTTCCAGGGATCCACGCCTGTATGAATGCGCCTTCCTCCAGCTCCCAGAAATTCCGGCCGGTCAGAAGAGAAGCACGTGAAGGCGCACAGGATGGCGCTGATGTGTAACCATGGGTGAAGAGGATGCCCCCGCCCGCTACGCGATCAAAATTGGGTGTGGGAATATGTGACCAACCATAGATACTCCGCTCCAGCCAGCTTTCGTCATCGGTAATAAAAACGACCATATTAGGCCTGGATTTCAGCGTTTTTTTACCCGAACACCCAATCCATGAGGGAAACGCCGTACCTGCCACACTAATCCCTGTAAGCTGCAGAAAATCCCTTCGTTTCATTAAATTAATTCCTTTTCAATTAAAAAGTATTGACAACTGCTAAATAATTTGAGGCGAACTTAAATTGATTTATCGTTGCTGCGTCGGTAAATTGAAAAATCATGGCTGAAATGAATTGCGAAGCATCTATTTTTTGACTTAAATCCCATTCAGAAGTCAGGTTTGTATTTCCAAAGTCATCTAAATTATGATACAGAAAGGGTTCTTTTTTTGGTATTTCATTTGCTAAATCAAATATCTTATAACTGATAATATCTTTTTGATCCTTTTTCGCTGTAATTCTTCCTACCACCAGGTAATCTGATCCATTTTTAAAATAGTCTTTCGATTGCTGCTTTGCCGGATAACTTGTCTCCGTGGATGTCAGAGCCGAACCATTAAAAATTTCAATTTCATTGTTCGCGGTGATCGTTGTATTTGATAATTCCTTTTCCCCTGATAAAAGCGATATTGAGATACTACAGTCACTTTTTTTATTGGCGACAAAACTAAAATAATGCGTTTCATCTTCATTGAGAGCTACTGGCTGAACCAGGGTGATATTTTCGTTTTTATGTATTACTGTTTGTTTTTGGATTGCAGCGGTATTTAAATCACTTTTAAGTTTGAATATCCGTATATAGTCAACACCCATATAGCAGTTCTCAGAATCGACTGTTAGGGGTGTTCCAATGCCAGACCATGGAATAGTGCTAAAACAGACATTCATTTCATCACCATTGTATCCGCCATAATAGCACCAGTCATCCTGCCCGAATTTTCCATACGCTCTTTCTTCTTCCTGAGGATTCCATTCCTGGAATTTTCCGATACCCGAACAATATTGATCGGAATATTTTTTGTGGGTTGTTCCCCGCCATTGTTCCATGCCATCATAATAAATAATCATAGAAGTTTCACCGACCCATAGACCCCATGTATGAAAGTCGGTATTACGCGTTCTCATGCCGAATCCCTGAGCAATATGCTGCCCGTCGTAGTAGCTATTGGTTTTCCAATCATGCCAGGCCAGGTGTGAATGAATAGATCCGTCCGTGTGCAATTTATTCTCCGGACAGTCAATTTCATAATGATTGGAATAAGCTCCTGATCCTCGTTTTTTGGTTTTACAGGCCATCCAAAAAGCATTATTAACACCGGTAGCTTTTGTGTTCAGGAATTTACTTTCGTAATAGGTATTGGGTCCAAAAACTTTGCGAAGCCAGACAAAGGCAGCGGTCCATTCCGAGCCGTTAATGCTCTCTTTTTTAACCATAAGTTTCAGCAAGCCATCGGCTACCTCAATATTTGCTTTTGAGCGAAAGGTTTTCTGTCCACTGGCAGATGTTTTTATCGTATCCTCAGAATCCCAGACAGTCCAGTCCAGAGTTTTGCCTTCGAATTCATCATTGAATACCAACTCATATTTTTCCGGATCGGGTAATTTTGGCAGATATTTATTCTGTGAGGTTGATTCGGTTTTATGGTCCGGTTGACACGTAATAAGGATCAAAGCCCCAATATATGGAAAGAAATATCTCATGTTCTATTATTCTATTCAGTTTATTAGTTTTGGGACAAGACATTTATTGCATAAAATAACAGGCGATACAATTGCCCTGGAGTGGCATGACTCATTCGTTTGAATTCATATGTGTAGAGGAAATAATTCTCACAGGACCAATTACACCAGACTTCACTAAGTCATCAGTCTTTTCATAATGATTCCATGTTGTAAATGTTATTCTGTGACGTTTTATTGCAGGATTACTCCACCATTCTGGAAATCCATCAATAGCACCTGCTGAGAAAATGTTTTCAAAAGCAGTAGAATTATTTTTTTCGCTATTATTTTTACTTTTGATATTTTCTTTGACCATCTGTTCATCCCCAATCAATCTGTTTATCCATCTGTTTGCAACAGTAATTGAGAGTTCATTCTTTCCTTCATTCACAAATTCAGTTATATCAATAATAAAGGGTGTGCTCCAAAGAGTACCCGCCTTTTTACCATTTATTTTTACTTCTGCCAAATCATACACCTCACCAAGATCTAACTGGTATAAATTTGCCATATTATCAATAACAAAGTCGTTTTTGTATTCAGCAAGACCTGAAAAGTATTTTACTCCTGATTCTTTATGTTCTGTAAAAGAGTATAATGAGTTTAACTGAATTTGTTTTGGTGCACCTCTATTTCTTTCAAATATTACAGTCCATTTTCCTGTTATAAGTTCTTCCTTAACTTTAGTCACCGAATGAGCTACATGCGCTTTTGATTCGGTCTTTTTGCGAAACACAACAAAAAGTGATTGATTTTTAATCAGGTTAATGTCAATATGTGTGTAGCTATCAGTAATTGTGTATGACGGCGTTGACAGTTGTTTGCCGGAAACGGCATCCCATAATTCTGGTTTCCGACCTGTTATTCTAAAACCCAATTGATCAGAGATACTATCACTTGTGGGATTTACTATAAAGTATATATCCATATCATTATCAGCACGGTGCGTGAATCGTAATCTGCTGTCTGCTCTCAAATCCTGAGAAACAAAGTCTTCATGGTCTGCAAATTCTTTAAATTCCCAATTTTCAATAGATTTCTTCCATTCCTGGTCATCGTCTTTTATATCCACAATGCCTTCGGGTTCAAATGGGGGTGTGCCAATTATCTTTGCTCCAGCGTCACTCAATTTTTTTAAACAGGAAATAGTCTCTGTTGATGCTCTCCATTTATCAGGTAAAAAGAGCACCCTGTAGGAATGTCCTCCTGGTGTGATTAGTTTTCCATCTTGTACGCTAAGTGTTTTTAACTGATTTATGGATAAATAATCACCTTTGTATCCTGATAACCATGGATAGTTTAAGTCTCGTTTTTCTCGTGATAATTCTTCCGTGACCAGAAAGAGAAAGTCAGCCACAGGTTTGCCATACTGTAACAGATACTGACATCTCCTTAAATAATCTATCCAACCATCAGCCAGTTGCCACCATGAATTTCCTATTCCGAAGTGTGTTCCATAGCGTCCGAGGGTAAATCCGGGGAATACATCGTTACGTGGTTGATGTACATATGAATGTAGTACAAACAAATTCACCCCTGTGGTATAGGCTATATCTCCAAGCACTTTTAAGTTCGAAGGTATTTCCTTCCATCTGCTCTGATGGGGTGGCCGGCTTGTAAATGCCTCTGCCATAATTACATTCTTCCCGGTGGTATGGGCTACCGAAACAGCCGCTCCAAATCCTTTAAATAAATCATGATTCCAAAATTCAGTAGCAGGGACATCTATGTTGGGGACTATTTTGAACTTGTCAATAAGTCCGCCGTAAGGTTCTGCAAAAACTTTCAAGCCTTTGTTATGTGCCAAATCAGACATTGTTCCGAAAAAAACATCTGCATACAGATCTCCCAATGTTGAGCGAAAATCACGAAAAAAAGCATTTGTCTCCTGTTTTGAGTTTACATAGTACCCTGTTAAGCATAACAGGTATTCGCTCAGACTATATCCTTTTCGTTCTTCAAATAATTCAAACATTGATTCTGTCCAGTTTTGGCTTTCAGCTTCCCAGCTATCAATAACCACTTTGGTAAACGTATTGCCGAGGTATATGTGTGAATCATCAATAATTCGTCCCAAACTTTTGTTGAAATGGTGGGTAATAGCTTCGCTGTCAAACTTATCTACTTCAAGTCCTGTGCCTTCTTTAGCTGCCGGATGATTGGTTGCTCCTGTAGTGGTATATCCAAGTCTGATTATAGACCAATTGCCTTCAGGGACATCCCATTCCAGGCTACCATCTTTTTTTATCAGGTGAGATATGTTCTTATATTCTTCTATTACGAGAGGGTTATCATTTACTTCTAAAAAATTCTGAGGATATGAGTGAAAACCAAGTTCTGCGGAGAGATTATTTATTCTATCATTATTCGACAGAATAACTTTTCCTCTCAATTTTCCTGATTTCAGTTTTAATCTAAAGTTAGCAGCCCTGGTTGCTAAAAAAGGGATATCTATCGGCATGAGCCAACTTTTACTATTTACTTCAAAATTGTGTATCGTTCTGAAATGCTTGCCATTATTTGATACTTCAATTCTTCCGCTATATTTTTTATCTGCACAGGCGGGAATTGTCAATAACCTTGCTTCAACAGACTCATTGAAAGAGAATAAGATTTCAGTACTATCTATGTTTTTTTCAGCAAGTATTGGAGGGCCTTTCTCTTTTACAGCCAGTAGTGCAATATCTTTATAGAATCCGTATTTAGATGGGGGCGTTTCTATTTTACCCCTCCAACGCTTTCCTCCTTCAATAAAAGTTTTATTCCATACTAACATTTTCATTGATTGTTCAGGCGATATCCAAGGTCCACCGGCAGTCGCCCAACCCGGACAATTCATTATACCAAATTTTATACCCAACTCATCAGCTGTTTTTACGGCATAGCGTACATGATTGTACCAACTGTCAGAACCATATCTTACAGGGCCTTCAGGTAT
>CAYPHA010000027.1:43015-55513 GCA_964410215.1 uncultured Calditrichota bacterium | reverse complement strand
CCGGATGTCGATTTTACGATGAGCTGCCGTGACTGTCACAAGGAAACGACACCGGATATTTATAAGCAATGGGCAGGAAGCGGTCATGGTATAATGAACTTCGGCTGTTACCTGTGTCATGGCGACGGCGAGGAAACATTTCATGTAAAACCGGCGACGGATAACTGTATGAGCTGTCATTCTGATCAGGATGTCGATTTTTCAGCCGGTAAATTTGACAGTTGCTTTGATTGCCATGACGGCCACTCACTAACATTTCATAATCAATAACAGGAGGCACTATGTCGGTTTCGCGCAGAGATTTTTTAAAAACATCCGCAGCCGCATCTGCCGCCGCCAGTATCGGTATCAGTCTGATGCCCGGTATGCAGAATATGCTGTTTGCAGACACGACGAAATGGCATAAATCGGTGTGCCGTTACTGTGGTGTCGGTTGTGGTGTTATGGTTGGAGAAAAAGACGGAAAAATTGTTGCCGTTAAAGGTGACAACGAAAATACAATCAACCAGGGCCATCTATGTGTCAAGGCATTTTATCTCCATAAAGCGATTTATCATAAGACACGCCTTACGGAAGCCATGATCAAGAAGAACGGTCAATGGGAAAAAGTATCGGTAGATAAAGCGCTGGACCATGTCGCAGAAAAATTCAATGCTATCCGAAAGCAACACGGTGCCGATGCACTGGCTTTTTACGGATCCGGTCAGGCTGAGACGGAAGAGACCTATATGGCCAATAAACTGTTCAAAGGCTGTATCGGCACCAACAATGTAGAAGGTAATCCGCGGTTGTGCATGGCCAGTGCCGTAGGTGGGTACCTGACCACTATGGGTCTGGATGAACCCGCGGGAACTTATGAAGACATTGAGAAAGCCGAATTATTCCTGTTAGTCGGTTCCAATACCGCTGAAGCCCATCCCATTGTCTTCGAACGGATCATGCGTCATAAGAACAAGAACCCGAATGTAAAAATTGTAATCATCGATCCCCGGAAAACGCCTACGGACCAGGTCGCCGACCTGCACCTCTTTACCAAACCGGGCTGGGACCTGGCCGTTCTTCATGCCATGGCTAAAATCCTGATTGATGAGGGATACGCTGATGAAGATTTTATGGCCAAACAGGTCAATTTCATGACGGTCGAAAACGGCGAGAACAAAAACGTCGGTCTGGAAGGCTATAAGAAATTTCTTGCCACGTTTACACCTGAATACGCCGCTAAACAAAGCGGGGTATCTCCGGACGAAATCATAAAGGCGGGCCGGCTTTTCGGACAGGCAAAAACGGCCATGAGCATGTGGACTATGGGATTGAATCAGCGCACCCGCGGCGTCTGGTCAAACAACCTGGTGCATAATCTTCATCTCATCACCGGAAAAATCGGCGTACCCGGTAGTGATTCCTTCTCCCTGACCGGTCAGCCCAACGCCTGCGGTGGTGTACGCGAAGGCGGCGGGCTCTGCCATCTGCTTCCGGCACACCGGGTCGTTGCAAATCCCGATCACCGTGAACAGGTCGCCAAAGTCTGGGGTGTTCCGGCCAGTAATATTCAGCCGAAACCGGGCAAGCACACAGTAGCCATGTTCGATGCGCTGAACACGGGAGAGATCAAGGGTATTTACATTCTGTGTACGAATCCGGCTCATTCGCTGCCGAACGTGAGCAAGTACTGGAAAGGCCTTAAGGAACAATTCGTCGTGGTCGCCGAGTCTTTCTTCCCGACCGCTACCACGGATTACGCCGATGTCGTTCTCCCTGCTGCTTTCTGGTCGGAAAAAGAAGGTGTTTACGGTTGTACCGAGCGCCGCTCGCAGTATATGCCGGCTATTAAAAAGCCGGAAGGCGATGCTGTTTGGGATGCTTTCCTTCTTCGTGATCTTGGCAAAAAAATGGGTTTCAAAAAGGAATTTGAACCATATAAAACAGCGGAAAACATGTGGTCTGAATATATCACCCTGACCAAAGGCAAAGATATGGACCTGACCGGTGCTCCGTACGAACGGCTCAAGAAAGTTCGCGGATTGGTCTGGCCTGTGCCGAGTGTCGATCATCCCGGTACCTACAAACGGTATGTAAAAGGGGACCCGGTATTTGACGCCCTTCCCGCCGACAAGAAAACCGGAAGACGCATGTATTTCTATGGCAAACCCGACGGAAAAGCAATCGTCTGGCTGCGTCCCGACAAAGGCCCCGAGGAACCGGTTGATGCCGAATATCCTTATGCACTGACAACGGGCCGGTTACTGGAACACTGGCATACGCTGACCATGACCGGAACGTCGCCTGAACTGAATCGTGCCGTTCCCCAGGCCTACGTGGAAATAAATCCGGCCGACGCCAGGAAGCTCGGCATTGCGGATCGCGATGAAGTCATGGTCGTTACACGTCGCGGGGAACTCAAGATACCCGCCCGGGTGATTGACCGGCCAATGGAAGGAACGCTCTTCATTCCCTTCCACTGGAGAGAATGGATGGCCAACGTCCTGACCATTGACGCCTTTGATCCCGGATCCAAAGAGCCGGAATACAAAGTCTGTGCGGCACAGATAAGTAAAGCGTAGACACAAAAAAGGAAGCCGGGCATCATGCCCGGTCCTTCCCTTTGATCAATAACCGGTAATCATTTTATAAAGGTACATTCCATGGTCATCAGCGGTGTCGTGGTGGTTTCCAGGCAGGATATGGTTGAATCCGTTCTGGATGCACTGCAGAATATCGAAAATGTTACGACTTACGGCATACACAAGGATTATAACATTGTAGCCGTTCTCGAAGGCGCGTCGTCAAAAGAACTGGAGCGTCTGACTGAGAAACTCAGCACATCGATCCCCGGCATACTCGGCGTTTTTCCTGCTTATGTCAATTTTGAACTGGATGAGTCAGCCGAAAACGCGGATATACTGGAAAAAAACGGCAATTTCCCGGGCAGAAAGCAGTAGACGGTCATAATGTTACTCGAATTGATTGAGAAAATTGCATCGGAAACCAATCCGCTTCGCCCCCCCGGGGCTGTTGAAGAAGGTTCGTTTGAGAAGCATTGTATCCGTTGCCGTAAATGCGCACAGGCCTGTCCCTATGACGCTATCGGGATCGTTCACGGGGAACGGGGACTGAAGATGGGTACGCCCTATATCTATCCCAGGGAAATACCCTGCTATCTTTGCGAAGATTTTCCCTGTATCGAAGTCTGTCCGACACAAGCCCTGGAGCCGGTAGTGGATAAACGGGATGTGCGAATGGGGATTGCTGTGATCGACCAGTCGACCTGTTTTCCTTACAACGGCATCCTCTGCCGGGCCTGTTACGAACGTTGCCCGATATACAGGGAAGCCGTCATACTGAAGTCCGAACTTTATCCGGAAGTGGTTAAAGAGCATTGTGTCGGTTGTGGAATATGTGAAAACGTCTGCCCGACAGAACCGAAATCGATATTTGTCATCAGTTCGCATAAATAGAGCGATATGAAACCATTAGAACACCATTTTAACCGTAATATCACACGGTACAGAAGGATAGTGCAGGCAGGAGCGGTCTTTCTCATTCTGGCTGTTCCCGTACTGAATGTGCTGGGATACCGTCAACTTACGGGAACCTTTTACAGCATCAGTTTCTGGGAGCTCGACATCGTGGATCCTTCACTGATGGTTCAGCATGTTCTCTTAACGAAACATATCCTGTTTCCACTGCTCCTGGCCGGTTTCATTCCGCTGCTGGCTGCATTTTTTCTCGGTAAAATATTCTGCGGCTGGATGTGTCCGTTTAACCTGTTCGCCGAATGGGGCGATGCCCTTCGTAAACGCCTGCGCCCTGCTTCCGTAAAAGCACATAACAAAAACCCGAAACCGCAACCTTACTGGTTTATATATTCGGGTATCCTGATTCTGTTAAGCATAACGGGCATTCCCCTGGTTACCCTCATTTCCATGCCGGGTCTGATTTCCGCCCAGACCGCTGATCTGATTCTGGCCGGTAGCATCGGGATAGAACTGGCAATGGTACCGGTTATCATCGGCATAGAGATATTCTATATAGAGCGTTTCTGGTGTCGTTTTGTCTGCCCCGTGGGTGCTACCCTGGCTGTTTTCCGTTTTAAAAATTCGCTTTCTGTCGTTTATGAAAACCGGAAATGCCAGTTCCAGTGTTCCGGCAGTGATAAGAAATCCCTTTGCAATGAGGTTTGTCCGGTGCAGCTCAATCCGAGGCACCGGGGCATTTATCCCTATTGCCTGAACTGCGGCGCCTGCGTGGAAGCATGCCAGACATCCGGCGGCAAAGCGTTGCGCTTCAGTTTTCATTCAGAGCATCAACAGCAAATTACCTGAACACATTTTAAACACGGAGGATTATACATGGAGCAAAATGAGCAACAACCAACGCGCCGGGATTTTCTCAAACGACTGGGAATACTCGGTACCCTGGTTATTGCGATTGGAGTTTTTGTGCGTAATGCCTTGCTCTACCTCCTTCCGGAAAAGAAGGAAAAGACCTATCACAATTACCTGGTCGCAAAACAGGGAGAAATTCCCCTGGGAGAAGCCAAAGAAATTACACTGGATGGTAAACCTGTTTTCGTGGTACATGTCGAGGAAAATAAATATAAGGTTTTTTCCGGCGTATGTACCCATCTGGGCTGTATCGTCCGCTGGGAGCAGCAGAACAACCGCTTCTATTGCCCCTGTCATGCCGGAATTTTCAGTAAAACAGGTGAAGTCCTCGGCGGGCCTCCCCCCAAACCCCTTGACGAATTCCAGGTTGAACTGGACCGGAAGCTGGTGTTCGTAAAAGTTGAAGCTAAAACGGAGGGCCCCTGGACATGAGTGCAATAGCCTGGCTGAAAGAACGCTTTCCTATCGATTATGAGAAGTTCATCGAGATTAATGAGAATATTTTCGTAAAAGAACCCATTCCGATGCACATGAAAAAATGGTGGTATTGCTCGGGAGCCACACCGCTGATTCTTTTCGGGCTGCAGGTTGTTACCGGTATCATGCTGACATTTTATTTTGTCCCCTCCCCGGAAATGGCTTTCGAGAGTGTGCGGCATATAACGGAAGATGTACGCATGGGATTCTGGGTCCGTGGTATTCACCGCTGGGGATCCAGTATGATGGTCATTGCCTTGCTTCTGCACATCACACGGGTCTTTTTCACGGGCTCCTACCGGCGTCCCCGCGAACTGAACTGGATTGTCGGTGTCATCCTGTTTTTACTTACACTCACTTTTTCATTTACGGGATATTCACTGATTAACAACCAGCTGGCCTACTGGGCCACAACGGTTGGTACAAACATGTTTAAAGAAGTACCTCTGATTGGCGGTCTGCTTCTGGACTTTATGAGAGGCGGTGATGATGTAACCGCGAACACGCTCACCCGCTTTTTTATGATCCATGTGGGCTTTCTCCCGTTAATCATCATCATTATGATAGGTATTCATATAATTATACTGCGCATCCACGGGATGTCGGAACCGGAAGGCTATGAAAAAGGGTATTATGCCTTTTATCCGCATCATTTTTTCAAGATTATTATATTGACCCTTTTCATCCTGAGCATGCTCAGTGCATTAACTGTCATTTTTCCACCGGGAATTGGTGTGCCGGCCGATCCATCCAGCACGCCTTTGCATATAAAACCCGAATGGTATTTTTTCCCGACGTACCGTTTCCTGAAACTGGTACCGCTATTAACCGGCATCGCCTTATCGACCGCCTTTGTCATCGGTATGATGTTCTGGCCCTTTATTGAGCCTCTGATTTCAAAGGATATGAAAAAACGTACCAGGTTCAGCTACTTTGTCGGTACACTGACAATTTTCTTTACGCTGATCCTGACTGTCTGGGAAATGTTTTTCGCCTGATCATTTAAGTATATGAAAAGATACATGATAAGAATAACGGAACGGAGGAAGTATGGAATCATCAATTAAAGGGCAACAATGGCTGATCGGTATTTTCAGCGTGCTGTTGATTGTTGTTTTAATTATCGTTGCCGGGGTTGAAATGAAAGCTACCCGGGAGTATGAACCCCATATTGAAATTGACAAGACCACAGCCGCATGCATTACCTGCCATGAAAAAGAGAACATCGCCATTAAGCAGGTGGATGCCTGGAAAGAAAGCATGCATGCCGTAATGGGCATCGGGTGCAATGAATGTCATGAAGCGCAGGAGGGCGACTTTGATGCTTTCCGCTGCCCGCAGAGTGATCTCCTTGTGGCCCGCCATCCAACCCCATTGGATTGCCGTGAATGCCACGATCAGCAGGTGCGTGAATTTGCCGACAGTAAGCACGCCCACCAGTTCTGGCTGTTTAAAAATGCGGACCGGTCTGTCTTTGAGAATCCCATTTCGACGCGTCACGGCTGTGAACAATGCCATCAGATCAGCAACCTCTGGCCCGACGGCAGTGTCGGGGAATGCGATGTCTGCCATGCCAAGCATTCATTCAGTAAGGCGGTTGCCCGGCAACCGGAAACCTGCGGCGAGTGTCATATCGGACCGGATCATCCCCATATCGAAATTTATAATGAATCCAAGCACGGTAATATCTTTAAAGCCAGGGGTAAAGACTGGGATATGAACTATTCAACCGCTGATTTCCAGCCGATTCCCATCGAAGCGCCGGTTTGCGTGACCTGCCATATGGACGGTAATGAAACGCAGACTTTGACACACAATGTCAGTGCGCGTTTAAGCTGGGAATCACAAATGACCTGGAGTTTCCGAACCGTCTGGTCTGAAAAGTCGCTTGGGAACTGGGAAATCAGACGCGGCCGGATGGAGGCGATCTGTGCCAGTTGCCATTCGCCCGATTTCTATGAAACCTACCTATTGACGGCAGACCTGGTAAACCTGCAGTATAATGAAATTCGTCGCGCTTTTGTATACTGGACCAAGAAACTTACCAAAAACGGTCTGATACACCGGCTCGAGGAAGACGGTGTGTATTACTCAGATCCGGTGTTAAACGGGTGGGATGAAGACCCGGAACACCTGTCTTATTATGCCTGGCATCATGAAGGACGCCGCTTCCGTCATGGCGCTGAAATGATGGGTGCCGATTTTACCCAGTGGCACGGTATCTGGGAAATTCAGGAGGACCTTATTGAAGTGATTAAATGGGCAGCAGAACGCGGCGACCGTGAGGCAAAGGTAATCGCTGAATCCTTAAGCCCTTCAAAATTTACGACGTATACACTCTATGATATTCCCGGATCCGCATGGGGTATTAATACCCATTCCAATACGACACCCTACCTGTATAATAAATTCCCGGATTACTGGGACCGGATTTTCGCCAATGTAAAGGCCGCTTACGAACAGGGACTGCTGGCCGATAAACAATGGGACCGCTGGAAAGAGCGTTTTGATAACAAAGATCACTATCTGGGTCTCAAATATACCGCCGATACCGATTCCACATGGAATCATTACAAGGAATGGCATGAACACGATCTGAAGATGATGAATGAACAGGTTGTGGATTTTGAATTACCGGGAAAACCATTCTTTCGTAAATGACAGGAAATAATGGTGTTAATTGGCTTTTTAATTCATTAAATTACAGGCAGATACCAAATGGTAGCCGACGACCAGATGAACAATCAATCCGATACATTATTTGCATCCAGAATCCCTGATGCTTCCGCAGCCGTTATCGCAGGTGGAAAAAGCAGCCGTTTTGGTTCACCCAAAGCGGCTGCTATCCTCATAGACAGACAGCTGATTGACTATTCCATTCAGGCAGGATACCGGATCAGTAATGAGGTTTTTCTCGTAACGGCTGATACGGTTCCTTTTAACAATCCCTTTGCACCTGCAATCGTCGATATCTATCCGGACTGCGGGCCCATGGGGGGTATTCTGACGGCACTTTTATATGCCACGAAACCGTATGTCTGCACGCTGCCCTGTGATATGCCCATGATTTCCACGGAGATGTTTCAAGTTTTAAATGCTCATAAGACCGCTTCCCGTCCCGTCGTCGCGCGCTCTGAAAAGGGACTGGAACCCCTGGTGGCTATCTGGCCTGTTCCGGCCTGGAATGTCCTCTACTATTTTATTCGCGAGGATAAAAACAGCATACGCCATGCCCTGCGGGAACTCGAGGCAATTGAAGTATATATACCTGGGGAAATAGCGGATTATACACCGGATTTGTTTACAAACATTAACTTCAGGGAGGACCTCCGCAAAGTAAATACCATGCGCCCTGCTATCTGAGGTCGCGTTGTCTTATCACGGAAGCAAAGCGCTTCGACATAACTCTGAACCTGTTGACATCCCCTGACGGATGCTTCAGGCGGTTAAGGGTAACCGGGTAACCGGTTGCCTGGCCCGACGGACCCGGTCCTGAATTGGCTAAGGAGTATGAAAACGGTTTAACCTGTATCCCCTTTCATCAGGTTTACTCTATTTGCATCAAACCCTCCTGGTCATTCCCCCCGGGAGGGTTTTTCATAATAAATAGGACACGGAGAAACCCAGAGAAACATAGAGAACCACGGAGTCAATAGCATGGTTCTGTGGTTCTCCGAGTCTGCTCCGTGATCCTCCGTGTCCGAATAAACTTAAAAATCCAAGGAGCACCCAATGAAATCTCATCTGACCATGTTGTTCATGACACTATTAATCATCGGCAGACTTCATGCACAGACGCCGGAAATGGCAACCGGTGACAGCATTCCTGTCTTTCGTATGGGTGAGATCGTCGTCGTGGCTGAACGCCTGCCGATGATCACCACGACATCTATTTATGAAATTAAAGCAGCAGAAATGCAGCAACGCGATATCCATCAACCCGCGGAGGCAATGCAATTTATCCCGGGACTTCATGTTTATACCGGTGCAAAAAACGAAGCCGTATTCAACCTGCGCGGATTCGGTCAGCGGCAGATCAGCGTGTTCCTGGATGGTGTTCCCGTCTCACTGCCCTATGACGGACAAATCGATCTCTCCCAGTTCAGCGGAGACCACTTTGAACAGATACGTGTTTCAACCGGCAATGTGTCACCTTTGTATGGCATTAATGCCCTTGGAGGAAGTGTTAACCTGATCTCCGGTACAGGCACGAGCACCCATCCCTTCTCCCTGCGTCTGGAAGCCGGAACAAACGGACGTACATTCGGCAGCAGCAGTTATCAGAACCGGTTTGGTAAATGGCGCATCGCTTTACACACAAATTTCAGTAAAAGGGATAATTTCAAACTTCCCGGTAACTTCAAAGAAAATGCAAACGAGGATGGCGATCGAAGGGATAACAGCGCGTACCGCAACTGGAGCGGAGGTGTCAAACTGCTCTATGATATTGATAAACGCCATCAAATCGGGATGAATGTGAACCATATCGATAACCGTTTTAATATTCCGCCCAATACCGGCACCCGGTTTGTCCGCTACTGGCAGTTTCCGGAGTGGAATAAAACCGTTTACAGCCTTTCCTCCCGGCACTTGTTTTCCAGGAATTTTATTGTTCGTACGGTCTTATTTCATGACACCTACGGGAATATCCTCAAATCCTATGATGACGCCACCTACACCACACAGGATATGAAATACGCCTGGGATTCCGAATATGATGATTATTCCAGCGGTGCTTTTATTTATCCGTCGTTGTTTCTGTGGGATAGGGGCAGCACCAATGCCATTCTGGCGTATAAAAAAGATACGCACAGGGAAAAGTTCCGTAATAACCCATTCGACACGTATGAGATGGCGACTTACAATGCCGGCATCGAACAGGATATTCAGCTTTATCGAAACCATGCCATCATCATCGGCGCTGACGTGAATTATCTGGAGCCCGTTTCAGCGGAAGGGGCCGAACTGCGTGATCCCATGCTGTTGCTGAACGGTCAGTTTGCCTGGCAACATAACCTGAAGCCGGATCTTAAACTGCATGCAGCTGTCGGTAAAAAAAGTCGTTTCCCAACCCTCAAGGAATTATATTCTGAAAGACTGGGGCGTACGATACCGAACCACGGACTGAAAGCGGAACACGCCGTGAACAGTGAACTGGGTATAGAAAAAAACTTCCGCCGCACTTCTGTTAAATGCGTGGTATTCTACAATACACTGCGGAACCTGATCATGGTGCGCCAACTCGGCGAGGGTACCGAACAATTGCAAAACACGGGAAAAGCGCTTATCAATGGGATTGAAGGCAGCTCCCGCTTACGATTACAAAACATCGCCCTGTATGCCAACTATACGTTTCTCAATGCCCGGAATATTTCTTACGGACGTCCAAACAGCCATCTTCCGAACCGGCCCTATCACCGCTTTAACGTAACAGGGAACTGGAATATTACCCGTCAGTTTGGCTCGCTTCTTGAAGCTTCCTATGTCGCCGGCCAGTACTATGAGCATCCCGATAACCTGACATGGCATACGTTTGATAATTATTTCCTGGTAAACATGAAAGTTACCTATACACCGTGGAGCGGGCTGAGCGGGTACGTGAGACTTAATAACCTGACCGATACCCTGTATGAGAACGAATTCGGCGTGCCCATGCCCGGACGGGAAATCCTCACGGGAATTCGCATTACATTATAAATCATATACCCCGGAGACTGCCTGAAACATGCAGGAAACAGCACATATAGACAAGATCAGCGAATCGTCCTCCGGACAAACCCCGGCTCAGCGTAACCTGGTCGATCGCATTATTACAGCCTGGGCATTGAGTGAAGCGGCGCTGGGCGGCGTACTCCACGCCCTGCGGCTTCCTTTTACCGGCCTCTTTATCGGCGGTATGGCCGTCATATTTATCATTCTTCTGGCCCGGTTCGATTCCCGGCGGTACGGCATTCTCCGGGCGACACTGCTTGTCATGATCGTCAAGCTGCTGGTTAGCCCGCACGCTCCCATCAATGCCTACCTGGCCATCGCCTTTCAGGGTTTGACAGGCACACTGCTGTTCAGGTTTATAAAAAATATCCGTGTTGCCTCACTACTGCTTGGCATTTTAGGCCTGCTGCAATCGTCTCTCCAGAAACTGCTGATCATAACCCTTGTATTCGGCATGAATTTCTGGAAAGCGACGGATCTTTTCGTGGATTATGTACTCGGCCAGGTACCTTTTCTGGGTGCCGTATCCGAATCCGTGAGCATTGTCGGATTGATCACCGCCCTCTATATCAGCCTGCATATTTCATTTGGTGTAATTATTGGTGTCTGGGCTCCGCTTCTTGCCCGCAAAATTCAGCAGGCCAACAGTCAGGACACCCATATCTATCTGTTCCGGGACACGGAAACGAAGATCCGGGAGAAGGTAACCAGGAAGCGCCGGCTATCAAAAAAGATCACCTATCTTTTTGTTTTCGGGTTGTCGTTCGCCATCTTTTTCCTTTCCTACTTCGTGCCGGTCTTCGAGGAAACCAGGGGGGTGGAAGCCCTTATCATGATCCTGCGTTCGCTCATCATTATCTCTGCCTGGTATTTTGTTCTGGGACCATTCCTTATGCAGAAACTGCGGTCTTTTCTTGAAAAGAAAGAATCCCGTTACCAGTCCGAAATACGACAGATCCTTAACCTGCTGCCGGTAATGCGGGCTGTTGTCATTAAAAACTGGAGACAATCCGCACCTTTGAAAAACCCACGCCGTATTCCGCACTTTATTCAGGCTGTTTTAATTCATATCTTACTCGCAGAGTTCTGAAGAACGTTCCGTTCATTAAACCGGTATGCGTATGCACCAGCTCAGCCATATTAGTATTTTTATATTCTTATTACTGCCTGCGGTCCAAGCACAGGAGCGATCGTTCGATGTATCATCCGACCCATTCGAAGGCTATCCCCTCTTTTTTCAAGCCATCGAAACGGGTGCGGAAGGAAACCTGCAGGAAGCGGAGGCGGCCTTTCGCCAGGTGCTTTCTTTACTACCCTTTCACCCGGGCGCAAAGCTGAATCTGCTTATCTGCGAAGATGTCGAGCGTGGAAACCTCAGCAAAAAAACCGCTGTGCAACTGTTCGACTTTCAGGAAGATTACCACAATATGGAGGAACGGGAAACGTTACTACGGCAGATGGACAGAATCATTTCCGGAACCCCCTCTAATCATGTCCTTTATATTTTACAGGGCAATATGCATGTACGTTTTAAATCGGACAGCCTGGCTGTCCCGGCCTACAGCAAGGCCATCGAACGGGCGCCCGATTTCGACCTCGGTTATTATTTTCGTGGCCGGGTCTATGCGTCGGTCCGGGAACCGGAAGCAGCCATTGCTGATTTCTCAGCGTGTCTCAGAATCAATCCGGCTTTCTCAGACGCCCTGTACCGGCGGGGAATATTATTCGCAGAACAGAGCGAATACGAGAAAGCCATCCGTGATTTTGAACAGGCAATGGCCATACAAAATAACACCTATTACCATTTCAAGATTTATGAAACCTATAATAACCGCGGCGCAGCGTACCTTCGTAGTAACCTGTTCAGAAAAGCGAAGCAGGACTTCGATCGCGCGATTGAGCTGGATACCCGTTTCAGCGAGGT